>NZ_BAAASB010000019.1:0-134442 GCF_039532665.1 Streptomyces amakusaensis | reverse complement strand
AGAACACATAGAGCAGCACCAGATCGTCGGCGAGCACCAGCCCCAGCATCGCCCCGGCGAACGCCAGCAGATTGCCGGCGAACCGGCCGAGCAGCGGGTCCCCGGCGGAGAAGTACCGTACGCAGTAGAGCAGCACCAGCGCGCCGACCCCGGCCGCCAGCAGCGTCATCAGCAGCGACAGCGCGTCGAGCCGGAGCGCGAGCCAGACCTCGTACTCCGGCAGCCACGCCAGCGACCAGCTCACCGAGGAGCCGGCGGCAGCGCCGCTCCAGTGGGCGAGGGCCCAGGCGAGAGCGGCGGCGGGCGGCAGCGCCAGCACGGCGAAGGCGCGGGTGCCCAGCCGCCCGACGAGCGGTCCCGCGCAGGCGGCGAGCAGGAAGTGACAGAGGATCAGCGCGGCCATGCGGCCCCGGACATCGGCCCGCTGCCGTCGGCGGCCACCAACAAACAGAGCACACGCACGGAAGGCACGGAGACATTGCTATAAGCACCCGGGCCGCTTCACCCTCCGGCGCGCCGACGAGCGGCCATCCGGAGCCGAGGTCGACCCCCGCCGGCCCAGTGGCGTACGGCTGCGGGCGTACCCGTACGGCTTTGTACGTTCGTGTACGGGGGGCTCAGCCGCCGGGGCGGGGCCCGCCGTCCCGGTACTCGTCCGCGAGCAGGCCGTCCATGGTCGCCCGGAGACGGCCGACGAGCTCCTCGAACTCCCTCAGCCGCTCGGGCGGGTACTGCGCCGTCACGGCGGCCATGCGCTCGGCGTACGGCGCGAAGAACTCCTCGGCCCGGGGCCTCACATGGGGGCTGCTGCGCAGGGTGACGATCCGGCGGTCGGTCTCCTCACGGGTGCGTACGACATGTCCGGCCGCTTCGAGGCGGTTGACCAGCGCGGTCGTCGCGCCCGACGACAGGGACACCCGCTCGCTGAGCCGGGCGGGCGAGAGCGGGCGGCCCTTGTCCTCCGCGTACAGGATCTCCGCCAGGGCGGCGGCGTCCGTGGAGTGCAGCCCGAGCCAGGAGGCGAAGCGCCGGGTGAACTCCGTGTAATGGGCGCCGAACGACCGCAGCCCGTCCATGAGGCCCTCGTACCGAGCCGCGGGCTCGCCCGACTCCGGTGTCTCCATCGCCGCGCCGCCCTGCCTTCCGATCTGCGCGGGTGACTGCTCCACCGCGCGGTTTGACAACCTATCGCAAGCAATTTACCTTCACCGCAAAGATACTTCACCATGGAGGTAACTTGTCCGGCACGGCAGCACCCGAACCGCCCCCCTCCCCCTCACCGACACCCCGCCACTGGCTCGGCCTCATCGCCGTCTCCCTGGGCGTGGCGCTGATCGTCGTGGACATCACCATCGTCAATGTGATCCTCGCGCCGATCATCGAGGACCTCTCGATCGACTCGATCGAGGCCCAGTGGATCCAGGAGTCCTACGCGATCGTCTTCGCCGCGCTGGTCCTGCTCACCGGACGCCTCTCCGATCTGCACGGCGCGCGCAAGATCTTCCTCATCGGCCTCGCCGTGTTCGGTGTGACCAGCCTGCTGGCCGCGGCCGCCCCCAGCGGCGGACTGCTGATCCTCGCCCGCTTCCTCCAGGGCATCGGCGGGGCGATGATCCTCCCGGCCTCCCTGGCGCTGGTGAACGCGACCTTCAGCGGCAAAGCCCGCAGCCAGGCCTTCGCCGTCTGGGGTTCGACCATCGGCGCGGCGGCGGCCGTCGGCCCGCTGCTGGGCGGCCGGCTCGCGGACATCCACTGGCGGTGGGCCTTCGGCATCAACATCCCGCTGGTGGCGCTGATCGTCGTGGGCACCCTGCTGTTCCTGCCCGCGTCACCGCGCGTCCGGGGCCGGGTCGACGCCGCCGGGGCCGTGCTCTCCGCGATCGGGCTCGGACTGCTCGCCTTCGGCCTGATCGAGGGGCGCAACCACGGCTGGCTCGCCACCACCGCGCCGCTGGACATCGGCGGGCTCTCCTGGCGGAGCGGCCCGTCCCCGGTCCTCGTCGCGCTGATCCTCTCGGCCCTCGCGCTGTACGCGTTCTGGCGGCGGCAGGCCGCACTGAGCCGCCGGGGCGAGGAGCCGCTGATGGACGTACGGCTCTTCTCCATCGGCTCGTTCCGCAACGGCAACCTGGTGACCCTGTTCGTCGGCCTCGGCGAGTTCGGGATCATCGCGGTGCTGCCGCTCTGGCTCCAGTTCGCCCTGGACTACAGCGCGCTCCAGGCGGGGCTGGCTCTCCTCGCCCTCGCCGTGGGCAGCTTCTGCGCCAGCGGCGGAAGCTTCGCGATGGCCGCCACCGTCTCCCCGCTGACCCAGGTGCGGCTGGGGCTCCTGCTGGAGGCCGCCGGACTGGCGATGCTGGGGCTCATCGCCGCCGCCGACAGCGCCTGGTGGCTGATCGCGCTCGCCCTGTTCGTCTACGGGGTCGGCGTCGGCTTCGCCACCGCCCAGGTCACCAATATCGTCCTCGCCGATGTGCCCGCCCACAGCGCCGGACAGGGCTCCGGCATCCAGAGCGCGGCCCGGGAACTCGGCTCCGCGCTGGGCATCGCCGTCCTGACCACCCTCTTCTTCAGCACCCTCGCCGCCACCCTGGCCGACCGCCTCGGCGGCTCCGCCGGACTCCCGGAGCAGGACGCCGAACGGATCAGCCAGACCGTGACGGAGAGCGCCGGATCGGTGATCCCCCATCTCGCCGAGGACCCGAGCACCGCGCCGGTCGCGGACGCCGCCCGCGAGGCGATGACCAGCGCCCTCGAACTCTCCAGCCACATCTGCGCGGGCCTGCTGCTACTGGCCCTCGCCGCCACCCTCTTCGTCAGGCCGCGCCCCGACTCCGCCGCCGCCCCGGCCGGGCCCGAAGCCCCCGCCGGGGCCGAAGCCCCCGCCGGGGCCGGGGCAGGGGCAGGGGCCGGCCACGACGGCTGACCGACCCCGGCCGGGGCGGGTCGCCGCGGGGCACGGCCGGTCAGCCGCCGTGCCTCCGCGCCGACTCGCTCTCCTGGGCGAGCCGCCGCAGCGCCAGCAGCACCGGCTCCAGCAACACCGTCAGCACCAGGGCCCGCTCGGCCTGTTCGAGCGGGTCGTCCGCGTCCCGGAGCTGATCCAGATCGAGCACGGCGGTCCGGCCGGCGAGTTCCGCGTACGGCAGCAGGGTGCGCCAGTCCACGTCCGCGCCGAGCGAGCGCAGGGTCGTCAGCGTCTCGGCGATCACCCGCTTGGCGGGGGCGTGCTCGGAGACCTCCCAGCCCGTACGGTCCAGCAGCTCATCGACCTCGGCCAGCCCCTCCGCCAGGGGGTCGTCCCCGGCCCCGGCCTCGGCCTCCTTCTCGCCCTTCTCCTTGTCGACGGGGCGGGCCCCGATCACCAGCCCGAGCATCTGGTGCGTGTCGTCCACGTTCTCCGAGACGGCGGCGAGGATCTCCTTGGCGGTGCCGACCGACAGCCCCCGGATTCCGACCAGGGCGCGGATCAGCCGCAGCCGGCGCAGATGCTGCTCGCCGTACTCCGCCTGATTGGCCGCCGTCGGCTGCCCCGGCGGCAGCAGCCCCTCGCGCAGATAGAACTTGATCGTCGCGATCGGCACCCCGCCGGTCCGGCTCAGCTCGGAGATTCGCACAGCTACCCGCCCTTGACTAGATACTGGATAGCACCACACTCTATTATAGGTAGTGCAACTTCCTATTCCCTACCCGTGAGGGCGGCCACGCCATGCCCACACTGCCCTGGACAACCCTGAACCCCACCACACCCGGCACCCGGGCGTATGTGATGGCCGGCTGCTTCCAGGCGGCCTCCCCGGGCCAGGTGCCCCGCTTCCTCATGAAATCCCTCGCCGCCTGGAACCAGATCAGGTACGCACCGGGCGCGATCGGCGCGTCCCTCATCGCCCAGCCCCTGGAGCGGACCTTCTCCACCCTCTCGGCCTGGGAGGACCGCGACGCCCTCTACGCCTACGTCAGAACCGAGCCGCACCGGAGCATCATGACCGAGCTGCGGCCGTCGACGCGGAGAGCGGTCTTCGCCTTCTGGGAGGCACCGGTCGAGGAACTCCCGATCAGCTGGGACGAGGCCCGGCGCCGGCTGCGGGAACAGGAGTCGGCCGGCCGGGCCGGGCAGATCCTCCGGCAGTACTGACCCCGTCACCGCCCCCGGCACCACCCCGGGCATCACCCCGGGCATCACCCCGGGCGCAGCACAGCACCGCACCGCCGCTCCCGTCACCGCGGGACGCCCATCCGAGCCAAGGACTCCTCATGCCCCAGCAGCACGCCTCCGGCGAGAGCGGCCCGGCGGACCGGGCACCGGCCGCCCCCGGCCGGGCCGTACCCCTCTGGCTGACCATCGTCGCCACCGGCCTCCCGATGTTCATGGTCGCGCTCGACAACCTCGTGGTCTCCGCGGCGCTGCGCACCCTCGCCGTCGAACTCGACGCCTCCACCTCCGACCTCCAGTGGTTCGTCAACGCCTATGTGCTGACCTTCGCCTGTCTGCTCCTCACCGGCGCGGCGCTCGGCGACCGCTTCGGACGGCGCAGGGTCTTCATCCTCGGCATCGTCGTCTTCACCCTCTCCTCCATCGGCTGCGGCCTGGCCGACACCACCGGCGAACTCATCGCCGGACGCGCGCTCCAGGGCATCGGCGCCGCGGCCGTCATGCCGCTGTCGCTGACCCTGCTCTCGGCCGCCGTCCCCGAACGCAGGCGCGGCCTCGCCCTCGGCATGTGGTCCGCGATCAGCGGTACGGCCGTGGCCTGCGGCCCCGTGGTCGGCGGCGCGGTGGTCGACGGGCTCGCCTGGCAGTGGATCTTCTGGGTGAACATCCCCGTCGGCATCGTGGCGATACCGCTGGCCCTGCGCGTACTCAAGGAGGGCTCCCTCCCGAACACCCGGCTCGACCTGCCCGGCATGCTCTTCGCCACCGGCGCCGTCGTCGGCCTGGTCTGGGCCATCGTCCGGGGCCCCGAGGACGGCTGGACCTCGGCCGGCGTCCTCGGCGGCTTCACCGCCAGCGCCGCCCTCTTCGTGGTCTTCGTCGCCTGGGAGGGCCGCGCGCCCCACCCTGTACTGCCGCTCGGCTTCTACCGGGTCCGCGCCTTCGTCCTCTGCAACATCGCCTCCGGAGCCATGTACTTCGGCGTCTTCGGCTCCATCTTCCTGCTCTCCCAGTACCTCCAGATCGCCCCGGCCCGCACCCCGCTGGAAGCCGGCGTGCTGACCCTCGCCTGGACCCTGATGCCCATGGTGATCGCCCCCGTCGCCGGCGCCCTCACCGACCGCGTCGGCGGCGGCCGTCTGATGGCCTTCGGCCTCTTCACCCAGGCCGCCGGCCTGGCCTGGATCAACCTCGCCGCCGCCGACGACACCCCCTACCACCGGCTCGTGGCCGCCATGGTCCTCGGCGGCATCGGCATGGGCTTCGCCTTCGCCCCCACCGCCGCCGTCGTCCTCGGTTCCGTCCCCCCGCAGCACCAGGGCAAGGCCTCCGGAGCCAACACCACCGTCCGCGAGATCGGCGGCGCACTCGGCATCGCCATCCTGAGCAGCGTCTTCACCCAGAACGGCAGCGACCGCAGCGCCCAGGAATTCGTCAACGGCCTCCACCCCGCCGTCTGGGTCGGCGTCGGCGTCGTCCTCCTCGGCGCGATCAGCGCCCTGTTCATCCCCCACCGCCCCGGCCCTGCCCCCGCTCCCGCCCCCGCCGAGCGCCGCTCCGCCGTGCCCGTCTGAACCGCCAACACCCGTACACCGAAAGGGAGAAGCACGGGATGGGCAACGTTCGAGTCGATCGTTCCGCCTCGAACACCCAGGGCCGGAGCCATAACCTGGGACGTATGTCTGCGATCCGTCTCCTTGTGCTCGGCGCCGTGCGCCGGCACGGGCGGGCCCATGGCTACCAGGTCCGCAACGATCTGGAGTTCTGGGGCGCCCAGAAGTGGTCCAACATCAAACCCGGTTCGATCTACCACGCCCTGAAGCAGATGGCGAAGCAAGGGCTGCTGCACGCCCACGAGGTCGCCCCCTCCACGGTCGGCGGCCCGCCGCGCACGGAGTACGAGGTGACGGAGAAGGGCACGGACGAGTACTTCCGCCTGCTGCGCGAGTCGCTGACCGCGCACGACCAGAAGCAGGAAGTCCTCGCCGGGGCGCTCGGTTTCATCATCGACCTGGACCGCGGGGAGGCGCTCCGGCTGCTGCGCGGCCGGTTGCACGCCATCCAGGAGTGGCGCAGGGCGACCACCGACTACTACACGCCCGAAGGCGGCCCCGGCCAACTCGGCCACATCGGCGAAATCATGCACCTGTGGGTCCGCTCGACCGACGCCGGGGCCCAGTGGACCCGCGAGTTGATCCGGCGCATCGAGAGCGGGGCGTACACCTTCGCGGGCGAGGCCGGGCCCCTCGCCGGAGCGCCCGGCCAACCATCACTGCCACAAGGCTAGTCCAGTTTGACTAATCCCCTGGAGGGGTTTACCGTTGCCGTCGCATGGTAGTCAAGTTTGACTACGAGATCCGGAGGGGACACATGGACGACGCGATCGTCGTCGAGGGTGCGCGAAAGCAATACGGGGAGAAGGCGGCTCTGGACGGGCTGGACCTGCGTGTGGGGCGCGGCACCGTGCACGGCCTTCTCGGCCCGAACGGCGCGGGCAAGACCACCACCGTACGCGTGCTGACCACACTGTTACGGCCGGACTCAGGCCGTGCCGAGGTGGCCGGGTACGACGTCCTGAAGCAGGCCGACCGGGTGCGCGGCCGTATCGGTCTGCTCGGCCAGCACGCCGCACTGGACGAGGAACTCGGGGGCCGGCAGAACCTGGAGATGTTCGGGCGGCTGTATCACCTCGGCGCGCGGCGCGCGCGCTCCCGGGCCGAAGAGCTTCTGGAGCGCTTCGACTTGGCGGACACCGGAAACAAGCAAGTCAAAAGGTACAGCGGCGGTATGCGACGCCGGCTCGACCTCGCCGCCTCGCTGATCACCGACCCGGAGGTGCTGTTCCTGGACGAACCGACCACTGGACTCGACCCCCGAAGCCGGGCCGAGGTGTGGGCCTCGGTGCGCTCCCTGGTCGGCGGCGGCACCACCGTGCTGCTCACCACCCAGTACCTGGAGGAGGCGGACCAACTGGCCGATCGCATCTCCGTGGTCGACAGGGGCCAGGTCATCGCCGACGGCACCGCCGACGAGCTGAAGGCCCGCACCGGCGGCGACCGCATCGACGTCGTCCTGCGCGACGCGGGGCAGCTGGGCACCGCCGTGGGCCTGCTGGAGATTGCCGCCAAGGACGTCTCGGTGGATGTCGACCGCCGGCTGTTCAGCGCTCCGGTGGTCGACCGGATGAACGCGCTCACTCAGGTCGTGAGAGCCCTGGAGGAGGCAGGCATCGAAGCGGAGGACATCGCCCTGCGGAGGCCGACCCTGGACGAGGTGTTCCTGAGCCTGACCGGGCCGGGGCGCTCCGAGGAGGCCGCTGCGGCCGGGGCTCTCGCCAAGGAGGCCGTATGAGCACGGCGGAAGCGCCGCAGGAGAGTGGCAGGATCGCCCTCGCCCTGAGCGACTCCTGGACCATGACCCGGCGGGAACTCGCCCACTGGGGCAGGCAGCCGGTACAGGTCGCCGTCGGCGTGATCTTCCCCGTGATGATCCTGCTGATGTTCGGCTATCTGATCGGCGGCGGCCGGAATGTCGGCGGCGACTACATCGACTATCTGGTGCCCGGAACACTCGCGCTGACCATGGCCTTCGGCCTGGAGAGCACGGTGATCGCCGTCACCCAGGACCTCAACAAAGGCGTGATCGACAGGTTCCGCTCCATGCCGATGGCGAACGGCGCGGTCCTGGTGGGCCGGTCCGCGGCGGACATGCTCCAGTCGGCTCTGAGCCTGGCCGTGATGATCGGTGTCGGCTACGCGATCGGCTGGCGGGCGAACGGCACGGCCGGGGAACTCCTGGGCGCTGTCGGACTGTTGCTGCTGTTCCGGTTCGCGATGCTGTGGATCGGCATCCACCTCGCGCTGGTGGCGGGGAAACCAGAGCTGGTCCAAGCGGTGCAGATCCTGGTCTGGCCGGTCGGCTTCCTGTCCAACGCCATCGCGACCCCCCAGTCCATGCCGGACTGGCTGGGCACGGTGGTCGAGTGGAACCCCATGTCCCAGACCGCGACCGCGGTGCGGGATCTGACCGGCAGCGTCGGTGGCGATCCGGGGCACATCTGGGCCGCCGTGATCCTGCCGCTGGCGATTGTGGCGGTGTTCTTCCCGCTGGCACTGCGGCGGTTCGCGAAGCTCAGCCACTAGGGCCTGTCTGACGGATCAGGCTGGATCGGTGAGCGGGGTCAGACAGGCCCCAGCCGTCGCCCGGGTCCCCCAGACCTGCCGCGGGACCGGCTCCGGCCGGACCTCAGCGGCGGGAGTCGGTGGCCGCATCCCAAGTCCCCCGTCTACGGATGCGGTCACCGGCACGATCCGCCGGAAGACGGCCCCCGGCCCTCACCGGCCGGGCCAGGGTTCGCGAGTCGGAGATCCAGGCTCGGAGCGGACGGGTATTCGAGTCATCCTCCAGCTTCGTGGGTGAGGCTCGATGCACGAGTACGCAACCGAGGCTCAGGACGGTGAGGAATCCGATGAGACGGGTCGTCATTACCGGTATAGGGGTGGTCGCCCCAGGTGGCGTGGGCGTCAAGGCGTTCTGGGAGCTGCTCACGGCAGGCCGGACGGCCACCCGGGGCATCACCCTGTTCGACGCAAGCCAGTTCCGTTCCCGAATCGCCGCCGAGTCCGACTTCGACCCGGCCGCCCACGGATTCAGCCCTCAGGACGCGGGACGCCTGGACCGTGCCGCGCAGTTCGCCATCGTCAGCGCACGTGAGGCGATCGCCGACAGCGGTGTCAACGAGGCGCTCGACCCGCTGCGGACCGGGGTGAGCCTCGGCAGCGCAGTAGGCTGCACCACCGGCCTGGACACGGAGTACGCGGTCGTGAGTGACCACGGTCGCGACTGGGCCGTCGACCACACCCGGGCCGTCTCCCATCTCTTCGACTACTTCGTGCCCAGTTCGCTGGCGGCCGAGGTGGCCAGGACCGTCGGCGCACAGGGCCCGGTCTCGCTGGTCTCCAACGGCTGCACCTCCGGTCTGGACTCGATCGGACACGCGGCCGAGCTGATCCGTGAGGGCAGCGCCGACGTCATGCTGGCCGGCGCCACCGACGCGCCGATCTCCCCGATCACCGTCGCCTGCTTCGACGCCATCAAGGCGACCAGCCCGCGCAACGACGATCCGGCGACCGCCTCTCGGCCCTTCGACCGGACCCGCGACGGATTCGTCCTGGGCGAGGGTTCCGCGGTCCTGGTGCTGGAGGACCTCGCGCGGGCACGCCGCCGGGGCGCGCGGGTGTACGCCGAGATCTCCGGCTTCGCCAGTCGGAGCAACGCCTACCACATGACCGGGCTGCGTGCCGATGGCCGTGAGATGGCCGAGGCCATCCGGATCGCGCTCGACGAGGCGCGGCTCGACCGCACCGCCGTCGACTACATCAACGCCCATGGCTCCGGCACCAGACAGAACGACCGGCACGAGACAGCCGCCTTCAAACGCAGTCTCGGCAGCCATGCCCACCAGGTTCCGGTCAGCTCCATCAAGTCGATGATCGGCCACTCTCTGGGCGCGATCGGCTCGCTGGAGGTGGCCGCCAGCGTGCTGGCCATCACCCACAACACCGTTCCGCCGACAGCCAATCTCCACGAGCCGGATCCCGACTGCGACCTGGACTACACCCCTCGTACCGCCCGCGAACAGCGGACCGACACGGTCCTCAGCGTCGGCAGCGGGTTCGGCGGCTTCCAGAGCGCCATCGTCCTCACCCGCCCGCGGCTCGCGGAGGCAGCGTGACCACGACCGTATTCGCGCCGGCCCGGCAGGTCGGCACTCCTGTGGCCACGGCGGTCGTGACCGGGATCGGAGTGGCCGCGCCCAATGGACTCGGAGCGAAGACATGGTGGGCGGCCGTGCTGCGCGGTGAGAGCGGCATCGGCCCCGTCACCCGCTTCGACCCCGTCGGCTATCCGGTCCGGCTCGCGGGCGAGGTGCCCGGATTCGTCGCCGAGGAGCATGTGCCCAGCCGGCTGCTGCCACAGACCGACCGGGTGACGCGGCTGTCACTGGCCGCGGCCGAAGAGGCCCTCGCGGACGCCGGGGTGGACCCGTCGGAGCTTCCCGAATACAGCGCGGGAGTGGTGACCGCCAGTTCCTCGGGCGGGTTCGAATTCGGACAGCGCGAGTTGCAGGCGCTGTGGAGCAAGGGCGGCCGGCATGTCAGCGCGTACCAGTCATTCGCCTGGTTCTATGCCGTCAACACCGGCCAGCTCTCCATCCGGCACGGTATGCGGGGTGCCGGGAGTTCCCTCGTCTCCGAACAGGCGGGCGGGCTCGACGCGGTCGCCCAGGCTCGGCGCCAGATCCGCAGGGGTGGCCGGCTCGTGATCACCGGAGGTGTCGACTCGGCCCTGTGCCCCTGGGGCTGGGCGGCCCATCTCGCCGGCGGAGGGCTGAGTACCGAGGACGACCCGGCGCGTGCCTTCCTGCCGTTCGACGCCGAGGCGTCCGGTCATGTGGTGGGTGAGGGCGGCGCGCTGATGATCCTGGAGGACGCGGCGGCGGCACGGGAGCGCGGTGCCGAAATCTACGGCTCGGTCGCCGGGTACGCGGCCACCTTCGACGGTGCCGGCGTGCCGCGCCTGGCCGACGCGGCCCGGACCGCTCTGGCCGACGCCGGCGTGACACCCGGGGAGATCGATGTGGTCTTCGCTGACGCCGCGGGCGACCGTGCCGCGGACCGGGCCGAGGCCGAGGCGATCGCCGCCCTGTTCGGCGCGTTCGGGGTGCCGGTCACCGCCCCCAAGTCCATGACCGGCCGGCTACTGGCGGGCGGTGCCTCCCTGGACTTGGCTGCCGCGCTGTTCGCGCTGCGTGAGCAGGTGATCCCGCCGACCACCGGAACGGCACGCCCGGCCGGCGACTGCCCCGTCGATCTGGTCACCGGAGCCCCGCGGGACGGTGTCCGGCTGCGCAACGCCTTGGTCCTGGCGCGCGGACGCGGCGGCTTCAACGCCGCGGTCGTGGTCCGAGGGGAGGACTGAGCTTCCCGCCGCATGTGCCGGGCCCCGCCCGGTGCCCAGTAGACCCGATCCCTTACCAGCCCGATCCCCGGCCCAAGCGTGCACAGCACGCGGAGAGACAGTGTGATGAAGCAATTGAAACTGAGTGAACTGACCGCTCTGCTGCGCGAGTGCGCGGGAGAGCAGGAGGACGTCGACCTGGAGGGCGATGTCCTGGACATCCCCTTCGCCTCCCTCGGATACGACTCGCTGGCGATGCTCCAGACCACCGGACGGATCGAACGGGACTACGAGGTGGTGCTCGACGAAGCCACTGACGTGGCCGGGACCCCGCGCGAGTATCTGGAGGCGGTCAACCGGGCCCTGTCGGCCCGAGAGGCCGTCTGAGCCGAATCCGGGCCGGCACGGGGAGGAGGGACGGCGGGCCGCCGCTCCTCCTCCCCGCATGCCGGTCAGGACGGAACCCGCTCCAGAAGCGGAGTGTAGAGATTCGGGTCGCTGCTGCTCAGCGCGCGCAGCGCGGTGCGGTGGGAGCCGAACTCCGGGAGCTCCAGGGCGCGGCGGAAGGACTGTTCGTCCTCCCAGTCGGCCACGTTGACATAGTGGCCCGCTTCGCCCGTGCGGCGCAGCAGACGGTGACGGATGAAGCCTGGCTGGGCGGCGAAGAAGGCCGAGGTGCGGTCGAAGACGCGCTCGAATTCGGCTACAGGACCGGTGACCTCGAACCGATTGATTAGTGTGATCACGGAGAGTTCCTTCCCGGTGGTGACAAGAGTCCTGGCAACCGTCACAGACAGCACTAGAGAGACCGTGGAACGCGGGTGGGCCGCGGACCGGAACGAGAAGGCAGGACACATGGTGGGCATTGCACCTGAACACGCCGGACGGCTGGCGAGGTGCGCGGTGGTCTTCGAGCAGGGCGATCCGGCCCGTACGGGACGCATGGGCTTCTGGGATCCCGTGGGCGCGGGGCTGCCCGAACTGCCCTGCGGTGTCGTGGGGGAGGTGGAGCTGGCCACCGCCGAAGGTGTACGTTCCCTGCCCGTGCTGTGGCTCTCCGTCACCGACGCGCTGCCGGTTCTGGCCCTGGCCCTGCGCGACCGGAAGGACGGCGGGGACGGCGGGGACGGCGGGGACGGCGGGGACGGCAGCGGGCAGGCTCACCCCGCCGCGGTCTTCTGGGGGGCCGCCACCGCGCTCGCGCTCCATCTCGCCTCCCGCGGGCGACTGCTGCCGGGCGTCTCCGCAGGTGGCTACGATGCCTGGCGAGCCGGCCCGCTCGATCCCGAGGACGTGCTGCGACTGCGCGAGCTGGCCACCGCCGCTCCGCCGGAGGCACTCGCCGTACCTGTCCCCGGGAGCGAGCTGCTGCCCGAGCCGGTCGGGGTGCTGCGTTCTTTCCTCGACGCGGTCGCCGACACTCTGCCGCGCACCGCGGCCGCCGAAACGGCGACCGGCCGTGCCGCGTTCGCCGCCGTCGAGCCCCAGCACGTACCGCAGCTGCGCGCCTGGGCGGAGGAGATCGCGGTCGGCATCGACTCGGGCGTGCGGGTCTCGCTGACCGTGCGGCTGGTCCATGGAGAGGAGAACACGCTCGTCGGGCAGGTGGTGCCCCTCGTCTCCGATCTGGCCGACCCGACCGTGGCCCTGACCGCCGGAGAGCTCTTCGACGGCGCCCCGCACGCGCTGGGTCCGCTCGCCCAGGCCGAGACGGTCCGCGCCGTACGCCGTGCGGCGACGGTCTGGGAGCCGCTGGCGCGACTGCTGCCCGTACCCCGGGAACTCGACCTCACCGATGATGAGTTCGGCGAGCTGCTGGGCGGTGCCGCAGCGCGTCTGCGGGCCCATGGCATCGACGTGCGATGGCCGGACGAGGCGGAGCGCGGCCTGACCGCGCAGGCGGTGGTCGGCGCGGACCGCACCCCTCCCACCGACCTGAGTTCCTTCATCGGTGGCGACGGCACTGTCGACCTGCGGTGGCAGCTCCGCGTCGACGGGGACCCGCTCACCGACCGGGAGACGGCCGCCGTCGCCGAGGCGGGGCGGCCGGTGGTGCGGGTCCGCGGCCGGTGGATGCTCGCCGACCCCGAACTCGCCCGCAGGGCGAGGGATCGCGAACTCAAGCGGCTCAACGCCATCGAAACGATCGTCGCCGCCTTCACCGGTTACGCGGAGGTCGGCGGGGAACAGATACCGGTCGCCGAAGGTCCCTGGCTCGGTGCCCTCCGCGCCCTGCTCGCCGGCTCCCCCGCCGAGCAGGCCGTGGAGCAGCCGGCCGCGCTCGCCGCGGACCTGCGCGACTACCAGCTGCGCGGTCTGGGCTGGCTGGTGCGCATGACTTCGCTCGGTCTCGGCGGCTGCCTCGCCGACGACATGGGCCTCGGCAAGACGATCCAGCTCATCGCACTGCATCTGTACCGCCAGGAGCGTGAGGGCAGCCGCGGACCCACCCTCGTGGTGTGCCCGGCGTCGCTGCTCGGCAACTGGGAGCAGGAGATCCGCAGGTTCGCCCCCGGCACCGCTGTCCGGCGCTTCCACGGCACCGGCCGCAGTCTCGAAGGGGTGGATCGCGGCTTCGTCCTCACCACCTACGGCACCATGCGCGTGGAGAGCGAGGTGCTCGGCGGGCATCCCTGGGGCATGGTCGTCGCCGACGAGGCACAGCACGTCAAGAACGCCTCCTCCGCCACGGCCAGAGCGCTGCGGATGATCTCCGCGGACGCCAGAATCGCCCTCACCGGCACCCCTGTGGAGAACAGCCTCTCCGAACTGTGGGCCGTGCTCGACTGGACCACTCCCGGGCTGCTCGGCAGCCACAGCGACTTCCGCCGCCGCTGGACAGCCCCGATCGAGGCCGAGCGGTCCGATTCCGGCGGCACCTCCGCCGAGCGCCTCGCCCGTCTCGTGCGGCCCTTCCTGCTGCGCCGCCGCAAGTCCGATCCCGGGGTGGCACCGGAACTGCCGCCCAAGACGGAGACGGACCGGCCGGTGGCGCTCACCGCGGAGCAGACCGCCCTCTACGACCGGCAGGTGCGGGATGTGATGGCCGAGATCAGGTCGACCACGGGAATCGCGCGCAGTGGCCTGGTCCTCAAGCTGCTCACCGGGCTGAAGCAGATCTGCAACCATCCCGCGCAGTTCCTCAAGGAGGACGAGCCGAAGCTGACCGGCCGCTCCGGCAAGCTGGCTCTGCTCGACGAGCTGCTGGACACGATCACCGCCGAGGACGGCGCGGTGCTGGTCTTCACCCAGTACGTCGCCATGGCCAGGTTGCTGGAGCGGCATCTGCGGGAGCGGGGCATCCCCACGCAATTGCTGCACGGCGGGACGCCCGTGGCCAAGCGCGAGGAAATGGTCCGCCGCTTCCAGGATGGCGAGGTGCCGGTCTTCCTCCTGTCGCTGAAGGCCGCGGGCACCGGTCTCAACCTGACCCGGGCCGACCACGTCGTGCACTACGACCGCTGGTGGAACCCGGCCGTCGAGGCCCAGGCCACCGACCGGGCGTATCGCATCGGCCAGACCCGGCCGGTGCAGGTCCACAAGATGATCGCGGAAGGCACGGTCGAGGACCGTATCGCCGCGCTGATGGAGTCCAAGCGGGAGCTCGCCGACGCCGTCGTCGGCAGCGGCGAACAATCACTGAGCAGGCTCGGGAACGACGAACTCGCGGACCTGGTCGAGCTGAGGAGCGGGGAATGAGCGACCGATACGGCGACGAGGCCCGGGGCTTTCCCGCGTTCGCGCCCCGCAAGGGCGGACGCGCCCGCGGCCAGTCCTGGTGGGGCAAGGCTTGGGCCGAGTCGATGGAGGACGGCTGGCCCGACGAGGAGACGCTGAGGAAGGGGCGGGCCGTCGCCCGCTCCGGGAGGCTCGGTCCCGTCACGGTCAGCCCCGGGAGGATCGCGGCGCGGTTCTACGGCGGTGAGGACGAGCCGTACACCGTCGGTCTCCAGGTGTCCTCGCTGGACGACGACCAGTGGGACACGCTCTGGGAGCGGACCGCGGACCGGCCGGCGGAGACGGAGGCGCTGCTCGCCGGGGATCTCCCGCCCGATCTGCTGGAAGCGGCGGAGGACGCGCGGCTGGGACTGCTGCCCGGCTACGGCGAGCTGGAACCCGACTGCGACTGCGACGATCCGGACCATCCGTGCACGCACGCGGTGGCACTCGGCTACCAGTTCTCCTGGCTGCTCGACGAGGAGCCTCAGGTGCTGCTGCTCGTGCGCGGCCGGGCGTGGGCCAAGGCGCTGGAGGAGCTGAAGTCCGTCCTGCTGATGCGGGCCATGACGCTTGACGCCGACGACGGCGCGGACGAAGAGATCGCGGAGGACGAGGACGAGGACGAGGACGGGGACGGGGACGGGGACGGGGACGGGGACGGGGAGAGCGGCGAGCACGGAGGCGAAGAGACCGTCAGAGCGGTCGGCGGGACCCCGGTGGCCGAGGCTTACGCACGTCCTGTCGCCTCCCTGCCCGCGCTCCCGCCCCTGCCCGAGCCCTTCGAGGGAGCCGCCGACTCCGTCACCGGCATCGAGGCGGACCCGCTGGAACGGCTCGTCGCCGACGCGGCCCTGCGGGCGCGCGGTCTGTTGGCGTACGCGATGGGGCTGACCAGTGAGCCGCCCCGGCCGCTCGACACGTGGCAGGACACCGTGCGGATCGCCGCGACCCATCCGGACCCCCGGGTGCCCCAACGGCTGCGGGACTCCTGCGGGCGGCCGGACGAGCTGGACCGGGCGGTCGAGGCATGGCGGCTCGGCGGCGCCACCGGGCTCCAGGTGCTTGAAGAGGCCTGGGAACCCCCGCGGTCCAAAGTCGCCCGGGTCCGCGCGACCCTCTCGGCGGGCTGGGAGGACGACGAGCTGCCCGAACTCGCCGTCCGCGGCAACCACTGGACGCTGACCGGCCGGGGATTGCAGCTGCGGTACGGGCGCGACAGCCGCTGGTACCCCTACCGGGAGCGGTCCGGCGTCTGGTGGCCGGCCGGCCGGCCCGCCTACGACCCGGCCCTGGCGCTCGCCGAACTCCTCCGCGGCTGAGGAAGCCCTCCCGCGACACCACGGCGGCCGGCCCGGCCCCTTCACCGGGGTCCGGGCCGGCCGGCGTCTCTCTCCGCCGCCCCGGGCCCGCGCGCACCGCGCGGCCACACAGCCGAGCCTCCAACGATCCTCCAGGCCACGAAACCAGGATGAGGATCAGCGAGTTCGTCGAACGTTCGTCGAACGGGGACCGGAGGTAAAGAGTGTGGATGGCATCGACACCGCAGTCATCACCGCGGGGCCGGGTTCGTTCGTCGCGGGCATCGTGGACCAGGCACGGCGGGCCCCCGACGCGACCGCCCTGGTCTGGTGGGGGCACGCGATCAGCTACGGAGCCCTGCTCCGGCGCGCGGAACTGGAGCGGGAGCGGATCGCCCTGATACCGGAGGGAGAGCCGGTCGGCGTCCCCGCGGTCAAGTCGCCACGGACGGTCGCCCTGATACTGGCCTGCCTCCTGGAGCACCGGCCGCCGCTGCTGACTCCGCCCGCGCTGGGCAAGGACGTCCTGGACCGGCTGTACGAACAGGCCGGTGTACGTCATGTGCTCACCCCGGGAAAGACCGCCCCGAGGAACCCTCCCGTACCGACCGCCGCCCCCGGCACGGCCCATCGGGACCGCCCCGGCCGAACGGACCTCGGCGAGACCGCGCTGCTGCTCACCACCTCCGGCACTACCGGGATTCCCAAGATCGTGCCGCTGGACGGCACCGCGGTGGACCGCTTCACGGCCTGGGCCGGCGAGACCTTCGGCATCGGGCCCGGTACGACCGTGCTCAACTACGCGCCGCTGAACTTCGACGTGTGCCTGTTGGACGTGTGGACGACGCTCGCCCTCGGCGGCCGGGTCCTCCTGGTCGACGCGGACCGCGTTCCTCAGGGCGGCCGGCTTCTCGACCTCGTCGAGCGGGAGCGGCCCGAAGTGGTCCAGTCCGTGCCGCTGCTCTACCGGCTGCTGACCGACGCCGCCCGTGACGGGGGCCGTACCCTCCCGTCCGTCCGGCACGCCGTCTTCACCGGGGACACCATGCCCTCTCCGGTTCTGGCGGCCCTCCCGCGCCTGCTGCCCGGTGCTCGGCTGTACAACGTCTACGGCTGCACCGAGACCAATGACAGCTTCCTGCACGAAGTACGGGGCACCCCGGATCCCGGACGCCCGCTGCCGCTCGGGCATCCGCTGCCCGGGGTGCGGGCCCTGCTCGTCACCGGGGACGGCAGAGTGCTGGACGGGCCCGGCACCGGGGAACTCCATGTTTCCACCCCTTTCCAGAGCCGGGGCTATCTCGGCGAGGCGGCTGTCCGCGGCGGCTTCGTCCCGCATCCCGAAGGGGCCGACGACCGGAGCTGGTTCCGCAGCGGAGACCTGGTCCACCGCTCCGCCGAGGGCGAGCTGACGCTCGTCGGACGCACGGACTACCAGGTCAAGGTCCGGGGGATACGGGTCAACCTCCAGGAAGTCGAGCGCGTGCTCCTGGCCCACCCCGGTGTCGCCGAGGCAGCCGTCCTGGCCCTGCCGGACCCGGTGTCCGGCCACTCGCTGCACGCCGTGGCACGCCGCCGCGCCGGCTCCGGCCTCAACACCCTGACGCTGCGCGGGCATCTGGCGCACGGGCTGCCCAAGTCCGCGATCCCCGTCCGGCTGCTGATCACCGACGAGCCGCTGCCCCGGACCGCCACCGGCAAGGCGGACCGCGAACGAACCGTACGTGTCCACTTCACCGAGGAGAGCTGACATGCAGTACGCCCGGGCCATACGCGAGTTCGTGGTCGAGGAATTCCTGCCGGACGTGCCCCCGGCGGAACTGGAGTACGAGTACGACCTGCTGGAGCACGGTGTGATCGACAGCCTGGGGCTGCTCAAGGTGATCGTCTGGATCGAGGACCGGTACGGAATCGACACCGAGAAGGTTGATCTGCGGCCGGAGTCCTTCAGGTCGGTGGCGGCCATCGACGCGTTCATCACCCACGCGTCGCAGCAGCGGACGAAGAGCGCCTAGCCGTGCATGAAGCCGTCGCCACGCTGCTCCGGCGAGACCGGCCCGTCGGGCTGCCGGTCTGGCGGTCGTTCTGGGACCGGCTCCACGAAGGCGATCTGCGCCGGGGCGAAGCGGTGGCCCTGCTCGCCTCGCTCTCCACCCGGATGCCCGACCGCGACACCCTGACCGGACTGCTGGACTCACTGGCCGAACGCGGGCCGGCGGGTATCCACGCCGATGTCGGTGCCGCGGTCAACATCGTCGGGACCGGCGGAGGTCCGAGGACCTTCAACGTCTCCACCGCCGCCGCCGTGGTGGCCGCCGCGATGGGGGTCAAGGTGGTGAAGACAGGGTCGCGCGCGTACACCGGCAGCCTCGGCTCCGTCGACCTGCTGGAACGCCTCGGAATCCCGCTGGTCTCCTCGTACGAGCAGACCCACGCCTCTCTGGAGCGCCACGGCATCGCCTTCGCCGGGGCCTTTGTCTACCCGGTCGAACTCACCCTGCTCGCACGGGGTGTGCTGCCGCTGGACATGCGGCGTATCGGGCTCTTCGTCAACGCTCTCGGCCCCTTCCTCTCCTGCCTCCCGGCCAAGGCGCAGCTGACCGGTGCGGCAGACCTGCGGCTCGTGACCGGGCTGCGGCACGCCGCGGCGTACCGGGCCCGTGGTGGCGACCGCTCGGTGTGGCTGTGCGTCAACGAAGCCGGTGCCGATGAGCTCCTGAGCTTCACACCGAACCGTGTTTACCTCCACGAGGGGTCCGCCGAGCGGGAGTTCGTTCTTGACCCGGCCCGCCTGGGGCTGCGGTCCGGATCCACGGAGGAACTGCGCCCGCAGGGCGACGATCCCGTGACGTACTTCCGCGAGGTGCTGTCGGGACGGTGTTCCCCGGTGGCCGAGGAAACCGTCTGCCTGAACGCCGCCGCACTCGCCGTGGCCGGCCGGTTCACCGACGACTGGGACGCCGCGCTGGCTGCCGCCCGGGGCGTCGTACGGGACGGCCGGGCTCTCGGTCTCCTCGCCCGTCTCCGCTCGGAGGCAACCGCCCATGTCTGAGTTCTTCGCCCACCGCCGACCGGGCCGTCCCGGCCTCGCGGTGTTCGTCAACGCCGGGGACCCGCCGCTCGCACTCCTGCCCGAACTCGTCGCCATGCTGGACGAGAACGAGGTCGACTGCCTCGAACTGGCCGTGCCGTTCCCCGGCTCGGCCACCGACGGGCCGGTCGTCCGGGCATCTGCCGACCGTGCGCTGGCCACCGGAGTGACACCGCGGGCGGTCCTGGACACCGTGGCGTCGGTACGGCCCGGACTGCGGCGTCTGCGGATCGCCCTGCTGGCCGACTGGAGCCACACCGTCCGGGGCACCGCCCCCGGCGAGTTCGCCGCCGCGGCCCGTGACGCGGGCTGTGACGGGCTGCTGCTGCACGGGGTGCCGCCCCGGCTGCGCACGGCCCACTACGAAGCCGTGCGCCGGGCGGGGCTGCCGCTCGTCACGACCTGCTACGCCGTCTCCGGCCCCGACGCCGTGGCCGAGGCGGTGGAGCACGGCTCCGCCTATCTGTACCTGGTCGCCCACTACGGTCGCAGCGGAACCGCCGCGGCCTGGGACCGGAAACGGCTCGGTGCGGTCACCGCCACCCTGCGCTCCGCCGCGTCCGCACCCGTGGCGGTCGGCTTCGGGGTCCGGACAGCCACCGACATCGAGTTCCTCGAAGGGCTCGGCGCCGAGGCCGCCGTGGTCGGCAGCGCCGGGGTGGCCCGCATGGAACAGGCCCGCGCCGCGGGGCGCGACCCCGTCGGCGAACTCCAGTCCTTCGTACGCGAACTGCGCACTCCCCAACCGTCACACACGCCTGCCGACGGCCGGAAGAGAGGAATCCATCCATGATCGTCCGTAAGCTCGAAGACGTGCCCTGCGTCGACTGGGGGAACGGCCTCAGCCGCCGCTTTCTCACCGAGGGCGACGGTGTCGGCTACACCGTCACCGACACGATCGTCCGCGCGGGCACGAAGTCCCGTCTGGAGTACCGGAACCATCTGGAGAGCTGCTACTGCATAGCCGGCAGCGGCCAGGTGATCGACACCGCGGGCAACGCACACCCGATCACCCCCGGCACGCTCTACGCTCTCGACCGCCACGACGCCCACTGGCTTGTCGCGGACGCGACGGAGGACCTGCGCCTGGTGTGCGTGTTCGCCCCCGCCCTCCGCGGCGACGAACGCCATGACCTCCACTCCTCCGACTACTCCCACTACTGATGATCGAGTGGACCCCGGAACAGCGGGCGCTGCGCGCGGGCCTGGCCCCCTTGATGAAGGATCTCAACACCGGCCGTATCGAGCGGGACGAGGCCGCCGCGTTCTCGTACGACAGCTGGCGGACCCTGGCCGGTACCGGCCTCCTCGGGCTGCCGTTCGATGAGAAGTGGGGTGGCCTCGGACAGTCGCTGCTGACCACCATGTATGTCCTGGAGGGGCTCGGCGAGGGCTGCCGGGACGCCGGGCTGAGCTTCTCGGTCTGCACCCATCTCGTCAGCACCGGGGTGCCGATACAGCGCTTCGGCTCGGAGGCCCTCAAGGAACAGTATCTGCCGCGGATCTGCTCGGGCGAGTTGATCGGTGCCCATGCCATCAGCGAGCCGGACAGCGGTTCGGACGCGCTGTCGATGCGGACGAGGGCGGTGCGCGACGGCGACGAGTACGTGCTCAACGGCAGCAAGGCGTTCGTCAGCAACGGTCCGGTGGCCGGCCTGTTCACCGTCTACGCTCGCACCAGTGACCTCCCGGGCCCGCTCAGCATCACCGCGTTCCTGGTGGAGCGGGACACTCCGGGCCTCCGCGTCGGTTCGCCCGTCGCCAAGATGGGGTTGCGCACCTCTCCCCTGAGCGAGCTGTACTTCGACGACTGCCGGATTCCCGCGACCCGGGTCCTGGGCCGGCAGGGCAGCGGATTCCTGGTGCTCGACCATGTGATGCGCCGGGAGATCCTCTGCTCCTTCATCGTGAACGCGGGAGAAATGCGCCACCGCGTCACCCGCTGTGTCGAGTACGCGCGCACCCGCACCCAGTTCGGCCGGCCCATCGGCGAGTACCAGGCCGTCTCCCACAAGATCGTGGACATGGAGATCGGGGCGGAGACCGCCCGGCACTGGCTGTACGGCACCGCCGAACGGATGGCGGCCGGCAAGAACGTGACCCGGGACATCGCCATGGCCAAACTGGTTACCAGTGAGGCGAATGTCGCCTCCGCCCTCGCCGCCCTGCAGATTTTCGGCGGCAACGGCCATATGGCCGAGTACGGCATCGAGGCGGAGCTGCGCAACTCGGTCGGCTCGACGGTCTACTCGGGCACCTCCGAGATCCAGCGCAACCGCATCGCGTCCCTGCTCGGCCTGTGAGCGGGTCCGCTCCGCCGGTGGCACACCGCCCACCCGCGCCCCTGCCCGAAGCTTGAGAACCACGAGCGGAGAGACGTCACCGTGACGACCCGGAACACCGAGGATCCCAGCACCCTGCGCGCCACCCTCTTCCTCGATCACACATCGCCCGAGGTCCACGACTTCGTCGCGGACGCCCTGCCGGCCGGAGCGACCACCCCCACCGCACAGGCCGTCGCGCTCTACTACGCGGTGCGCGACTCCGTCCGCTACGAGGTGTACGACGCCGATCTGTCCCGTACCGGGCTGCGGGCGAGCACGGTGGCACGGACCCGCGTCGGCATGTGCCTGCACAAGTCGGTGCTGTACGCGGCCGGGCTGCGGTCGCTCGGCGTCCCGGCCCGGCTCGTCCTGGCCGACGTACGCAATCACCTGGCCTCGGATCGGCTCATACAGCTGCTCGGCGGCGATGTGTTCCACATGCACTGTTACGCCTCCGTGTTCCTCGACGGCCGTTGGGTCAAGGCGACACCGGTGTTCAACAAGGCGCTGTGCCGGCTGTACCGGCTGACGCCGCTGGAATTCGACGGCACCGCCGACAGCCTGCACCACTCCTTCGGCCCGGACGGCCGCCGTCACATGGAATTCCTCCGTCACCACGGGGAGTTCAACGACCTTCCGTACGAGCGGGTCCTCGCCGATCTGAGGGCGGCACACCCGAGGCTGCTGAGCACGGACGGCAGCGGATTCGCCGAGGGTTCGCTGGTACGGGAAGCCGAGCCGCCGGGGGCCGGATAGTGCTGGTCAAGTTCTGCGGTGCCACCACCGCGGCCGAGGTGACGGACATGGCGGCGGCCGGGGCCGATCTGGTCGGACTGTGGCACGGCGTGCCGGGCGGCCGGTCCGAGCTGACGGCCGCCCGGCTTGCCCGGCTGTCCGCGCTCGCCCTGGACACCGGGCGGCTCAAACCGGTGCTGGTCACCTTCTCGTCCGACGTCCGAGCGCTGCTGGCGGTGGTGGCGATGTCCCGGGTGCCTTGTGTGCAGTTGCACGGCTTCCAAGCCCCCGGGACCGTGCGCGCGCTGCGCCGGGACGGGCCTTCGGGCCTGGAGATCGTCAAGGTTCTCCATCTGCGTCGGGGCGCATGCCTGGAGGAGCGGCTGACCGGTGCCTACGAACGCGCGGGTGCCGACTGCTTCCTGCTGGACACCGTCAGCTCCGACGGCCGGATCGGGAGCACCGCGCAGCCCTTGGACGACATGGCCGTGTCCGCCCTCGCCGACCGCACAGGACTGCCGTTCCTGCTGGCGGGCGGCCTCCACAGCGGCAATCCGGCCGACTTCGCGGGTGCCCGTGCGCACCCCCGCTTCCTCGGTATCGATGTCGACTCAGCGGCGCGTGCCGACGACGGCCTGCTCCGAGCCGACCGAGCGTCCGTCATCGCCCACGCCTGGAGAGCCGCATGAACAACCGCTTCACCGACGCGCTGGCCAAGGCCGACCGGCCACTGATCATGGAGATCAAGCGGCAGGACGCCGACGGCCGGGATCTGCTCGGCGCTCGTGGGGTAGCCGAAACGGTCGAACGGTTCGAGGCCGCGGGCGCGCCCTGTCTCTCGGTGGTCACGGGGCACTGGTTCGGCGGCTCGGAGAACCTGCTGAAGGACGTCGCCGCCCGTACCGCGCTGCCGCTGCTGCGCAAGGACTTCATCACCAACGGGCGTCAGCTGGAGCGGACCCGGGAACTAGGTGCCTCCGCCGTCCTGCTGACCGCCAGGGTGCTGCCGGCGACGGCACTGGCCCGGCTGACCGATCGTGCCCTGGAGCTCGGGCTGACCCCGTTCGTGGAGGTCGCCGACGAGGCGGAGGTCGCGCTCGTGCGGCGCGGATCCGCATGTGTCGTCGCGGTCAACAACAAGGACATCGCCGCCCGGGAACGGCTGCCGGGCGACCCGGCCCGCAGCCGGACGTTGCTGCCGTCGGTGCGTTCCACGGGCACACGTCTCCCGGTCAGTGCGAGCGGGATCGCCGACCCGGTGACGGCGGCCCGGCTGATCGACGAGGGATTCGCCGGGCTGCTCATCGGTACGGGGCTGTTGCGGGCCCCCAGTGTGACGGCCTGGTGTGCCGCTTTCGACGCCGCGCGGAAGGTTCCCGCCCGCGGCCGGCCGGGCGACTGACCTGCTTCAGCGCCGCCTGCTACCGGCCTGGGCGCGACGGCCACGGGCGGTGCGCCCCCAAGGCTTGTAGATCGAGATCACGGCGGCCACGGTGAGCAGGACGAACAGCGCGGGGACGCTCCACAGGAGGAAGTCGGCGACCCAGCCGGGGTTCGGCGGGCCGTCGCCCACATCGGCCGTCCGCTCCGTGGCCGTGGTGACGATCGGATGGATCACAAACCACGCGAAGATCGTCATGAACAGGGTGATGACCCACTTGACGACGATCCACCAGTGCAGCATCAGCCCCCACTTGGTACCGCAGGAGAGCAGGATGCCGGTGACCGCCGCGGTGACGCTGAAGACCGTCACACAGGTGTCGTCGAACACGTACATCGCGTAGTAGACGCCCTTGGCGACGGCGGGGTCGTCCGTGGTGTACCCCATGGTCCCCAGGACCGCCATGGCCAGCGACAGCCCCACCCAGCCGACCGACGTGACGACATGGATGACCAGTGTCAGCTTTCGCGCTCTGCGGCTGAGCTCGAAGCGTTTCTTGGCGGGATGCTGCCGGCGCGCGCCGGGCGGGCCCGCCTTGACGGCCTTGACGGTTTCCGCGGGCACAACGGGAGTGGAAGAGGACAAAGCGTCGCCTCGCTTTCTGCTGGCTCGGGGTGTTGTGTCGAGCGGCGCTAAACTCTTTACGTTGTAAGGAAAACTCGTTACAGCGTACAGGATTACCACTCCGATGTGAGGTCAGGAACCCGAATGACCGAAGGAAACGACCGGATGGATCCGGCGCGCGCCCTGGCCCTGTTGTGGCGTGAGGGACGGGAGCCGGCCCGGCCGGCCCGCGGCCCCCGCCAGGGACTCACCGTCGACCGCATCGTGCGGACCGCGATCGCCATCGCCGACGCCGAAGGGCTGGCCGCCCTGTCGATGCGCAAGGTGGCCAAGCCGCTCGGCGTCTCCGCCATGTCGCTCTACACGTATGTCCCGCGCCGCGCCGAGCTGGTCAACTGCATGCTCGACGAAGTCCTCGGCGAAGCGCCCTCGCTCGAATCCGCCGGCGACTGGCGGCAGGCCCTGGAGCTCTACGCCCGGAGCAGCATGGACATCGCCCGGCACCACCCGTGGGTACCGCCCCTGGTCTCGTCGCGGATGCTGATGGGCCCCCATGAGACCGCCATGTGGGACGGCGTGCTCGGCGCTCTCTCCGGGGTGGGCCTGGACGAGCGGGAGATGCTCTCCGTCGTCCATCTGCTGAACGGCTATGTGCGCGGCGCGGCGCAGCAGTCGGCCGATGCCGAACAGGACGCGCGGCGCTCCGGCCTGAGCTACGACCAGTGGTACGAGCAGACCGGACCGCTGCTGGAGCGGAGGATCACCGCCGCCCGCTTCCCGGCCCTCACCAGGATCTGGAAGTCGGGTGTCTTCGAGGAGCCGGGCGAGGGGCTCGGGCCCGACAGCGGCTTCGAGTTCGGGCTCCAGCGCATCCTCGACGGTATCGAGCAGCGCATCGCCGACCGCGCCGCGGGACGCGCGGACCGCTGAGAAACCCTCCGCCGCCCGCGGGGCCGGCGCTCCAGCGAGCCTCAGGGGGCGCTCCAGTCCAGTTTCCGACCCTGGTCGGGCAACGGACGAAGAAGCCCCGCGGATCTGGGGCCGACAGGGCGGAGCGAATGTGACGGTTTTGGTGACAGGGGCCACAGGATCCGTGGGCCGCCTGGTGATCGACCTCCTGCTCTCCGCAGGCGTACCGGTGCGGGCACTGACCCGGAACCCGGCTGCCGCCGCGCTGCCGGCCGGAGTCGAGGTCCACGAGGGCGATCTACGGCACCCGCACACCCTGCGCGCGGCGCTGGGGGGCGTCGAGCGCCTCTACCTCTTCCCCGTTCCGGAGAGCGCCCGCGAGGTGGCGGCCATCGCGAGGGAGGCCGGTGTGCGGCGGATCGTCGTCCTCTCCTCGTCCTCCGTACTGGACACCTCGGGCGACAACCACAGCGGAGAGCACCACCGCGCTGTGGAGCACGCCGTCGAGGAGTCCGGTGTCGAGTGGACCTTCGTCCGACCCGGCGAGTTCGCGGCCAATGTCCTGTGGAGGTGGGCCGACTCCGTCCGCACCGAGGACGTGGTGCGCGCCCCCTACGGCGACGCCCCCCGAGTGCTGATCCACGAGGCCGACGTCGCCGCCGTGGCCGCAGCGGCGCTGCTGGAGGACGGGCACGCCGGGCGCTCGTACGTCCTCACCGGCCCCGAAACGATCACACAGGCCGACATGGTGCGCGCGATGGCCGAGGCCATCGGCCGCCCCCTCGCCTTCGAAGAGATCACACCCGAAGAGGCCAGGCAGTCCATGGGCACGTTCATGCCCTCGGCGGTGGTCGAAATGGTGCTGGGCTACCTGGCCGACGCCGTCGCCCACCCGCCCGTCCCCGTGGACACCGTTGAACGCGTCACCGGCCGTCCGGCCAGGACGTTCGCCCAGTGGGCGGCCGATCATGCCGCCGATTTCGCTCCGCGGCGCGAGAAGCCCTCCGCATAGCGGCCGGGCTCCCGGCCCGCTCAGCCCCTCCAGTTTCCCACCGCTCCACCTCCACCGATCCGGAAGGAAACCAGCATGTCCACCAGCCTGACCGGCAAGTCCGTCCAAGAACGCAACAAAGAGCTCGCCCTCTCCATGGTCGCGAGCTGGAACCGCGGGGAGGTCCAGGGAATCGTCAAGCACTGGTCCCCGGACGTCCGGCACTTCTCCGAAGACCGCCCTGTGCCCTCTGAGCCCATGATCAAGGCGATGGAGGGCGCCCTCGTCGGCTTCCCCGATCTGCACCTGGAGGTCAAGTCCATCGTCGCCGAAGGTGACCGCGTCTGCCTGCGGATCACCGTGACGGCCAGCCACCAGGGCGAGTTCCTCGGAAAGGCCCCGACCGGGCAGGCGGTGTCCTGGTTCATGTTGGAGGAACTGCTCTTCAACGAGGCCGGGCAGGTCATCGAGCACTACGACGTCGCCAACTACCTCCCGATGCTGGACAAGCTCGGCCTCGCCCCGTCCCACCAGCTGTGACCACGGCGGTCGGGGCCGTCCCGCACATGGTCGAGGTCGCCGAGGGAGTCCACGCGTACATACAGCCCGACGGCGGCTGGTGCCTCAACAACGCGGGGCTCGTCGTCGGCGACGACGGCCAGAGCCTGCTGGTGGACACCGCGGCCACCGAGCACCGCGCCCGGCTGCTGCGCACCGAGGTGCTGTACCGGTCGGCGGCCCCGCCGCGCGCCGTGGTGAACACCCACTTCCACGGCGACCACACCTTCGGGAATTCCCTCTTCCCCGAGGCACTGATCGTGGCCCACGAGCTCACGCGGACCGAGATGGACTCGGCCGGGCTGCGCCTCACCGGGCTCTGGCCCGAGGTGCGGTGGGGCGATCTCTCCATAGCCCTCCCCGACATCACCTACCGGGAGTCGATGACGCTGCACATCGGAGGGGTGCGCGCCGATCTGGTCCACATCGGGCCGGCCCACACCACCAATGACACCGTCGTCTGGCTGCCCGAACGGCGTGTCCTGTTCACCGGTGACCTCGTGATGTCCGGCGTCACCCCGTTCTGTCTGATGGGATCGGTCTCCGGATCGCTGCTGGCGATGGAGCGTCTCCGGGCCTTCGGCGCCGAGACGATCGTCCCCGGGCACGGCCCGGTCGGCGGCCCCGATCTGATCGACCGCAACGAGGCGTACTTCCGCTGGCTCGAGGAGAATGCCCGGCGGGGTGTCGCCGCCGGCCTGTCCCCGCTTCAGCTCGCCCGTGACATCGGGCCGAACCCGTTCCACCTGCTTCTCGACCCGGAGCGTTTGGTGCCGAATCTGCACCGCGGCTACGCGGAGGCACACGGCGCGGCCCCCGGCAGTCCCCTCGATGTCGGCGCGCTCTTCCAGGAGATGTCCACGTACAACGGCGGTCTGCCCGACTGCCACGCCTGAGCGGCGGCCCAGGCCCTTGTCGTCGGTGGCGGACGCGCGGACCGCCACCGGCGAAGAGCCAGGACCCCGAGGAACCAAGCACCTCGCCCCGGACAGGCAGTCCGCCTGTCCGGGGCAGTGTGGTGTCTTCCGCTAACTGATCTCGATGCCTTTGAGATAGCTCGCGAACGTCATCAGCCCCGGGTTCTCGGCCCGCAGAGCGGGGATGTCCGCACGGTAGCCGTACTGCTGGAGCCACTCGAACATCACGGATATCTCAGAGGCGTTGGGAATGTGCGGATTGGCCGCGACCGCTCCCAGGGGAAGTGACTCGAAGCGCGCCGGCAGACCGGTACGTTCCGCGAAAGCCTCGGCCACCTCGGTCGCCGTCAGCTCGTCACCCGCGATCTCCACCGCCCGTCCCAGATACTCCTCCGGCCGGTCGAATGCCTCCGCGGCGAAGTACCCGATGTCATCAGCGGAGATGAGCTGCACCCGGGTATCGGGTTTCAGAGCCAGCCGGACCACCAGGGTGCCGTTCTCCCGGGTCATGGGGTGAGAGGCGAAGTTGTCCATGAAGAACGTCGGGCGCAGCACGGTGACCGGAGCTCCAAGTCTCCGGAGGTACCGCTCGATACCCCGTTTGGAGTCAAAGTGGGGTACGCCGCTGTGACGTTCCGCGCCTCCCACCGAGCTGTAGACCACATGGCCCACTCCAGCGGCCAGGGCCGCCCGTGCCACGGCGCGGCCCTGGCGGACCTCGCCGCCCAGCCCCGCCGGCGTCATGAAGGTCTGCACCGAGAAAACACCGCTCACACCGTCCATCGCGGCACACAGGGAGTCCTCGTCATCAAGGTCACCGCGGACCAGGGTCACCCCGAGTTCCGCCAGCCGACCGGCCGCGACCGAGTACGGGTCGCGTACCAGGGCCACCGTCGCACGGCCCCGGCGCACGAGTTCGCGCACCACTGCGCCGCCCTGCAGGCCGGTCGCCCCCGTCACGAGGACCGGACCGGGGAGATCCCTGCCGCCGGTCATGGCGTACCCCCCTGAGAGGGAACCGGGCGCTCTGGCACGAACAGCGCCGCATTGTCCGCGGCCCACCGCCGATACGGGCGCGGCCGGCGCCCGGTGAGCTCACGCACCGCCGTCGTCGGCTCCGCCCACGGCACCTCGGGGCTGCGCAGCGCCGCGACATTGGTGACCGCGGCCGCGCGGTCGCCGGTGATTCTGGCGAAGACCTCCACCACCTCTTCGGCCGGTGCCACCGAGAAGTCGAGTTCCCGGCCGAGGACTGTGCCGAGGATCCGCGCCTGCTCACGCGAGGTAAGCGTCTGAGGGCCGGTGAGCAGATACGACCGGCCCTCGTGACCGCTCCGGGTGAGCGCCGCGACGGCCGCCGACGCGATGTCGTACTCGTCGACGGGGGCCCCCGGGGTGTTCCCGATCCAGCAGCGCACCGAGGCGTTCTCCCGGATCGTACTGATCCACCAGGAGGTATTCGCGTGGAACGGACCAGGGCGCAGAAAGGTCCAGGCAGCGCCGGAGTGGAGCACCGCGTCCTCGGCCGCCCGGTGCTCGTCCGCGATGCCGTGCGGCACCGGATGCTCGACGCTCGCCGACGACAGCAGCACGATCCGGCGCAGGCCCGCCCTCCGCGCCGCCGCAGAAACATTGGCGGCTTCCTCCGCCACATCGCCGGAGAGCACGATCAGCGCCGCGGAGACACCGGTGAACGCCTCTTCCAGCGCGGCCGGGTCGGCGGGGCTGCCCGCGACCACGCCGACTCCCCCGGGCAGATCGGCCTTCTCCGGCCGACGGCTCATGACGACTACGCTTCGCCCCTGTTCGAGGAGTTGCCGGGTGGCCTCGCCGCCAACCTTGCCGGTGGCTCCGGTGACCAGAATCATCGGTCACGCCCTCCAGCCCTGGGGTTCCGGCCACGGCGAGCCCAGCTGTCGATACGTGCTCTGGTACTCGGGCCAGTCGCGATGGTCCCGGATCTTCCCGTCGACGAACCGGATCAGATGGATCTGCTCGCCGGAGAAGACCCGCCCGGTCGGGGCCAAGCCGACCAGATCCCCCACATGCCGGCCGTAGAGCACCAGATGGGCCCGGACCCAGTCGCCGCGCTCCTCGATCCGTACCTCTTCGAGCCTGGCCTCGTCGGAGAATGTCATCCGCAGCCATTTGACGGCCAGGGCGAAGGACTCCGGTCCACGGAGATCCATGTGCTCCAGCGTGGCCGGGTTCAAATATTCGTGATGAATATATTCGCCGACGTCTTCCACTTCTCCCGTGTTGTACGCGTTTATCATGCGCCGAACAGCATCCGCCTGACCGCTCATCACATTCCCTCTCGCCTACATGATTTCCATGCCATCCTGCGGCAGCGTTCAGCCACAGACAAGTATCAAATTCACCTCAATATCCGCCCTCCAAAACAACTCAAGCAATCATTGAGCGATTTTCAGCATGGTTTCCAGTGGAGCCCGTGGCCGGGCCTGGACGATGAGGGCTCCCGCTTGATTCGCCGCAGGAAACCGGAGTGAGAAATGGAAACCGCCGCTTACAAAATGAAAGTCACCGACGCCTTCAACGAAGCCGCGTCCACCTATGACCGGATGGGCGTCGAGTTCTTCACCCCCATGGGCCGGCGGCTCGTGGAACGGGTCGGTCCCCGGCCCGGGGACCGGGTGCTTGACATTGGCTGCGGACGAGGTGCCACCCTGCTGCCCGCGGCGCGGCTGATCGGTCCGACGGGCCACGCCCTGGGCATCGACATCGCACCCGCGATGGTCGAGGAGGCCCGGCGCGAGGCAGACCGGCAAGGCGTGGGAAACGTCGAACTGCGGGTGATGGACGGCGAGCACCCCGACCTGCCCGCCCGCTCCTTCGACCTGGCGCTCGGCAGCTACAGCGTGATCTTCCTGCCGGACGCACGGGCCGCGCTCGCCCGCCACGCCGCTCTGCTGACCGACGGCGGCCGGATCGGCTTCACCAGTCCGGTCTTCACCCGTGACACCTTCCCCTTCCTGCCCCCGATGTTCACCGAGCTGATTCCGCTGAGCCTGCTCGGGCACCTGCCCGAGTCCTGGCACCCGGAGCGACTGCACCGGCAGCTGCACTCCTGGCTGGAGCACCCGGCCGACCTGGAGGCAGCCCTCGTACAGGCGGGTTTCACGGATGTGGAGATCGCCGACGAGCCGGTACCGATGACCGCGGTCTCCGGTGACGCGTGGGTCGACTGGTCGCACACCCAGGGGATGCGGCTCCTGTGGCAGCACCTGCCCGAGGCCGAGGCCGCAGCGCTGCGCACCCGTCTCGTCACCGCCCTTGACGCTCTCCGCGACGGCGACGGCCCGGTATCGATCGCGGTGCCGGTCCGCTATGTCACCGCGAGGGTCGCTCGCTGATCCGGCGCACGGAAGAGGGCGGAGGGCCGGGTGACCCCGGCCCTCCGCCCCCGAGGCGCGCCTGCCTTCAGGTCACCGAGAGCGCTCCGTCCACCGCCAGCACGGCACCGTTGGCATATCCGGCCTCGGGCCGGGTCAGCTGCACGATCCACCAGGCGATGTCCTCCGGCCGGCCGACCCGGCCGGCCGGGATCCGCTCAGCCATCTGCGCCAGGAAGGTGTCGTAGGCCGCGGGAGACATCCCCGCCCGTACCCCGACGCCGGTGTCGACCACCCCGGGAGCGATGCCCACGCAGCGGATGCCACGTGGCGCGAGCTCCACGGCCCAGGTGCGGGTGAGGAAGTCCAGGGCAGTCTTGGCCATGCCGTACACGGAACTCTCCGGCCAGGCCCGGTGGCCGAGCGCACCCGCAGAGCCGACGTTCACCACCGTGCCCCGGGTCGCCTCCAGGGCATCCAGAGCGCGCTGGGTCAGAAAGAGCGGAGCGATCAGATTGGTGCCCATCTGAGCCTCGACCGTGGCACGGTCGAGATGCTCAAGCGACGCGAACCCGGCGACGGCGGCGTTGTTGACGAGGACATCGATCCGGCCGAACTCCCGCAGGGCGGCCGAGACGATGCGCTCGGGCGCCTGCGGCGAATGAACATCGGCGGTGAGCCAGCGAATCCCGCCGCGCCCCTCGGCGCTCTCCTTCAGGGGTGCCTCCGAGCGGCCGACGATCAGCACTCGGGCCCCGTCCTCATGGAACGCCCGGGCCGTCGCACGGCCGATTCCGGTGCCGCCACCTGTGACAACGACGACTTTCCCAGCCTGGTCCGCCTCCTGGGCGGAAGGGGACATGAGGGCGACCTCAGAAGCAGACAGCGGTGTTGACACCGCGGATGACGGCCTGTTCGGCTTCCTTGCTGAAATCCTCGTTCAATGTGATCGACAGCTGGACCCGGATTCCCAGGTCGGGTGTGGTCGCCGCGAACGTGGCATACCCGGGAATTCCCGCCCCATGCCCCCACAGATCCAGATCCTTGTCGTTCTGGAGCTTCATCAGCCCCAGGCCGTAACCGATTCCCATGGGAAGGTCCCTGATCATCTCACCGGGCAATGGAGTGGTCATTTCCTTGAACTCCGGCTCCGCGAGCAGCTCCCCGCCGAACAGCCCGACCAGGAAACGGTCCAGATCGGCCGTGGTCGAGATGATCTCGCCCGCACAGCCGGCCTCGGAGGGGTTCATCAGTGTGACGTCCTCCGTTCGGCCGCCGATCCGCATATAGCCGCGGGCATGCGGTCCGGGGATCTCCGGGGCGTCCCCGGGCAGCGTGGTCTCCTTCAGCCCGAGCGGCTCCAGGACACGCTCGCGGATCTCGTCGCGGTACGAACGGCCGGTCACCTTCCCGATGAGCAGACCGATGACGAAGTAGTTGGTGTTGCAGTAGCCGAACTCCTGTCCCGGTTCGAACTCCAGCGGCTTGCCGGCTGCGATGGCGATCAGGCTCTCCGGCTCGTAGTGGTTGTAGCGGTCGCGCAGAAAGCGGTCACCCGGCTTCTGGAACGAGTCGGCGTAGTTGTAGAGACCGCTGGTGTGCTGCAGCAGATTGCGCACGGTGATCCTGTCGCCGCTCGGCAGCAGACCCGGGAGGTAGCTCTCCACGGTGCGGTCCAGCTCGATCCTGCCCTCGGCGACCAGTTGCAGCACCACCACGGAGACGAACGGCTTGGTGATGCAGGAGATCCGGAACCGGCCGTCCTCGGGGACCGGCCGGTCCGTTCCCAGTTCCGCGACGCCGGAGGTCACGACGAAGGTGTGCTCCTCCCGGGTGACCCGGAACTGCACCCCGGCCGAGCCCAGCTCGACCAGCCGGTCCGCCTCGCGCTGGACTGCCTTCTTGTGGGCCAGGGCCTCCGGCCCGTCAATGGTCATCTGTGACATTTCGGAACACCCCAATGTCGTATGGCGATTGATTGCTTCCCTCTGGGCCCGGACAGCAGGGCCTGAAGGGAGACTGGCCGCCCGCGATGGAGGCGCGCACGCGAGCCGCTTGAGCCTCGCTCAGGCAAGGTCGTCGCGGGAGACCCTGCGGGTGGCGACCTGGAGTGCGCCGTCCACCCGGACCAGCCCGTCGTCGCAGACGCACACCCGGTGCACCCGCGACTCCCCGCCCAGCCGCGAGGCATACACCGTCGTATAGGAGCGCACACTGAGCGAACCGTCCGGCTGCTCCTCCACATGGGACATCCCCATGAAGTGCCGGTGGCGAGTACCGCTCTCCGCCAGTTGGGCCGCGGTACGCCGGGCAGCCTCGGCCAGGCCCGCCCGTCCGGCCACAGGCTCGGGCAACGTCGGTACGTCAAAGGTGGCGGCCTCGGTGAAGGTGGCCGCCCACTCGTCGCACGCGCCCTGGTCCAGCAGCTGCATCTGCTGGGCGTAGAACTGCTGCACCTCCGCGTACAGAACGGCGAACGCGCTGGTGGCCTGCGGTCGGGCAGCGGCATGGGTCGTCATGGACATCTCCGTTCGGTTGTTTCCGCCACTCTCCGGCACACGGGTGGAGCGAGCTTCGAAGACGCCTCAAGCCCCTCCCTCAAGTGCCCCCCGTCCGAGCTTCAAGCGATCAGGGACAGAGTCGGCCCCACCATCGCCGCTTCTGGAGGTAGACCGATGACGACAGCGACAAACCCGGTATCCCTGGTCACCGGAGGCACGAGCGGCATCGGCCTCGCCGTGGCCCGGGACCTGGGCCGCCGCGGACACCGCGTCTTCCTCTGCGCCCGCACCGAGAGCAAGGTCGGGCAGACCGTCGAAAAGCTGCGGGCGGAGGGCCTGGAGGTGGCGGGCGCGGCGGCCGACGTACGCTCCTCGGACTCCGTGGCGGCCCTGGTCCGCACCGCGGTCGGCACCTTCGGCCCGATCAACGTCCTTGTCAACAACGCAGGACGCAGCGGCGGCGGTCCCACCGCGGGCATCACGGACGAGCTCTGGAACGACGTCATCGACACCAATCTGAACAGCGTCTTCCTGATGACCCGCGCGGTGCTCACCGCCGGAGGCCTGGCGGAGGCCGGGTACGGCAGAGTCATCAGTGTCGCCTCGACCGCGGGCAAGCAGGGCGTGCTGCTGGGCGCTCCCTACTCCGCTTCCAAACACGGCGTCGTCGGATTCACCAAGGCGCTGGGCAAAGAACTCGCCCCGGCGGGCATCACCGTCAACGCCGTGTGCCCAGGCTATGTGGAGACCCCCATGGCCGAACGGGTCCGCCAGGGCTACGCGGCGGCCTGGGGCACCACGCAGGACGACGTACGCGAGCGGTTCGAGGCGAAAATCCCGCTTGGCCGCTACTCCACCCCCGAGGAGGTGGCGGGCCTCGTCGGCTATCTGACCACCGAGCAGGCCGCCTCCATCACCGCTCAGGCGCTCAACGTCTGCGGCGGACTGGGCAACTTCTGATGCTGAGAGAGGCTGTTGGGATGTCTGCTGGACGAGTTCACCGTACGGAACACTCGATCGATGTGGCCGCCCCTGCGGGCGTCGTCTACGGCATCGTCGCCGACGCGGTCGGATGGCCGCTGTACTTCCCGCCCAGCGTCCATGTGGAGCGGGTGGAGTCCGCGGGCCGGGAGGAGCGGCTGCGCATATGGGCCATGGCCAACGGCCAGGTGAAATCCTGGTCCTCACACCGGGTCCTGGACCAGGAACGGCGACGGGTGGAGTTCCGTCAGGAGCGCTCCGCCGCGCCGGTGAAGTCCATGGGGGGAACCTGGAGCGTTGAGCCACTGGGTGCCGAGAAGTCGAAGCTGGTTCTGCTCCATGACTTCACGGTCGAAGGCGACTCCGCGTCGGACGTGGCGTGGGTCGAGCGGGCGACCGACACCAACAGTTCGGCCGAGCTGGAGAACCTCAAGAAGCTCGCCGAGCGCTGGACGCGCCTGGACGACCTGACGCTGTCTTTCAAGGACTCCGTCCACGTCGCCGGCCCCGCCGACGCTGTCTACGATTTCCTCCACCGGGTGGGCGACTGGCCGGACCTGGTCCCGCACGTCTCACGAGTGAAGGTGGTGGAGGAGGAGGGAGTCCAGGTGATGTCCATGGACACTCGCACCACGGACGGCGCCACCCACACCACCGAATCGGTCCGCGTCTGCTTCCCGCGGACCGGCCGCATCGTCTACAAGCAGACGGTGACACCCGCGCTGATGTCGGCCCACACCGGCGAGTGGCAGATCGTCCCAGACACGTCCGGTGTAACGGTGACCTCGCACCACAGCGTCATCCTGCGCGAGGAGAACATCAAGCAGGTACTCGGGGAGGGCGCCGACATCGCAGAGGCCCGCCGGTATGTGCGCGAGGCCCTCGGCAGAAACAGCACCATGACGCTCAACCTCGCGAAGAGTCACGCGCAGAGAAGCACTTCCGAGGTCTGACCGATAGCACTTCACGTGGTGAGCCTCGCGAGCGAGTCTCACCACGTGAGACATCACCCTCCCCCCGGACATGAACCGAAAGACCTGGTAAAAGAATTAAGAATTCCCTTACATTCCGTCGGCCGGAAGATCGACGGAAGGCAGGGTTCCACTCGGACGACGAACACCCATATACCACCACTCAAATGCCTTGGCGAGCATCCAGCACCACATTCAGGCCACGCCCACGAGGATGCGGGCACGAAAACTCTCGACCAACAGGCCTCCCACCAGGAGCTTCACCTCCCCCACGGGCAGCCTCACCGGCCTGATCACCCCGTAATAGATCAGCCCACAATCAAACAGACCCTCAAAGAATCACTCGGTGAATTCAAAGCGGATAGGCCGTCGAACCCCTACGAATGGACAAGGAATGAGCGCCACCGGGGCCCGGACACTTCACCCTTGACATGATCTTCAGGTTCATCGTTGACTTGGCCCAGTAGACGAGGAAACGGGGGAAAAAACTGTGCACATTCAGATTCTGGGCCCATTGGGAGCGACCATCCGTGGAAAGTCCATCGTTCCGAGTGCGGGCAAGCCTCGGCAGATCCTGGCACTCTTGGCACTCCGCCCGGGCAGGGTCATACCGGTGTCCACACTTATGGAAGAAATCTGGGGAACGGAACCACCCGCGAGCGCATTGACCACACTCCAGACATACATACTCCAGCTTCGCCGGCACCTTGAAACCGCGATGAGCCCGGACTCCTCGGACACCGCGAAGGACGTGCTCGTCACCCGGCACGGCGGCTATCTTCTCCAGGTCGAGCCGGCCTGCACCGATGTACGCGAGTACGAACGACTGGTGGCGACCGCGCAGAGCGCCTTCGACCAGAACCGGGACGAACCGGCTTCCGCCACGTTCCGCGAGGCGCTGGCCCTGTGGCAGGGGCCCGCGCTTGTCGATGTACGGGTCGGGCCGATCCTGGAGATCGAGGTCATGCGGCTGGAGGAGTCCCGGCTGCTCGTCACCGAACGGCGCATCGATGCGGATCTTCGACTGGGTAGACACGCGCAGCTGATCGCCGAACTGTACGACCTGATCTCACGCCACCCGCAGCACGAAGGCCTGCACTCCCAGGCGATGGTGGCGCTCTACCGCTCAGGCCGCCAGGCAGGCGCCCTCCATGTGTACCGCCAGTTACGGAAGCGCCTGATAGAGGAGCTGGGCGTGGAGCCCTCACCTCAGCTGCAACGCCTCCATCAGGCAATCCTCACCGTCGATCCGCGTCTTGACGTGTTCACGAGTTCCCGCCCTGGCTCCACCTTCGATTTCTACGCGGCCTGAGCGGGCTGGAGGCCCGGGGCCCGACTCGATGGCCCCACCCCGGCCCCGGCCTCCCGAGCCACGCGGGCGATCCTCCGGGCACGGCTCCACCCCACAGCCCCGGAAAAACGAAAAACCCCAGGTCACGGCGAGTGAGTCCTGAGGTTCTTCAGAGCCGCCTTCGGGATTCGAACCCGAGACCTACGCATTACGAGTGCGTTGCTCTGGCCAACTGAGCTAAGGCGGCAAACTGCCGATAGAGCCGTCCCCACAGAGGGAGGTTCTCATCAGCAGCGGCACCAAGTCTACAGGCTTGTTTCGGGTGCCACGGACCACCCCGGAGCGGTCTCGCGGGGCTGCGACCTGGCTCTCGACTTGCACACGGCGGGGGAGATCCCTCAATACTGGCCGAGAAGTACATAGGCGGGCATAGCGCTACTTTCACCCCGAAGGGATGGAGCCGTGGCCCAAGCCGTGAACTCCGGGGGCAGCACGGAGGACAGCCCGGGGGCCGGGCGGTGGGCGGTGCTCGCCGTGTTGTGCGCGAGTCTGCTGTTGGTGGCGATGGACGCGACGATCTTGAATGTGGCGCTGCCGTCGCTCATCGACGATCTGCGGCCGAGCGCGATCGAGCAGCTGTGGATCATCGATGTGTACGGGCTGGTGCTCGGCGGGCTCCTGGTCACCACGGGGGCGGTCGGGGACCGGTACGGGCGGAAGCGGCTCTTCATCGCGGGAATCGTGATCTTCGGGCTGGCGTCGGTGGTCGCCGCGACCGCCGAGACCACGTGGCAGCTGATCGGTGGGCGGGTGCTGCTGGGGATCGGGGGCGCGATGGTGATGCCGTCGACGCTGTCGCTGATCAGGAATGTCTTCGCGGACGCCCGGGAGCGCGCCCTCGCCATCGGGATCTGGGCGGCGGTCGCCGGGGCCGGGGCCGCGATCGGGCCGCTGGTCGGCGGGGTGCTGGTGGAGGAGTACGGGTGGGCGGCGGCCTTCTGGGTCAATGTTCCGGTGGTCGTGGTGACCGTGGTCGCCGGGCTCTGGCTGCTGCCCGAGTTCAAGGACGCCGGGCACGGGCCGCTCGACCGGGTGGGGGCGGTGCTGTCGGTCGTCGGGATCGTGGCGCTGGCCTGGGGCATCAAGCACGTGGCGAAGGGGAGCCCGGGCGCGGTGGACATCGTGGTGCTGGCGGCCGGGATCGCGGCCCTGTGGCTCTTCGCCCGCCGACAGCTCACGCTCGCCGATCCGCTGCTGGACGTGCGGCTCTTCAAGAACCGCACCTTCACCGCCGCCGCGCTGGTCATCCTGATGGCGATGCTGGCGATCGGCGCGGCGCTCTTCCTGGTCTCGCTCTGGCTCCAGTACGTCCACGGCTACTCCCCCTCCCAGGCCGGGCTGCGCACGCTGCCCGCCGCGCTGGCCATGCTGGTCGGGGCGCTGCTCGCGCCGTGGGCGATGGAGCGGGCCGGGGTCAGAACGGTCATGGCGGTGGGGCTGAGCGGGGTGGTCGCCGGTTTCCTGGTGCTCGCGCTGTCCCCGGAGCCCACCACGTACGGCTATGTCGCCGCCGTGCTGGTGCTGCTCGGACTCGGCGACGGGATGGCGATCACCACCGCCTCGTCGGTGCTGGTCTCCTCCGTCCCCGCCGAGCGCGCCGGGCAGGCGGGCGCGGTCTCCGAGACCAATTACGAGCTGGGCGTCGGCCTCGGGGTGGCGCTGCTCGGCTCGATCCACGGCGCGGTGTACGCCTCGCACATGGCCGGGCAGCCGGAGCCGGCGCGCGAGTCGATCGGCGGGGCGTACGAGCTGGCCACCAGCGAGGGCGGCGGCGCGGGCGAGGCGGTGCTGGCCGCCGGGCGGGCCGCCTTCGACAGCGCGCTGACGACCACGGCGTTCGTCTCGGTCGGGATCGTCGGCGCCGTCACCCTGCTGGTGGTGTGGCTCGTACCCGGTGGCCTGCGCGCCAGCGCCGGCCACCACTGACGCCGGCGGACGCGGGCGGACACGGGCGGGCTCAGCGGCAGCGCTTGCCCTTCGGCGGAACCGTGCCTTCCAGCAGATAGGCGTTGATCGCCGTGTCGACGCAGTCGCTGCCCCGGCCGTACGCGGTGTGGCCGTCGCCGTCGTAGGTGAGCAGCCTGCCCGAGGAGAGCTGCGAGGCGAGCCCGCGCGCCCAGGCGTACGGCGTCGCCGGGTCGCGGGTGGTGCCCACGACCAGGATCGGGGCCGCGCCCTCGGCCTCGATGCGGTGCGGCTTCCCGGTGGCCGGGGTGGGCCAGTACGCGCAGTTCAGGGCGGCCCAGGCGAAGCCCCGGCCGAAGACGGGCGAGGCCTTCTCGAACTCTCCGAGCGCGGCCGAGGCCTGCTTCGGGCCGGTGAAGGCGGGCGGCAGGTCCAGGCAGTTCACGGCGGCGTTCGCGTACATGAGGTTGGAGTAGGAGCCGTCGGGGTCGCGCTCGTAGTAGCTGTCGGCGAGGGTCAGCAGGGCGGCTCCGTCGCCCTCCATCGCGGCGGCCAGCGCCTCGCGCAGCTGCGGCCACGCGCCCTCGTCGTACATCGCGGCCAGCACGCCCGTGGTAGCCAGCGCCTCGCCCAGCTGCCTGCTCTCCCCGGTGGGGACCGGCCGCGCGTCGAGTTCGGCGAAGAACTCCTTGAGCCGGGCCGAGGCGTCCCGCTCGGAGCCGGTGCCGAGCGGGCAGTCCGCCCGCTCGACGCAGTCGGCCGCGAAGGACTGGAACGCGGTTTCAAAGCCGGCCGTCTGGTCCCGGTTGACCTGGCGGGCGGGGAGCGCCGGGTCCAGCGCGCCGTCGAGCACGAGCCGGCCGGTGCGGGCGGGGAACAGCTCGGCGTAGGTCGCGCCGAGGAAGGTGCCGTACGAAGCGCCCACGTACGTCAGCTTCCGGTCGCCCAGCACGCCCCGCAGCACATCGAGGTCGCGGGCCGTCTCGACGGTGGAGACATGCGGCAGGACCGTGCCGGAGCGCTTCGCGCAGCCCTGCGCGAACTTCTGGAACGCGCGGGTGAGGAGGGTGGTCTCGGCGGCGTCGTCCGGGGTCTGGTCGGTCTGGGTGTACGCGTCCATCTCCTTCCCGTCGAGACACTCCACAGGCTCGCTGCGCGCCACCCCGCGCGGGTCGACGGCGACCATGTCGTAGCGGGCGCGGACCGGGGCGGGGTAGCCGATGCCCGCGTACATCTGGAGATAGCCGACGGCCGAGCCCCCGGGGCCGCCGGGGTTGACCATCAGGGAGCCGAGCCGCTTCCCGGGGCCGGTGGCCCGCTTGCGGGCGACGGCCAGCCCGATGGACTCGCCGCCGGGCTCGGCGTAGTCGAGCGGCACCTTCAGCGAGGCGCACTGGAAGCCGGAGGCCCCGCACTCGCGCCAGGAGAGCTTCTGCTGGTAGTACGGACGGAGCTTCTCGGGCGGCTCGGCGACGGGCACGGCCCCCGCGCTGTCAGGGGTGGACGCCGAGGCACTGGACGAGGAGCCCCCTCCCGTGCACCCGGAGGCCAGCAGGGCCGCTGCGGCCACCGCGAGGACGGAACTGCGGAATGTGCGCCTTGGGTCCATCCCCGGAGCGTAGGGGACGATGCGCGAGGAATGCCGTTTTCCGCCCGGACGGGTGAAGCGCGTCGTTGACGAGGGGAGGGGACGGGGACAGCGAGTACGGGGGACGGGCGTGCGGTACGGGCCCGGCGGGGCCGCCGACGCGGACGGCAGGCGGACGTCGGCCCGGGGAGCGTCGGCCCGGGGAGCGTCAGCCCGCGCGCAGGGCCATCGTCATCGCCTCGACCGCCAGCAGCGGGGCCACATTCGCCTCCAGCGCGCCCCGGCAGGCGACCACGGCCTCTATCCGGCGCAGGGTCCGCTCGGGGGTGGAGCCCCGGGCGATCCGGTCGAGCGCGTCCCGTACGTCGCCGTTGGCGATGGCGATCTCCGAGCCCAGCTGAAGCGCGAGCACATCGCGGTAGAACCCGGTCAGATCACTGAGCGCCAGATCGAGGCTGTCGCGCTGGGTACGCGTCTTGCGGCGCTTCTGCTTCTCCTCCAGCTCCTTCATCGCCCCGGCGGTGCCGCGCGGCATCCGGCCGCCCTGGCCCGCGCCGAGCGCCGCCTTCAGATCCTCGGTCTCCTTGACGTCGGTCTCCTCGGAGGCCTGCTTGGAATCCTCGGCGGCGGCGTCGATCAGCTCCTGGGCCGCCTTGAGGCACGCGCCGACGTCGTCGACCCGCAGGGGCAGCTTCAGCACGGTGGCCCGGCGGGCGCGGGCCCGCTCGTCGGTGGCCAGCCGGCGGGCCCGGTCGATGTGCCCCTGGGTGGCCCGCGCGGCGGCCTGGGCCCGCTCGGGCTCGATGCCGTCGCGGCGGATCAGCACATCGGCGACGGCCGAGACCGGGGGCGTACGCAGTGTCAGATGGCGGCAGCGGGAGCGGATCGTCGGCAGCACGTCCTCCAGCGAGGGCGCGCACAGCAGCCACACGGTGCGGGGAGCGGGCTCCTCCACGGCCTTCAGCAGGACATTGCCCGCGCCCTCGGTGAGCCGGTCGGCGTCCTCCATGATGATCACCTGCCAGCGGCCCACGGCCGGGGAGAGCTGGGCGCGGCGGACCAGGTCCCTGGTCTCCTTCACTCCGATGGAGAGCAGGTCGGTGCGGATGACCTGGACATCGGCGTGGGTGCCGATGAGGGCGGTGTGGCAGCCGTCGCAGAAGCCGCAGCCGGGGATCCCGCCCAGGGCCCGGTCGGGGCTGACGCACTGGAGCGCGGCGGCGAACGCGCGGGCGGCGGTGGCCCGCCCGGAGCCCGGGGGGCCGGTGAACAGCCACGCGTGCGTCATCTTGGAGGTGTCGGGGGCCTGCTCGCCCTCCGCCACGGCGGTGACCAGCGCATCGGCGTCCCGCGCGGCGGCGGCGAGCTGCTCCTGCACCCGCTCCTGACCGACGAGGTCGTCCCACACGGCCATCTGACGTCACCTGCCTTGTGTGCTGCCCACCCGCCATGGGCTCCCCATGGCTCTCCCATTGTGGGGCAGAGGTCTGACAACGCCTTCCCGCCGGCTGCCCCGGACCTGCTCAGCGCCGCCGGGGGCGGCCGTCCTCGTCGTCGCGCGGGCCGCCCAGCAGCTCGTCCGCCAGCGTCGGCAGATCGTCGAGCGGGGTCTCCTCGGCCCAGTCCGAACGCCGGCGCGGACGGCCCGTCTCCGGGTCGATCTGCGGAAGCTCACGGGTGCGGTCGTTGGAACCGCCCGAACCCCGCCCATCGCGCCCGCCCCGCTCGTCCCGCCCGCCCCGCCCGCCGCCCTGCTCGTCCCACTCGTCGCGGAAGAACCCGGGCGGCACCCGGTCCGCCGGCCGCTCGTCGCGCACCGCCGGAAGGATCGCGGTCTGCTCGGTCGGCGAGAAGGACGGATCCGGTGCGAAGGCCGCATCCGGCTTCGCCGGAACCCTCGGCACCTGCTGGGTCTCGTCGTCCGGCCGGACGACGGGCGTGGCCACGGTGGCCGCGTCGGCCGACGGATCCCTGTCCCCCGGCCGCACCACCGGCGTGGTCACGGTCGTCTCATGGGCCGCGGCCTCGGCAGCCGCCGCCGCCTTCACCGCCGCCGCCTTCGCGGCGGCCCGCTCGCGCTCGGCCTCCCGCTCCGCCTCGCGCCTGGCCTCCTCGACGGCCGCCTGTCGCGCCTCCTCGGCGCGCAGCAGGGCCTCCTCCGCCCTGCGCTGCTTCTCCAGCCGGCGCTCCTCCGCCTCGGCCCGGAGCCTGGTCTGCTCCTCCGCGAGCTTGCGCAGCCTCTCCTGCTCGTCCAGCCGGGCCTGCTCCTCCGCCTCGCGCCTGCGGCGCTCCTCGTCGGCGAGCCGGCGGGCCTCCTCGGCGCGCTGCCGGGCCTCCTCCGCGAGCCGTTCGGCCTCGCGCTGCCGCGCGGCCTCCTCCTCGGCCTTGCGGCGGGCCTCCTCCTCGGCGCGGAGCTTGGCGAGCTGCTCCTGGCGCTCGCGCTCCAGCCGCTCCTCCTCCGCCTTGCGCGCGGCCTCCTCCTCGGCCTTGCGGCGGATCTCCTCCTCGGCCTTGCGCCGCGCCTCCTCCCGGGCCCGGATCTCGGCCTCGGAGAGCGGAAGCATCCGGTCCAGCCGATGGCGTACTACCGTGGTGACGTCCTCCGGGTCCTGCCCGGCGTCCACCACCAGATAGCGGGCCGGATCGCTCGCCGCCAGCGTCAGAAAGCCCGCGCGGACCCGACGGTGGAACTCGGCGGGCTCCGACTCCAGCCGGTCGGGGGCCTCCGTGAAGCGTTCCCGCGCGGTCTCCGGGGAGACGTCCAGCAGGACGGTGAGATGCGGTACGAGGCCGTCCGTGGCCCATCGGGAGATCCTGGCGATCTCGGTCGGCGCGAGATCGCGGCCGGCCCCCTGGTAGGCGACCGAGGAGTCGATGTACCGGTCGGAGATCACGATCGCGCCCCGCTCCAGCGCGGGCCGGACCACCGAGTCGACGTGCTCGGCGCGGTCGGCCGCGTACAGCAGCGCCTCGGCGCGGTTGGAGAGACCGGCGGACTCCACGTCCAGCAGGATCGAGCGGAGCCGCTTGCCGATCGGGGTCGCGCCCGGCTCGCGGGTGACGACGACCTCGTGGCCCTTGTTCCGGATCCACTCGGCGAGCGCCTTGGCCTGGGTGGACTTGCCCGCGCCGTCGCCGCCCTCCAGGGCGATGAAGAAGCCCTTGGCGGAGGTGGCCTGGGCGGGGTCCGCGCCCCCGCGGAGCGCCTCGCCCAGATCGCGGCGGAGCGGCACCCCGGCGCGGTCGTCGGTCTTGGCGAGGACGACCGCGGCGACCGGCAGCAGCAGCGCGCCGGCCAGCATCAGGGCGAAGGCCGCGCCGCCGTGGGCGAAGACGAAGTCCCCGGCGGCGAGGCGGTGCGGTCCGATCGCGGCGGCGAGCAGCGGGGCGGTGATCGCGCCGAGCGCGACGGCGACCCTGACGACCGCCTGGAGGTGCTCGGTGGTCCTGGCCCGCCGGGGGGCCTCGGACTCCTGATCGATGAGGGCGTGGCCGATGTTGGCGGCGACGCCCGCCGACGCTCCGGCGAGCAGCGCGAGGAAGAGGACGGTCGCGGTGTCCGGGACCAGTCCCATCGCGAGCAGCGCGATTCCGGTGGCGGCGAGCGCGAGGGCGAGCAGCCGCCGGCGGGACAGGGTGGGCAGTACGGACTCGGCTCCCCGGATGCCCACGGCCGTGCCGCCGGTCAGCGCGAGGACGAGCAGCGCGAAGGCGACGGGCCCGCCGCCGAGGTCGACGGCGTGGAGCACGGAGACGGCGACGGCCGCCGAGATCGCCGCCGCGACCGCCGCGCAGGCGAGGACGAAGACCGGCAGGGCACCGGTGCGCCCCTTGTCGGAGCCGCCCTGCGGGGTGGACGGACGGCGCAGGCCCTCCAGCGGCGAGCGGGGGCGCGGGGTGGCCGCGCCGGGCAGTTCGACGAAGGCGAGGATCGCGAGGGAGGCGGCGAAGAGGCCGGCCGCGACATAGGAGCCCAGGGCGGCCTGGTGCAGCGAGAACCACTCGATGCCGGTGCCGAGCAGATTGCCGATCAGGGTGGCGACGAGCAGGACGGCCGCTCCGGCGGGGACGGCCGCGAACGCGGTGCGCAGCCACAGCCGGCGCAGTACGTCGAGATGGTCGGGGAGCGGCCGTACGGCGGCTCCCTCCAGCGGCGGCGCGGGCAGCAGCGCGGGGGCCGCTCCCTCGCGGGCGACGGTCCAGAACCGTTCGGCGGCGGCGAGGACGAAGACACTGCCCAGCAGGACCGGGACGGCCGCGCCGGGCGTCCAGTCCAGCCACAGCGGGGCGACGATCAGCAGCGCGAGCCGTACCCCGTCCGCGCCGATCATGGTCCAGCGGCGGTCGAGCGGCCCCTTGGCGGAGGTGAGCGCGGTGAGCGGGCCGAGGAGCACGGCTCCGAAGAGCACCGTCGCGAGGACGCGCGCGCCCAGCACGGCGGCCACCGAGAAGGCCGCGCCGCGGTATCCGCCGCCGAAGGTGCCTTCCGAGACGGCGGCCTGAAGGGTCAGCAGCAGCAGGACGAAGACGGCGACGGCGTCTCCCACGCCTCCGGCGGCCTGGGCGTTCCAGAGCCTTCGGAGCGGCGGGATTCTCAGCAGGGCGCGCAGCGCCCGCTCGCGGGAGTCCGCGGTGAGTGCGTCGGAGTCGTCGGTACCGGTGATGGTCTCTGCGACGGGGCTCACGACCGCCTGCTGATCGGCTGGCTGCTCGGATCGCGTCATCCGCCCAGCCTATCCGGACCGCGCCGCTGCTCGCGGGGGTGCGGGAATACGCCAAGGGGCGGCGGACGGTTCCGGGCGGCCCGCCGTCACCCCTCGCACGCCGCCGGGAGCACCCCGTACACATCACCATGGAACACCGCTTCCGGTGCACAAGCGGCGGGATCGGCCGTTACGGGGTGATCCCGGACGGGTGGGCGGGCCGGCCCGTGGCAGGGGACCGGCCGCGCTCCGTGCTCGCCCGTTCGTTCATTCGTTCGTTCGTTACTGGTCGGACGCCTTCGCCGAAGCGGCCGTCTTCTTCACGGCCGTCGCCTTCTTCGCGGTGGTCGTCTTCTTCGCGGCCGTGGTCTTTGTGGCCGTGGTCTTCGTGGCCGTGGTCTTCGTGGCGGCCGTCTTCTTCGCCGCCGTCTTCTTGGCGGTGGCCGTCTTCTTCGCGGCGGTCGCCTTCTTCGCCGGGGCCTTCTTCGCCGTCTTCTTGGCGGGTCCCTTGGCGCGCTTCTCGGCGAGCAGCTCATAGCCGCGCTCGGGAGTGATCTCCTCCACGCTGTCGTCGGTCCGCAGGGTGGCGTTGGTCTCGCCGTCGGTGACATACGCCCCGAAGCGGCCGTCCTTGACGACCACCGGGCGCTGGCTGACCGGGTCGGTGCCCAGTTCCTTCAGCGGCGGCTTGGCGGCGGCCCGGCCGCGCTGCTTGGGCTGGGCGTAGATCGCGAGTGCCTGCTCCAGGGTGATGGTGAAGAGCTGGTCCTCGCTCTCCAGCGAGCGGGAGTCGGTGCCCTTCTTCAGATACGGGCCGTACCGGCCGTTCTGCGCGGTGATCTCCACCCCGTCGGCGTCGGTGCCGACGACCCTGGGCAGGGACATCAGCCGGAGCGCGTCCTCCAGGGTGACCGTGTCCAGCGTCATCGACTTGAAGAGGGAGGCCGTGCGCGGCTTGACCGCGTTCTTGCCCGTCTTGGGGGTGCCCTCGGGAAGGATCTCGGTGACATACGGGCCGTATCGCCCGTCCTTGGCCACGATCTCGTTGCCGGAGACCGGGTCCGTGCCCAGCGCGAAGTCACCGCTCGGCTTGGCCAGCAGCTCTTCCGCGTACGCCACGGTCAGCTCGTCGGGGGCGAGATCCTCGGGCACATCGGCGCGCTGGTGGCCCTCGGAGTCCTTCTCACCGCGCTCGATGTAGGGGCCGTACCGGCCGACGCGCAGCACGATGCCGTCGCCGACGGGGAAGCTGGAGATCTCCCGGGCGTCGATCGCGCCGAGGTCGGTCACCAGCGCCTTGAGGCCGCCGAGGTGGTCGCCGTCACCGCCGCCCGTGGCGGAGGACGTACCGGAGGACGCGCCCCCGGCCGTCGTCGTGGCGGCCGTGCCCTGGGCCTCGCCCGCGCCGAAGTAGAACCGCTTCAGCCACGGCACCGCCTGGGCCTCGCCCCGGGCGATGCAGTCGAGGTCGTCCTCCATCTTGGCGGTGAAGTCGTAGTCCACCAGCCGGCCGAAGTGCTTCTCCAGCAGATTGACCACGGCGAAGCTCAGGAAGGACGGGACCAGCGCCGTCCCCTTCTTGAAGACGTAGCCGCGGTCGAGAATGGTGCCGATGATCGAGGCGTAGGTGGAGGGGCGGCCGATCTCGCGCTCCTCCAGCTCCTTGACCAGGGAGGCCTCGGTGTAGCGGGCGGGCGGCTTGGTGGCGTGGCCGTCGACCGAGATCTCCTGGGCGGCGAGCGCGTCGCCCTCGGCGACCTGCGGCAGCCTGCGCTCGCGGTCGTCCAGCTCGGCGTTGGGGTCGTCGGCACCCTCGACGTAGGCCTTCATGAAGCCGTGGAAGGTGATGGTCTTGCCGGAGGCGGTGAACTCCACGTCCCGGCCGTCCCGCGCGGTGCCGCCGATGCGGACGGTGACCGAGTTCCCGGTGGCGTCCTTCATCTGGGAGGCGACGGTCCGCTTCCAGATCAGCTCGTAGAGCCGGAACTGGTCGCCGCTGAGCCCGGTCTCCGCCGGAGTGCGGAAACGATCACCCGAAGGGCGAATAGCCTCGTGCGCCTCCTGGGCGTTCTTGACCTTCCCGGCGTACACCCGCGGCTTCTCGGGAAGGTAGTTCGCCCCGTACAACTGCGTGACCTGCGCCCTCGCGGCCGTGACGGCGGTCTCGGAGAGCGTGGTGGAGTCCGTACGCATATAGGTGATGAAGCCGTTCTCGTACAGCTTCTGCGCGACCTGCATGGTGGCCTTGGCCCCGAAGCCCAGCTTGCGGGAGGCCTCCTGCTGGAGCGTCGTCGTACGGAACGGGGCGTACGGGGAGCGGCGGTACGGCTTCGACTCGACGGAGCGGACCGCGAACGCGGCGTCCTCCAGCGCGGCGGCCAGGGCGCGCGCGTTCGCCTCGTCCAGGTGGAGCACCCGGGTCTGACCGGCCTTGATCGCGCCGTCGGAGCCGAAGTCGCGGCCCTGGGCGACGCGCTGTCCGTCGACCGTGTTCAGCCGGGCGATCAGCGAGGAGGGGTCGGACGCGTCGCCGGCGCGGCCGGTCGAGAAGGTGCCGGTGAGGTCCCAGTACTCGGCGGAGGTGAACGCCCTGCGCTCCCGCTCCCGCTCCACGACCAGCCGGGTCGCGACGGACTGCACCCGGCCGGCCGAGAGCCGGGGCATGACCTTCTTCCACAGGACCGGGGAGACCTCGTAGCCGTAGAGGCGGTCGAGGATCCGGCGGGTCTCCTGGGCGTCGACCATGCGCTGGTTCAGCTCGCGCGGGTTGGCCACGGCGTCGCGGATGGCGTCCTTGGTGATCTCGTGGAAGACCATCCGGTGGACGGGGACCTTGGGCTTGAGCACTTCGAGCAGATGCCAGGCGATGGCCTCGCCCTCGCGGTCCTCATCGGTGGCGAGGTAGAGCTCGTCGGACTCGGCGAGCTGCTCCTTGAGCTTCCTGACCTGAGCCTTCTTGTCGGCGTTGACGACATAGACCGGCTGGAAGTCGTGCTCGACATCGACACCGAGGCGGCGCACCTCACCGGTGTACTTCTCGGGCACCTCGGCCGCGCCGTTCGGGAGGTCGCGGATGTGCCCGACGCTCGCCTCGACGACATAGCCCGGGCCGAGGTAACCCTTGATCGTCTTCGCCTTGGCGGGCGACTCGACGATCACGAGGCGTCGGCCGCCCTGTGCGGTCTCGCTGGTCGGGGACAACTTCGCTCTTCTCTCCGGTCGGCACTCGGTGGCGGACACGGCCGAACGCGCTGGTGGCGGACGGCTGTGGCGCTGTGATGCTGCTGCGTGGTGCTGCTGCCGCTGCGGAGTGTGACGGTACAACCCGCCCCTGTGTCAAACGGCAAAAGCCCGCAACGGCCACTCGAACGGTAACCCGAGTCCGGCTATTCCTGCCGCCCGGACCGGTACGAGGGTGTCCGGGGCGCTTTCTCAGAGCCGGCCGAAGCACCACGCGCCGAGGGCGAGGGCCACCACCGAGGCGGTGGCGGTGAGGGCCGCGGCCCGGCCGGGGCTCACCCCGTGGGCGACCGGCGCGCGCTGGGCCAGCCGCACCCCCGTCCACAGCAGCAGTGCGGCCCCGAACAGCCCGAACGCCGTTCCCGCGAAGATCGTCGGCCCGCTCTCCATGTCCGTACCCCGTCTCTCTCCCGATGCCCAGGCGGTGCGGGGTCGCCCCCGGGGCCGAGGCTGGCACCTCCGGGCGTCGGGGGCACGACATCGGGGTGAACGGCGCGCGGGTTCACCCGGGCGGGGGCGGGACGGGCCCCGCCGGGGGAGAAACGGGGAGCAGGCGGGCGGCGGCATCGGACCGTAAACAGAATATTGGCCGATTTGCCCTCAATGGACGGCGTGATTTACCCACTGGCCCGGGGGCTGCGGGCGCTCACGGGCGGGGCGGGGCGGCGGCCCCGTCGGCGGGTCAGGCGGCGGGCCGGCCGGCCGGCAGCAGGAACCCCTCCTCCACCAGCAGCCGGATCGCCCGCGGGGTACGGTCCCGCAGCAGCACCGGGTCCTCGTCGATGAGCTGGGCGATGGCGTCCAGGATCCGCCCGGCGCTCAGCGTCCCGTCGCAGGCCCCGGCGAAACCGGCGCCCACCGTGTCGACCTTGGTGGCCCGCCGCATGCCCCGGTTCTGCCGGAGGACGACATGCTCGGGGTCCTCCTCGCCCGGGAGCCCGACCTGCTCCTGCGTGATCCCGGGGGCCAGTGTGAACCGGTCGGCCAGCAGGGCGGCGTCGTCGTGTGCGCGGAGGTAGTCCTGCCGGGCGAAGTGGGCGAGGACGGTCTCGCCGAGCGGCTGCTCCACGGGGTGCGGCCACTCCTCGACGAGGATCGAGGGCCGCTCCGCGCCGGACTTGCGCAGGGTGATCCAGCCGAAGCCGACCGCCTTGGTGCCGCGCGCCTCGAACTCGTCGAGCCACTCCTCGTACCGCCGCCGGTACCGCTCGGGGTCGCCCCGGTGGTCGCCGCTGTCGCGCAGCCACAGCTCGGCGTACTGCGTGATGTCCTGGACCTCGCGCTGCACGATCCAGGCGTCGCAGCCGCCCGGGATCCAGGAGCGCAGCCGGTCCTGCCACTCCTCGCCCTCGATGTGCTGCCAGTTGGCGAGGAACTGGGCGTATCCGCCGGTGTTCAGCCGGTCCCCGGCGCGCTGGACGAGGGAGCGGCACAGATCGTCCCCGCCCATTCCGCCGTCCCGGTAGGTCAGCCGGGCCCCGGGGGAGATCACGAACGGCGGGTTGGACACGATCAGGTCGAAGGTCTCGTCGCCGACCGGGTCGAAGAGCGATCCCTCGCTCAGCACGGCCTCCGGGGCGGCGGAGAGCGCGAGGGTGAGCCGGGTGAAGTGCAGGGCACGCGGGTTGAGATCGGTCGCGGTGACCCGGGTGGCGTGCTGCGAGGCGTGCAGCGCCTGGATGCCGGAGCCGGTGCCGAGGTCGAGCGCGGAGGAGACCGGTGTACGCACGGTGAGTCCGGCGAGCGTGGTGGACGCGCCGCCGACGCCGAGCACGACCTGCTCGTCCTGCCCGTCGGCACCGCCCGCGCCGCCGACCGCGCACCCGAGGTCGGAGACGATGAACCAGTCCTCGCCGTCGGGCCCGCCGTACGGGCGGACGTCCACGGTGGCGCGGACCTCGTCGCCGTCGCGGACCAGCCAGCCGCCGGCCAGGCACTCCTCGACGGGAAGGGCCGCCCGGGCCCGCTCGAACGGGATGGGCCGCTGGAGCAGGAAGAGCCGGACGAGGGCCGCCAGGGCTCCGTCGCCCCGGGTGGCGCGCACGGCGGGGACGGTCTCGCTGCGGGCGAGCGCCGCGTACGCGGAGGCTCCGAGCAGATCGAGCAGCCCGTCGGCGGTGAAGGCGCCGGCGAGCAGCGCCTGGCGCAGCCGGGGGGCGAGGGCGGGCGAGGGCGGGTGCGGGGCGGTGCTGGTCGTACTCACACCGCCCATTGTGGCCGCCGCCACTGACAATCGCGGCCGGGGCCCGCCCTTCCGCCCCGGCCGGAGATTTCCGGATCAGGAACCCCGTGTCGGGAACCCGGCGCCGGGAACCCCGCGTCGGGGTCCCTGACCGGGGTCCCGCGTCAGGAGCCCGCGGGGCTCTGGGCGGCGGCGGGCTTGCAGCCGGGCTGCTTGGCCATCGCCTTGCCCGTCTCGCTGGACCGCAGCTCCTCCCGGGCGCTCTGGTTCTGCTCGATCTTCGCGAGCCCGTCGGCGACGGGCCGCAGGCCGTCCGCGAACTCCTGCTGGTCGGACACGTCGAGGGCGTCGACCTGCTTCTTCAGATCGAGGTAGGACTTGGCGTTGGCGTCGTACTCGGCCGCGGCCTCCTTCACCAGCTGCTCGCCGCCCTCGACCGGCGGCGTGCCCGCCGTCCTGAAGGCCCCCGCGTACCCCTTGTAGACGTCCGAGAGGTCCTGGAAGGCCTTGGAGTCGGCGGTCCGGATGTCGCCGGGCTTGCCGTCCGAGGCGGTCGCGCGGATGAGCTGCTCCGCGTCGGCCTCCTTCTTGATCTGCGGCTTCGCGGCGTCGCAGTACTTCTTGGCCCAGTCGTCGACCGTGAATTCGTCTTCCGAGCTGCATCCCGACAGCGTGAGGACGACTACCGCAGCGCCGGAGAGTGCGGCCGCAAGCTTCTTGTTCACCGAATGGGTCCCTTCCAAGGCTCCTCGGCCCCGGAACATACACGCCGCCCGGGTGACTTCCCCATGCCGTGCACCCGGTTCATCCGCTTTAAAGCCATTTGCACCAAGGGAGAGAAGCCTCACCACCACGGAAACGACGGGCGGGCGGCGCTTCAAAACGCGCCGCCCGCCCGCCTTTTGGATCCTCTTGGTGGAGTCTCCGGCGATATGCCAGGTCTGTCGGGGTGTTACGACACCACCGCGGGATCGGGTGACTTCTTGCCCTGCTCAACGACGGTGGGCTCGGCGTCGCCCACGGCGATGCCCCTCCGCTTGGAGATGTACACCGCGCCGATGATGATCGCGATCGAGAGGACCGCCACCACCGTCCTGACCCCGGCGCTGGCGTCGTCCCCGTAGCTGAACTGGATCACCGCAGGGGCGATCAGCAGCGCCACCAGGTTCATCACCTTGAGGAGCGGGTTGATCGCGGGGCCCGCCGTGTCCTTGAACGGGTCGCCCACGGTGTCGCCGATGACCACGGCGGCATGCGCCTCGCCGCCCTTGCCACCGTGGTGACCGTCCTCGACCAGCTTCTTGGCGTTGTCCCACGCGCCGCCGGAGTTCGCGAGGAAGACGGCCATCAGGGTGCCGGTGCCGATCGCGCCCGCGAGGAACGCCCCGAGCGCCCCGACCCCGAGGGAGAAGCCGATCGCGATCGGGGTCAGCACCGCGAGCAGGCCGGGGGTGGCCAGCTCGCGCAGCGCGTCCTTGGTGCAGATGTCGACCACCCGGCCGTACTCCGGCTTCTCGGTGTAGTCCATGATCCCGGGGTGCTCGCGGAACTGCCGCCGCACCTCGTAGACCACCGCGCCGGCCGAGCGGGAGACCGCGTTGATCGCCAGGCCGGAGAAGAGGAAGACGACCGCCGCGCCGAGGATCAGGCCGACGAGGTTGTTGGGCTGGGAGATGTCCATGACGAGATTCAGGGGCGCGCCGTCGCCGACCTTCTCGCCGACCTCTCTGGCCGCGCCCGCGATGGCGTCGCGGTACGAGCCGAAGAGCGCCGCCGCCGCCAGTACGGCGGTGGCGATGGCGATGCCCTTGGTGATGGCCTTGGTGGTGTTGCCGACGGCGTCCAGGTCGGTGAGGACCTGCGCGCCGGCGCCCTTGACGTCGCCGGACATCTCGGCGATGCCCTGGGCGTTGTCGGAGACGGGCCCGAAGGTGTCCATGGCGACGATGACACCGACGGTGGTGAGCAGTCCGGTGCCGGCCAGCGCCACCGCGAAGAGGGCGAGCATGATCGAGGTGCCGCCGAGCAGGAACGCCCCGTACACGCTGAGGCCGATCAGCAGCGCGGTGTAGACGGCGGACTCCAGACCGATGGAGATGCCGGCGAGGATGACGGTGGCCGGGCCGGTCAGCGAGGACTTGCCGATGTCCTTGACGGGACGCCGGCTGGTCTCGGTGAAGTACCCGGTCAGCTGCTGGATCAGGGCCGCCAGCACGATGCCGATGGCGACGGCGACGAGCGCGAGGACCCGCGGGTCACCGCCGTGGGTGCTGATCGCGGACTCGGTGACGCCCTTCAGGTCGGCGTAGGTGGACGGCAGATAGAGGTAGACCGCCGTGGCGACCAGTACGAGGGAGATCACCGCGGAGATGAAGAAGCCGCGGTTGATGGCGGTCATGCCGCTGCGGTCGGCGCGCCGCGGGGCGACCGCGAAGATGCCGATCATCGCGGTGACCACGCCGATCGCCGGAACGATCAGCGGGAAGGCGAGTCCGGCGTCGCCGAAGGCCGCCTTCCCGAGGATGAGCGCGGCGACGAGGGTGACGGCGTACGACTCGAAGAGGTCGGCGGCCATTCCGGCACAGTCCCCGACGTTGTCGCCCACGTTGTCCGCGATGGTCGCCGCGTTGCGCGGGTCGTCCTCGGGGATGCCCTTCTCGACCTTTCCGACGAGGTCCGCGCCGACATCGGCGGCCTTGGTGAAGATGCCGCCGCCGACTCGCATGAACATGGCGATCAGCGCGGCCCCGAGGCCGAAGCCCTCCAGGACCTTGGGCGCGTCGGCCGCGTAGACGAGGACCACGCAGGAAGCGCCCAGCAGGCCGAGGCCCACCGTGAACATGCCGACCACTCCGCCGGTGCGGAAAGCGATCTTCATGGCCTTGTGCGCGACGGCCGTCAGATCCTTTGCGGGTTCTCCCTCCGCCGGTGTCGCCTCTCGCGCGGCCGCGGCCACGCGCACATTCGCCCGTACGGCGAGCCGCATCCCGATGTATCCGGTGGCCGCCGAGAAAAGCGCGCCGACCAGGAAGAACACGGAACGCCCGGCACGCTGCGACCAGTCGTCGGCCGGGAGGAGCAACAACAGGAAGAACACCACGACGGCGAAGACGCCGAGAGTGCGCAGCTGTCGTGCCAGATATGCGTTGGCGCCTTCCTGGACCGCCGCCGCGATCTTCTTCATGGAATCGGTGCCCTCGCCGGCGGCCAGGACCTGGCGCACCAGCAGCTGGGCCACGACCAGCGCGGCCAGCGCCACCACGGCGATGACAATCACGATCAGCCGATTGTCATCCGTGAGCACCGCCGCCGCGAGAGAAGCGCGGTGATCGATTTCTTGCGAGCTGAAGAGCCCCGCCATTCGTCCTCCTTGAGGTCGTTCAGAAGCCCAAGATGTGGACGGATTGTAGGGAGCGGAACACGATCAAAACAGGGCGCGGTAAACGGAATTGACCTTCAGTTGCTACTCAGCAAATGATCGCGTCCTGAAAATACCCCCGAAAGCGGTAATGGGGCGAAAGCATTGACGTGCGATCAATGATCTACATAAATGATCTGCCAAAAAGAAAAGAGGCCCTGCTCAGCAGGGCCTCTTCCAAAGCTTGAATCACCCGGGAGGCTTCCCGGGGCGGCGGAGCCCGTCAGGGGAGCACGGAGACCGGTGTCACCGGCCAGCTCATCCTGATCACTCCGCCCACGTCGGTGGAACTGACCTCCAGATCGTCGACAAGACCGCTGATGACGGCGAGACCCATGTCGTCCTCGCCGTCCGCGTCCTCTTCGGCGGCATCACGCGGACCAGAGGCGGTCCTGCCGTCGGCACCGGGACCGGGGACCTCGTCCCCGACCTCGATGGAGAACGTCTTGTCCTCATCGGTCAGCACCACCCGTACGGGAGCGGTGATCCCATGACCGCGATGGAGACCGACAGCACGGCTGCAGGCCTCTCCGACCGCGAGCCGGACCTCGTCCAGCACGGCCTCGTCGACCCCGGCCCTGCGCGCCACGGCAGCGGCCACCAACCGGGCGGTCCTGACATGCTCGGGCTGGGCACTGAAGCGAAGTTCGACGGTGGCCATGCCATCCCCCTCGGACGTACGGGCGTGCATCTCAGAGGCCCGGGCTGGATGCCCGGTGCCCCATCTCTTCTTCCGGCGGCTCCGGCCGGTGTCAGTCGGTGGCCGCTACGGCTTCCTCGACCGTGTTGTGGATCGGGAACACCTTGGTCAGACCAGTGATCCGGAAAATCTTGAGAATGCGCTCCTGGTTGCAGACGAGACGCAGCGACCCCTCGTGCGCACGCACACGCTTGAGGCCGCCCACCAGCACGCCGAGCCCGGTCGAGTCGAGGAAGTCCACGCCCTCCATGTCGACGACCAGGTGGTAGCTGCCGTCGTTCACCAACTCGACCAACTGCTCGCGCAGCTTGGGCGCGGTATAAACATCAATCTCGCCACCGACCTCGACGACCGTACGGTCGCCGACAGGGCCGGACACATTGCGAGTCGACAGGGACAGGTCCACGGATCCTCCAGCACCTTGCTATCGAGCGCCCGCCCCCTGAGGTCTCCCCGGCGGAGCCGGAGGACGGTCGCCAGCCGCGATGGCATTCAATCACTTACCAGCAGCCATGCACGACGCCTTGGGACCATTGTCCGTCACACCAGTGACACACTCGGTGCCGATGGCCAGGAATCTCCGTCCCAGACGACCCCGCGAGAGCGGGGAAACCCGCCCCACTCCCGGTGAGGTCCTCGACCGGCTCGCCGCAGGGGCGGGCCGGGCCGCGCGCATCACTCATACGGAGCACTTGCCCCCCAGGCAGGGCCGCCATGCCGTCTGGCCGCACCGCATCCGCCCAGAAGTGATCAACGCCATTCGACTGGCGGGTGTCGAGCACCCCTGGGCCCACCAGAGCGCCGCCGCCGAGCACGCCCTGGACGGCGAATCGGTCGTCATCGCCACCGGCACCGCCTCGGGCAAGTCGCTGGCCTATCTGGCCCCCGTCCTCAGCACCCTCCTGGACGGCTCCGAGGCCCCGAACGGGCGCGGCGCGACCGCCCTCTACCTCGCCCCGACCAAGGCGCTCGCCGCCGACCAGTGCCGCGCCGTGAAAGATCTCGCCGCGCCGCTGGGCAACCGCGTCCGCCCGGCGGTCTACGACGGCGACACCCCGGTCGAGGAACGCGAGTGGGTCCGGCAGTACGCCACCTATGTCCTGACCAACCCCGACATGCTGCACCGCGGGATACTGCCCTCCCACCCCCGCTGGTCCTCCTTCCTGCGCTCCCTGCGCTACGTCGTCATCGACGAGTGCCACACCTACCGGGGCGTCTTCGGCTCCCACGTCGCCCAGGTGCTGCGCCGGCTGCGCCGGATATGCGCCCGCTACGGGGCGGATCCCGTCTTCCTCCTCGCCTCCGCCACCGCGGCCGAGCCCGCCTCGGCGGCCGGCCGGCTCACCGGGCTGACCGTCCACGAGGTCTCCGACGACGCCTCCCCGCGCGGCGAACTCGTCTTCGCCCTCTGGGAGCCCCCGCTCACCGAGCTGCACGGCGAGAAGGGCGCCCCCGTGCGCCGCACCGCCACCGCGGAGACCGCCGACCTCCTGACCGATCTGACCGCCCAGGGCGTCCGCACGGTCGCGTTCGTGCGCTCCCGCAGGGGAGCCGAGCTGATCGCCCTGATCGCCAGGGAACGCCTGGCCGAGGTGGACCGCTCACTGCCAGGGCGGGTCGCGGCCTACCGGGGCGGCTATCTGCCCGAGGAACGCCGGGCCCTGGAACGCGCCCTGCACTCCGGGGAGCTGCTGGGGCTCGCCGCCACCACCGCCCTGGAGCTGGGCGTCGACGTCTCCGGCCTGGACGCGGTGCTGATCGCCGGATATCCCGGCACCCGGGCCTCGCTGTGGCAGCAGGCGGGCCGCGCGGGCCGCTCCGGGCAGGGCGCCCTGGCCGTCCTCGTCGCCCGCGACGACCCGCTGGACACCTTTCTCGTCCACCACCCCGAAGCCCTGTTCCGGCAGCCGGTGGAGTCCACCGTCCTCGATCCGGACAATCCCTACGTCCTCGCCCCCCATCTGTGCGCCGCCGCCGCGGAGCTGCCGCTCACCGGAGCCGATCTGGAGCTGTTCGGCCCGGCGGCCGGCGGACTCATGCCCCAGCTGGAGTCCGCCGGGCTGCTGCGCCGCCGCGCCACGGGCTGGCACTGGACCCGCCGGGAGCGGGCCGCCGACCTCGCCGACATCCGGGGCGGCGGCGGCCGGCCGGTCCAGATCGTCGAGGAGGCCACCGGGCGGCTGCTCGGCACGGTCGACGAGGCGGCCTCGCACACCGCCGTCCACGACGGGGCCGTCCATCTCCACCAGGGCCGTACCTATCTGGTCAGACGGCTGGACCTGGAGGACTCGGTGGCCCTGGTGGAGGAGGCCGTGCCGCCGTACTCCACCACCGCCCGCGACGTGACCTCCGTCTCCGTGCTCGAAACCGACATCGAGGTCCCGTGGGGCGAGGGCCGCCTCTGCTACGGCTCCGTCGAAGTCACCAACCAGGTCGTCTCCTTCCTCCGCCGCAAGCTCGTCACCGGCGAGGTCCTCGGCGAGACCAAACTCGACCTGCCGCCCCGCACCCTGCGCACCCGGGCCGTGTGGTGGACGGTGAGCGAGGCGCAGCTGGACGCCGCCCGGGTGAACCCGGAGCAGCTGGGCGGGGCCCTGCACGCCGCCGAGCACGCCTCGATCGGGATGCTCCCGCTCTTCGCCACCTGCGACCGCTGGGACATCGGCGGGGTGTCCGTGCCGCTCCACCAGGACACTGCGCTCCCCACGGTCTTCGTGTACGACGGCCACCCCGGCGGCGCGGGCTTCGCCGAACGGGCCTTCCACACGGCCCGCGAGTGGCTCACCGCGACCCGCGAGGCGATCGCGGTCTGCGAGTGCGAGGCCGGCTGCCCCTCCTGCGTCCAGTCCCCGAAGTGCGGCAACGGCAATGAGCCCCTGCACAAACGGGCGGCGGTGCGGCTTCTCACCGAGCTGCTGCGGGGCGCGGAAGGCGCGCCCGGCACCGCCGCCGACGGCTGAGACACCCCGTACCGCCCCGGAGCCCCCGCCGAAGCCGTATCCGTCGTACGCCGTGGTGCGGGCCCCGGGCGGATATGGATGCCGGGGCTCCGGGGGGCGGGGCGTGCCGGGCGGTCCCGCGCGGGACACGGCCCTCGGGGCGTAGGGGCCGAAGCTCACCGAGGCCGTCACCTCCGCGATCTCGCCCCGCAGGGCGCACCGCACCGCCTCGGCGCCCTGCGCGTCCGCCACCTCGGCCGCCTTGGCGCAGGCGACGGCCTCGCCCAGGAGTGCGAGGTCGGCCGCCGCCAGGGCCGCCAGATCCGCCGCCGCGCCCGCCCGGTGGCGAGCGGCCACCGCCTGGCCCATGGCGAGCACGGCGGCGAACACCACGCACAGCGCCGTCGCCGCCACGGCCACCCACACCGTGGCCGAGCCCCGGTCCCCGCTCCGGCCGGACGGACGCGCCCGGAGCCCGCGCCCGGTCACGGCCCGGCTCCCACCGGGACGGAGCCGACCGTGTCCTCCGCGAGGGCGACCGCCTCTTCGGTCAGGGTCAGCGCCAGGGCGTCCGGTCCCGGAACCGCCGCCGCCACGGTGACCCGCCACAGGTCCCCCGTCCGCCGCAGGGTGACCTCGGCCCCCGCCGGGGCGGCCGAGCGGGCCGCCGCGAGCACATCGGCGTGCGGCTCGGACCGGGCCGCCGCCCGGGCCCCGGCGCGGGCCGCGTCGACGCACTGGATCTGCGCCGAGGCCGCCGTCAGCGCCCACACCAGCGCCATGGTGAAGGCCACCAGGGCGGGAAGCGCGACGGCGGCCTCCGCCGTCACCGACCCCCGCTCCTCCCCCAGCCGGCGCGAGACCGTGCGCCCCGGCCCTCGACGGCGCTCAGAACCGCGCATCGAGCGCCTGCCCGATCAGCGATTCGAGCGCGCCCGAGACCGCCCCACTGGTGACGATCTTGTACAGAACGGCGGCGAAGGCACACGCGGCGATCGTCCCCATCGCGTACTCGGACGTGGTCATCCCCGCGTCCCCGCGGCCGCGGAGCGACCAGCCGCCCGGCCGTCCGCTCCAGCGCTTGAGCAGGCGATTCATCATGAAAACCTCCAAGAATTTCCGTTTATCGACCGTTCAGGAGTCCCTCGGCGAGCCCGATCACCACGGGGGCCACCCCGACCGCCAGGAACGCGGGCAGAAAGCACAGCCCCACCGGAGCGGTGATCAGGACCTGTGCCCTGCGGCCCCGGGCCACGGCCGTACGCGCCCGGTCCGCCCGCAGACGGTGGGCCAGCCGGGAGACCGGCTCGGCCGCCGGAGCCCCCGTGGCTCCCGCCCTCTCCAGGCAGCGGGCCAGCTCCGCCGCGCCCGGTATCCGGGCGAACGAGGCCCAGGCCCGTGCCGGTTCGCCCCCGAGCCGCAGCTCCGCGGCCGTCTGTGACAGCCGTTCGCCGACCGGGCCGCCCAGCGCCTCGCCGACCGCCTCCGCCGCCTCACGCGGGCCCGCCCCGGCCGCCAGACAGGCCGCCAGCAGATCCGCCGCGAGCGGCAGCCGGGGATCCTCGGCCGGCTCCTCGTCCGGGCCCGGCGGCCGGAACCGGAGCCGACGCCGTACCCCGTAGGCGGCGATGAACCCCACGGCGACTCCGAGCGCCCCTTCGACGAGGACGCATCCGACGATCAGCGCACCCAGGGGAGGGGCCCACTCACGGACTCGCGCCCGGTGCCCGGGCCACCGCCGACGGCGGGCGCGCACCACTCCGAGCAGTGCGGCACCCCGCCCGCGCGTCCGGCGTCTCCCCCGCAGCACCGCGCCCCCGAGGCCCAGCAGAACCAGCGCGGCGAGCATCAGGACCAGCGCCGCAGGCCGCTGCGCGATCTCCCCGGCCGTCACCGCCGCCCTCCCCCGACGATCCGCGCGGCCCAGCACACCCCGGCGGCCTCCAGAGCTCCGCCGACCAGCAGGCACATCAGGCCGGCCGGGGTGTGGAACAGGACCCTCAGCGGATCGGCCCCCAGGGCCCCGCCCATCGCGAGGCCGACCGCGGGAAGCAGCGCCAGCAGACCGACGGTCGACCGGGCCCCGGCCAGCTGGCTCCGCAGATCCTCCCGCCGGTCACGGTCGGCCAGCAGAGCCGCCTCCAGCCGGTCGAGCCCGGCCGCCAGACCGGCCCCGCCCTCCACGGCCACCCGCCAGCAGGCCGCGACCCCCGCCAGGCCGTCCGCGCCCGGCTCCCGGGCGGCGTCCCGCAGCGCCTGCGGCACATCGCCCCCGAACCGGGCCGCCGCCGTCACCGCCGCCTCCCCGGCCCCCAGGGCACGGGTGTTCGCGGCGGCCCAGATCAGGGCCTGTGCGGGCTGGAGCCCGGCCCTCAGCTCGCCGGCGACCGCTCCGCACAGGGCGACGACCGCCTCGGCCCTGCGCTCGCCCTCCCTCGCCCGTCGCACCGCCTTCAGCCGCCGCCCCACCAGCGGCACCGCCACGGCCCCGGCGATCAGCGGCAGCACCGACTCGCCCAGCACCGCCAGAACCAGCGCCACCGGCGCACACAGCCACTCCCGACGGGTCCGCACCGCCGACAGCAGCCGCACCCAGGTCCACCAAGGATCCGGCTCCGCCGCACCGCCGCCCGCGAGCAGCAGCCGCGCCCGTCCCCGCCCTCGGTCCCGGCCCGCCAGCAGCAACGCCGCCACCGCCGTGCACCCCGCCGCCGCGTAGAGGGGGTCCGGCGCGATCACCGCGTCCCTCCGGTCAGCCGCCGCAGCCGCTCCCAGCCCCGCTCGCGGACGAACGCCTCCGCTCCCCACCGCAGCGCGGGAACGGTGCGCACCAGCCCCGCCGCGTCCCGCTCCAGGACGTGCAGCTCGGCGATGCGCCGCCGGCCGTCCCGATCGCGCACCAGATGGATCACCACCGAGACCGCCGCCGCCAGCTGGCTGTGGAGCGCGGCCCGGTCGAGCCCGGCGGCCGTGCCGAGCGCCTCCAGCCGGGCCGGGACGTCGGCCGCGGCATTCGCGTGGACCGTGCAACAGCCTCCTTCGTGGCCGGTGTTGAGAGCCGCCAGGAGTTCCGTCACCTCCGGCCCCCGGACCTCCCCGACGACCAGCCGGTCCGGCCGCATCCTCAGGGCCTGGCGGACCAGGTCCCGCAAAGTCACCCGGCCCGCGCCCTCCTGGTTCGCCGCGCGCGACTCCAGCCGCACCACATGGGGGTGCTCGGGCCGCAGCTCCGCCGAGTCCTCGGCGAGCACGATCCGCTCCCGCTCCCCCACGAGCCCGAGCAGTGCCGCCAGGAGAGTGGTCTTGCCGGAGCCGGTGCCACCGCTGATCAAATACGAGAGCCGGGCCTCGACCAGGGCCCGCAGCACCCGGGCGCCGCCCGGCGGCACCGTCCCCGCCGCCGTGAGCTCCTCCATCGAGAACGCCCGGGGCCGCACCACCCGCAGCGACAGACAGGTCGAGCCGACCGCCACCGGCGGAATCACGGCATGCATCCGGGTGCCGTCCGGCAGCCGGGCGTCCACCCAGGGCCGGGCGTCGTCCAGCCGCCGCTCCGCCACGGCGGCGAGCCGCTGGGCGAGCCGGCGCACCGCCGCCGCGTCCGCGAAGGTCACACCGGCGGGCTCCAGGCCGCGCCCCCGGTCCACCCACACCCGGTCGGGCGCGGACACCAGCACGTCTGTGACGGACGGGTCGGCGAGCAGCGGTTCCAGCGGGCCGGTCCCCACCAGCTCGCACCGCAGCCGCTCGGTACCGCCGAGGATTTCGGTGTCGCCGAGCAGCCGGCCCTGGGCCCGCAGGGCCGCCGCGACCCGTGCCGGGGTGGGCTCGGCCCCACTCTCCGCGAGCCGCTGCCGCACGGCGTCCAGCAGTCCGGTGTTCACGAGGCCACGCCTCCGGCCAGCGCCCGGTCCCAGAAGGCGGCGCAGAACCGGGCCAGCGGGCTCCCGGCCGGGCCCGGGGGCGCCGCCCCGTCCCGCAGCTCGGGTGGCAGGGTCTCCCAGGGCAGCTCACCGGCGAGCGGAAGGCCCAGCGAGGCGGCGACCCAGCCGTCGTCGAGCCCTGAGGCGTAAGGGCCGCGTGCCACCACACGCAGATCCTGGAGGACCATTCCGACCACGGACGCCACCCGGTTGGCCGCGGCGACCGACCGCAGCCCGCCCGGCACCACCAGCAGTCCGAGATCGAGCTGGGCCAGCGCCTCCGCCACTCCCTCGTCCACCCGGCGCGGCAGATCGACCACGACCACCCCACCACGCCTGCGGGCCGCCGCCAGCACCGAACGCATCGCCTCCGGCGGGACCAGCACCGAATCGCCGCGGTCCCAGCTGAGCACCCGCATCTGATGCAGTTCGGGCAGCGACTCCTCCAGCGCGCCGCCCGCCACCCGCCCCTTGGAGGCGGCGAAATCCGGCCATCGCCTGCCCTCGGCCCGCTCCCCGCCGAGCAGCACATCGATGCCTCCGCCGAGCGGGTCGCCGTCGATCAGCATGGTGCGGCGGCCCGCGCGGGCCGCCGTCACCGCGAGGGCGCAGGCGAGGGTGGACGCGCCCGCCCCGCCCCGGCCGCCCATCACACCGACCGTCAGCGCCTGCTCGCCGACTCCCTCGGCCGCGTCGGCGATCCGGTCGACCAGCCAGCGCTCCGCGTCGGGCAGCCGGAGCACCCCGTCGGCCCCGATCTCCACGGCGAGCCGCCAGACGTCCGGGTTGTCCTGTTCGCGCCCCACCAGCAGCACACCGCGCCTGCGGGCGGCTCCCCGGCAGCGCGCCGCGGCATCGTCCCCGACCAGGACCAGCGGGGCGCTCTCCCAGCTCCCCCGGCCCTCCGGCACGGAGTGATGGACCTCCGGCTCGGCTCCCGCGGCGGCGCACAGCCGCAGGAGATCGTCGAGGAGTTCCACGTCCTCGGTGACGATCAGAGGTCCGGTCCGCCGCTCCTCGGCGGCCGGCGCGCCCTTCGACCTGATAGATCCAGCCACGATCCCCACCCCCTGCTTAGCGCGATCCCGCTTCGTTACGAGATCGGTGATTCCTTGACTCCGCGAACTACGCGGCAGGAATCACGGTGCCGGGCACCGGAAAATCGTGTGGATCTTGCTGAAAAACTGTGGACAAGCAACCGGTTGTGAATATCCCGGTAACCCGGACCGGTGACTCCCACGCGCACCTCTTCCACTACGCACGGTGACCGTGCAGAGTGGTGGAAGGCCACCGCCGACGGTGGTCGAGAGAGCGGGGAGGGACCGTCATGGATCTCGTACGGAGCAAGAAAACGCGTCCGGACATGCGACGACCCCCGCCGGGGGGGAGAGCGGGGGTCGTCTCTCCGGCCGGCTCGGGGGGGGAGGAGCCGGACCGGGTTAGCACGGTCGCGAACGATCCGTGACTTCCATGGTGTACCCGAGAGCCTTCTCAGGCAAACCCACACGCCCCGGCGTACACCGAATGGCGGGCACCTATGCTCTGCTCGTGGATAACCACTCCTTGCCTCGCGCAGCCGCGTTCTTTGACCTGGACAAGACGGTCATTGCGAAGTCTTCGACGCTGACCTTCAGCAAGTCCTTCTACCAAGGCGGCCTGATCAACCGGCGGGCCGTACTGCGCACCGCCTATGCCCAGTTCGTTTTTCTCGCGGGCGGTGCCGACCACGACCAGATGGAGCGGATGAGGGAGTACCTCTCCGCCCTCTGCAAGGGCTGGAACGTCCAGCAGGTGAAGGAGATCGTCGCCGAGACGCTGCACGATCTCATTGACCCGATCATCTATGACGAGGCCGCCTCCCTCATCGAGGAACACCACACCGCGGGCCGTGACGTGGTCATCGTCTCCACCTCGGGAGCCGAGGTGGTCGAGCCGATCGGCGAACTGCTGGGCGCCGACCGGGTGGTAGCCACCCGCATGGTGGTCGGTGACGACGGATGCTTCACCGGCGAGGTGGAGTACTACGCGTACGGGCCCACCAAGGCGGAGGCCATCAAGGAACTCGCCGAGTCCGAGGGATACGACCTCTCCCGTTGTTACGCCTACAGCGACTCGGTCACCGATGTGCCGATGCTGGAATCCGTGGGTCATCCCTATGCCGTGAATCCGGACCGCGCACTGCGCCGCGAGGCGAATACCCGAGAGTGGCCGGTTCTCGTCTTTAACCGTCCGGTCCGGCTGAAGCAGCGGCTGCCCGTGTTCCCCATGCCGCCCCGGCCGGCCCTGGTGGCGGCGGCAGCGGTGGGCGCGGCCGCGGCCACCGCCGGACTGGTCTGGTACGCCAGCCGCCGACGCGGCGCGGCGGCCCGGGCGGCGGCGACGGCACTGGACGGCCTGGCTCATCGCTTTGCCCGTATTTGAACAGAAAAGTAAAGAACCGGAGCAAGGGGTTCCACTTCCCGGACGGCTGGAGTACAAATGAGTCAACGGCCCGCGAGACCAAGGACATCCGAGAGGATCACCTGTGAAACGCATGAAGGCCCCACGGACCGAGCATGGAAGCTGAGCACCCACGCGACGTCGACCCGTCGAATACGGGCCAGCCGCACCAGGTGACGGGCAGCAGTTCCCGGCCTGATGGGCACAGCAGATCGAGGACGCTTGGTACCTCGGCGGACATGCCAGCGGCGGTACCAATTCCGGTACCGCCGCAACCCTGCCCGGGAGTTCCCTCGAAATCTCAGGCGGCTCCGCGCTGGAGCGCCTCACAGACCGCCACGGACTCCCTGACACCCAGCTCGGCAGCGCGCCCGCAGTGCGCGATCCACGCCGCCATGCCCTCGGGCGTCCCCGACAGATAGCCGTCGAGGGCCGCGACATACGCCGCCCGCCCCTGCTCGGCATGGCCGACCTCCGCCGGACAGATCGCCTTCGGGTCGAGACCGCCCCCGATCAGGACGATCCGCTCGGCGGCCCGCGCCACCAGACCGTTGTGCGAACCGAAGGGGCGCAGCGCCAGCAGCTCTCCGTGCACCACGGCCGCGATGACCGGCGCCGGGGCCGAACTCCCCGCGACGATCAGCCCGGCAAGACCCTCCAGCCTGCCGCTCACCTCCTCCGCGCCCGGGAGAGCGGCCTCGATCAGCGGCTCCCGGACCGGCTCGCCCGCCAGCCTCGGCCGACCCACGGTCCCGTCGTCGCCGGCACCGCCCGCCGCGACCAGATGCAGCCTGGCCAGCACCCGCAGCGGCGACTGCCGCCAGACCGAGAGCAGCTGCCCCGCCTCGGCGGTGAGCCGCAGCGCGGCCCCCACGGTGCGGGACTCGGGGTCGCCGCTGAAGTCGGTCCGCCTGCGGACCTCCTCCAGCGCCCAGTCCGCACCGGACAGCGCGGCCGACCCGCGCGACCCGCGCAGCGCCGCCTCCGCCGTGACCTCACCGCTCCGCCGCCGCATGACCCGGTGCCCGTAGACCCGGTCGGTGGCCTTGCGAACGGAATCCACCGATTCGGCGACACCGGGCAGCGAGGCGAGCACGGCCAGCGGGTCGGCCGAGGGGGCGGATGAGGCGGGCGAGGCATTCGTACTCATAGCCAGCGAGGCTACGCGCCGCCCGTCCACGTCCCACCTTGGAGTGGTCTTCTTCACTCGACTTGACAGCACCAGGCAACCGAACCACTACCCTAGGTGAACATGAAGATCGCTTTCGTAGGGAAGGGCGGCAGCGGGAAGACCACGCTGTCCTCGCTCTTCATCCGCCATCTGGCCGCCAATGAAGCAGCAGTCGTCGCGGTCGACGCCGACATCAACCAGCATCTGGGGGCCGCACTCGGCCTCGACGAGGAACAGGCGGGCGCGCTGCCCGCGATGGGTGCCCAACTGCCGCTGATCAAGGACTATCTGCGCGGCTCCAACCCCCGGATCGCCTCGGCCGACACCATGATCAAGACGACTCCGCCCGGCGCGGGCTCCCGGCTGCTGCGCGTCGCCGAGGACAACCCGGTCTACGACGCCTGCGCGCGCACGGTCCGCCTCGACGACGGGGACATCCGCCTCATGGCGACCGGACCGTTCACCGAGTCGGACCTCGGGGTGGCCTGCTACCACTCCAAGGTCGGCGCGGTGGAACTCTGCCTGAACCATCTGGTCGACGGGCCCGACGAGTATGTGGTGGTCGACATGACCGCCGGGTCGGACTCCTTCGCCTCCGGGATGTTCACCCGCTTCGACATGACGTTCCTGGTGGCCGAACCGACCCGTAAGGGTGTCTCCGTCTACCGCCAGTACAAGGAGTACGCGCGGGACTTCGGCGTCGCGCTGAAGGTCGTCGGGAACAAGGTGCAGGGCCAGGACGACGTGGACTTCCTCCGCGACGAGGTGGGCGACGATCTGCTCGTCACCGTCGGGCACTCCGACTGGGTGCGGGCGATGGAGAAGGGCCGGCCGCAGCGATTCGAACTGCTGGAGGCCGAGAACCGGATGACGCTCCAGACCTTGCAGAACACAGCGGAGGACTCGTACGCCCTGCGCGACTGGGAGCGGTACACCCGCCAGATGGTCCATTTCCATCTGAAGAATGCCGAGAGCTGGGGAAACGCGAAGACGGGGGCCGATCTGGCGGCCCAGATCGACCCCGCCTTCATCCTCGGGGAGCAGTCGGCGGGCGTCAGCGCCCCGCTGCCGGCCTGACCAGAACCGGCCCGACCTGGCGCAGGGCGGCCGTGAGCCGGCTCCCGGGGTCGGCCGCCGCGCCCGGGCCCGCGGGCTCGGCGGCCGAGACCCGCTTCTCGGCCTTGGCGGGCTGACCCGCCGGGGCCACGGGCCGGGCGGCGAGGAAGGCCGTCCAGCCGCCCTTCGGGGCCTCGCCGACCTCCAGGGTGCGCAGCTTCTGAAGGACCTTCGGGTCCTGGGCGTCGAGCCAGTCGGCGAGTTGCTTGAAGGACACGCACCGCACGTCCTTCTTCACGCACACCGTGGCGATCGACTCCTCGATGGCGCGCATGTAGGTGCCGCCGTTCCAGGACTCGAAGTGGTTGCCGATGATCAGCGGGGCCCGGTTGCCCTGATACGCACGATCGAACGCCTGGACGAGACCATCGCGCATCTGGTCGCCCCAGTACTCGTGGGACGCCGGATCGCCCTTGACCGTCCCCGACTGATTGATCATGAAGTTGTAGTCCATCGACAGGGTCTCGAAGCCGCGCCCCGGGAACGGGACCAGCTGGAGCGAGAGATCCCAGAGCCCTCGGTCCTTCTCGGGCCAGATCTGGTCGTTGACACCGCTGGTGTCGTAGCGGAAGCCCAGCTCGCCCGCCGCGCGGACAAAGTTGTCCCGGCCCTCCAGACAGGGGGTACGGGCCCCGACCAGCTCCTTGTCGTAGTCGAAGGGCAGGGGTTGTTCGCCGGTCAGGCCGGAATTGGTCTTCCAGTTCTTCACAAAGGACTTGGCCTGGGTGATCTCGCTCTTCCACTCGTCGACCGACCAGGTGCCCACTCCGCCCTCCGCCCCGCAGAAGTGCCCGTTGAAGTGGGTGCCCACCTCATTGCCCTCCTGCCAGGCCGCGCGCAGCTCGCGCACGGTGGCCCTGATGCCCTCGGCGTCGTTGAAACCGATGTCGGAGCGCCCGGCGGAATGCTGCGGCGGCAGATAGAGGTCCGCCTTCTCCTCGGGCAGGAGATACACCCCGCTGAGGAAGTAGGTCATGGTGGCGTCGTACTTCTTGCCCACCTCACGGAAATGGGAGAAGAGCTTCTGGCTGTCCTCCCCCGCCCCGTCCCAGGAATACACCACGAACTGCGGGGGCGTCTGACCCGGCTTCAGCCGCTGGGGACGGAGCTGACGGGGCTGGACCCCGGTGAAGGCGGTGGAGCCGTCACCGATCATGCGCGGCGCGGCCTTGGGGGCGGCGGCGGCCTTCCTGGCTCCGGGGGTGCCTTCCTTGTCGGCGTCCGAACCGGATCCGCCGCAGCCCGCTAGTCCCGCGATCACAGCCGTGGCGGCCACACCCACGGCGACCCTCTTTGTGGCGGCCTTCATCCGCCCACCCTCTTTCATATGACTTTGTGCTTTTCGGACTGGCGTCGCCGCAGCAAAAGTCACATCGGAGGGGTCCAAGAGGGTGCGCGACGAGCCGCATTAAGCGCACTAATCACTGAATCGAGTGAAAGACTGCCCCATTTGCCCAGAAAATAAAGCCTAGGTCTTTACTCTGCATTACGATCAATTTACTGAAAGTTGAGGATCCCGCCGCTGCATGCCGTGACCCACGGCCGCGCCCCCCATTCCGCGACCGCGCCGCTCCGGAGGAGACGGGAAACATGTCCACCTGCGTCCCCACCCGCACCGAAGACCCCTCGCACAAGCCCCGGAAAGCCGGCCGGGGCGGCCCCCACAGCTCCTCGCCGACGGACGGAGGCCCCCGCCGCTTCCGCATCCGGGGCTCCGACTTCTCCGCCTCCATCGCCGTCTTCCTGATCGCGCTGCCACTCTCACTGGGCATCGCGCTCGCCACCGGCGCACCACTCCAGGCCGGGCTGGTGGCCGCCGCCGTCGGCGGAATCGTCGTCGGCCGGTTCGGCGGCGCGCCGCTTCAGGTCAGCGGGCCCGCCGCAGGGCTGACCGTCGTCACCGCCGATCTGATCCAGCAGTACGGCTGGCGCGTCACCTGCGCCATCACCGTCCTCGCGGGCTTCGCCCAACTCGGCCTCGCCGCACTGCGCGTGGCCAGATCGGCCCTCGCCGTCAGCCCGGCGATCGTCCACGGCATGCTCGCCGGCATCGGCGTGACCATCGCCCTCGCCCAACTCCACATCGTGCTCGGCGGCACCCCGCAGAGCTCCGCCGTCGAGAACGTCCGGGCGCTCCCCGCCCAGTTGGCCGCGCTGCACCCCGCCGCGATCTCGGTCAGCGCCCTGACCGTCGCCGTACTGCTGATCTGGCCCCGGATCCCGGGGCGCACCGGCCGGGTCGTACGGAAGATCCCGGCCGCGCTCGCGGCGGTGGCGGGAGCGACCACCGCCGCCGCGCTGGCCTCACTGCACCTGCCGCGCGTCGACCTCCCCTCGTGGAGCAGTCACGCCCTGCCCGGAATGCCCCAGGGGCCCGCGCTCGGCCTGGTGGCGGCCGTCCTGACCATCACCCTCGTGGCCAGTGTGGAATCGCTGCTGTCGGCGGTGGCCGTCGACAAGCTGGCGGCAGCCCGCAAGGTGCCCGACGTCCGGGTCCCGCGCGCCGATCTCGACCGGGAGCTGGCCGGTCAGGGCGCGGCCAATGTGATCTCCGGAGCGCTGGGCGGGCTGCCCATCACCGGTGTGGCCGTGCGGAGTTCGGCGAATGTCTCGGCCGGGGCCGTGAGTCGCCACTCCACCATGCTCCACGGCCTGTGGGTAGTGCTCGCCGCGCTGCTGCTGGTGCCCGTCCTCGATCTGATCCCGCTCGCCGCGCTCGCCGCGCTGGTGATGGTCGTGGGCGTCCAAATGGTCAACATCACCCATCTGCGCAGCGTGCGGCGGAACCGCGAAATGCTGGTGTACGCGGTGACGCTGGCCTCCGTCGTCGCCACCGGGGTGCTGGAGGGGGTGGCGATCGGGATCGCCGTGGCGGTCGCGGTCGCGCTGCACCGGCTGACCCGAACCCGGATCACCGAGGACGAGCAGGACGGGATCCACCGGGTGCGGGTGCGCGGGCAGTTGACCTTCCTCGCCGTGCCCCGGCTGAGCAGGGCGCTGAGCCATGTCCCGGCCGGGTCCGAGTGCGTGGTCGAGCTGGACGGCTCCTTCATGGACCACGCCGCGTTCGAGTCGCTGCACGACTGGCAGACCTCCCATGTGGCACAGGGCGGTTCGGTCGAGTTCACCGGCCGGTCCGGGTCCAGGATCAGCGAGCCCGCCTCGGAGACCCACGGCTGCTGCCGGCCCTGGACCCCCTGGCGGAACCACCACTGCGACGGCCGTCCCGAGCGCGACACCGCCCACCCTCTGGCGGACGGCGTCAGCTCCTTCCAGCGCGACACCGCCCCGCTCGTGCGGGACGAGCTGGCCCGGCTGGAGCGCGAGGGCCAGCGCCCCTCGCAGCTCTTCCTCACCTGCGCCGACTCCCGCGTGGTCACCAGCATGATCACGGCGAGTGGGCCCGGAGATCTGTTCACCGTGCGGAACATGGGCAATCTGGTTCCCCTGCCCGGCGTGGAGGGCGACGACTCGGTGGCGGCGGCGATCGAGTACGCGGTGGATGTGCTCCAGGTGGACTCGATCACCGTCTGCGGACACTCCGGCTGCGGAGCGATGCAGGCCCTGCTCTCCGCTCCCCCGGTGGGTGCGCACACCCCGCTGCGGCGCTGGCTGCGGCACGGGCTGCCGAGCCTGGAGACGATGAGAAGCAGGCACCGCTCCTGGGCGCGGATCTCCGGGCGGCTGCCCGCCGACGCGGTCGAGCAGCTCTGTCTGACCAATGTGGTGCAGCAGCTGGAGCATCTGCGGGCCCATGACTCGGTCGCCCGGCGGCTCGCCGAGGGCACACTGCGGCTGCACGGGATGTACTTCCATGTGGGCGAGGCCCAGGCCTATCTGCTCGCGAGCAGCGACGAGCATGTCTACGACGCGGTCTTCGACCGGGTAGCCCCGGCCTCCTCGTCCCTCGCGAAGGCCCGCGTCTGAAGCGTCCGAAACCGCCCCGGCCCGGGAGGGACCGTTCGGAATCAGCCATCCGGGATCGGCTGTCCGGTGGAAGTCCGGAAGAAATCCGGACCGGATGTGAACCGAACCCCCGGGCCGTCCGTGAGTACGGGTGGCCCCTCCTTCCCGCCGCCCGGGAAGGAGGGGCCACCTCTTGACCCGTCAGAACCGCCCGTCCCCGACGCCCCCCCCCACGAGGGCTCGGCCGCCATCCTGAAACCCAATAGGTCTAAACCAATTATCGGAAGGCTCTTGTCACCCGGCCCTCCGGCTGGTGAGCTATGGCGTCGGACACATACGCACAGAGGACGCCCTGGGAAAGGGAGATGTCGTGAGCAACGAAAGCCTGGCCAACCTGCTCAAGGAAGAGCGGCGATTCGCGCCGCCGACCGAGCTGGCCGCCAACGCCAATGTGACAGCGGAGGCGTACGAGCAGGCAAAGGCGGACAGGCTTGGCTTCTGGGCCGAGCAGGCGCGGAGGCTCACGTGGGCCACCGAGCCGACCGAGACCCTCGACTGGAGCAACCCGCCCTTCGCGAAGTGGTTCGCGGACGGCGAGCTGAACGTCGCGTACAACTGCGTGGACCGCCATGTCGAGGCCGGAAACGGCGACCGGGTCGCGATCCACTTCGAGGGTGAGCCCGGAGACAGCCGGGCCGTCACCTACGCCGAACTCAAGGACGAGGTCTCCCGCGCCGCGAACGCCCTGACCGAGCTGGGCGTCCGCAAGGGCGACCGGGTGGCGGTCTATCTGCCGATGATCCCCGAGGCCGCCGTGGCGATGCTGGCCTGCGCCCGCATCGGCGCCGCCCACTCGGTGGTCTTCGGCGGCTTCTCCGCCGACGCCGTCGCCTCCCGCATCCAGGACGCCGACGCCAAGCTGGTCATCACCGCCGACGGCGGCTACCGCCGGGGCAAGCCGAGCGCGCTCAAGCCCGCGATCGACGAGGCCGTCGCCAAGTGTCCGCAGGTCGAGCACGTACTGGTGGTCCGGCGCACGGGCGAGGACACCGCCTTCACCGAGGGCCGTGACGTCTGGTGGCACGACATCGTGGCCCGGCAGTCCGCCGAGCACACCCCCGAGGCCTTCGACGCGGAGAACCCGCTCTTCGTCCTCTACACCTCCGGCACCACGGGTAAGCCCAAGGGCATCCTCCACACCTCCGGCGGCTATCTGACCCAGGCCGCCTACACCCACCACGCCGTCTTCGACCTCAAGCCGGAGTCGGACGTCTACTGGTGCACCGCCGACATCGGCTGGGTGACGGGCCACTCGTACATCGTCTACGGCCCGCTGGCCAACGGCGCGACCCAGGTGATGTACGAGGGCACCCCCGACACCCCGCACCAGGGCCGGTTCTGGGAGATCGTCCAGAAGTACGGCGTCACGATCCTCTACACGGCGCCCACCGCGATCCGGACGTTCATGAAGTGGGGAGACGACATCCCCGCCAAGTTCGACCTGTCCAGCCTGCGGGTGCTCGGCTCGGTCGGTGAGCCGATCAACCCCGAGGCCTGGATCTGGTACCGGGAGCACATCGGCGCGGGCACCGCCCCCATCGTGGACACCTGGTGGCAGACCGAGACCGGCGCGATGATGATCTCGCCGCTGCCGGGTGTCACCGAGACCAAGCCCGGCTCCGCCCAGCGCGCGCTGCCCGGCATCGCGGCGACGGTCGTGGACGACGAGGCCAACGAGGTGCCGAACGGCGGTGGCGGCTATCTGGTCCTCACCGAGCCGTGGCCGTCGATGCTGCGCACCATCTGGGGCGACGACCAGCGGTTCATCGACACCTACTGGTCGCGCTTCGAGGGCAAGTACTTCGCCGGCGACGGTGCGAAGAAGGACGACGACGGAGACATCTGGCTGCTCGGCCGGGTCGACGACGTGATGCTCGTCTCCGGGCACAACATCTCGACCACCGAGGTCGAGTCCGCGCTGGTCTCGCACCCCAAGGTCGCCGAGGCGGCGGTCGTGGGCGCGGTCGACGAGACCACCGGACAGGCGATCGTGGCGTTCGTCATCCTGCGCGGCACGGCCTCGGAGGACGAGGGCCTGGTCGCGGAGTTGCGCAACCATGTGGGCACCACCCTCGGCCCGATCGCCAAGCCCAAGCGGATCCTGCCGGTGGCGGAGCTGCCCAAGACCCGCTCGGGCAAGATCATGCGCCGTCTGCTGCGCGATGTCGCGGAGAACAGGCAGCTGGGCGATGTCACCACGCTCACCGACTCCTCCGTGATGGATCTGATCCAGACCCGGCTGCCGGGCGCTTCCTCGGAGGACTGACCCGACGCTCCGCGTCACACGGCGAACACCCCGCACGGGCACCCGGCGCCACAGCGCGCCGGGTGCCCGCGCGCGTTTCCGCCGACCGCGCCCCCTCGTACCAGCGCCCCACGCCCCTTCGTACTCCGGCGGACAGCCCCGTACACCCAAACGCGCCAATGGCCCGCTTTGCCCATAAAGTAAAAACAAGTGAAGATCACCGGATATGCCCACCGCACCCCGCGATCGGCGCCCCTGAGGGCTTGCGCCCTTGGGTAAGGTAATGACCGCGTCAATAAAGCGACAAGAAAACTAGGTGCGCCGGGAAGTCTGGTCGGCATGTGCTTCGCCCTGCCCGACCGACCGGAGGTTCCCCCGTATGGCCGCCGCACCCAGCCCCCGTAAATTCCTCGGCCGGCTCCCGCTGCCCGAGCGCACCTTCGTGACCGATGCCCTGCGCACCGAGACCGTGGGCGGCGTTCTTCTCCTCATCGCCGCCATCGCCGCGCTGATCTGGGCGAACACCCCCCTCAGCGGCAGCTACGACGCACTGCGCGACTTCCACATAGGCCCGGCGGCCCTGGGCCTGGATCTGTCCATCCAGCACTGGGCCGCCGACGGACTCCTCGCGATCTTCTTCTTCGTCGCGGGCATCGAGCTCAAGCGGGAGCTGGTCGCCGGTGAGCTGAGCGACCCCAAGGCCGCCGCGCTCCCCGTCATCGCCGCGATCTGCGGCATGGCCGTGCCGGCGCTCGTCTACATCCTGGTCAACACCGTCGGCGGCGGCTCCACCGACGGCTGGGCCGTCCCCACCGCCACCGACATCGCCTTCGCCCTCGCCGTGCTCGCGGTCCTCGGCGCCTCGCTGCCGTCCGCGCTCCGGGCGTTCCTGCTGACACTCGCCGTCGTGGACGACCTCTTCGCCATACTGATCATCGCCGTCTTCTTCACCAGCGAGCTGAACTTCGCGGCCCTCGGCGGCGCGGTCATCGGCCTCGCCGTCTTCTGGGTGCTGCTCCGCAAGGGCGTACGCGGCTGGTACATCTACATCCCGCTGGCCCTGGTCATCTGGGGGCTGATGTACAACAGCGGCGTCCACGCCACCATCGCGGGCGTCGCCATGGGTCTGATGCTGCGCTGCACCCGCCGCGAGGGCGAGGAGCACTCCCCCGGTGAGCACATCGAGCATCTGGTGCGCCCCCTCTCGGCGGGGCTGGCCGTACCGCTCTTCGCGCTGTTCTCCGCCGGCGTCGCCGTCTCCGGCAGCGCCCTCGGCGATGTCTTCACCCAGCCGGAGACCCTGGGTGTCGTCCTCGGCCTGGTGGTCGGCAAGGCCGTCGGCATCTTCGGCGGCACCTGGCTCGCGGCGCGCTTCACCCGGGCGGAGCTGAACGAGGAGCTGGCCTGGCCGGATGTCTTCGCCGTCGCCACCCTCGCCGGAATCGGCTTCACGGTCTCCCTGCTCATCGGCGAACTCGCCTTCGCCGGGGACTCCGCGCTCACCGACGAGATCAAGGCGTCGGTGCTGGTCGGATCGCTGATCGCCGCCGTGCTCGCGGGCATTCTGCTCAAGCTCCGGGTGCGCACCTACCGGGCTCTCGTCGACGCCGAGGAGCGCGACGAGGACCAGGACGGCATCCCCGACGTCTATGAGCAGGACAATCCGGAGTACCACGTGCGGATGGCGGAGATCTACGAGAAGAAGGCCGCCGAACACCGCCGGCTTGCGGAAGTCGCGGGGGCGTCGCGCGGCGACGACGGCGGTCCGGCATGATCTGATGTCGGACCCGGGAAGTTTTCCGGGACGTGACGAGGAACAGAAGAGTCTCGGACCCCAGGAGAGAGGGAGCAGCGATGAGCGACCCCGGCAGCAGTGCCGAGCGCAGTCTCGGGCAGCTGGTCGCCTCGGCGACCGCCGAGATGTCCGCCCTTGTGCACGATGAGATCGCACTGGCCAAGGCGGAGCTGAGACAGGACGTCAAACGCGGCGCGATCGGCTCCGTGGCCATAGTCGTCGCGGGGGTGCTCGCACTCTTCTCGCTGCCCGTGTTCAGCTTCGCGGCGGCGTACGGCATCCATAATCTGGGACTCGGTCTCGCCTGGTCGTTCCTGATCGTGGGCGGGGCGTTCGTGGTGCTGGCCGTGGTGCTGGCGCTGCTGTCGATCTCCAAGTTCAAGAAGGTCAAGCCGCCGGAGCGGTCCATCGCCTCGGCGAAGGAGACGGCGGCCGTCCTCCAGAACGCCAAGCCGCACCCCCGGGGCACGGCGCTCCTTCCGGAGCCCCACCCGCAGGAGCGGATCCCGGCCTGACCCCCGGCCGGGTCCCTGGCCGGATCCCCGGTCCGCGCGCCGCGAGGGGAGCCCGTCCCCCCGCCCGGGCGGACGGGAGAACACGAAATGCTCGGGTATGGCACGCTCGTCAGCATGACGGCCCCTGAAACCGGTAATGGCAGCCCCGTGCGCATCGATGGGCCCTGGACCCATCGCGACGTGGCGGCCAATGGCGCGCGCTTCCACATCGCCGAGATGGGCGACGGGCCGCTGGTGCTCCTCCTCCACGGTTTCCCGCAGTTCTGGTGGACCTGGCGGCATCAGCTGCCCGCGCTCGCCGACGCCGGTTACCGGGCGGTGGCGATGGATCTGCGCGGAGTGGGCGGCAGCGACCGTACGCCGAGGGGGTACGACCCCGCCAACCTCGCGCTCGACATCACCGGTGTGGTGCGCTCGCTCGGCGAGCCGGACGCGGCGCTGGTCGGTCATGATCTGGGCGGCTATCTGGCGTGGACGGCGGCGGTGATGCGGCCGAAGCTGGTGCGCAGACTGGCGGTGTCCTCGATGCCGCATCCGCGCCGCTGGCGCTCGGCGATGATCTCGGACTTCTCGCAGAGCCGGGCCGGATCGTACATCTGGGGCTTCCAGCGGCCGTGGCTGCCCGAGCGGCAGCTGGTCGCCGACGGCGGCGCGCTGGTGGGAGAGCTGATCCAGGAGTGGTCGGGCCCCACGCCGCCGGAGGAGTCCGCGCTGGAGGCCTACCGGCGGGCCATGTGCATCCCGTCGACGGCCCACTGCTCGATCGAGCCGTACCGGTGGATGGTGCGGTCGATGGCCAGGCCGGACGGGATTCAGTTCAACCGCCGGATGAAGCGCCCGGTACGGGTGCCGACGCTGCATCTGCACGGCTCGCTGGATCCGGCGATGCGCACCCGCAGCGCGGCCGGCTCGGGCGAGTATGTGGAAGCGCCGTACCGCTGGCGGCTCTTCGACGGCCTCGGGCACTTCCCGCACGAGGAGGATCCGGTGGCGTTCTCGTCGGAGCTGATCAACTGGCTCAAGGACCCGGAGCCCGACCGCCGCTAGCCTTGGCTGCGCACAGGCGGCGAACACTTGTCCCACGAACAGCCAATTGCCCGGCGCATAGGCCAATTGGGCACTCCTGGCACGATTACCGACCTTGGGGCACGGGCACACGTCCCGGTATGGGCTTGACGTACGACTACGGTGACGCGGCACGCAACCGTCGCTCGGCCAATGGGTCGAGCACTCATGACAGCGATGGCCCGCGAGGCCAGAGCCATGATGACGCCGGGCAGGGGATAGGGATTCCCCGCATTCTCAGGCGTCGCGCCCGCTGGGTGTCCGCACGTCTGCGGCACACCCTCCACTGACGGGCCCGGGGCCCCTCGGGCCCCGGGGCCTACAGCGCGCAGCCCTGGCTGTCCACCTCTTGATTGGCCGACAGGCCCGCCGAGATGTCTTCGGCGATCTCGTCCACCGTCAGGGCGTAGCCGGTCTCCGGGTCGTCGAGCGACCGGGCGAAGATGACTCCGTAGACCTTGCCCTCCGGGGTGAGGAGCGGTCCGCCGGAGTTGCCCTGGCGGACGGTGGTGAACAGGGAGTAGACGTCGCGGCCGACGGTACCCCGGTGATAGATGTCGGGGCCGTCGGCGTTGATCCGGCCGCGGACCCGGGCGGAGCGGACGTCGTACGCGCCGTTCTCCGGGAAGCCGGCGACGATGGCACCGTCACCGCTGCGGGCGTCAGGCCTCGCGAACTCCAGCGGCTCGGCCCTGAGGTCGGGCACGTCGAGTACGGCGATGTCGCGCTGCCAGTCGTAGAGGACGACCTTGGCGTCGTACAGCCGCCCCTCTCCGCCGATCTGCACGGTCGGCTCGTCGACCCCGCCCACGACATGGGCGTTGGTCATGACCCGGCGTTCGCCGAAGACGAACCCGGTGCCTTCGAGGACCTTGTTGCAGCTCTGCGCCGTGCCGACGACCTTGACGATGGACTTCTGGGCGCGGGCGGCGACGGGGCTGCCGACGAGCGCCGGGTCCGGGGGCTCGACCTCGGTGATCGGCTCATTGGCGAAGCGGCTGAAGACCTGCGGCAGGCCGTTCTGCGCGAGAACGGAGGAGAAGTCGGTGAACCAGGTGGATGCCTGATCCGGCATCACCCGGGAGACACCCAGCAGCACCTTGGAGCTGCGGACCTCCTTGCCGAGCGTGGGCAGCGTCGTCCCGGCGAGGGCGGAGCCGATCAGCCAGGCGACCAGCAGCATGGCGACCACATTGACCAGCGCGCCGCCGGTGGCGTCCAGGACGCGCCCCGGTGACCAGGTGATGTACCGGCGCAGTTTGTTGCCGAGGTGGGTGGTGAAGGCCTGGCCCACCGAGGCGCAGACGATCACGACGACGACGGCTATCACCGCGGCGGTCGTGGACACCTCGGAGTCGTTCGTCAGTTTGTCCCAGATCACGGGCAGCAGATAGACCGCGATCAGCCCGCCGCCGAGGAATCCGATCACCGACAGAATGCCGACGACGAAGCCCTGGCGATAGCCGACGATCGCGAACCACACGGCGGCGACCAGCAACAGGATGTCCAGCACGTTCACCGTCATTTGCCTCGCAGATTCTTCGCCTTCGTCACCGGACGGTGGGTCCGGCGCGCCCCCTGGGTCCGTGCCCGAACCGTGGCCGGTGCCTCCACCGCACGTGGTTCGGGAGCTCAGCCTGTCATGCGTGCCAGTCCAGCGGGAGCTTCCGATTCCGGTCCCAGGGGCGCTCCCAGCCGGCGTGGTGCAGGATCCGGTCGATCAGACCGGCCGTGAAACCCCAGACCAGAGCCCCTTCGACGGTGAAGGCCGGGCCGAGGTGGCCCCGGGGGTGCACGGCGTTGGCGCGGTTCGCCGGATCCGTGAGATCCGCCACGGGGACGGTGAAGACCCGCGCCGTCTCGGCGAGGTCGACCGCTCCCACCGGGCTGGGGGTGTGCCACCAGCCCAGGACGGGGGTGACGATGAACTGGCTCACCGGGATGTAGAGCCTGGGGAGCACGCCGAAGAGCTGCACCCCGGACGGGTCGAGTCCGGTCTCCTCCTCGGCCTCGCGCAGCGCGGCCCGCAGCGGCCCGGTGGTGGCCGGGTCGCCGTCCTCGGGGTCGAGCGAGCCGCCGGGGAAGGCGGGCTGGCCCGCGTGCGAGCGCAGGGTGCCCGAGCGCTCCATCAGCAGCAGCTCGGGGCCGGCTGCGCCCTCGCCGAAGAGGATCAGTACGGCGGACTGGCGGCCCCGGCCGCTCTCGGGCGGCAGAAAGCTGCTGAGCTGCTGGGGTTCAAGGGTGTCGGCGGCACGGGCCACGGGGCTCAGCCACGGGGGCAGGCCCTCGGCGGTGACGGTGATCTCCGCGTCGGACGGGGTCCGGCACGCCCCGGGCACGGGCACGGCCGCGCCCTGTGGCGCGGGGCCGTGCGCGGACGGCCCGCCGCGCGGGCCGGACCCGCCGGCCGGGCCGTTGCACGTCTCTTCCCCTGTACGCATGGGCACCCCCTCGTTCACAACGCCCCGGGGCGCTCGGATCGTTCCGTCACCCGGTCTCCCCCGGGGTGGCCGCCGGCCGCGCCGGTGCGCCCGGGTAGTCCGGGGGCGGGCTCAGCCGCTGGCCCGGCTGGCCGCCCATCTCGTACTTCAGAAGCTTCTGGGCCTTCTCGGGGTCCGTCTCGCCCTCGCCGTACGAGGGACAGAGATGCGCGATCGGGCAGGCTCCGCACGCGGGCTTGCGGGAGTGGCAGATCCGGCGGCCGTGGAAGATCACCCGATGGGAGAGCATCGTCCACTCGGATTTCGGGAAGATCTCGGCGATCTCCGCCTCGACCTTCACCGGATCCTCCTGGGTGGTCCACTTCCAGCGGCGCACCAGCCGGCCGAAGTGGGTGTCCACGGTGATCCCGGGGACCCCGAAGGCATTGCCGAGGACCACGAAGGCCGTCTTCCGGCCGACGCCGGGCAGGGTGACCAGATCCTCCAGGCGGCCGGGGACCGTACCCCCGTAGGAATCCCGCAGGGCGGCGGAGAGGCCCAGCAGCGACTTGGCCTTGGCCCGGAAGAAACCGGTGGGGCGGATGATCCCCTCCAGCTCCTCGGGGTCGGCCGCGGCCAGATCCTCGGGCGTGGGGTACTTCGCGAAGAGCGCCGGGGTCGTCTGGTTCACCCTCAGGTCGGTGGTCTGGGCGGAGAGGACCGTGGCGACGAGCAGCTCGAAGGGGTTGCGGAAGTCCAGCTCCGGATGGGCGTACGGATAGATCTCGGCGAGTTCGCGGTTGATCCGGCGCGCACGGCGGACCATGGCCAGCCGGGACTCGGGCTTGGCCCCGGATCCCCGCGACACCGACCGGACTGGCGTTTTAGACTGATGTGCGGCTTTTTGGGCGCTGGTCGATGACTGTTCGCCCACAGCGGAATCATCTGGGGAGGAGACTCCTCCAGCCCCCTTGGCCTGCGCTCTCACCGGTGAGTTGGACACCCGGCAAGCCTACGGTCCACCACTGACATCCGCCCCGGTCACCGGTAATCCGGACCCAATCGGGCCCCTGCCGCACGAACAGACTCTCCCGTGCGTCAGACTTGTTGTGATTGATCGCACGAATATTTACTTTGCCAGGGGCCCGCAGTGGACAGACTGTCCTACGCGGTGTCCCCCTGACCGGCACTGTACGGTCCGGCATCATGGGGGCCACGGTCCCTGAGCAGGTCGACAAGGAGAGAACTCGTGGACGACGTTCTGCGGCGCGCCCCGCTCTTCGCGGCGCTCGATGACGAACAGGCATCGGAGCTCCGCGGCTCGATGAGTGAGGTGACGCTCGCCCGTGGCGACGCGCTCTTCCACGAGGGCGACCCCGGTGACCGCCTCTATGTGGTCACCGAGGGCAAGGTGAAGCTCCACCGCACGTCCCCCGACGGCCGCGAGAACATGCTCGCCGTCCTCGGCCCGGGCGAGCTGATCGGCGAGCTGTCCCTCTTCGACCCGGGTCCGCGTACGGCCACCGCCACCGCGCTGACCGAGGTCAAGCTGCTCGGCCTGGGCCACGGCGACCTCCAGCCCTGGCTGAACGCCCGGCCCGAGGTGGCCACCGCGCTGCTGCGCGCGGTCGCCCGCCGGCTGCGCAAGACCAACGACCAGATGTCCGACCTGGTCTTCTCCGATGTGCCGGGCCGGGTCGCCCGCGCCCTCCTGGATCTGTCGCGCCGCTTCGGCGTGCAGTCGGAGGAGGGCATCCACGTCGTGCACGACCTGACCCAGGAAGAGCTGGCCCAGCTCGTCGGCGCCTCCCGCGAGACCGTGAACAAGGCGCTCGCCGACTTCGCGCAGCGCGGCTGGCTGCGGCTGGAGGCCCGCGCGGTGATCCTGCTGGACGTGGAGCGCCTCGCCAAGCGTTCCCGCTGACCAAAAACGCGTACACACGCGATACGGCGAAGGGCCGCCCGGAAACCTCCGGGCGGCCCTTCGCCGTATCGCCTCCGGGGCCGTGAGCGCCCCGCAGGGCGGCTCAGCCGCGCTTGCCGTCCACGATCACCGGGGTGTCGCCGCCGTCGCCGCAGGGCACCGCGTAGACCGGGTTCTTGGCCGCCGCCTCCTTGAAGGCGTCGATGCACTGGTTCATGAGGACCTTGTCGCTGAGCGAGTCGTTGAGGATCTTGTTCGCCCGGGCGATGCCCTCGGCCTCGATCCGCCGGCGCTCCGCCTCCGCCTCCGCCGTGCGCGCCGCCTCGGTCGCCCGCTCGGTCGACTGCTGCTGCTGGATCTTGCGGTCGATCTGGCCCTGGAGCTGGTCGGACGGCTTCACATTGCGGAGATTGACCGTGGTCACATCGATGCCGCGCGGGGCCAGCCGCTCCTTGATCAGATCACCGATCTCGGTGTTGATCTTCTCTCGGGCCGAGGAGTAGCCCTGCTCGCTGGTGTGGCGGGCGAAGACATTGCGGATGATCTCCCGGCTGTCCGGGAAGACCAGCCGCTGCTGGATGGCCCCTTCGCTGCCCGCGAGCTTGTACAGCTCGACCGCCTTGGCGGGCGTCACCGCCCACTTCACGGTGACCTCCACGTACATCACGCCGCCCTGCTTGGAGCGGACCTCGACCACGTCCTTGTCGGAGAGGTTGAGGTCGACGGGACGGGTGGAGAAGGTGGTGACGTTGGTGAACGGCGAGGTGATGTTCATGCCCGAGGTCATGGGCGAGCCGACCTTGCCGAAGGTGACCGGCACGCCGACCTCGTAGGCGCTGATCACATGCACACAGCTGGCCACACCGGAGAAGAGGCCGGCTATCAGCGCGCCCAGAGCGCCGAACTTGAGCGCCTTGCGCTCAAGGCTGCGGCCGACGAAGAACAGCGTCACCGCCGCGATGGTGAGCAGGACGAACAAGACGAACACGGAGAACCCCCCAAAGAATGCCAAAGGTAAGCGGAGCGTAAAGCACTCGTCAGAGCTTCCGACGCCCGGGGGGCCGCACCGGTTCTCCGCCCGCCGCGCCCGGAGCCCGGACCGCGGCCCGGCCCCGGCCGGAGGGGCACGGCGGACGGGCTCAGATCAGCCCGCGCTCCCGCAGATACGCCAGCTGCGCCAGCACCGACAGCTCCGCCGCGGGCCACAGGGACCGGTCCACGTCCGCGTACACCCGTGCCACGACCTCCGGGGCCGTACGGAGGCCCTCCTCGGCCGCCGTCTCCACCTGGGCGAGCCGGTGCGCACGGTGGGCGAGGTAGAACTCCACCGCGCCCTGGGCGTCGTCCAGCACCGGCCCGTGGCCCGGCAGGACCGTACTCACCCCGTCGTCCACCGTCAGCGAGCGCAGCCGCCGCAGCGAGTCGAGGTAGTCGCCGAGCCGGCCGTCCGGATGGGCGACCATCGTCGTCCCGCGGCCCAGGACGGTGTCCCCGGTGAGCACGGCCCGGTCGGCCGGCAGATGGAAGGAGAGGGAGTCCGAGGTGTGCCCCGGAGTGGGTACGACCCTCAGCTCCAGGCCTCCGACCTCGATCGCCTGCCCCGCCGTGAGCCCCTCGTCGCCGAGCCGGAGCGCCGGGTCCAGGGCGCGGACGCCGGTGCGGGTCAGCTCCGCGAACCGCCCCGCGCCCTCGGCGTGGTCGGGGTGGCCGTGGGTGAGCAGCGTCAGGGCGATCCGTTTGCCCGCCCGCTCGGCGGTGGCGACGACACGGCGGAGGTGTACGTCGTCCAGCGGGCCCGGGTCGACGACCACGGCGAGATCGGAGTCCGGCTCGGAGAGGATCCAGGTGTTGGTGCCGTCGAGGGTCATCGCCGAGGGATTGGGAGCGAGGACATTGACCGCCCGCGCGGTGGCGGGCCCGGAGAGCACACCGCCGCGCGGCTGCCCCGGCAGAGACGCCGCATCGGTCACCGTGAGCCCCCTGCCGGAATGTGCTTGGTGAATTCCTCGTGCCCCGGCCAGCTGAGCACGACTTCCCCGTGCTCCACCCTGGCCCTCGCCAGGACGGGCGTCAGATCCTGTCCGGCCGCCGCCGCCAGCGCCTCGGCGACGGTGCCGTACGGGAGAAGGGATCTGAGCGTGGCCACCGTCGGCGGCATCATCAGCAGCTCGCCCCGGTCGTACCCGGCGATCGCCTCCTCGGGGCGGATCCACACCGTACGGTCCGCCTCCGTCGAGGCGTTCCGGGTGCGCTGCCCCTCGGGCAGGACCGCGACAAAGAACCAGGTGTCATAACGGCGCGGCTCGAACTCCGGGGTGATCCAGCGCGCCCAGGCTCCGAGCAGATCCGAGCGCAGCACCAGCCCCCGGCGGTCCAGGAAGTCGGCGAAGGCCAGCTCCCGGTCGACCAGCGCCCGCCGGTCGGCCTCCCACTCCTCCCCCGTGGTGTCGCCGATCACCGTGTCCGGGGTACGGCCCGCCAGCAGCACCCCCGACTCCTCATAGGTCTCTCTGACCGCGGCGCACACAATGGCCTGGGCCGACGCCTCGTCCACCCCGAGCCGGGCGGCCCAGACCGCGAGGGAGGGCCCGGCCCAGCGGACCGGGCGCGCGTCGCGGGCGTCCACACCGCCGCCCGGATAGGCGTACGCGCCTCCCGCGAAGGCCATGGAGGCGCGTCGGCGCAGCATGTGGACGGCGGGGCGGTCCGGTGCGCCGCGCAGCAGCAGCACGGTCGCGGCCCGTCTGGGCGGAGCGGGGGTGAGTTCGCCGTCGGCGAGTGCGCGAATCCGGTCCGGCCACTCCGGTGGGTACCACTGACCATTGGGCATGGCCGGATGCTAAACGCTCGCACCCGGATGTTCGAGGGGTCACCCTCGCGTGCCCGCCGCCGACGGGCGGGCACGGATGTTTCACGTGGAACACGCGCGGCCCGGTGTCCCGCCACCGTAGCGCCCGCCGTCGCGCCCGCCGGGAAACGGCGGGCGCGTGGACGCCACGACACCGGAGGCGTGCCGCCGCGCGGCGGCGTTCCGGCCCGTCAGTCCTGAAGGAGTTCCACCTGGAGCTCGACCTCGACCGGAGCGTCCAGCGGAAGCACCGCGACCCCCACCGCGCTGCGCGCGTGGACGCCCTTGTCGCCGAGCACCTCGCCCAGCAGTTCACTCGCACCGTTGAGGACGGCGGGCTGGCCGGTGAAGTCCGCGGCGGACGCCACAAAACCGACGACCTTCACCACTCGCGCGATCCGGTCCAGATCCCCGGCGACCGACTTCACGGCGGCCAGGGCGTTGAGCGCGCAGATCCGGGCGAGCTGCTTGGCCTCCTCGGCGGTGACCTCGGCCCCCACCTTCCCGGTGACCGGGAGCTGACCGTCCACCATCGGGAGCTGGCCCGCCGTGTAGACGTACGGCCCCGAGACGACGGCCGGCTGGTACGCGGCCAGCGGCGGCACCACGTCCGGGAGGGTCAGGCCCAGCTCCGCGAGCCTCGCCTCGACCGCACCGGAGGTGCCGGGCGCACCGGTCACGAGGACTTCTCCCGCTTCAGGTAGGCGACGAGCTGCTCGGGGTTGTTCGGTCCGGGAACGACCTGGACCAGCTCCCAGCCGTCCTCGCCCCAGGTGTCCAGGATCTGCTTGGTCGCGTGCACGAGGAGGGGCACGGTGGCGTACTCGAATTTCGTGGTCATGAAGCCAGACTGTAGCCGCACGGATGAGCGCCTCCGCGCCCAGCCAGGGGACGCCGCCCGAAGCCGTCCCCGCACTGCCCGCCGCCCGCCCGCCGGGACGGGCGCGCCCGTCCCGGCGTGACGCAGCACGCACACGACTCGTGCGTAGCGCGGGGCCCGACTGGTTAGGCTCGAATGTGTGAGCAGGCTCCAGGTCGTCAGCGGCAAAGGCGGCACCGGTAAGACGACGGTCGCCGCCGCCCTCGCGCTCGCCCTCGCGACCGAGGGAAAGCGGACTCTTCTCGTCGAGGTCGAGGGGAGACAAGGCATCGCCCAGCTCTTCGAGACGGAGGCCCTTCCGTACGAGGAGCGGAAGATCGCCGTCTCCTCCGGCGGGGGCGAGGTCTTCGCGCTGGCCATAGACGCCGAGCGGGCGCTTCTGGACTACCTCCAGATGTTCTACAAGCTCGGCGGCGCGGGGCGCGCGCTCAAGAAGCTCGGCGCGATCGACTTCGCGACGACCATCGCCCCCGGGGTTCGCGATGTGCTGCTGACCGGCAAGGCGTGCGAGGCGGTGCGCCGGCGTACCAAGCAGGGCTCCTACGCTTACGACTACGTCGTCATGGACGCGCCGCCCACCGGTCGCATCACCCGGTTCCTCAACGTGAACGACGAGGTGGCGGGACTGGCGAAGTTCGGCCCGATACACAACCAGGCCCAGGCGGTGATGCGGGTGCTGAAGTCGCCGCAGACCGCGGTCCATCTGGTGACCCTGCTGGAGGAGATGCCGGTCCAGGAGACCGCCGACGGCGTCGCCGAGCTGCGGGCGGCCGATCTCCCGGTCGGCAAGGTGATCGTGAACATGGTGCGCCCGCACATCCTGGACGAGGAAGCGGTGCGCAGCGCGGCGGGCGACCGGCGCGGGGAGATCGCCGAGGTGCTCGCGGCGGCCGGGGTGAGCGGTGCCTCCGAGCTGGTCACCCCGCTTCTCGAACAGGCGGCGGACCACGCCCAGCGGGTGGAGCTGGAGCGGGAGCAGCGGGCCGCGCTGAATCAGCTGGATCTGCCGTCGTACGAACTCCCGCTGCTGAGCGAGGGGGTCGATCTCGCCGGGCTCTACCAACTGGCGAGGGAACTGCGGAAGCAAGGGACCGGTTCATGACCCTGGACGCGTCGGTGACGCCTCTCGAAGTCGACTCGCTCATCGACGACCCGGCCACCCGCATCATCGTGTGCTGCGGTTCGGGCGGCGTCGGGAAGACGACGACCGCAGCCGCCCTGGGTGTGCGCGCCGCCGAGCGCGGCCGCCGGGTGGTCGTGCTGACCATCGACCCGGCCCGGCGGCTGGCCCAGTCACTGGGGATCGACTCGCTCGACAACACCCCGCGCAGGGTCAAGGGCATAGCGCCGGGCGGCGGCGCGGCCCCGGGTGGCTCGGCCTCCGGCGGCGACCGTCCCGAGGGCGACCGTCCCGAGGGCGAACTGCACGCCATGATGCTCGACATGAAGCGGACCTTCGACGAGATCGTGGAGACGCACGCCGATCCCGAGCGCGCGCGGGCGATCCTGGAGAACCCCTTCTACCAGTCCCTGTCGGCCGGTTTCGCCGGTACGCAGGAGTACATGGCGATGGAGAAGCTGGGCCAGCTCCGGGCCAGGGACGAGTGGGACCTGATCGTGGTCGACACTCCGCCCTCGCGCAGCGCGCTGGACTTCCTGGACGCGCCCAAGCGGCTCGGGTCGTTCCTGGACGGGAAACTGATCAAGCTGCTGGCGGCCCCGGCCCGGATGGGCGGCCGGGCGGGCATGAAGTTCCTCAATGTCGGTATGTCGATGATGACCGGGACACTCGGCAAGCTGCTGGGCAGTCAGCTGCTGCGGGACGTACAGACCTTCGTGGCGGCGATGGACACGATGTTCGGCGGCTTCCGGACCAGGGCGGATGCCACCTACCGCCTGCTCCAGGCTCCCGGCACGGCTTTCCTGGTGGTCGCGGCACCGGAGCGGGACGCGCTGCGGGAGGCGGCGTACTTCGTGGAGCGGCTGGCGGCCGAGGAGATGCCGCTGGCCGGGCTGGTGCTCAACCGGGTTCACGGCAGTGGCGCGGACCGGCTCTCTGCGGAGCGGGCCCTTGGCGCGGCGGAGATCCTCGCGTCGGAACTCGCCCAGGAATCGGGGTCGGAGGACGCTTCCGGACCCGCTGGATCCGCTCCGGAAAATGAGTCAAAAAATCTTGACGACGGTGGCATTGTCGATCAGGGGGGAGGGAAGACTGATGTTCGTGAGGCCACGGACGCCTCTCCCGAAGCCCCGACCGTGGATCACACCCCCGCGCATCCCCCTGCGCACACCCCCGAGCCCGACCACCGCCCCGTCGACTCCGGCACGCCCGCCACGGCGCGCCCTGGCAGCCCTGGTACAGCAGACGACCACAGCACCGAGCAGCTGACGGCCGGCCTCTTGCGTCTGCACGCCGAAAGGATGCAGGTACTCGCACGCGAACAGCGCACACGCGACCGCTTCACCGCGCTTCATCCCGAGGTGGCCGTGGCGCAAGTGGCCGCGCTCCCCGGTGATGTACACGATCTGGCAGGCCTTCGGGCCATCGGAGACCAGCTGGCAACCGGCACCACACCGCCGGTCGAGGCCGTATAGGCCGTATCGGCGGCACCGGGTTCTCATAAGACCGACGCTCCGCGGGATCGTCCGCGTCGATTCGGTCCGGACGGCGTTCCGGGCCCTCGCTTCTACCCGACCGCCGCGTACGTCTCGTATGTCTCGTCGTCATCCAGCCCGACGGGCAGAATGCCCGCGCTGCGCTCGTACTCCGTACGCGCGGTCTCCAGGAGCCTGCGCCAGGAGGTGACCGTGGGACGCCTGCGCAACAGAGCGCGCCGCTCCCTCTCGGTCATTCCGCCCCACACGCCGAACTCCACTCGGTTGTCGAGGGCATCGGCCAGGCATTCGGTCCGTACCGGGCATCCGGTACACACCGCCTTGGCCCTGTTCTGCGCTGCCCCTTGTACGAACAGTTCATCCGGATCGGTAGTGCGGCAGGCTGCCTGCGCACTCCAGTCGGTAACCCAGCCCATCCCGGCGCCGTCCTCTCCCGAATCGAGGCTCCCCCACGGCGGCAGCGGCATATTCACCGCTGCCAGTTGAGGACGTTACGGAAGGCGGACACAGCGCAACACCCCCTTCGGGCCCAATCTTGAATGGCCCGAACGGACTATGCGTATGCGGCAGATCACCCAGGGGAGTGAGCTGAAGGCATACCGGATCAATCCCTCGAACCGGGGCATATTGGCCCAGCCGGGATCGCCATCGGTCGACGCATAATGCGGATTCAGCTTAAATTCGGACATGGAGTGCCGGATTCCGCTTCCGCGGTCGTCACTGCCATAGTGACTACGGGCGTTGCGGGCGAGGCACAGAAGCGTTGCTACGAAATTGCTACAAACGCGTCGCGACCTGCCGTGGATTCCAGGAATACCTTGATGCGGAACCACACTGCTGTGACAGTTGAGAGCAGCTTAGGCCAAGGCCTATACGTGTGTCCGGCGAATGAGAACGTAGGCTGACTTCATGCCAAAGAAGCGCTCGGGCGGCGGTCTGACCGGGACCCAACAAGCCGCCAAGTTCCTCGGTGTCAGCGTGCTCGCCGGAGCGGTGCTCGCGGGCATCGCTCTGCCTGCCGCCGGGGTGCTGGGGCTCGCGGCCAAGGGGACGGTCAAGGGGTTCGACGAGATCCCCGCCAACCTCAAGCGGCCCCCGCTCAGCCAGCGCACCACCATCCTGGATTCCCAGGGCGGCCAGATCGCCACGGTCTACTCCCGTGACCGCACGGTCGTCCCGCTCAAGGACATCTCGCCGTACATGCAGAAGGCGATCATCGCGATCGAGGACTCGCGCTTCTACGAGCACGGCGCGATCGACCTCAAGGGCGTCCTGCGCGCGCTCAACAAGAACGCGACGAGCGGCGGGGTGGCCGAAGGCGCGTCCACGCTGACCCAGCAGTATGTGAAGAACGTCTTCGTGGAGGAGGCGGGCGACGACCCGGACAAGGTCGCCGCGGCCACCCAGCAGACCCTCGGCCGCAAGATCCAGGAGCTGAAGTACGCGATCCAGGTCGAGGAGGAGCTGGGCAAGAAGAAGATCCTTGAGAACTATCTCAACATCACCTTCTTCGGCCAGCAGGCCTATGGCGTCGAGGCCGCCTCCCAGCGCTACTTCTCCAAGGCCGCCAAGGATCTGAAGCTGGAGGAGGCGGCGATGCTCGCCGGCCTCGTCCAGTCCCCCAGCCGCTACGACCCGGTCAACGACTCGGAAGAGGCCGCCAAGCGCCGCAATGTGGTGCTTCAGCGAATGGCCACCGTCGGCGACATCTCGCAGGCGGACGCCGACCGGGCCAAGGCGAGCGACATCAAGCTCAAGGTCAGCAAGCCGAAGAACGGCTGCATCACCGCGGTCAACGGCGCGGGCTTCTTCTGTGACTATGTGCGCGAGGTCTTCCTCTCCGACCCGGTCTTCGGCAAGACCAAGGAGGACCGGGCCAAGGTCTGGAACCGCGGCGGGCTCACGGTCAAGACCACGCTCGACCCGCAGGCGCAGAAGTCCGCCCAGGAGTCGATAAAGGATCACGTCAACCAGTCGGACCGGGTCGCCACCGCCGTGACGATGGTCCAGCCCGGTACGGGCAAGGTGCTGGCGATGGGCCAGTCCCGGCCGTACGGCTTCGGCAAGAACGAGACCACGATCAACTACTCGGTCGACAAGAAGGACGGCGGCTCGAACTACGGCTTCCCCGTCGGATCGACCTTCAAGCCGTTCGTGGCCGCGGCGGCCATAGAGGAGGGCAGGCCGGCGAACCAGGTGTACTCCTCTCCGTACCAGATGCCCTATCCGGCGTCGATCACGACATGCAGCGGCAAGCCGTGGGTCAACACCATGGGCGCCAAGCTGGAGAACGAGAACTCGGCCGAGGTCGGACCGTATCCGCTCCGTGAGGCCATGGAGATGTCGGTCAACACCTACTTCGTCCAGATGATCCAGGACATAGGGCTCTGCCCGGTCGTGGAGATGGTCGACAAGCTCGGAGTGGTGCAGGGCGACGGGACCAAGCTGCCGGTGGCCCCCGCGCCGCTGACGCTCGGCTCGACGGGTATCTCCCCGCTGGTGATGGCCGGCGCGTACGCGACCTTCGCCAACCGCGGCACGTACTGCACCCCCACCGTCATCGAGTCGATCCGCACGGCGGACGGCAAGAGCCTCGCGGTGCCGAAGAGCACCTGCGAAAGGGCGATGGACGAGCAGACCGCGGACACGATCAACACGCTGCTGAGCGGTGTGGTCGACTCCGGAACCGGCCAGAAGGCCGGCCTCCAGAGCCGCCCCAACGCGGGCAAGACGGGCACGACGGACGGCCGGAAGAACGCCTGGTTCGTCGGCTACACCCCGAACCTCTCCGGAGCGGTGTGGGTGGGCAGCCCCAGCCAGCAGGTGGAGATGATGAACATCACCATCGGCGGCCGGTGGCACTCCAAGGTCTTCGGCGGCGAGGTCCCCGGGCCGATCTGGCGGGACGCGATGACCGGCGCGCTGGAGGGCAAGGAAGGCACCCCGTTCAACACGGTGACGATCCCGGACGCCCCGAAGGCCGACAAGCCGGACGAGGACTCCGGCGACGGTGACGGCGACTCGGACGGCGAGGACCGCGACCGGGGCGGCAATGGCAACGGCAACGGTTCGCAGGACGGCAAGCCCGGCGACGGGGGCAACGGCGACTTCCCCATTCCGGGGATCTCCCTGCCCACGAACGCCATCGGCGGCGGCGACATCCAGGGTGCCACCGGCAACGCGGCCAACCAGGGACCGACGGGCGGGGCCGCCAATCAGGGGCTGACCGGCGGCGACGGCGACGGTGAGGGCCAGGACCGCTCCGGCACCAGCGCCGGCTGGGACTGACCGGCTGATCGGCTGATCGGCAGCCGTACGGCAGGAACACGGAAGGGCCCGGATCTCTCAGGAGATCCGGGCCCTTCCCCGTGGTCGGAGCCGGTCCGCCCGGGACCGGTCCGCCCGTAAGTGATCAGCCGGCCAGGAGGCGCTTCACCGTGGCGGCGACCCGGCCGCCCTCGGCGCGCCCGGCCACCTGCGGGTTCACGATCTTCATGACCGCGCCCATGGCCCGCGGCCCCTCGGCCCCGGCCGCCTTCGCCTCCTCGACCGCCCGCGTCACGATCTGCTCCAGCTCCTCGTCCGCCAGCTGCTGCGGCAGATACGCGTCGAGGATGACCCCCTCCGCCTTCTCCCGCTCGGCCTGCTCGGCCCGACCGCCCTGCGCGAAGGCGTCCGCGGCCTCGCGGCGCTTCTTCGCCTCCCTGGCGATCACCTTCTGCACCTCGTCGTCGGAGAGCTCACGGGCGGTCTTGCCCGCGACCTCCTCCTTCGCGACGGCGGTCAGGGTCAGCCGGAGGGTGGAGGAGCGCAGCTCGTCGCGCGCCTTGATCGCTTGGGTGAGGTCTTCCCGAAGCCTGGACTTGAGCGTGGTCATACGAATGAGTGTGTCAGGTGAGGGCCGGGGGTGCCGCGCCATTTCGCGGCCGTGCCCGGTGTCGCGACCCTCCCGATCAGCCGAAGATCACTAAAGCCGCCCGGGCCGTCGCCCGGGTGAGGTGGTCTGCGACGATGGACGTATGCGCGCACGCTATGGAGTCCCCCTGGCCATCACGGCAGTCGGCGCGGCCGGCATCGCCTACGCCGCCGGCTTTGAAGTCCGCTCGTTCCGCCTGCGGCGGGTGACCGTCCCGGTGCTGCCGAAGGGCATGCGTCCGCTCCGGGTCCTCCAGGTCTCCGACATCCACATGGTCAGCGGCCAGCGCAAGAAGCGCGCCTGGCTCCAGTCGCTCGCCGGCCTGCGCCCCGACTTCGTGGTCAACACCGGCGACAACCTCTCCGACCCGGAGGGTGTCCCGGAGCTACTGGACGCGCTCGGCCCGCTGATGGAGTTCCCGGGGGTGTACGTCTTCGGCTCGAACGACTACTACGGCCCCACGCTCCGCAACCCGGCCCGCTACCTCTTCGAGAAGGTCCAGGGCCGCCACGGCCTCAACGGCAACGCCCCGGCCGTCGGTGTGGTCCACAACCCCTGGGAAGAGCTGCGCGACTCCTTCGACACCGCGGGCTGGGTGGGTCTGAACAACACCCGCGGACGGCTGAAGCTGGACGGCCTGGAGCTGGCCTTCACCGGCCTCGACGACCCGCACATCAAGCGCGACCGGTACGACGAGGTCGCCGGCGGCCCCGAGCGGGACGCGGACCTCTCCCTCGCGGTCGTCCACGCCCCCTACCTCCGTGCCCTCGACGCCTTCACCGCCGACGGCTACCCCCTGATCCTGGCCGGCCACACCCACGGCGGCCAGCTCTGCATCCCCTTCTACGGCGCGCTGGTCACCAACTGCGACCTGGACACCGACCGCGTCAAGGGCCTCTCCACCCACCAGTCCGCGGGCAACCTCTCCCACCTCCACGTCTCCGCCGGCTGCGGCACCAGCCGCTACACCCCCGTCCGCTTCGCCTGCCCCCCCGAGGCCACCCTCCTCACCCTGGTCCCCCGCACCTGACCCGGCCCCACCGCGCTCTTTCGGGCCGCGCGGGCGCGCGCGAAAGCGGATTTCGCCTGGGAGCGCCGGTGGGCTAAAGTAATCGATGTCGCCACGAGAGTGATGACATCGGGGTGTAGCGCAGCTTGGCAGCGCGCTTCGTTCGGGACGAAGAGGTCGTGGGTTCAAATCCCGCCACCCCGACAGCTGAAACACCAGGTCAGGGGCCTGATCCGCGAGAGCGGGTCGGGTCCCTGACTCGTTTCCTGGGTCTCTCGGGAGCCAGCTGCCTGGGGCGGCTCCCACTCCAGCAGGTCTTTGGTGAGCACCCCGTGCCGTCGGGTCGAAAGCCTCGCGCTTCGCAGCGCTCGTACCGGCGGGGACGACGCCTTCGGTGCCTTCATCCTGGCCAAAATGGGAGTTCACGTCTCCGAGGCCGGACGCACGGCCGAGCGAGTCGATCTGATCTCGACCGGGCATCGACAGCGCTCCCCGCACGCTGGCGCCCTCCGCTCAGTGCTTCCTCTGCCTACACAGGGCCGAGGCGCTGTCGCGCGACGGCGATCGTCAGAGGGCCGGCATAGCCCTCAAACGCGCCGCTTCCCTATGGGAACGTCAGACGACGGGTGACGCCCCGGGACAAGGCCGTCCGTTCCAGCCGGCTGGCCGAGGCCCGGCTGGAACGGTGGCGACCTGGACGGAGCACTGGACGCCGCGGACTATGGCACCGCGTTCCGCCGAAGGTGTTCACGGATGGCCCGCGACGAATACGCCTTGTCGGCCAACACGGCACTGGCCGGGTCCGGGGCCGTCCACGCCGTCGGGGAACGCGCAGCAGGGCCATCACATCAGCGAAGGCAGGCGCGTCACCGGCCTGTCCGGCGGTGAGGTGGAAAGGAAGAGGCCGGCAGTTGCCGTCGGCCGCGAGATGGATCTTCGTGGTCAGCCCGCCGCAGGACCGGCCGATGGCATGGTTGTCCGGCTCGTCGGCCGGGGCCCCTTTTTGCGGGCTCCAGCCGCGTGCTGGTGGGCTCGCACGATCGTAGAGTCCACCGCGATGACCCAGTTCAGTTCCTCGTCGACGTCGGCCTGTGCCAGAAGCGCGGAGAGCACCCGCTCCCACATGCCGTCCACGGACCACATCCGCAGCCGGTTGCAGACGCCCCGCCGGTTGCCGTACTTCTCCGGCAGCTGCACCCACTGTGCCCCGGTCTGAAACTTCCAGGAAGCAACGGCTCGATCTGCGCCCACTGCGCATCAGTCAACGGCGCATCCGGGCAAACAATCAGGCGACGCGGAAGGAGCGGCTACACGCAGCTGGTGCCATCGGCGCTGCCGACGGTTGCCCACCAGTCGATCACTCGGGCTGCCATCGCGTCCGGTCGCAGGTCCAGAGGGTCAAGACCGAAGTGATCCTCCAACTCTTGCCGCAGAAATGCACCAATATCCGCCTGGCCCGCTCCACCTCGGAGGCGCTGGAGCAGAGGGGCGAGCATGCAGTCGTACTCGTCTTGCACGTCGTCGGCGACGCCGATCGGGTCCCACTCATTGAGCAGATGCCGCAGGTCGTTCTCCGTGGCGTCGGTTCCAGGTCGCATCGCTCCAGGGTGCCACCCGGGAACCGCCGTCATCACTCGCCCCCGCCGTGATCCAAACGAAACCGCCTAGGGCCGTCCCGGCTGTCCGGGAATTCCGCGAGCGTCTCCAGGCAGTGCCCGTGGCGGCCTGAGCGCCGATGTTCGGATCAGGAACTTGCCCCTCGGAGCAGGCGTCTGTGAGGGCCAGGATGGGCGGCATGACGGTGATCAACGGTGAGGTCGCGGCAGGGTTCGAGCCGGTACGGGAGGCGTTCGCGGCGAACTTCGCCCGGCGCGAGGACATCGGCGCGGCGGTCTGCGTCTACCAGGACGGCTGCCCTGTGGTGGATCTGTGGGCCGGGGTCGCCGATCCGGACACCGGCCGCCCGTGGGAACGGGACACCCTTCAACTCGTCTACTCGGCGACCAAGGGAGCGACCGCCACGGCGGCGCATCTGCTGGCCCAGCGTGGCGCGCTGGACCTGGACGCCCCGGTGGCCGAGTACTGGCCGGAGTTCGCCGCGAACGGCAAGGCGGAGATCCCGGTGCGCCGGCTGCTCTCCCACCAGGCCGGCCTGGTCGCCCTCGACCGGCCGGTACCGATGGCGGAAGCCCTGGCCTGGCACCCCATGACGGTGGCCCTGGCCGCCCAGCGCCCGCAGTGGGCTCCGGGAACGGCGCACGGGTACCACGGCCGGACCTGGGGCTGGCTCGTCGGAGAGGTGATCCGCCGGGTGTCCGGCCGCACGCCGGGCCGCTTCTTCGCCGAGGAGATCGCCGCACCGCTCGGGCTCGACTTCTTCATCGGACTGCCAGCCAATGAACGCGATCGGGTCAGCCGCATGGTGTACCGGAAACCGGACATCGACCTCACCACCGTGCCCGAGGAGTCGATCACCGAAGACCTCCGCGACCTCGTCGCCGCCTGGCGCGACCCGAACTCGCTCAGCAACAGGGCGTTCGCGGTCACCGAACCGGCGAACATCGACTTCGACTCCCCCGAGGTCCAGGCCGCGGAACTCCCCTCGTCGAACGGCATCGGCACCGCGCACGCACTGGCGCGCATGTGCGCCGCGCTGATCGGCGAGGTGGACGGAGTACGCCTGCTCACCCCGGAGACGCTGGCCTCGGCGATCGAAGAGCAGGCCGGCGGACAGGACCAAGTGATGGTGGTGCCAAGCCGCTTCAGCTCCGGATTCATGCTGCCCACTGAGGACATTCCCCTGACCGGACCGGCCGCCTTCGGTCACACAGGCCGCGGGGGCTCACTCGGCTTCGCCGATCCGGAGCACGGCATCACGTTCGGCTATGTCATGAACCACATCACCGGAGGATCCGACGACTCACGAGCGACCACTCTGGCCGAGGCGGTGAGAAGGTCGCTGGCCTGATTTCTCCGTGTAGTCGGATTGAGCTCGGGAGCCCTGCAGGAACGACCTTGTGGTCGGCGTTTGCGAGCACGGCGACAGTTGGCGTCATGGAGTAGCCAACCGGTTACGCTATGCTCTGGCTGGGCGACCACGCTCGCCGTTACGTCGGACCTGGGTTCCTCCCGCAGCTGCCCAGGGTTGAGGGCGCAAAGTGCCGTCGGGCGCGCGTGATGAAAACTGTTGTTCCTCCTATGGGGCGCAGCGGGCGGGAGCGCTGAGGCACGCCCAACGGGAGCCGAACATGACCCTTGACAGGGATATCGCCACGCTCGCGCGCCGTATCCAACGCAAGTCCGGGCGCATCATCCCCTTCCAAAACGCGCGGTTGATCGCCGCGCGCGATCTGGGCGGGCTGCCCGTCCACACCATGGCGCCCAAGGAGCGGATCCCGCTCCGCGCCCAGTACACCGGGGAGAGCAAGGCGGCCGCCCGATCCGCGATCAGAAGCGACACTCACGGACTGGGCCTGGACCACTGCTCGGACGAACAGCGTGCCTTCCGAGCCCTACTGGCGCTCGCGCTTTTCAACGGCAACGTGTACACCGGTCCGACGGCGAGGTGGAACTACTCGGTTGTCGCCTCGTACGACCCGGTGATGTCGCCCCGCAGGGACCAGTTGGTGATGGTGGCGGAGCGCGCCCCGGAGAACGTGGCCACCCGGCTGATGCCCACCGTGGGAGCCGGCTCACGCGGCGTCCCCGGACTACGGCACGAGGTCAGCTACACGTGTCATGGAGGGCGCTCCGTCTGTCTGCGCCATCTGCCCACCGGTGCGCTGCTGACCATCACCGGTGACCCGGCCGGATGTGAGCGCGGCAACAGGCGCAGTCACGTGCCCCTGCACCCCTATCTCACGCTGGGCAACGACCTCACCGCGCACGAGCGCCGCGCACTGGCAGCGGTCCCCCCGATCTCGGAGGAAGCAACCACTCTGCTGGCAGGTCTCGTTTCCCGCTACAACTTGGTTGACAGACGTGGCCACTGGGCGACCAGTCTGTCCTGGGACCCTCTGGGGCGCCCCGGAGTCGAACGCCGGAAGGAGCCAGAAGTGATCCGGCACGGTGCCGTACATCGGCTCTGGGGTGCCGGCGACTCATGGGAGTTCCGCTGGACCGGCTATCCCGTACCCCGCGACCTGGCTCTGGCCCTGACCCACCCGGAGGCCGGGGTCAAGGGCGCGGAATCTACCCGCCACGGTGACGTCCACCGGGTGGTTCTGGGCACCGCCTCACTCGACCTGTGCGCCGGCTGATCCATGCCGTTCCTCGCCGACTACCTGGGGTCCGCACCCGTACTGGTGGCTGCCGTTGCCCTCGGTGTCCTTCGCTTCATGATTCCGAAGGATTCTCGCCATCGACTGGAATTATGGAAGGCCGTCCTCGAACATCGACGCCTGCGTTGGCAGGTGACGGAGCGCCGTCGCGGAATTCGGAGGTCCGGCAAGATGGGCCAACCGGATCTTCCTCCTGAAGCAGAGCGAGGCGGCAGTCACTGATCAGCTCAGCAGAGGCGAATACGGGAATGAGGCTGACGCCGCGACCCTGTTGCACGAGCTGAGTACCGGTCTGCAAACGGCACGCGGCACTCAGCGACCAACTTGGCACCTCTGCCACCTCGCCGTCCGTTCGGCTGAGGTTCACGGCCGGAAAAGAGAGGCCGTCTTCGGCGAGGCCGGATCTACCGCCGGACCTGGATCAGGGCATGAGTGCCGCTCGTACGCCAGGCGCTGCCGGAGCGCTCCAGGGTGTCCAGGGTCTTCTGGTCCAGGCCCGTGATGACGTCGGATTTGAGGGTGCGGAGGGCCGCGACGGGTGTGGGGAAGTGGGCGCTGAGGTCCGCGAAGGGGGTTGTGGGGTCCCACAGGCGGTCGCCGACGAGGCGGCGGTAGTTGAGGTCGCCTTTCAGGATGGTCAGGGTGGCGGTGGAGAGTTCCTCGCGGAGATCGGGGGGCATGTCCGTGTAGGGCAGAGGGGCGCAGAAGAAGGGGTGGGTGCGGATTTCCAGGTGGTCGGTGGCGATGGCCGTCCGGAGACGGTCGCCGATCGCGCCGGGCTCGCCGGGGGCGTGGGTGAGGCGGTGGAGGGAGTCGATGACGTCGGCTGTCATGGCGTCGGAGACGTAGTAGGGGTGGGGCTTGACGTGGAGGGTGACACGGGTGGCGTGGTGGTGGGTGAGGAGGTGGTCGATGAGGATCAGGTCGGGGAGGAGTTCTTGGCCGGAGTTGTCGGCCACTACGGCGACGGTGGAGCCGGCTCCGGTGGGGAGGAGGTGCCACAGGGTGGATGCGTCGTCGGCGACGAGGTCGTGGGTGGCGGTGCCGGGGTTCTCCTCTGTGACGCGGAAGCCGAGGTCGGCGCGGTTGCCCCAGAGGGAGGCGTGGAGCAGGGCGGTGGCGCGTTCGTGGGCGGGGGTGGAGGGGAGGGTGTTCAGGGCTTGGAGTTGTTCGTCCACTGCCGGGGCGCGGAGTTCGGCCTGTTTGAAGGGGGCGAAGGGGTCGACTCCCTGCCAGGGGCCGGGGCCGAAGTATTCGACGGCTTCGAGGAGCCGGCGGTAGAAGTAGCTCTCGGCCCAGAGGAACGGGGCGTCGAACCACGGGCGGCCGAAGTACTCCCGGCCCCATTCCGCCCACTGCTCGTGGTCGTGCGCCGAGGGGTCCGAAGGGGCCGAGGGGTCCGAGGGGGCGAGCGGTTCGACGACGCCGTTGGTGATCTCGTCCAGCAGGGTGTCGAGGGCGCTGTGCTGGCGGCGGCTGTACGGGAAGGCGTCTCGTACGCGCTGGATGAGGGCGGGGTGGCGTTTGGCCAGGACTTCGCGGGCGAAGGAGCCGGGCTGGTCGCTCAGGACGACCGGTGCTTCGTGGGGGGTGTGGGAGGGGTTCTCCGCCATGGTGTTCAAGCCTTTCGCCGGCCGCTCGTGAGTACTTGATCTCCAGGGTCCCTGATGAGCGGACCAGAATCAGGCCGCAGCTGTAGGCGCGGGCGTGGCCGATGCCGCGGGTGAGGGCGGTGACGAATACCTGGGGGTCGGTGATGGTGAGGGTGCCTTTGATTTCGGCGCGGGCGAGGCGGAGGCCTTTGTGGGGGGCTTGGCTGGAGGCTTTGGGGAGCATGCGGAGGGCGAGGTGGTCGGGGTCGGTGTCGGCGCCGATGCGGGTGACGCCGTCGGGGGCGACGGGGGGTTCGCCGAGGGGCTGGAGGCGGCGGGTGAACCAGGATTTGACGTGTTCGGGGCGGGTGTGGGGGATGCGGGTGCCGCGGGTTTTCTCGGGGGAGCCGGGGGCGGGTGGGCGGTTGTGGACGGGGTTGACGACGGTGCGGAAGTCGACTTTGTCGCCGGTGTGGAAGGTGCGGTCGACGGTGAGGGAGTGAGGTTTCTCGGCGAGCGCGGCGCGGGGGAGGCGGTGCCAGTCGCCGGGGACGGCGGACTGGACCACCAGGGAGAGCTGGGCCTGTCGGAGATCGACGGTCCAGGTCGAGAGGATGCCCATCTGCGAGCGGGCGTCGCGGCTGCCATCGTCCACCCAGCCCGCGAAGCCGCTCATGACGGTCCGGTGCATGTCCTGGGCGTCGATCAGGGACTTGGCGGCGAAGGGATGCCGGGCATCCAGGGCGAGCAGGGTCTGTGTGGTGACGAACCGGGCTGCCCTGTCGGGTGTGGTGTTCACTGGATGATGTCCCATTCGCCGGCGTGCTGATCGATGGTGATGCGGTGGCGCGTCTCCCACCGGAGGCCGTGGACGGGGCCGTTGGCGTCGAACCGTACGGGCTGGTCGGAGATGGGGCCGACACCCGGGAGGGGGTGCGGGCTCTCGATCCAGGCCCAGGGGCGGGCGCGCGTCGACGGGGCGGCCGTCACACCGGCGGCGGGGAGGAGCGGTTTCGCCCGGAAGGCTTCCGCCAGGGTGCCCGGCACGATGCCCAGGGCCAGTTCGCCGGAGGGCGGACAGGACTTGCGGCCGAGCCAGAGCAGGCGCTTGGGGTGTTCCAGGGCGTGGGCGATCCGCTCCAGGAGCGCGAGGTCGGGGTGTTGGAGGCCGACCAGGAAGGCGGCGTCGGCGAGGTACCAGCGCTCGGTGAGCATCGCGTTGCGGCGGACCTCGCCGGAGACGAGGGCGCCCGAGACCGGGTCGGCGGCGATCTTCTTCGGCGCGCCGTACCAGGAGTCGAGCGTGTGGCGGCCGAATGTGCCGGTGACAATGCCGGTGTCCGGGTACGCGGCCGTCGCCCGGCGGTGGTCGGTCGCGAGGTCGCGGGGGCTGAGGGGATAGGTCCCCCCGCCGACGGTGTGGTAGTCGCGGAGCGGGGTGCCGGGGTGGTCGGCGCGTACGCCGAAGAGGGTCTCGGCCAGCTCTCCGAGGGGCTGGTCGCGGTGGAGTCCGAGGGCCGCTGCGCACAGTCCGACGACGCCGGACTTGGTGGGCCGGGGGTGTGTGTCGCGGAGGGCGAACCGGCCGGAGACGCCCCAGGACTGCAAGGGGCCTGCCAGCCGGACGAGCAGGACGTACGGCTGGGTCATGGGGTGAGGTCCTCGGCCCGCTCCACCACGGTCGCCGAGGCGGACAGTCCCGGCTCCTGGAGGAGGGCGTCGATCCGGGGGTCGTACGTGAGGATCCGCGAGGTACGGAGATCCTCGCGGCGGCGGCTGACGAAGGCGTGGTGGCGCAGGAGCCTGCGGACCGCCGCGGGGCCGGCCGGGCCCTCGCCGCCGGCGCTCTCGGGGGACTCGTCGACGGGGAGCTGGAAGGCCGCTGCGTAGTTGTAGGGGCGTTCGCCCTCGAACGCGAGGACCAGGGCGGGGAGGGAGCCGGTGGAGGCGGTGGAGTTCTTCTTGGCCTCCGGGAACGCTTCCACGAAGCCGTTGACGAACTCCTTCTCGGCGTCGGCCGCGGCCTCCTCCGCCTCGTCCTCCGTCATTCCGGCGATCCGCAGATTGACGCGGAGCTGGGTACGGTCGAGAACGGCGTGCCGGTAGAAGGTCCCGGAGATCAGGGACTGGTATCCCGTCATGCCCGCACCGGCGTCGTCCGCCGCGTCAAGGAAACTGAGGGCGTTCCGCTTGCGGTCCAGTCTCGCGTCGTCGGCCGCCGCGTAGAAGTCGTCGATCTGTTCCGCTTCATGGACGGTGAAGGCGTGGCCGCTCTGCACCGCCCCGTCGACGTTGGGCGAGTCCGCGATCTCGGCGAGGAAACGTCCGTAGAGGGCGATGTCCACGGCGTCGCGGGGCGCGATGGCGAGGAGGACGGCGTCGCGCGTGGCCTTGGGGAGGGGCGGGGGCCTGGTGGCGGCGGGTTCCGCGGTGGCGCTCTCCTCCTCCGGGGGAGGTCCGGCGTCGGACTTCTTCCTGGCCGGCCGGCGGGACTTTCTCAGCGCCTCCGCCTGGACCAGGAGGTATCCGTCGCGCCACGCCCTGAGGTCGTCGGCGTTCCCGGCGATGTGGCCGGCGATGCGCGAGCCCGCGTCGGCGGGCGCGAAGATCAGGACCTTCGTCAGATGGGCGACCGTCTTCTTGCTCGGGTCGCCGAACTTCAGGCCGCTCGCCTCGATGACGGCGCGCGCCGTGGCGACGGCCTCCTCCCGCTCCCAGCCGTGGGCGGACTCCAGTTCCCTGGCCGTCAGCAGCGCCCACTCCCGCGTACGGATGCCCATGCTCCGGCCGGCGAGGGGGCCGAGGCCCGCGTTGGCGCGGTTGCGGGCGTAGACGCGCTCGGCGCGCCGGCGTGCCTGGCTGGTGATCATGTGGCGTTCGGCCCCGCCGTAGACGAGGCTTTTGGGCTGCCCGTTCTCGTCCCGCACCGGGAGGACCGCGACGAGGGTCTCCAGGAGGTGCAGGGAGAGGAACTGGCTTCGAGGGGCCTCGGTCACGTGGTCGCGTCCTTCCGCGTCATCGTTGTCTTCCGTGTCGCCGTCTTCCGCGCCGCCGGGGTGTGGAACTCGACCGACCACTCGTAGGCGATACGCGCCCTGCGGTCGTGCCAGCGGATCAGGTCCTCGGTGAGTTGCGTCCAGGAGGGCGGGGGCTGGTCGCAGGACCGGAGTCTGGTGATCGTGTGCTGGAGATGACGCCAGGGGATGCGGCGGCTGGCGACGACGCGGTCCAGGAGGCGCTGCGCGCCCGGGTTGTCCGGGCCGCGCCCGGTGCCGTCGCCGATCCGGCGGGCGGCGGCACCGAGGCGGCCGTGGCCGTACGAGGGCGTCGGTCGGCCCTGGTGGTAGATCGCGAAGAGGAAGGCCACCCGCTCGAACAGCTCGCGGTGGTCGTCCCCGCCGTACCAACCGGCCCTGATGTGGGCGTTGGTGGGGTTTCTGGCGCGGCGGAGGTCGGCGAGTGTGCCGTACTCGCGGTTGCGGACGAGGGTGGTGAGCCAGTTGGTGAGGGCCGCGCTGTCGTGCGGGAGGGCGCTGCGGAGGGTGAGGCCGTCGGAGGGGTCACCGGGTTCGCTGTCCTCAGTCGTCATGCGCGGTCTCCCCTCGGAGTTCGGCGGGCGCTCTGGCGCTGTCCATGTCCTGCTCGAAGCGCCGCTCGGCGCGGGCGCGGGCGCGGTGCCCCCTGTCGTTGGGCGGGAGCGGGTCGAGACGGTGGGTGAGATGGGTACGGGCGGAGGTCATCAGGGTCCGGGCGTAGTCGGCGAGAGGGGCCGAGACCGGGTCGTCGTCGTCCACCAGCCCTTCTTCGATCACCTCGTCGAGGAGCTGGTAGAAGGGTTCGGCGGCCGAGGGCCAGAACTCCCACCGGGCGTCGAAGCGCGCCACTTGCGCCCCGTCGGCGGCGTGCGCGGACGGATGGGCGGTCTCCGAGGCCACGACGGCCGCGCGCTTCAGGCTCCACGCCACGTACTCGGCGACGGCCGAGCCCCGGCGGGACGCCCGGTGCAGATGGCGCTCCATGCCGGGGGCGTACGGGTAGCTGCCCTGCGTCCAGGCGACCGGCAGGGCCTGCTTGGTGAGCAGGCCCACGGCCCACAGCTGGTACGGAGCGCCCGGCCCCCTCTTCCCGCACGGCAGGGAGCGGAGCCGGGCGTAGAGGCCGGTCTCGCTGTCCTTCACCGCGCCGTACAGGGCGTGCGCGTCCCGCCACTGCGCCCTGGTGGGGGACGGCCACAGCGGTTTCTCCTCCCCGCCCAGGGTCGTGCCGAGGACCGCGTCCTGAAGGTGACGTTTCAGGTCGAGTTCGAGGACTTCGCCCGCGCCGATCAGTACGCGGTCGACGACGATCCGGCCGTCCGCGCCACGGTCCGGGCGCAGGAGGACCGAGCGGCCGAGGGCGCTGTGGAGGTCGGCGGAGCCTCTCGGCACCCTGGGCGTGGCCTTCTCCGCGAACCCCCGGCGGGAGGTGGTGCCGTCGCTCCACGAGGTGTTGAGGGGGGTGCCGGGGCCCTCGGGCGGATGGAGATTGAGCCGCAGCGTCTCGCCGAGCGTGCGGCCGAGCGCCACGACCCGGATCCGGCCCTGGAGCCGACCGGCGGCCAGGTTGGTGATCCTCGGGCCGAGTTCCCTGCCGGACATCCGGGCGCGGCCGTAGGGGGCGTACACATGCTGGGTGAGCAGCGCGCGGAAGGCCTCGGCCACCGGGAGCGGGTCGTCGTACTCAAGGTGGTGGTGGTCGAAGTGCTGGTTGTAGTCACCGGCGTACTCGATGACCAACTGGGCCGGACCGGTGCCCTGTTCGTCGAGGAGCGGGGCGAGCGCGGAGTTCTGGCTGAGCGGGACCTCGGGGTGGAAGAGGTCCCACGCGCCGGCGGGCTGGGCCGCCAGCCACTCGGACGCGCCGCCGAGATCGTGCTCCTCGGCGATCCAGGTGCGCCACTCCCCGGGCGAGGAGGGGCAGGTGCCCGAGGCGAAGCAGATGGCCAGCAGATATTCGATGACGGCGACCGTCTCGCCCGGGGTCGTGCCGTCGATGGTGCTCAGCCGGTCGGCCTCGGCGAGCAGGGCGCACAGGGAGTGGTGGGCGGTGGCCCCGTCGAGGGTGACGGTGGGGACGCAGGGCTGGTGTCGGGGGTCCCAGCGGGGGCGGGGTTCGGCAGGGTCGGAGGTTTGCACTTCGGACAATGCCTGACTACCGCTTTCTGGACATGGCCGGCGGACCAATGCGGTGACGTTCCGGAACAACAGGAACGACAGGAACGCTAACAGTTGGTGATCGGAGGGGTGGTTGATTCGGCGAATCATCCCGACCGCCGCCGCCGGAGCAGAATCGTGAGCGTGGAGCGGGCGTCGCGGCGGCGTTCCGGGGTCGGGGCCAGGACCGAGATGAGGGCGACGGCGGACAGGACGCCTCCGTACAGCAGGCCGCCGGTGGCGGTGACAGCGGCCGTGACCGCGGCGGTGTCGTGGAGGAGTTCGGGGAGCGGGGGCATGGGGAGCCTTTCGTTCGAGGGCCGGGAGGGGCCGGGCGAAGCGGTGGCTCACAGAGTCGGGCGGGGGCGCGGTGTGCGGATAGATTCCGTCCCTCGCGGGGAGTGATGGACGCAGGTCAGAGGCGGGTTCTTTGACGGGGCAGGGGGGAGGGACGGCGATGGAGGGGAGTGGGGGATCGCCGCGTGAGCGGCTCGGGGCGGCGCTCAAGGGGCTGTTGGAGGAGTCGGGGCTGAGCCTGCGTGAGGCCGTGGAGATCGGCGGCGGGTTCAGCCTCGGGGTGACCACGCTGAGGGAGTGGCGGGACGGGAAGTCGGCTCCGGCGGCGGGGAAGGAGGCTGTCTTCCGGGAGCTGGTACGGAAGTTGGAGGCGGCGGCCGGTCGGGCGGCCCTCAGCGCGGCCGAGTGGGAGGACGTCCTCCGGGCGGCTCGGGCGGAGGCGGTCCGGAGGAAGCGGGCGGGGCACTTCCTCCGGGGGCGGGACGCCGAGGACAAGCCCTTCGTACGGGCTCATCTCCCGGAGCTGAGGGCCCGGGAGGGGCTGGTCGGGCGGGGGGCCGAGCGGAAGGTGATGCGTGACTTCGTCAGGGCGTCGGGGCCGGGGGCGGAGCCGTATCTGTGCTGGCAGGCGGAGTCGGCGGTGGGGAAGACCGCGCTGCTCGCCGACTGGGTGGAGAGACCGCCACAGGGGGTCGATCTGCTGAATTTCTTTGTCTCGAAGGCGCGGGGCACCGATACCTGTGCCGCGTTCGTCGCGGAGATGGGGGAGCAGCTCCGGGCTTTCCCGGGGCTGGGCGAGCGTTCCGTTCCGGACTCCCCCGACCCTCGGCAGTGGGCCGCCTTCTTCAACAGCGTCACCGCGGAGAGCGGGCGGAAGCTCCTGCTCGTGGTCGACGGCCTCGACGAGGACGTGGCATGGGGCGGCCCCGGGCGGAGCATCGCGGCGCTGCTTCCCGTACGGCCGGACGCCGATCTGCGGATCATCGTGTCGGCTCGGCGGAGTACGCCCGTCCCCGGCGATCTGCCGGCCGCGCACCCGCTGCGGTCGCGGCGGCACTTCCGCGTGCTGGGTCCGTCCGCGCGGGCGGCGGAGATCGGGCGGGCGAACCGGGTGCGGGAGGTGGCGCGGCTGGGGGCGAGCGGCCCGGGGAGGAGGGTGCTGGGGCTGCTGGCGGCGGCGGGCGAGGGGCTGCGGGCGGTGGATCTGGCGGAGGTGGCCGGGGTTCCCGCCGAGGGGATCGAGCGGGTTCTTCAGGACGCGGACGGGCATCGGGTCCTGCTGGAGGATCCGGTGGCCGGTACGTACGCCCTGGGCCACGCCGATGTCCTCCGGTCGGTACGGGAGGAACTCGGGCCGGTGGAGATGGCGCGCCACACCGGGCTGCTGCACACGTGGGCCGGTGCCTGGCGTACGGCGGGCTGGCCGGAGGAGACGCCGCCCTATCTGCTGACGGGGTACGCGCGGCTGCTGGACGACCCCGTTCGCCGCGGGGAGTACGTCCTGGACGCCCGCCGACAGACACGGCTCGCGGCCAGGGCCGGGCACGAGGCGGTCCTCGCGCAGGTGGAGGCGGTCGGAGAGGGGTTCGACGCGGAGGCCACAGGCCCGGACGCCACGGGCCCGGAGGCCACAGGCCCGGAGGAGCTGGCGCGGGCGGCGCGGCGCGCCGTCTCGGTCGCTCTCCTGCGGGGCGGGGCGCGCCGGGTGGAGGCCCTGGCCCCGGTTCTGCTGGTGCGGCTCGGTGAGGTGGACCGGGCGCGGGCGCTGGCCCGGTCCGCCCCGGGTCCGGTGGTCCGGGCGGCGCGGCTGGCGCGGGTCGCGGTGGAGGTGGGGCGTACGGGACGGCCGGGGGCGGCGGCGATCGCGGAGGAGGCGGCCCGGTGGGCGGGCCGCGCCGACCGGGGGCTGCCGCGCCCGCCCCGGGACGCCGACGCGTACGCGGAGCTGGCCGAGGCCGCCCACGCGCTCCTGGCGGTGGACGAGACGGGTGCCGCGCGGGCGCTGCTGCGGGCGGTGGTCCTCGGCGGGGAGGCCGATGTCGAGACGCTGGTGGCGGCGGCGCGCGTGCTCTCCGAGGGCGACGACCGCGACTGGGTGGCGGCGGTGGACGCGGACGCGGACCGCTTGAGCTCGGGCGATGCCCGGGCGCGGGCCGCCGCGGTGGAGATCTGGGCGACGATCGCCCGCGGGCTGCGCTCCCACCGCGTCCACGCCAGGTCGCGCATCGTGGCGCTCTGCGAGGAGCTGGACCCTGTGGACGGGCCGGCGGACGGGCCGGCGGACGGGCTGGCCGCGGTGGACGTCCGGGCGCTCGCCGCGTGCGCGCTGGCCAGGGGTACGAAGAGGGCGCCCGGGCTGCTGAGGGCCGCGCTGGATCAGCTGTCCGCCGCGCTGGCGGACCCGGCGGCCCTCTCCCCCGCCGATCGGGCCCATCTGCGGCGGGACATCTCCACCACGCTGGAGCGCCTCGGCCGGGCCGTGCACGACACCGGTGCCGGCCGGGACTCCCTCGCCCGGCTCGGGGAACTGGTCGCGAAGCACCGCGAGGAGCTGCGGACCGGCGTGCTCGGCGACGATCTCGCGGAGCGGGCCGAGGCGAACATCGCGGCGGCCGAGGAGCGCGGGGCGGCGGCGGACGCCGCGTACAGGGAGCGGGAGAAGGAGCGCCGCAGGGAGGAGCGGAGGAACAAGGACGCGGGCAGGGAGGCGATGCGGCGGCTGCGGGAGGGGAAGCCCGCCGTCGAACCGGAGCCGAAGCCGAAGCCGGTCCGGTCCCGCCCGTCGCCGCGAGAGCGGCCCCGGGCCCACCCCGTACCGGACGGGGACGGCCATGAGCCGGAGCACCTCGTCCTGCTCCGGCGGTCCGAGCGGTCCCTGCGGGACGGCGACCTCGCGCACGGGCGGGAGCTGCTGGAGACGGCCATCCGCTCCGCGCCGCCCGTGCGGGGACCGGCCGCCGGTGACGGCTGGACTCCGGCTCTCTTCCGGGGGCTCGGCTCGGTCGGGGAGTTCGGCGAGGCGGAGAGGCTGGTGCGGTTCGTCACGGAGCCGGGGAGCCGGGCGCGGCATCTGGCGGCGCTGTCGCTGGGGTGCGCCCTGGGCGGGGAGGGCGAGGCGGCCGGGTGGTACGCCCGGGAGGCGGCGTGGCTCGTCGGGGACGACGGGCTCGATCCCGTGACGCGGAGAGCGGTCGCCCAGGCGCTGGCCCACGCCGGGGAGGAGGCCGGGGCCGAGGAGATGGCGCGGCGGACCGTACCCGGGGAGAAGGGGCAGCCGGAGATCCGCCGGTCGCTCGCCCTCGTCGCCGCCGGACTCGCGCGGCGGGCCCCCGGGACGGCCGCCCGGCTCGTCGAGCCCGTGGTGGAGGCCCTGGAGCGGAGGGCCGGGACGGGGAGCCCGGTCGGCCCGCTCCCCCGGCTCGCGGAACTGCTGCTCACACTCCCCGATGTCCGGCGGCCCGGTCCGCGGCTGCGCGGGGCGCTCGAAGCGGCCTCCGCCTTCGTGGAGAGACCCCGTCAGCAGTGGGACCCGAGGGCGGTGGTGGTCCTCGTCCTGCTGGTGAGGCTCGGGTGCTGCCCGGAGCGGGCCGACCGGGCCGAGGCGGCGGACGAGTGGCTGCGGACGCTGCCGGGACTTCCAGGCCTGCCGGCGGAGCGGATTCCGTACGCCGAACTGGCCGTGCTCAGGGCCGTGGAGGGCGATACGGCCGAGGCCCGGCGGCTGGCCCTGGCGGCACCGGCCCGGGGCGGGCGGCGGGCCGCGGCGTCGGCCGCCGTCGCCACTCGGCTGGCGGGCGTGCCCGTCGTACTGCCCGCCGACCGCGCGCCGGAGGAGGACAGTACGGTCCGGCTCTGTCTGGCGCTCGCCCACGCGGCGGGGGACGGGACGGCCCCCGCCGAGGAGGCGGCCCGGGCGCTCGTGCGGGAGCTGCTGGCGGGCGAGGGGTGGGCGTGCGCGGTCCCGCTGCTCTCCCGGCTCGCGCCCCGGGCGCTGGTGCCGATCGGGGAAATGGTGCGGGCCTACGGCATCGGTCGGCTGGGGCCGCCGGGACCGTGGGAGCCCCTGTCGTAGCTGTCGTAGCTGTCGAACCAGTGCGGTCCGGAGTAGCCGGGGGCCGAGAGCAGATGGTCGTGGACGCATTCGGCGAGGGAGCCGTCGAAGCGTTCCCATGCGTCGCCGAAGTCGCCGCTGTTGGTGAGGATGGGCCAGCGGTCGGGGTCGGGGTGGTCGACGAGCCAGTAGAAGGCGAAGCGCTGTTCGGTGTGGGCCCACTGGAGGAGGCCGCCCGGGGCGGGGTGGAGCCCATGAGGGGCCCACAGTTCGTCGCCGCTCCGTTCGGCGAAGTGCAGGGAGGAGTTGTGCCAGTCGACGAGGTCGAGGGCGAGTTCGCCCGCGCCCGGCACCATCACCGTGAGGTATCCGTCGAAGTCGCCCGGTCCGAAGCGTTCGGCGAACTGTTTGTACTCGGTGGGGAGCGGTGTGCCCAGAAGGGCTTCGGTGGCGGGCCAGTCCACCGGGTGGACGGCTTCCCGCGTCCATTCGGTGGCGGCGGCGAGCAGGTCCAGCCAGGAGACGCCGGAGGGGGCGCGCGGGGGCGGGGGCGGGCGTTCGGCGAGGAGGAGTACGAGAGCAGGGCCGCCGTCCGCGCGGAGGGTGCCGCAGCCGATCCACTGGTCGCCGTTGGCCCAGGCGCGCATCTCGGTCACCCGGTCGCCGAAGGGGGTCAGCAGCGGCAGACCGGTCCGTTCGGTGACGGTCGGGTCGGTGAAGCCGCCCATGGCGAGATTGCGCGCACCGCCGTAACGGCCGGTGAGCAGCTCGGAAAGGGCCCGGAGGTCGAGACCGGTCGCGAGGGCGAGGCAGCGATGGCCCGCGGGGTGCCCGGGCCGGGGACAGACGAGCGGTGCCGCTGCCTCGCCCCGGCGGTCGTCGGCCGGCGGGAGCGCGTCGAGGCTCCGCAGAAAGTCCTGTTCGGCTGTTCCGTCCATGACGGACGAGTCAAACACACATGCCCCGGGAGCCGAACGGCCCCCGGGGCATGCGCGGTTGGGCCGGTCAGTCGTCGGACTCCAGGTCCCCCTCGGACTCCAGATAGACCTGGCGCAGCGCCTCGAGCACGGCCGGGTCGGGCTTGGCCCACATGCCGCGCGACTCGGCCTCCAGGAGGCGTTCGGCGATGCCGTGGAGGGCCCAGGGGTTGGCCTGCTGGAGGAAGGCGCGGTTCTCCGGGTCCAGGACATAGGCCTGGGTGAGCTTGTCGTACATCCAGTCGGCGACCACACCGGTGGTGGCGTCGTAGCCGAAGAGATAGTCGACGGTGGCGGCGAGCTCGAAGGCCCCCTTGTACCCGTGGCGGCGCATCGCCTCGATCCACTTGGGGTTCACCACGCGGGCGCGGAAGACCCGGGAGGTCTCCTCGACCAGGGTGCGGGTGCGGACGGTCTCGGGGCGGGTGGAGTCCCCGATGTACGCCTCGGGGGCGGTGCCGCGCAGCGCGCGGACGGTCGCGACCATGCCGCCGTGGTACTGGAAGTAGTCGTCCGAGTCGGCGATGTCGTGCTCACGGGTGTCCGTGTTCTTGGCGGCCACCGCGATGCGCTTGTACGCCGTCTCCATCTCGGCGCGCGCGGGGCGGCCGTCCAGCTCACGGCCGTAGGCGTAGCCGCCCCAGACCGTGTAGACCTCCGCGAGGTCGGCGTCGGTGCGCCAGTCGCGGGAGTCGATCAGCTGGAGGAGTCCCGCGCCGTAGGTGCCGGGACGGGAGCCGAAGATACGGGTGGTGGCGCGGCGTTCGTCGCCGTGCTCGGCCAGGTCGGCCTGGGTGTGGGCGCGGACGAAGTTGTCCTCGGCGGGCTCCTCCAGCGAGGCGGCCAGCCGTACCGCGTCGTCCAGCAGACCGATGGTGTGCGGGAAGGCGTCGCGGAAGAAGCCGGAGATCCGGAGCGTCACATCGACGCGGGGGCGGCCGAGTTCGGCGAGCGAAACGGCTTCCAGGCCGGTGACGCGGCGGGAGGCGTCGTCCCAGACGGGGCGTACGCCCAGCAGCGCGAGGGCCTCGGCGACGTCGTCGCCGGCGGTGCGCATCGCGCTCGTACCCCACAGGGACAGACCCACGGAGGTGGGCCAGTCGCCGTTGTCGGTGCGGTAGCGCTCCAGGAGGGAGTCGGCGAGCGCCTGGCCGGTCTCCCAGGCGAGCCGGGAGGGGACGGCCTTGGGGTCGACCGAGTAGAAGTTGCGGCCGGTGGGGAGGACGTTGACCAGTCCGCGCAGCGGCGAGCCGGAGGGGCCGGCCGGGACGAAGCCGCCGTTCAGGGCGTGTACGGCGTGGTCGAGTTCGGCGGTCGTCGCGGCGAGCCTCGGGACCACTTCGCGGGCGGCGAAGGCGAGGATGGCGCGTACCTCCTCGCTCTCCCCGGCGGGCAGGGCCGCCGGGTCCCAGTCCGCGTCGTCCATCGCCTGGACCAGGGCGCGGGCGCGCTCCTCGGCCTCGTCGGCGGTGGTGCGGGTGGCGGCGGACTCGTCGAGTCCGAGGGCCTCGCGCAGACCGGGCAGGGCGGTGGTGCCGCCCCAGATCTGGCGGGCGCGCAGGATGGCGAGGACGAGATTGACCCGGTCGGCGCCGGCCGGCGGGCTGCCGAGCACATGGAGGCCGTCGCGGATCTGCATGTCCTTGATCTCGCAGAGCCAGCCGTCGACGTGGAGGAGGAAGTCGTCGAAGCCGTCGTCCTCGGGCCGGTCCTTGAGGCCCAGGTCGTGATCGAGCTTCGCGGCCTGGATCAGGGTCCAGATCTGGGCGCGGATCGCGGGCAGCTTCGCCGGGTCCATGGAGGAGATCTGGGCGTACTCGTCCAGCAGCTGTTCGAGCCGGGCGATGTCGCCGTAGGAGTCGGCGCGCGCCATCGGCGGCACCAGGTGGTCGATGAGGGTGGCGTGGGTGCGGCGCTTGGCCTGGGTGCCCTCGCCCGGGTCGTTGACCAGGAAGGGGTAGATCAGCGGGAGGTCGCCGAGGGCGGCGTCGGGGCCGCAGGCGGCGGAGAGGCCGGCGTTCTTGCCGGGCAGCCACTCCAGGTTGCCGTGCTTGCCGAGGTGGACCATGGCGTCCGCGCCGAAGCCGCCGTCGGCCTGGCCGGCGGCTATCCAGCGGTAGGCGGCGAGGTAGTGGTGCGAGGGCGGGAGATCGGGATCGTGGTAGATCGCGATGGGGTTCTCGCCGAAGCCGCGCGGCGGCTGGATGAGGATGAGGAGATTGCCCCGGCGCAGGGCGGCGAGGACGATGTCGCCCTCGGGGTTGGCGCTGCGGTCGACGAACATCTCGCCGGGCGGCGGGCCCCAGTGCTCCTCGACCTGCTCGCGCAGCTCGGCGGGGAGGGTGGCGTACCAGCGCCGGTAGTCGGCGGCGGGGATGCGGACCGGGTTGCGGGCGAGCTGCTCCTCGGTCAGCCAGTCCTGGTCGTGGCCGCCGGCCTCGATCAGGGCCCGGATCAGCTCGTCGCCGTCGCCCGAGATCAGGCCCGGGATCTCTTCCGCCGGGCCGAAGTCGTACCCCTCGGCGCGCAGCCGGCGCAGCAGCGCGACGGCGCTGGCGGGGGTGTCGAGACCGACCGCGTTGCCGATGCGGGAGTGCTTGGTCGGGTACGCGGAGAGGACCAGCGCCAGCCGCTTCTCGGCCGCCGGGATGTGGCGCAGCCGCGCGTGGCGGACGGCGATCCCGGCGACGCGGGCGGCGCGCTCGGGGTCGGCGACATAGGCGGGCAGTCCGTCCTCGTCGATCTCCTTGAAGGAGAACGGAACGGTGATCAGCCGGCCGTCGAACTCGGGGACGGCGATCTGGCTGGCCGCGTCCAGCGGGGAGACGCCCTCGTCGTTCTCCTCCCAGGCGGAGCGCGAGCCGGTGAGGCAGAGCGCCTGGAGGATGGGGACGTCCAGGCCGGTGAGCGCGCCCGCGTCCCAGGACTCGTCGTCGCCGCCGGCGGAGGCCTCGGCGGGCTTGGTGCCGCCGGCCGCGAGCACGGTGGTCACGATCGCGCCGGCCGGGCGCAGGGCCTCGATCAGCTCGGCCTCGGGGGCGCGCAGGGAGGCGACGTACAGGGGCAGGGCGCGGGCGCCCGCGTCCTCGATCGCCGAGCAGAGGGCGTCGACGAAGGCGGTGTTGCCGCTCATGTGGTGGGCGCGGTAGTAGAGGACCGCGATCGTCGGCGCGGCGTCGTCCGTCACCCGGGCGGTGCGCTCCAGGGGGCCCCAGGTGGGGGCGGGGGCCGGCGGCTCGAAGCCGTGGCCGGTGAGGAGCACGGTGTCGGAGAGGAAGCGCGCGAGCTGTTCGAGGTTGGCCGGGCCGCCGTGGGCGAGATAGGCGTGCGCCTCGGCCGCGAGGCCGACGGGGACCGTGGAGGCCTCCATCAGCTGCGCGTCGGGGGCCTGTTCGCCGGTGAGGACGACCACCGGGAGCCCGCTGGCGAGGAGCTGGTCCAGCCCCTCCTGCCAGGCGCGCACTCCGCCCAGCAGACGGACGACGACCAGGCCCGCGCCGTCGAGCAGCGCGGGGAGGTCCTCCAGGGGCAGCCGGGAGGGGTTGGCGAAACGGTACGCCACCGGGCCGGCGGCGGCCCGGGCACTGAGCAGATCGGTGTCGGAGGTCGACAGGAGCAGAATCTCGGGGGCGTACGGGGGTCGGTCCCCGGCGGACTGATGCATGCGGCGTCTGGCCTTCCTCGGGGTTTCCGCGCCCCGGGCGGTGTCGGACGGCGGGAGTTCCTGACTCGCCCGGCCTGGCGGGCCGGGCTCACAGTGGCGGGACCGCGCCGGAATCTCACCGGGCTTCCTCCCCTGTCGCCGTCGCCGGCGATGACGGACCGGATGATCCGCTCCCCCGTATCGTAAGGGGCGCGCATTCCGTATGGGACCTACGATTTGAGTGATTATCGGTATGCTCGCGGCCATGCCCACCGCCCCCACCGGCCCACCGGCCGGGACCGTGTCCCCCTCGGACCGTTCCGCTTCCGGCTCCGGCGACGGGGGGCCCTCGGCGGCCGGAGGCGATGCCTGTCCCGGCGCGCTGCGGCTCCACACGGCGGACGACGGCGCGCTGGCGCGGGTCCGTGTCCCCGGCGGAGTGCTGACGAGCCGGCAGGCGAAGGCGCTGGCCGGGGCGGCCGAACGGCTCGGCGACGGAGTGCTGCATCTCACGTCGCGCGGGAACGTACAGCTGCGCGGCCTGGGCGCCGGCTGCGGCCAGGAGCTGGCCACGCTGCTCGACACGGCCGGGCTGCTTCCCTCGCGCGGCCACGAACGCGTCCGCAATGTCCTCGCCTCCCCGCTGTCCGGCCTCGACGGCCGGGGCGCGGGGGACGTAGGCCCCTGGCTGCGGGCCCTGGACGGGCTGCTGTGCGCCAGCGACGCGGCGCGCGGACTCTCGGGCCGGTTCCTCTTCGCCCTGGACGACGGGCGCGGCGACGTCGCCGCGCTCGGCGCGGACGTGACGCTGACGGCGGTCCCCGGGGGCGGGGCGCTGCTGCGCCTGGGCACGGAGGCCGGTACGGGGGCGCTCACCGTGCCGGGCGGGTCGGCGGCGCTCGCCGCGCTGACGGCGGCGGAGGTCTTCCTCGACGCGGCTGCCGCCGTGCCGGAAGGGTGGGGACGGGTCTGGCGGGTGGGCGATCTTCCCGGGACGGCCTCCGACGCACTCCTTCCCGAGCTGGTGTCCCGGCTGGCGCGACGGGGCGTCGGGGTTTCGCGGGGCGCGGCGGCCTCTTCGGACGTGCCGGACTTTTCGGGTTCTCCGGACGGGCCGTCGGCCGGTGTCGTCGCCGGGCCCCGGCCGGGCGCGCCCGCCGCGCTCTCGGTCCTCGCCCCGCTGGGGCGTCTGTCCGCCGCCCAGTGGCGGCTGCTGGCCGAGTGCGCCCGTACGGAAGGCGGCGACGAGCTGCGGCTGACCCCCTGGCGCGGCGTCGTCGTCCCCGGCGTCCCCGCCGCGCGGGCCGCCGAACGGCTCGCCGCCCTCGCCGCGACCGGCCTGATCACCGGGGACGCCTCCCCCTGGCACGGCGTCGGCGCGTGCATCGGCCGCCCGGGCTGCGCCAAATCCCTGGCGGACGTCCGGGCGGACGCGGCGGACGCGCTCGTCCACAGCGGTACGGACGACGGCGGTACGGACGACAGCGGTACGGGCGACAGCGGTACGGGCGACAGCGGTACGGACGACAGCGGTACGGACGGCTCGCCCGCGCTGCTGCCCGTCCACTGGTCCGGCTGCGAGCGGCGCTGCGGGCGTCCGCCCGGGGACCGGGTCGACGTGGTCGCCGCGCCGGAGGGGTACCGGGTGTCCGTGGTCCGCGCCGGGCGGCCGGACCCGGCCGTGACCCCGCCGCCCGGAAGCCCCGCCGGCCTCGCCGCCGCCGTCGCGTCGGCCCGCTCGCGCACCGCGCCGAAGGCCCCGGCCCCGGCTCCGGCTCCGTGACGACAGCGACACTGTTTCCCGGCGCGGAGTCCGCCGAACGGAAGCCGGAACCGCCGGGCGGACGAATCGCACGGGCAGCGGCGTGCACGACCGCCGCGAGCCGCCCGGAAGGTCTCCGGCCGGCCTCGCGGGCTACGGTCGGGGCGGGCGGGGTCGCACGGGCGCGGCCGGCCGGCGCCGTACACCCGCACGTACACACGTACTCGTATGCGTACTCGTACGCGCGGTCCGGCACCCCTCCGCACCCCCGCCCGCACCGCACCGCCACCATTGCGGTGGCACCTCCACACCGGCCGGGTCCGCGACCCGGCCGTCCGACGTCCCCATGAACGAGAGCGGCGAGAGCACAGTGTTCGACTACGAGAAGGACGGCGCGGCCATCTACCGCCAGTCCTTTGCCACCATCCGGGCGGAAGCGGACCTCACGGGTCTGCCCGCCGACGTCAGCCAGGTCGCGGTCCGGATGATCCACGCCTGCGGGATGGTCGATCTCGTGCGCGACCTCTCCTACAGCCCCGAGGTCGTGTCCCGGGCCCGGGCCGCGCTGCGCGCGGGCGCGCCGATCCTCTGCGATGTGGCCATGGTCGCGAGCGGGGTGACCCGCAAGCGGCTCCCGGCCGGCAACGAGGTCGTGTGCACGCTCTCCGACCCGTCCGTACCGGCCCTGGCGGCCGAACTCGGCACCACGCGCAGCGCCGCCGCGCTGGAGCTGTGGCGCGACCGCCTCGACGGCGCGGTCGTGGCCGTCGGCAACGCCCCCACCGCCCTCTTCCGGCTGCTGGAGATGATCGCCGACGGCGCACCTCGCCCGGCCGCCGTCATCGGCGTCCCCGTAGGCTTCATCGGCGCCGCCGAGTCCAAGGACGCCCTCGCCGAGCACCCGCTCGGCCTCGACCACCTGGTCGTCCGGGGGCGGCGCGGCGGCAGCGCCATGGCGGCGGCCGCTCTGAACGCGATCGCGAGCGAGGAAGAATGAGCGGCACCACCACCGGCCGGCTGTACGGAGTCGGGCTCGGCCCCGGCGACCCGTCGCTGATGACCGTACGCGCCGTGGAGATCATCGCCGAGGCGGATGTGATCGCGTACCACAGCGCCCGGCACGGGCGGTCCATCGCCCGCTCCATCGCGGCGAAGCACATCCGCGCGGACCACCTCGAAGAGGCGCTGGTCTACCCCGTCACCACCGAGACCACCGAGCACCCGGGCGGCTACCGGGGCGCGATGGAGGAGTTCTACGCCGAGGCCGCCGCCCGGCTCGCCGTCCACCTCGACGCGGGGCGCACGGTGGCGGTGCTGGCCGAGGGCGACCCGCTCTTCTACGGCTCGTACATGCACATGCACAAGCGGCTCGCGGACCGCTACGAGACCGAGGTCGTCCCCGGTGTCACCTCCGTCAGCGCGGCGGCCGCCCGCCTCGGCGCACCGCTCGCCGAGGGCGAGGAGGTGCTGACGATCCTGCCGGGCACCCTGCCCGAGGAGGAGCTGACCGCCCGGCTGGCCGCCACCGACGTCGCGGTGGTGATGAAGCTGGGGCGTACGTTCCCCAAGGTGCGCCGCGCCCTGGAGCGCGCCGGGCGGCTGGACGAGGCCCGCTATGTCGAGCGCGCCACCATGGCCGGTGAGCGCACCGCCGAACTGGCCGGGGTGGACCCGGACTCGGTCCCGTACTTCGCGGTGGCCGTGCTGCCGAGCCGGGTCGACGCCGCCCCCGCCGTGCGCGAGCGCGGCGAGGTCGTGGTCGTCGGCACCGGTCCCGCCGGGCCGCTCTGGCTGACGCCGGAGAGCCGGGGCGCGCTGGCCTCCGCCGACGACCTCGTCGGCTACACGACCTATCTCGACCGGGTGCCCGAGCGGAGCGGCCAGCGGCGGCACGGCTCGGACAACAAGGTCGAGTCGGAGCGCGCCGAGTTCGCCCTCGACCTGGCCCGGCGCGGCCGTCGCGTCGCGGTGGTGTCCGGCGGCGACCCCGGGGTGTTCGCGATGGCCACCGCCGTCCTGGAGGCCGCCGCGCAGCCGGAGTACGCGGACGTCCCCGTACGGGTGCTCCCCGGCGTGACGGCCGCGAACGCCGCCGCCGCGGCGGCGGGCGCGCCGCTCGGCCACGACTACGCCACCATCTCCCTCTCCGACCGGCTCAAGCCCTGGGAGGTCATCGCCGAACGCCTGCGCGCCGCCGCCTCGGCCGATCTGGTCCTCGCCCTCTACAACCCGGGCTCCCGCAGCCGCACCTGGCAGGTGGCCAAGGCCCGCGACCTGCTCCTCGAATTCCGCTCCCCGGAGACCCCCGTGGTCGTCGGCCGCGACATCGGCGGCCCGGAGCAGAGCGTCCGCACCGTCCCCCTCGGCGAGCTGAACCCCGACGAGGTCGACATGCGCACCATCCTCCTCATCGGCTCCTCCCAAACCCGCACCACCCCCCGCCCCTCCGGCTCCCACATAACCTGGACCCCCCGCCGCTACCCGGAGAACTGACCAGGCCCGATTCCCGCCCCGGGCCGCACCCACCGGCCCGGGCGGAGCCCAGGGGGAGTTCGAGGACGGACCCCGAGTCCTCGGGCCCCGCACCTGCCAGGTACGTCAATTCAGCCCGTCCGGGGGTCCCCCCGGGCGGAGCCCAGGGGGAGATTGAGGACGGACCCGAGCCCCCAGGGCCCGCACCCCGGCAAGCCGAGCCACCCACTCCACCGCCCCCTCCGGGTCCCCCACCACCCGCACCCCCTCCGGCCCCCCCGGCCTCCTCACCACCACCACCGGCACCCCCGCCTCCCGCGCCGCCACCAGCTTCGGCGCGGTCGCCGCGCCCCCGCTGTCCTTCGTCACCAGCACATCCACCCGGTGCCGCGCGAGCAGCTCCCGCTCCCCCTCCAGGGTGAACGGCCCCCGGTCGAGCAGCACCTCCATCCGCGCCGGGCGCGGCCCCTGCGGCGGGTCGACGGACCGCATCAGGAACCAGACCCCGTCGCAGCCGGCGAAGGCCGCCAGTCCCATCCGCCCGGTGGTGAGGAAGGCCCGTCGCCCCAGGTCCGGCAGGATCGCGGCAGCCTCCTCCAGGGAGCCCACCGGATGCCAGTCGCCGCCGGCGGCGGGCTCCGCGTCGACCCACCCGGGCCGCCGGAGCGCGAGCAGGGGAACATGGGCGGTGGCGGCGGCCCCGGCCGCGTTGAAACTGATCGTGCTCGCGAAGGGATGGGTGGCGTCGATGAGCAGCCCCACCCCGTGCTCGCGCAGCCACCGGGCGAGCCCCTCGGCCCCGCCGAACCCGCCGACGCGGACCTCCCCCGGCGGCAGCCTGGGCGCGGCGACCCGCCCGGCGAGCGAGCTGGTGACCCGGAGCCCGGGGACACCGTGGAGCAGCTCGGCGGTCCGGCGGGCCTCGGTCGTCCCCCCGAGGATCAACACATGCACAGGCACGGAGTACGGACCCCTTAATGATCAGTGAGGCGAAAGGCGGGCGCGGCGCCCAACTCAAGCACACCGGGCTGCGCCCCGGCTGGACGACCGGGGCCTGTGCGACCGCGGCGGCCACCGCCGCGTACACCGCGCTGCTGACCAGGAGTTTTCCCGATCCGGTGACGATCACGCTGCCCAAGGGGCAGACGCCGTCGTTCGCGCTGGCCAAGGAGGAGCTGACGGCGGACGGACGCGCCATGGCGGCGGTGGTGAAGGACGCGGGGGACGATCCGGACGTCACTCACGGAGCGCTGGTGCGCGCGACGGTACGGGTGCTCCCGGCCGGGTCCGGGGTGGTCTTCCGGGCGGGCCCCGGCGTGGGCACGGTCACGCTGCCGGGGCTGCCGCTGGAGGTCGGGGAGCCCGCGATCAACCCGGTGCCCCGGCAGATGATGCGCGAGCACATGGCGCTGGTCGCGAAGGCCCACGGCGGGGGCGGCGATGTGGAGATCACGGTCTCCGTCGACCACGGCGAGGAGATCGCCCGTTCCACGTGGAACCCCCGGCTGGGGATCCTGGGCGGGCTGTCGATCCTGGGGACGACCGGGGTGGTCGTGCCGTACTCCTGCTCGGCGTGGATCGACTCGATCCGGCGCGGGGTGGATGTGGCGCTGGCGGCCGGGCACTCCCATCTGGCGGCGTGCACCGGTTCGACCTCGGAGAAGACGGTGGTGGCCGAGTACGGGCTGCCGGAGATCGCGCTGCTGGACATGGGGGACTTCGCGGGCGCGGTGCTGAAGTACGTACGCCGTCATCCGGTGGGGCGGCTCACGGTCTGCGGCGGGTTCGCGAAGCTGTCGAAGCTGGCCGCAGGGCATCTGGATCTGCACTCGGCCCGCTCCCAGGTGGACAAGGGCTTCCTCGCCGAACTGGCCCGGCGCGGCGGCGCGGACCCGGCGCTGGCCGAGGAGATCGCCGTGGCCAACACCGGGCTCGCGGCGCTTCAGCTGTGCGCGGCGGCGGGGGTGCCGCTGGGCGATCTGGTGGCGGTGGCGGCGCGCGACGAGGCGCTGTCCGTGCTGCGCGGCGCGCCGGTCGCCGTCGATGTGATCTGCATCGACCGGGCCGGGACGGTGGTGGGGCGCGCCGCGCCCGCGCGCTGACGGTTCGGCGGTTCGGCGCGGCTCAGCACCGGCGGTGGCTCAGCACTGGTGCCGGTCGCGCTCCGGGGAGTAGAGGTGGCTGTCCCGGAACCCCTCCGCGCCGAGGGTGCGGCCGACGATGATGACGGCGGTACGGACGATTCCGGCGGCCTTCACCTGGTCGGCGATGTCGGCGAGGGTGCCGCGCAGGATCAGCTCGTCGGGGCGGCTGGCGAGGGCGACCACGGCGGCGGGGCAGTCCGCGCCGTAGTGCGGCAGCAGTTCCTCGACCACCCGGTCCGCGTAGCGGGCGGCCAGATGCAGCACGATCAGCGCGCCGCTGCGGCCGAGGGTGGCCAGGTCCTCGCCCTCGGGCATCGCGGTGGCGCGGTGGGCGATCCGGGTGAGGATGACCGTCTGGCCGACGGTGGGCACGGTCAGCTCCCGCTTGAGGGCTGCGGCGGCGGCGGCGAAGGCGGGGACGCCGGGCACCACCTCGTACGGCACCCCGGCGGCGTCGAGCCGGCGCATCTGCTCGGCGACCGCGCTGAAGACGGAGGGGTCGCCGGAGTGCAGCCGGGCCACGTCGTGGCCCTCTCGGTGGGCGCGGACCAGCTCTTCGGTGATCGCGTCGAGGTCGAGGTGCGCGGTGTCCACGAGCCGGGCGTCCGGGGGGCACTCGGCGAGCAGTTCGCGCGGCACCAGGCTGCCCGCGTACAGACAGACCCGGCAGTCGGCGAGGGTCCGGGCGCCCCGCACGGTGATCAGGTCGGCGGCGCCGGGGCCGGCGCCGATGAAGTACACGGTCATCTGTCGTCTCCTGCTGAGTGGGCGGCGGGCTCCCGGAGCCCGTCCGGGTGGTGCGGGTGCTTCACGGCCGCGAGCTTCACGACGGCCCATTGGGTGACCGGCATCGCCTGCCGCCACCCGGTGAATGTGCCGACGGGCACGGCGTGCGCCACCGCGAGCCGGATCAGCTCGCCGCCGTAGTGCCGGTAGCGGTCGGCCAGCAGCGCCTCGGACTCCAGGGTCACGGTGTTGGCGACCAGCCGGCCGCCCGCCGGGAGCGCCTCCCAGCAGGCGTCGAGCAGCCCCGGGGCGGTGAGTCCGCCGCCGATGAACACCGCGTCGGGGACGGGCAGCCCGGCGAGCGCGGCGGGCGCGGGGCCGGTGACGACGCGCAGCCCGGGGACGCCGAGCCGGTCCGCGTTGACGGCGATGCGCCCGGCGCGCACCGGGTCCCGCTCGACGGTGACCGCCCGGCAGGAGGGGTGCGTACGCATCCATTCGACCGCGATGGACCCGGATCCGCCGCCGATGTCCCAGAGCAGTTCGCCGGGCGCGGGCGCGAGCGCGCCGAGGGTGGCGGCGCGGACATGGCGCTTGGTGAGCTGGCCGTCGTGTTCGTACGCCGCGTCCGGCAGTCCGGGCACGGCCCCCAGCCGCAGGGCGTCCGGGGCGCGGCGGCACTCGACGGCGACGATGTTGAGCGGGTCGCCGGGCGGGTGGGGCCAGTCGTCGGCGGTGCCTTCGGCGGTGTGCTCGCGGGCCCCGCCGAGCTGTTCGAGCACCTGTATCCGGCTCGGTCCGAAGCCCCGCGCGCGCAGCAGGGCGGCGACCTCCGCCGGGGTGCCGGCCCCGGCGCTCAGCACCAGGAGCCGCCGGCCCTCGTGGAGGGCGGCGGCGAGCCGGGCCGAGGGGCGGCCGACGAGGGTGACGACCTCGGCGTCCTCCAGCGGCCAGCCGAGGCGGGCGGCGGCCAGCGAGACGGACGAGGGGTGCGGCAGGACCCGTACGGCGGCGGGGCCCAGCTCTTCGGCGAGGGCCCGGCCGATGCCGTAGTGCATGGGGTCGCCGCTGGCCAGGACGGCGACGCGGCGGCCGGCGTGGGCGGCGAGGAGGGCGGGGACGGCGGGGCGCAGCGGCGACGGCCAGGGGACGCGTACGCCGGTGCAGCGCTCCGGGAGCAGCTCCAGCTGGCGCGCGCCCCCGATCAGCACCTCGGCGTTGGCGAGCGCCGTGCGCGAGCCGTCGGGGAGGCCGGACCATCCGTCGGCCCCGATACCGACCACGGTGACGGCCGGCGGGGTGGAAGGTGCGGAGGTCACTGCCTGGTACCTCGGGTGTTCGTGGGCGTTGCGGGGGACGGAGGCGCACTTTACTGGCCGTGCGCCCCTGCTCGCGCCCCCGGCCCGGGGCCCGGCTCCCGCCCCGGCCCGCCGCCCCGTTCCGCGCCCCGGACCTCAGGCGGTCTCGGCGCTGTCCTCCGGCGGCCCGGGCGGGGCGTAGAAGGCGGTCGTCTCGCGGGCCGCCGAGGCGGCGACGTCCTCGGGCGCGCCCGAGGCGCGGTGCGCCGCGCCCCACCGCTCGGCGCTGCGGGCGATGAACTCCCTCGCCTCGTCGGAGACCTGCCACGCCGCCGGGTCCCCGACCGGGCGGCCGAGCAGATGCAGATCGAGCCCGAGCAGCGCCAGATCCCAGCCGACGCCGACCGCGCCGGGCCCGAACCGGTCCCACATCCCGGGCGGCACGACGGCGATGTGCTCCAGCTCGAAGGCGGTCCTTCCCCCGTCCTCCGGTTCGGGGGCCAGCCGCAGCTCGACCTCGCCGAAGCCGGGGCTCTCGCCGAACAGCCAGCTCACCCGGAGCAGCCGGGGCGGCTCGCAGTCCAGGATCTCGCCGCCCGCGTTGCCCTCCAGCCGGTAGTGGCCGCCGGGCCGGAGGTCGCCGCCGAGCGGGAGGAACCAGCGGCCGACCCGCTCGGGGTCGGTGCAGGCCCGCCAGACCGTCTCCGGCGGGGCGTCGAAGGCGCGCGCCAGCAGGACGGTGCGGACCTCCTCGCCCGCGGGGCCCTCGGTGTCCTCGGGTGCGCCCGCCGGGGGGCGGGTGCCGACCTCGCGGCGGACGTCGTCAATCCGGTCGGCGATCTCACTCATGTCTGTCCCTCGCTCGCTCTTCCTGTCCCCCCGGGTCTACTCCCAGCGGTTCCGGAACCCCGCCAGCCAGAGATCGGCCTCGCGCAGCGGCGCGGCCTCGACGGCGTAGAGCCGGCGGGCCCCCTCGGCCCGCACGGAGGCGCACCCGCTCTCCCGCAGCACGCGCAGATGCTGCGAGACGGCGGGCTGCGATATCCCGAACTCCGACCGGATCACCGCGGCGACCGCGCCCGACGGCTGCTCGCCCTCGGCGAGCAGCTCCAATATCCGGCGTCGTACCGGATCGCCCAGCACAGCGAAAACATCGAATACCTGCACGAATCCCACTATGCGGCGGTCACTTATATAAGTCAAAACTTATCCATCTGTGGTGCGGGACGGGAACTGAGGGGGTAGGTCGCTCGTTGGCTCGGTTGGGCACAGCAAACGTCAAGAAAGGCGCGGCCCGCGCCGGATTGCGCAGGGGATTTCCATGGGTGTCAGCCTGTCCAAGGGCGGCAATGTCTCGCTCAGCAAGGAGGCCCCGGGCCTGTCTGCGGTAATCGTGGGCCTGGGCTGGGACGTACGGAGCACCACCGGCACCGACTTCGACCTCGACGCCAGCGCCCTGCTGGTGGACGCGGCCGGCAAGGTGCTCTCCGACCAGCACTTCATCTTCTTCAACAACCTGAAGAGCCCCGAGGGCTCCGTCGAGCACACCGGTGACAACCTCACCGGCGCCGGCGAGGGCGACGACGAGCAGATCAAGGTCAATCTGGCGGCCGTCCCCGCCGAGGCCGCGAAGATCGTCTTCCCGGTCTCGATCCACGAGGGCGAGAGCCGCGGCCAGTCCTTCGGCCAGGTGCGCAACGCGTTCATCCGCGTGGTCAACCAGGCCGGCGGGGCCGAGCTGGCCCGCTACGACCTGAGCGAGGACGCCTCGACCGAGACCGCCATGGTCTTCGGCGAGCTGTACCGCAATGGCGCGGAGTGGAAGTTCCGCGCCGTCGGCCAGGGCTACGCCTCGGGCCTGCGCGGCATCGCGCAGGACTTCGGCGTCAACATCTGAGCCGACACCACCGTGCGATGACATCCGGTGTCCGGAGCGCAGGCCCTTGCGCCCGGACACCGGATGCCCGTACTCATGGATCCGGCGCGCCCTCGCGGCGCGCCGGATTCGTACGCCCCGGACCGACGGAGCCCGAGGAGAAGGCACGCATGGCGACGACCGAGCACTCCGCCGAACCCGCCGGGGGTCCCCCGGCGACCTCGCCGCCTTCGCCGCTCTCGCCGCCTCCCGGCGTGGAACGGCTCTGGCTGGGCCGGGTGCCCGCCCTCGCGGCCGAGGCCCTGGCCCATCGGCGGCTGCTCGACGGCGCGGAGTCGGCCCGTCTCGACGCCTTCCTCCGGCCCGTCGACCGCGACGCCTACGCGGTCGCCCATGTCGCCCTGCGCCGTCTGCTCGGCGAGCGGCTCGGCCTGCCGCCCGAGGCGGTCGCCCTGACCCGTAAGCCGTGCACCCAGTGCGGCGGCCCGCACGGCCGCCCCGCGATATCCGGGGACCCGGTGCACTTCTCCCTCTCCCACACCCAGGGCCTGGTGCTGATCGCGCTGGCCCCGGTCCCGGTCGGGGCCGATGTCGAGAATCTGCCCTCCGCCACGACGGTCGACGAGATCGCGGGCGAACTCCACCCGGGCGAGCGCGCCGAACTGGCGGAACTGCCGGCCGGGGAGCGGCCCCTCGCCTTCGCCCGCTGCTGGACACGGAAGGAAGCGGTGCTGAAGGCGTCCGGCGTGGGGCTCAACGAGGATCTGGCCCGCACCCATGTCGGCGCGGGCCCCCGCCCGGTCCAGGTGGCGGGCTGGCGGCTCAGCGACGTACCGGTCGATCCCGGCTACGCGGCGGCCGTGGCCGTCGCCGCCCCCTGATCTCCCCCGCGCCTCCCCGAGTCCGCCCCCGGCACACCCCGGCACACCCCGGCACACCCCGGCACGCCCCGACTTCCGCACTGGAGACCGACGCCATGGAGTTTGTAGTCTTCGCGACCCTTCCCGGGCTGGTGATCCTGCTCGTGGTCATAGCCTTCGGCGATCAGCTGCTGCGGGCGACCGGTCGCGGCAAGCGGCGGGGCCAGGTCTCCGCGACCGGCTTCGAGCAGCTGCACGCGACCTTCTCGGCGGGCAAGCAGAACGAGCTGAAGGAGCGCCGGAGCGCGCTGCTGATGAAGGACGACGAGGAGGACGGCGCACCGCCGCACCGCTCCACCGTCGATCTGGACGGCGGCCGTGCGGTGGTACGCCTCCCCAGCCCTCCGAAGGCCTCCTGAGCCCCGCCCGAGCGCCGCGCCGGGCCCGGCCGGGGTCCCCGGCGGTCAGAGGGGCCGGGTCGCCTTGAGCGAGTACATGAGCGGGATCTTCGGCTTCTCCGCCGGGAAGCGGTAGTAGCCGTCGTCGGCCGTGACGAAGTTGTCGAAGCGCGGGAAGAGCGAGACGTCGTGCTCGTGCAGGAACTCCAGCCGCAGCCCGGTGGCGCAGATCGCGCTGACGACGTCGCCGATCGGGTGCTGCCACTCCACGCTCCGGGTGTGGACCAGCTTGGCGTCCGAGTCCGTGTAGGTGTCGGTCTCGTCCTCGATCCACGGCTCGCGCGAGAAGTAGTCGTGAACCACGTGCGAGCCCGTCCCGTCGTCGAGGACGTCGGTGATCGGGTGGAACTCGGCGAGATAGAGGAATCCGCCGGGCGCGACGAGCGAGGCTGCGGTCTCGGCCCAGCTCCGGATGTCCGGGAGCCAGCTCAGCGCGCCGGTGCCGGTGTAGACGATGTCGTACACGGGGTCGGGGACGGCCTCCCGCGCGTCGTACACGTCGGCGGCGACGAACGCGGCGCGGTCCGGCCCCATGCCCAGGTCCGTCGCCAGCCCGCGCGCGGCCTCCACCGCCGGCTCCGAGAAGTCGAGACCCACCACCCGCTTCGCCCCGCGCCGGGCCCAGGCGAGCGTGTCCTGTCCGAAGTGGCACTGAAGGTGCAGCAGGGTACGGCCGGTCACCTCGCCGACCTCGGCCACCTCGAAGTCGCGCAGCACCTCCTTGCCCGCGCGGAAGGCGTCCAGATCGTAGAAGTCACTGGCGACATGGATGGGGACACGTCCGTCCCAGTTGGAGCGGTTGGCCTCGCGCCAGCCGTCGGGAAGTCCGGAATTCGAAGAGGTGGGCGTATGCATGCGTACGAAGTTATCCACAGGCTGAGGGCGACGCGAACGAATTGTCCGGCACCCGGCGCAGAATGGGGTCATGACTGAGATCACTGACCCGATGCCCGACTGGGAGAAGCGCTTCCGCGCACCGCGCGTCTCCCTCCCCGACTGGGCGGTGGACGCGCCCGACCGCTCCCTCTTCGTGTCGAACGCCACCGGGACCTACGAGCTGTACGCGTGGGACCGGGCCACCGGCGGACAGCGGCAGGTCACCGACCGGCCGAGCGGCACGACCGACGGAGTGCTGTCGCCGGACGGCTCATCGGTCTGGTGGTTCTCCGACAGCGACGGCGACGAGTTCGGGATATGGCTGCGGCAGCCCTTCGAGGGCGGGGAGGATGTGCCGGCCGCGCCCGGTCTCGCGCCCTCCTACTCGGCGGGGCTGGCCGTCGGGCGGCACGGCGCGTCGGTGGTCGGCCGCTCCACCGACGAGGAGGGCACCACCGTCCATGTGGTGCGCGAGGGGGCCGAGCCGGTCGAGATCTACCGGCACCGGGAGTCGGCCGGGGTCGGCGATCTGTCCCACGACGGGACGCTGATCGCGATCGAGCACACCGAGCACGGCGACGCGATGCACGCGGCCCTGCGGGTGGTGCGGCTCGACGGCTCCCCGGTGGCCGAGCTGGACGACACGGAGGGCGGCACCCGGGAGCTCGGTCTCGAGGTGCTCGGTTTCGCCCCGGTGGAGGGGGACACCCGGCTGCTCGTGGGCCATCAGCGGCGGGGCCGCTGGGAGCCGATGATCTGGGACGTGGCCTCCGGGGAGCAGACCGATCTCGCGATCGACCTGCCGGGCGACGTCAACGCGGAGTGGTACCCGGACGGATCCGGTCTGCTGGTCGCGCACAGCTTCGAGGCGCGCGGCGAGCTGTGGCGGTACGACCTGGCCTCGGGCGGGTTGACACGGATCGAGACCCCGGCCGGGTCGGTCTCGGGGGCCACGGCCCGGCCGTCGGGCGAGGTCGAGTATCTGTGGTCCTCGGCCGCGCTGCCGCCGCAGGTGCGCTCCACCGCGGGCGGGACCGTCCTCGACCCGCCGGGGCTCAGGGCCCCGGAGTCGGTGCCGGTGGAGGACGTGTGGGTCGAGGGGCCCGGCGGCCGGGTGCACGCGCTGGTGCAGCGCCCCGCGGGGACCGAGGGCCCGCTGCCCACGGTCTTCGACATCCACGGCGGCCCGACCTGGCACGACAGCGACGCCTTCGCGGCCGGCCCGGCGGCCTGGGTCGACCACGGCTTCGCGGTCGTCCGGGTCAACTACCGGGGCTCCACGGGCTACGGCAGGGCGTGGACGGACGCGCTGAAGCACCGCGTCGGGCTGATCGAGCTGGAGGACATCGCGGCCGTCCGCGACTGGGCGGTGAAGTCGGGGCTCGCCGACCCCGAGCGGCTGATCCTGGCCGGCGGTTCCTGGGGCGGCTATCTGACCCTGCTCGGTCTCGGCACCCAGCCCGGGTCCTGGGCGCTGGGGCTCGCCGCGGTGCCGGTCGCCGACTATGTGACGGCCTACCACGACGAGATGGAGGCCCTGAAGTCGATGGACCGCACCCTGCTCGGCGGCACCCCCGAAGAGGTGCCCGAGCGGTACGAGGCCTCCTCCCCGCTGACCTATGTGGACGCGGTGCGCGCCCCGGTCTACATCTCGGCGGGCGTCAACGACCCGCGCTGCCCGATCCGCCAGGTGGAGAACTACGTGGACCGGCTGGCGGCGCGCGGCGCGGCCCACGAGGTGTACCGGTACGACGCGGGACACGGCTCACTGGTGGTGGAGGAGCGGATCAAGCAGCTCAGGATGGAGATCGACTTCGTCACCGCCCGGCTGGCCGGGGCCGGACCGGCGGGCCGGACAGCCCTCGAAGGCGCGACCGAGGGGGGCGGACCTCGGTAGCCGAAGCCCGTTCCGTACCGTGGAGGGGTGTACCGCTTCCTGCTGACGCCCCGGTGGTGGGGCATCAATGTCTTCGTCGTGCTGGCGATCCCCTTCTGTCTCTTCATGGGGACCTGGCAGCTCGGCAAGTTCGAGGAACGGGTGGACACCCACAAGGAGGCCGAGCGGGAGCCCTCCCCCGATGAGCGGGGCACGGTGCCGCTGGAGGAGCTGCTGCCGGTCGACAAGAAGACCTCCGGCCGGCCCGCCGAGGCCACCGGGGTGTACGGCGAGCAGTTCCGGGTGCCCGACCGGTCGGTGAAGGGCGAGCGCGGCGACTATGTGCTGACGCTGCTGAGGACCGACGGCGGGAAGACGCTTCCGGTGGTCCGGGGCTGGGTCGCCCAGGGCGCTCCCGCTCCGGCCCCTCCCGCCGGCGAGGTCACGGTCACCGGCTGGCTCCAGGCCTCGGAGAACATGGGGACGGACGGCGTCCACACGGCCGGCGGGCTGCCCGCCGGCCAGCTGGGGATGATCAGCGCCGCCTCGCTGGTGAACCTGGTGCCGGACGACGTCTACGACGCCTGGATCACCCTGACGGAGGCCGACGGCTCGATGGGGGCGGTGCCCGCCGCCGTCGCCGAGGGCAACGGGCTGGACATGAAGGCGTTCCAGAACCTGGGGTACACCGGCGAGTGGTTCGTCTTCGCGGCGTTCGTGCTCTTCATGTGGTTCCGCCTGGTGCGCCGAGAGGCGGAGGCGATCCGCGACCGTGAGCTGGGGCTGGAGCCCGAGTCGGTCTGATCCGCCCCCACCCGCCCCACCGCACGCCCCGGCCCCGCCGCTCTCTCAGCGGCGGGGCCGGTGTCATGACCAGGGGGCGGGGCGGATGCCCGGTTCTCTATCCCGCGCTCAGCAGGCCGGTCTGGTAGACCGTCCCCGCGCAGGCGTTGGGGATGGCCGCCTGGGCCGTCGGCGCGCCCGGATCGGCGACATGGGTCACCGAGATGCTGCCGTCCTGGAGGCCGCCGTCCTCGGTGAGGAGCTGGGCCGAGACTTCCCCGGGGGTCGAGCCTCCGGTGCCCTCGGTCGCTCCGGTCCCGTCGTCCGTGGGGGTCGGAGCCGGGGACTCGCCGCCGTCCGTGGCCGGGCAGGTCTCACTCGGCACCCAGGCGAAGCGCACCTCGTACGACTGGGTCGGCTCCAGCAGCAGCGAATCGGCCTCCAGCGACGGATCGGGCAGACCGGTCGCTGGGCCGTCCGCCGTGTGCCGGACCACGCTCACCTTGGCCGGGTCGGCCGCGCCCAGCGTCTGGACGCCGACCGCGCCGCCGCCGACCGAGCAGGCGTCGCCGGAGACGTTGGAGACACGGAAGACCCCGTACACCTTGCCCTCGGCATCCGGGAGACCGGCTTCCTGCACGGCGACGGAGAGGCGGGCGGCATCGCAGACCAGCGCGTCGGCCGGGGCCTCGCCCGGGGGCCCGGCCGACGCGTCGCCACCGCCGGTGGAGCCGCCGCCTCCGGTGTTCTTGCCCGGACGGGTGCCCGGGGACTCGCTCGGCCGGTCCTTCTCCTCGCGGTCCTTGGGCTTCTGGGGCTTTCCGGTGGGGGAGCTGCTCGCCCGGGCCGCCTTCTCCTTGGCCTCCTTCTCCCGCTCCTTCTGCTTCTCGGCCTCGGTCCCGGGACCGCCCTGGATGTTGTCGTTCCCGATCGCGACGGGGCCGGTCTTGTCGCCGCCGGACGGGTTCGACACATGCACGAAGGCGGGGATCGCCGTGCCCAGCAGCAGCGCCGCCGCGGCCACCCCGATCAGCGCCTGCCTCTTACGGGCCCGGCGCGCGGGCACCGCCTTGCGCAGATGGTCGAGAGCGCCTTCGGAGGGCGCGAGCTCGTCCACCGCGCCGTGGAACAGCCGCCGCAGGGCCAGCTCGTCCGTGCCGTCGCCCGGGGTTCCGCCCTTGAGCAGCGCGCCGAGGTCCAGCCCCTCGGTCGGCGGCTCGGCCGACCGCTCGGGCCCGGCCGCCTTCTCGGCTCCGGCCCGCTTCTCCGTACCGCCGGACCTCTCCGCACCGCCGGACTTCTCCGCACCGACGCCGGATTCCTTCACCGCGCCACCGGTCGCACCGGTCGCGGTGCCGGGTTCCTCGGCCTCGCGGGCCCGTTCCCCGGCCTGTTCCCGGGTCACGTCGTCGGCCTCGCCGCCGTCGTGCCCGGCGTCCGGCCCGTTGCCCGGCCCGTTGTTCGCCATCTTGTTCCCAGTCCGGTCGTCAAACGGCCCGTCCGGCCCGTGCGGCTCAAAGTTGTTCTTGTCGGCGCTCATGCCGAGGCCTCCATGGAGACGCGCAGCGCCGCTATGCCCCGGGAGCCGTACGCCTTCACCGAGCCGAGGGATATGCCGAGCGTCTCGGCGACCTGGGCCTCGGTCATGTCGGCGAAGTACCGCAGCACGAGCACCTCGCGCTGGCGGCGCTGGAGCTTGCGCATGGCCTTGATCAGCGCGTCGCGCTCCAGCTGGTCGTACGCGCCCTCTTCGGCGCTCGCCATGTCCGGCATGGGCTTGGAGAGCAGCTTGAGCCCGAGGATGCGGCGGCGCAGCGCGGACCGGGAGAGGTTGACCACGGTCTGCCGCAGATAGGCGAGGGTCTTCTCCGGGTCGCGGACGCGGTTGCGCGCCGAGTGGACGCGGATGAAGGCCTCCTGCACCACGTCCTCGCAGGAGGCGGTGTCGTCGAGGAGGAGGGCGGCGAGGCCGAGCAGCGACCGGTAGTGGGCGCGGTAGGTCTCGGTGAGGTGGTCGACGGTGGTGCCGGCGGCGGCCGTGTCCGTGCCCTCGCGCTGGGAGGGGATCCGGGTGGTGCGGGGCGTGGGCATCGGAGCGATCACCGGCATGCCGCCCGACGGCCGGCGTCCGCGCCCCGGGCGCGCGAGAGCGCCGCGTGCGCCCGTCGCGGTGCCGGCGCCGTCCGCCGTGCCGCGGTCACCGCGGGCCGGTGCCACTGAACTCCCGCGTGCCGATGCGCCGCGGACCGGGACCGCTGTGCCGCTCCGGAGCAGGCGCATCGGCGCGCTGCTGCGGACCGGGACCACCCCTGCGATGTCGAGTACGTCTGCCACAACTGTTGGACACGCTTCCCCCCGTCAGGGTTGTACGCGTACGCCACCGTCTTTGACGGAGTTTTATTTGCCCTCATGCGTACTCGCTTTTCCCCAATGCCCCATTTTTTACGGCACCGTATTGAGGTGACCGCGAAGACGCCTCACACCCGGCCGCTGGTTGCAGGCCCGGGGGAACGAATTCCTGGCCGCCCCACACTCAGGGCCAAATGGTACAGATCTTCGATCTGTCCACAGGCTTCCCCTGGGGCGTTCACAGATCCTACAAACCGCCGCTGACACCGCATCCACCGCAGGCCATGAGAAAGCCTGGTCAGGGCGGACCGGGACGGGATCGATCAAGGATCAACAGCCAGGAATCCGACCGGAAACCACGGACAAGACGCCAGACAACAGACATCTGACACCAGGGTTGATATCACCGGGAGAATTCGGCGGCGATCGCTTCCGCGATCTGCGCGGAATTCAGCGCGGACCCCTTGCGGAGGTTGTCGCCGCAGACGAAAAGCTCCAGCGCGCACGGATCGTCCAGCGCCCGCCGCACCCGGCCCACCCAGGTCGGATCCGTGCCCACCACATCGGCGGGGGTGGGAAAGCCGCCCGCGGCGGGATCGTCGTAGAGCACCACACCGGGGGAGGTCGCCAGGATCTCGTGCGCCCGCTCCACCGTGACCTCGCGCTCGAACCGGGCGTGGACCGTGAGCGAGTGGGCGGTGAGGACCGGCACCCGGACACAGGTCGCCGCCACCCGCAGCGCGGGCAGATCCAGGATCCTGCGGGTCTCCTCGCGCAGCCCCAGCTCCTCGGACGACCAGCCGTCGTCCGCCGGCACGCCCGCCCAGGGCATCACATTGAGCGCGAGCGGGGCGGCGAACGGCCCGAGTCCGGCCTCGCCCACGGCCCGGCGCACATCGCCGGGCGTCGAGCCCAGCTCCGTACCCGCGACCAGCGACAGCTGGGACCGCAGCGCGGCCACCGCGTCCCTGCCCTCGCCGCTGACGGCCTGGTAGGAGGAGACGACCAGCTCCCGCAGACCGAACTCGGCGTGCAGCGCGCCCACCGCGGGGATCATCGCGAGGGTGGTGTCGTGCGGGCTCGCCACGATGCCGCGCGGACGGATCCGCGCGGCATGGGGGTTGACCTCGGGGACGACCAGCGGCACTTCCGGATCGAGCCGGAAGGCGGCCGAGTTGTCCACAACCACCGTGCCCCGGGCGACGGCGACCGGCGCCCATCGCGCGGACACCTCGGCGGGCACCAGGAAGAGGGCCACATCGACCCCGTCGAGCGCCTCCTCGCTCAGCGCGAGCACCTCGCACTCCTCGCCGCGCACGGCCAGCACCCGGCCGGCCGAGCGCGGCGAGGCGAGAAGGCGTATCTCGCCCCAGACGTTCTCGTGCTGGGAGAGGATCTCCAGCATCACCGCGCCGACGGCTCCGGTCGCCCCGACGACCGCGAGCGCCGGCTTGCGGGTCATCGCCCGGTGCCTCCGTAGACGACGGCCTCGTCGCTGTCGCTGTCCAGGCCGAAGGCGGTGTGCACGGCGCGCACGGCCTCGTTCACGTCGTCGGCGCGGGTGACCACGGAGATACGGATCTCGGAGGTGGAGATCAGCTCGATGTTCACCCCCGCGTCGGAGAGCGCCTCGAAGAAGGAGGCGGTGACCCCGGGGTTGGTCTTCATCCCCGCGCCGACCAGCGAGATCTTGCCGATCTGGTCGTCGTAGCGCAGCGAGTCGAAGCCGATCGCGCCCTTCGCCTTCTCCAGCGCGTCGATCGCCTTGGCGCCGTCCGTCTTCGGAAGGGTGAAGGAGATGTCGGTGAGGGCCGTGGCCGCCGCCGACACATTCTGGACGACCATGTCGATGTTGATCTCGGCATCGGCGATGGTACGGAAGATCGCCGCGGCCTCGCCCGGCTTGTCGGGCACCCCGACGACCGTGACCTTGGCCTCGGAGACGTCGTGGGCGACTCCGGAGATGATGGCGTGCTCCACCTGCTGGTCTCCCTGCGGCTGGTTGCTGACCCAGGTGCCGCGCAGTCCGGAGAAGGACGAGCGGACATGGATCGGAATGTTGTATCGGCGGGCGTACTCGACGCAGCGGTGGAGCAGCACCTTGGACCCCGAAGCGGCGAGCTCCAGCATGTCCTCGAAGGCGATCCACTCCATCTTCCGGGCCTTGGAGACCACCCGGGGGTCGGCGGTGAAGACGCCGTCCACATCGGTGTAGATCTCACAGACCTCGGCGTCCAGCGCGGCGGCGAGGGCGACGGCGGTGGTGTCGGAGCCGCCCCGGCCGAGCGTGGTGATGTCCTTCTTGTCCTGGGACACGCCCTGGAAGCCCGCGACGATGGCGATATTGCCCTCGTCCAGCGCGGTACGGATCCGCCCGGGCGTCACATCGATGATGCGCGCCTTGTTGTGGACCGAGTCGGTGATGACGCCGGCCTGGCTGCCCGTGAAGGACTGGGCCTCGTGGCCCAGGTTTTTGATCGCCATGGCCAGCAGCGCCATGGAGATGCGCTCCCCGGCGGTCAGCAGCATGTCGAACTCACGCCCGGCAGGGATCGGGGACACCTGCCCGGCCAGATCGATCAGCTCGTCCGTCGTGTCGCCCATCGCGGAGACCACGACGACGACCTGATGGCCGTCCTTCTTGGCATCCACGATCCGCTTGGCGACGCGCTTGATGCCCTCGGCATCGGCAACGGAGGAACCCCCGTACTTCTGCACGACAAGGCCCACGTGCGCTCCTCGCTCGGTTTCTCCACCACAGCCATGTACTGCGGTCGGCTCAGTCTAACGAGCGGTCCGTCCCGATCCCGGGGCAGTCACATCGTGAGACACGTTGCTCAGGGAGTGATCACGAACCTTGCTCGGAGCGACTACTGCCCAGGCGGCGGCGGTGTACGCCGGGTTGTGCGGCGGCTCACACGAGTGCGCCCGCCGCCCCGGACCCCCGGGGCGGCGGGCGCACTCGTCGAGCGGGGGGCGGCTCAGCCGGTACGCAGGCCCAGCGGGCCCGCGATCTCCTCGGCCATCACCTTGCCGGCCTCCTCCGCCAGCGCGTCCTCGGCGAGGTCCTCGTCCGTGTCCAGCCCGTCCAGCTCCTGGAGCGGCTGGTCGAGACGGACATGGGCGACCAGCGACTGAAGGGCGCGCAGGGTCGCGGACGCGGTCGGACCCCAGTTGGAGAAGTACGAGAACTGCCACCACCACAGCGCCTCGGTGGTCCGGCCGGCCCGGTAGTGGGCGAGGCCGTGCCGCAGATCGGTGACGATGTCGGCGAGATTGTCGGAGACGCGGAACGCGACGGGGGCCTTGCGCGGCTCGTACGGGTCGAAGACCTCGGAGAACACGTCCACCGGGTCGAGCAGCACCGCGAACCGCTCGCGCAGATCGTCCACGTCCGGCTCCGGGCCGGTGTCCGGCTCGTACCTCTCGTCCGGAAGGATGTCCTCGTGCGCGCCCAGCCGGCCGCCGGTCAGCAGCAGCTGGGAGACCTCCAGCAACAGGAAGGGCACCGCGCTGTCGGGCTCGTCGCCCCTGGCGACCTCTGTGGTCGCGACGATGAAGGACTCGATCGAATCCGCGATCTGGACCGCGAAATCGGCGGGGTCCTGATGTGTCGCGTGCAGCATGACATCAGACATCGAGAAGTCGTCTCCCCTCGAAGGCACGCCCCAGCGTGACCTCGTCGGCGTATTCCAAGTCTCCCCCCACGGGCAGACCGCTGGCCAGCCGAGTGACCCGGAGGCCCATCGGCTTGATCATGCGTGCCAGATACGTGGCGGTGGCCTCGCCCTCCAGATTGGGGTCCGTGGCGAGGATCAGCTCGGTCACCGTCCCGTCCGCGAGACGGGCCAGCAGCTCACGAATCCGCAGATCATCGGGGCCCACGCCCTCGATGGGGCTGATCGCCCCGCCGAGCACGTGGTAGCGGCCCCGGAACTCCCGGGTCCGCTCAATCGCGACGACGTCCTTGGACTCCTCCACCACACAGATGACGGAGAGGTCCCGGCGCTGGTCGCGGCAGATGTTGCACAGCTCCTGCTGAGCGACGTTGCCGCAGACCGCGCAGAACCGGACCTTGTCCTTCACTTCCAGCAGGGCGTGGGCCAGCCGGCGGACGTCGGTGGGCTCCGACTGGAGGATGTGGAAGGCGATCCGCTGCGCGCTCTTGGGACCGACGCCGGGCAGCCTGCCCAGTTCGTCGATGAGGTCCTGAACCACGCCTTCGTACAACGGACTGCCTCTTCCTCTGCTCGTACAGCCCCTACGGCTCGTACGGTAGTTGTTCCTGCCCCCGCTTTAGAAGGGCAGACCCGGCATCCCGCCCAGTCCCTGGGCGAGCGGCCCCATCTTCTGCTGCTGCAACTGCTGCGCGTTCTCCGTCGCGGCCTGGACGGCGGCCACCACGAGGTCGGCGAGAGTCTCGGTGTCCTCGGGGTCGACCGCCTTCGGGTCGATCACCAGGGCGCGCAGCTCCCCGGCGCCGGTCACCGTGGCCCGGACGAGACCGCCGCCGGCCTGGCCGTCCACCTCGGTACGGGCCAGCTCCTCCTGGGCACGGGCGAGATCCTGCTGCATCTTCTGGGCCTGCTGGAGAAGCTGCTGCATATTGGGCTGGCCACCACCGGGGATCACGGTCACTCCTGTGCACTTCGACGACGGTTGTTCGGTATGCCGAGCCTACGTGGTGCCCGAGCGGCTCGCCGAACCCCGCGACGGCACCTCTTTCGAGTGAGTATCGTGCGGGTCCTCTACCTGATCACCGCCCGGGTGTGGTCGGAAATATTGGGGTTTCCGCCTCATGAGCCACCGTTCGGCGGTAGGAAAGGGCTTGCGCGACAGCATGCGTGCCATACACAAGCACACCCCGCGTCACCATCACGGTCACACAGAGTCGTACCCCCTTCGTCCATCCGTCACGTCGTTCAGAGGAGTGCCCCGGTGAGCCAGCCGGAGATGCAGCCCGGGGGGCCCGCCCGGGAGGAGCGCGGCGAGACGCCGCGCGGTGATCTGACCGGAAGGCCCTTCCCGCTCGGCGACTGGGGCGAGCCCGCCGAGCGCCTCGACGAGCTGTTCCGATGGGTCGAGTCCGGCGCGCTGCGCACCGTGGAGTGGTACCTGCGGGACCGCGTCTGGAAGCGCCGCACCGGCCGCGTCCTCCGCTCCGTCGCCGCCGCCGGCTTCGTCGCCGGGGCCGCCCTCCCCCTGACCGACCTGATCGGCGCGCTGCCCGGGGCCGCCGGCTGGGGCTATCTCGCCCTGCTCCTCGGAGCCGCCTGCCTCGCCTGCGACCGCTACTTCGGCGTCACCTCCGGCTGGATGCGCAACGTCGCCACCGCGCAGGCCGTACAGCGCCGGCTCCAGGCCCTTCAGTTCGACTGGGCCTCGGAGAGCGTCCGCGAGGTCCTCGGCCCCACCGAGGGCACCGCCTCCGAGGCCGCCGAGCGCTGCCTCGGAGTGCTCCGCAGATTCTCCGAGGACATCACCGACCTCGTCCGCACGGAAACCGCCGACTGGATGCGCGAATTCGCCGGGACCCCGCCCCCGCTCGCCCTCCACTCCACCCCCCTCCCCTCCCCCACCCGCCCCACC
>NZ_BAAASB010000018.1:0-144227 GCF_039532665.1 Streptomyces amakusaensis | reverse complement strand
ACAGGCCGTGCACCGGACGGGCTCGGAGTCGTCACTCATCCATCCAGGATGACGGAGGATCCCCGGCCGAGGGTGGGATTCACCAGACCTTCGCTGGCGAAGTGGCGGCTACCGTCCGGCCATGAGCGCCTGGACCGACATAGCCACCGCCAGCGGCCCGTCCTGCGTGCGCGGGCGGGGCGGTGCGTTCCCTCGGTGCGCCGGGGGCCTTGCTCGCGTCGGCGATGGCATCCGCGCGATTCGGGGTGTGCCGGTACCGGGGCTGGTCCTGTCCGGTCCGATATGCCCGGCGTGCCTCTGTCTCGGCTTCCCCTCTCCGCCGCAGCCAGCGGAGGGGGCTGGTGCGGTACTCCGGCAGCGCCTGCTCGACCGCCTGGAGCTCGGCGAAGGCGAGCACGAAAGCCGCCGTGTCCAGCTCGCCCAGATCCACCGTGTCCAGGAACCTGCGCCGGGTGCGCTCGATGCTGGCTGCCAGCGGTGTCCGGACCTTGTCGGTGCCGGCGACCAGCCCGGCTTCCACGATCGCCATCTCGGTCTGGGGTGCCGCGGGCTTCGTACAGCCCGGCCGACCGGGCTGTCGAGCGACCCCGCGCGGGCGGGGACGACGACTCGGCGAAGATCAAGCACGCCTTGACCGAGGAGCGACCCCCGCGCGGGCGGGGACGACCGTCTAGCAGCCTTCTAGTCCATGGGCAGCGTGTTGGCGAACGCCGCGAACGCGGCCTTGGTCCCGGACCCGGCGATGCCGTCGATGGCCCCGGAGTAGAACCCGTTGTTCCTCAGGAACTGCTGAAGGGCCTTGACTGTTTTGGGCCCCACGATGCCGTCGATGGCGTCGGTGTAGCCGTAGTGACGCAGAAGACGCTGCATGGCCTGCCAGCTGGCCGTTCCGAGCAAGCCGTCGAGCGCTCCCGTATAGCCCCAGTCGTAGGCGAGCCAGAGCTGGACCCTCTTCGCCTGCGATGTGCTCAGCCCGAGGTTGACCACCTCGGTGGCCGAGGCGGGCACGGAGGCCGCGCTCTGGGACCTTTCCGGCGTTACCGCGATGGCGGTGCCGGAGGCCGCCAGGCTCCCGGTGGTGATTCCGGCCAGGGCCGTGGCTGTGGCGAGTGCCTTCACCAGCCTGCTCGATCGCATGTGGTGTCCTTCCCATGACAACCCGCAGCGCGGGCGACCTTCCTGGACGCGGACGACTGTGGCATGGGTTCCCTCGCGCGCGGGCCGGGATCGTGAAGGATGGCCGGTAGTCGCCGCACCACACGGGGCAGGGGCAGGCCAGGGGGTAGAGGGGCCGACGTTCATGAGCGCGCCCCGGGGCAGGCCGACCCCCGCGCGGGCGGGGACAACGTGAAGACCACCACCACCTACATCGTCCGTCAGGGCCGACCCCCGCGCGGGCGGGGACAACACAGCATGATCACGTGACAACGCCCCAGGTCAGGGCCGACCCCCGCGCGGGCGGGGACAACCACGTGTCGGGAATCCAGTCCCACTCAGCGGGGGGCCGACCCCCGCGCGGGCGGGGACAACCCTTCCTGACCTGGGGCGTTGTCACGTGATCATGCTGTTTTCCTTTACATGCTTCACGACCGTTCCCAGAGTCTGCTGGTGTGTCAGTGCCAGTGGTACTGGGCTTTGGTAGCACCGTATCCGTCGGCATGGCGGTCGCGTCGGCGGATGCCTGTACTGATCGTGCGGTGCGTTCCCTCGCTGCGTCGGGGGCCTTGCTCGCGGCAGTGATGGTCGGCCGCCGAGCGTCCGTGGGGTTCGGGTTGTGCTGGTACTGGCACCGGTTGTCCTGCCCGGTCCGTACGCCCGGCGTGCCGCTGTCTCGGCTTCCTCGGTATGCCCGAGGGCTGGTGCGGAACTCCAGCAGCGCCCACTCGACCGCCTGGAGCTCGCTGTGGGCGAGCACGGAGACTGCTGGGGCCGGGTCCGTGTCCAGCTCGCCCGGGTCCACCGAGCTCCGGGCGGTCGCGCCGGATGCGCCCGATGTCGGCCGCCAGCGACGCTCGGACCTCGGCGGCGACGGTCACCAGCCCGGCCTCCACGATCGCCACCGGCGACACACCTCGCCCACCCGGCCAGCCGGGGCTGTCGAGCCACCCCGCGAGGGCGGGGAAGACCGCTGGATACCGTCAAGCGGGAACTTGACGAACGAGCGACCCCTGCGCGGGCAGGGACGACTCGGTGCCGACACCGGGGATGCCATGGACCAGCGAACGACCCCGCGCGGGCGGGGCGGATACCGATCGCTGGTACCGGGATCTTGAAAAGGGCGAACGACCCCCGCGCGGGCGGGGAGGACGGCGAGAAGTGGGACCCGACCGTGCGCGAGTACGAACGACCCCCGCGCGGGCGGGGCGGACGCCGTGCGGGACGCGCCGAAGCGCTCACAGAGCGAACGACCCCCGCGCGGGCGGGGCGGACGCGGAATCCGTCGGCCATCAAAGTTCGCGGCACGAACGACCCCCGCGCGGGCGGGGCGGACACTTCGTGACCTGGGGTGTTGTCGCGTGATCATGCTGTTTTCGTTTACATGCTTCACGACCGTTCCCAGAGTCTGCTGGTGTGTCAGCGTCAAGTGCTGCTGGGCTCTGTTAGCACCGTATCCGTCGGCATGGCACCCTCGCCGACGGATGCCTGACTCACCGCGCGGTGCTTTTCCTTGGTGTGTCGGGGGCTGGCTCTCCGTCTCAGCTTCTTTCGTACGTCCGAGCAGGCCGAGGGCGCTGGCGCGGTACTCCAACAGGGGCTGCTCGACCGCCTGGAGCGCGGCGAAGGCGATCACGACGCTGCCGCAGCCGGGTCCGCGTCCAGCTCGCCCGGATCCACCGAGCCCCGGGAGCCCGTGCCGGGTGCGCTCGCTGCTGGCCGCCAGCAATGTCCGGACCTCGACGGTGCCGGCGAACAGCCCGGCCGACCGGGCTGGTCGAGCGACCCCGCGCAGGCGGGGACAACGGCATGAGCGCGCTGGCGTACTACTGGGCCAAGGAACGACCCCCGCGCGGGCGGGGACAACCCGGGTGTCGACGTCGGCCTCTACGTGTCCCTGCGAACGACCCCCGCGCGGGCGGGGACAACCACAGAAGAGCCCCGGGCCGGGCGGCTCGGGGCGAACGACCCCCGCGCGGGCGGGGACAACTCGGTGACGGAGGGGCCCAACGTAGTGCAGGGGGAACGACCCCCGCGCGGGCGGGGACAACCCTTCCTGACCTGGGGCGTTGTCACGTGATCATGCTGTTTTCCTTTACATGCTTCAGGACAGCTCCCGGGTGCTGCTGCGGTGTTGCCGACACCAGACAGCACCGTATACGCCAGTCCTGGTCACCTGCATGCGTCTGCGCCGAGGACCAGAACCACCCACACCGGCACGCCGCCAGCGGACCACGGAGGCGACTGCCCGCCGTCCCCGGGCCGCAGCCAGGGGGACGGCGGGCCAGGTCGACACGGCTCAGCTCGGCGGCCACGCGATCACCACCCCTGCCGTGTCGTCGTGCAGCGGGCGCACGGCAAGTTCGGGCAGCCGGTCCACGGCACGGCACCTGCTCGGTCCGGGCCGTGGCCTGCTCGCGCAGCTGCTCCAGCCGCGCCGCCAGCAAGTACTCGGTTACGCGCTTCCTCGCCGTGTCGACGGCCTTCGCCGCCGCGACGGCGACCAGCCCGGCCTCCACGATCGCCACCTCGGTATGGGGGTGCCGCAGGCTTGTACAGCCCGGCCGGCCGGGCTGTACAAGCGACCCCCGCGCGGGCGGGGCAGACAGCAGCGAGACGTGCGCGCAGGACGACGACTCCGAACGACCCCCGCGCGGGCGGGGCAGACGCCTGCGGGTCCAGTGGTGCGTATCGCATGGGGGAACGACCCCCGCGCGGGCGGGGCAGACGTGCCGGGAAATCACCCGGACGAGACGTAGCCCGAACGACCCCCGCGCGGGCGGGGACGACACTTGCTCACCCCGCCTACCGTGCGGGGGACACGAACGACCCCCGCGCGGGCGGGGACGACAGGAGCGAGCCCACCGCTGTGGGGAGCTGGCCCGAACGACCCCCGCGCGGGCGGGGACGACGAGTTGATGGCGCTCGCCGAGAGGGCTGATGCCGAACGACCCCCGCGCGGGCGGGGACGACGGCGGTGCACTCGGCCGGTGGGAGTCCCGCCGAGAACGACCCCCGCGCGGGCGGGGACGACGGCGGTGCACTCGGCCGGTGGGAGTCCCGCCGAGAACGACCCCCGCGCGGGCGGGGACGACCGCAGGAGAACGAAGACCCGGGCATCAGCCTGCGAACGACCCCCGCGCGGGCGGGGACGACGAGGGGCAGATCCTGGACACCGGTGTCTATGACGAACGACCCCCGCGCGGGCGGGGACGACACCCCGGCCCGGCGCGCGGTGCGGACGGCGGCCGAACGACCCCCGCGCGGGCGGGGACGACACTTCCTGACCTGGGGCGTTGTCACGTGATCATGCTTTTTTCCTTTACATGCTTCACGACCGTTCCCAGATTCTGGTGGTGGGTCAGCGCCGGTGGTGCCGGGCTCTGGTAGCACGGTATCCGTCGGTATGGAGCTTGTGCTGGCGGACTGTCTGTTACTCACCGTGCGGTGTGTTCCCTCGCTGCGTCGGCGGCCTTGCTCACGACGCCGACGTCCGTGCGGTTCGGGTTGTGCTGGTACCAGAGCCGGTTCTGCCCGGTCCGATATTCCCGAGCAGGCCGAGGGCGCTGGTGCGGTAATCCAGCAGCGCGGTCTCCACAGTCTGGCGGACGGCGTGGGCGAGCTCGGACACTGCTGCGGCCGGGTCCGTGTCCAGTTCGCCCCACGCCCACCGAGCCCCGAGGTTCTCGTGCCGGGGTGCGTACGATGCCGGCCGCCAGCCACGTCCAGACCTCGGCTGCGACAGCGACCAGCCCGGCCTCCACGATCGCCACCTCGGTCTGGGAGTAGCCGGAGAACTGCGGACAGCCCGGTCGATCGTGCTGCGATCAGCCACCCCGCACGGGGGCCGGACGGTGCTCTGGCCGACCGCGCGAGCGCCCTCGGCCGCGTCCGGGTGGGCGACGCCTTCGACTGGAGGCACCCGTTCAGTCGACTGGACGTGGACGGCGACGCAGAGGCTTCCGGGGGGTGCCGCCGTGCCGGGGTGAGCGGGCGAACGCATGTCCGCCGGCTGGGGTCTTCCCGTTCCCGGGCACGGTGCGGGTGCGCTGTCGGTAGCGTGGCGGGAGACCTGAGAGGGAGCGTGAGCGTCATGGCCGAGCCGGTGCCGTACACCCCGGACCTCGAGGATGAGGAGGAGGCGGTCGTCCAGCGGATCAGAGCCCAGCAGGCCGGGTTCGCGGAGCTGGACCGTGAGCCCCGGCCCGATGTACCGGGCCCGGTCACCGTCGATGTGCATGGTGAGCGGTTCGTGGTGCCTCTCACGGTCGGGGATGTACGGGCCGCGCTGTCCGCCGAACTCCGTCCCCTGTTCGACGGGGAGATCGCCGCGGCTGCGCCTGCCACGGTCGGGCCGCTGGTGCGCAAGTGGGCCCTGGAGGTCATCCCGGGTGACGAACTCGACCGTGTGGATGTTCTGCTGCGGGCGGAGCGGCAGGCCGCCGGGCTGGGGACGGCCGCCGCGTGAGGTACCGGATCGCCTTCGCACCCGCCGCCGAGGAAGCGCTCGGCAAACTCGCCTCCCCCACCGGTTTCAGGACGGCCGTGGCCCGCACCCTCGGCACCGACCCCTACGGACACGGTTCCACACCGGTGGGCGGTGACAAGGACCGGCGCGAGGCCGTGGTCTCCCGGGTGATCGTCCGCTACATGGTCTCCACCAGGATCCTGACCGACACCGTCGTACGCCTCATCCCCGAACCGTAGAAACACCGGCGTGCGCGGACGCTGCCGGAACAGGGCCCGCGTCCAACTCGACCGGATCCACCGAGCCCCGGGAACTCGTGCCGGGCACGCGCGCTGTCGGCCACCAGCGACGTCCGGACCTCGGCGATGCCCGCGACCAGCCCGGCCTCCACGATCGCCACCTCGGTCCGGCACACCAGCGGGCAGGGACGGCGTGCCGAAGGTGCTGGCGATGGCCGATCGATACGAACACTCCCCGCGCGGGCGGGGACGACCTTCGTGACCTGGGGTGTTGTCGCGTGATCATGCTGTTTTCCTTTACATGCTTCACGACCGTTCCCAGATTCTGCTGGTGTGTCAGCGTCAAAGTGGCACCGGGCTCTGGCAGCACCGTATCCGTCGAGAGGGCGGTCGCGTCGGCGGATGTCTGCACTGACCGCGCGGTGCGCTCCCTCGCTGCGTCGGCGATGGCGTCCGTGGGGTTCGGGTTGTGCTTGCACCAGCACCGGTTGCTTTACCCGGTCCGGTACCCCCGGCGTGCCTCTGTCTCGGCTTCCGAGATCCGGCTCAGCCGGCCGAGGGCGCTGGCGCGGTCCTCAGGCAGGGGCTGCTCGACCGCCTGGAGTTCGGCGTGGGCGAGCGCGGACACTGCTGCGGCCGGATCCGTGTCCAGCTTGACCGGATTCACCGAGCTCCGGGAGCTCGTGCCGGATGCGCGCGATGCAGGCCACCAGCGACGTCCGGACCTCGGCGGCGACAGCGACCAGCCCGGCCTCCACTTTGGCCGCCTCGGTCCTGCACCAGCCACACACCCCTGCCGACCGGGCTGTCGAGCGACCCCGTGTGGACAGGGACAACCTCGCCCTCGATCGGACCCTCGTGCTCGTCGTCGAGCGCCCCCGCACGGCCAAGATCTCCGCCGCCGAGCTGGAACGACCCCCGTGCGGGCGGGGACGACGCGCAGCCCCTGAGCGTCGACCTCGACTTTGACGAGCGACCCCGCGCGGGCCGGGCGGACCTCTTCCCTCACCGGATCAGGCCACTGATGCCCTCCAGAGTTCCCACCACCGGCGCCTGGGGCAAGATCCTGACCATTCCCGGACCAGCTCCCTGCCGATCACTCCAACCCCTGCTGGTTCCGCAGGTCAGCACCACCATGCTGCGTGTACCACCAGCAGACAAAAAACTTGCTTGTGTCGTACTCGCCGAAGAAGCTGGGCTTCTTCTAGGCACCGCAAAAGGGTGCCTGACCAGTTGTTTTCCCTGTCAGGCACCCTTCGTTTCATGCTTCTACTCGGAGAGTGGACATTCGGCGTCGCTCCCGATTTCCCCCACCCGCATCCCCTGCCCTTCGCATTACGGAAGAGGCAACCGTCAAAAAGCTGCCGCCATGTTCAACGCCGGTTACTCCTTCGTTCCCGCCCAGCCGTGCCACCAGGCCGGAAGCGTCAACTTCACCGGCGGCCGATTCACTCTGAGCGGTGATAGCCGCAGAGGTTCAGCGGAGACCTTCGGCCATGACAGGTCGGGCAGGAGCGAGTGGGGGGACGCATGGGGTGGCTGCGGTTGTCTTGGTCTCACGCATGAAGGCGTGGAGGGAGTGGCTCCGGGGGCGGTTTCCGCAAACGTGAACCACCAGATTGGCCTGACCCGATCACTCAGCACTTTACGCGTCCACAAGGATGCGTTGCGCTATGGAGCGTTTCCGCTCCGCCACGGCGCGCAGAGGTGCGGTCGATCGGCGGCGCATTCCAGCAGCGTCGACTCGAGGGGAAGAACCATGACGACACCTCCTGCCGCTCCGCTCCGGGTTGCCCTGGTCAATGGCAGCTTTGAACAACCCGTAGTGACTGGTGTGGAGATCCTGCCGGACGCCTCACAGACGCAGGCGTCCAAGTGGGTCCCGGGCTGGCTCACCACCGCCTCCGATCACAGGATCGAGCTGTGGCATTCGGGCTTTCAGGGAGTGCCGGCAGCCCACGGCGTTCAGTTCGCCGAACTCAACGCCAATGAGGTCTCCACTCTCTACCAGGACCTGCCGACCACCCCTGCCTCGAAGCTGTACTGGCGGCTGTATCACCGCGGTCGCCAGGGGGACGACACCATGGCGCTGGACATCGGCGCGCCGGGCTCCACAGTGGAGCAAAGGCGCTTCACCGACGGGAACACCGCCTGGGGCTACTACACCGGCACTTACACCGTCCCGCCAGGCCAGACACTGACGCGCTTCGCCTTCCGTTCCATCTCTGCCGCCGGCGGCAACCGCGGCATCGGGAACTTCCTGGACGGCATCTTCTTCGGGACCGCTGCTTACGTGGTGCTCGACAAGACCGCCATTCCCGCGGGGCCGCTGGAGGTCGGCGACGTCGTCACCTACCGCATCACCGCCAAGAACGAGGGCGGAGGCGGTGCCGAGAACCTCGTCCTGACCGATGCGATCCCCCAGGGCACGACGTATCTGCCCGGCTCTCTGCGCATCGTCGACGGCCCGAACGCCGGAGCGAAGAGCGACGCTCAAGGCGACGACCAGGCGTACTACGACACGCGGGCGAACAAGGTCGTCTTCCACCTCGGCAACGGCGCCACCGCCGCGGACGGTGGCATCCTGCCCAGCACCGAGACCGTGCCGGCGGGGACCACGGTGGAGTACCGGGCCACCATTGACCGGGCCAGCGGCGGCAAGCAGATCAGCAACACCGCAACCGCCTCCTACGAGAACCGGCTCGGCAACACGCCGGAGCCTCTGACAGCGACCTCCAACGAGCAGGTCACACAGGTCAAACCGGCTGCCGACCTGTCCGTGACGAAGGCGGCCGACGCCACCACCGTGACCGTCGGCCAGACGGTGACCTACCGCGTCACCGTCCACAACGCCGGCCCGAACGACGCCACCGGCGTCACCGTCACCGACCAGCTCCCCGACGGCCTCGCCTTCCTGTCCGCCGAGGACCCCGGAAGCTACGCCCCGGCCACTGGGCTGTGGACCGTGGGCCGGCTGGCCAACGGTGCCACCGCCACCCTCGTGCTGCGGGCCAAGGCCACCAAGGCCGGTCTGGTCAGCAACACCGCCACGGCCACCGGCGGCGAAAGGGACCCCAGCACAACCAACAACACCGACACCGTCAGTGTCTGTGTCGAACCGGCTCCCTCCTGCTGCGACCCCTGCGCCGGCCAGGGATAGTCCCGCACCACATCGCCGCGAGGGCCTTGCCGCGCCAGGGTCCGGCCGGACGGCCGCCGGATACGCCCTCTGCGGGCAGCGGCGGCGCCGGAGGGCGGGGCGGACAGGACCGCGTTCACCACGGCGGGCCGGCCGTTCCCGATCGAGACGCTGTACGGGGACGACCGGCACCGCGGTATCTGGTGCACGCCGAGCAGGACCGGTACCTGTGCCTGGTCGACCGGGTCACCGTGGTCCGGCGCGTCGGCGGCGATGCGGGCGGCTTCCCCGGGCGCGGCTTCCTTCAGCCGCTCTCGGTCCCGCACGCATGCGTGGTACTACAAGGCCCGGGGGCTCCCGGATCTCGTGCACGAGAACCGTCTTCCACAAGAGCGGATGCTTCACCTCGGATCCACGGACTCGCCGCCCAGCTCAACCGCCTGATATCAACCCAGTGAAATGGGAGGCCTTGTCCGACATGGAAATCCACGGCAGCTGCAGCGACCAATTCGGCACTGTACGAGAGGTGTTCGCCGACTCCCTGCACAGTGGTGCGGACGTCGGGGCCTCGGTGGCGGTATACCTCGACGGGGAACCCGTCGTCGACTTATGGGGAGGCTACGCCGACCAGGCCCGTACCCAACCGTGGCGACATGACACCATCACCAACGTCTGGTCCACCACGAAGACCATGACCGCGCTGTGCGCTCTCGTCCTCGCCGACCGGGACGAACTCGACCTGTGCGCACCGGTCGCGAAATACTGGCCCGAGTTCGGCACCGCGGGAAAGGCCCACATCGAGGTCAGACATCTGCTCAGCCACACCGCAGGCATCCCCGACTGGGACCGGCCCATGACCCTCGACGACTTGTGCGACTGGGAGAAAGCCACCACCCTGTTGGCCCGCACCACGCCCCGCTGGGAACCCGGCGCGGCGTCCGGCTATCACCGGTTCACCCACGGCTTCCTGATCGGTGAACTCGTCCGCCGCGTCTGTCAGCAGTCCATCGGCACATTCTTCGCACACGAGATCGCCGCTCCGCTGAACGCCGACTTCCACATCGGCCTGGCAGCCGAACACGATCACCGAGTCTCCGACGTCATCCCCGCCCCCGGCCCCGCACCCGCAGCCAGCCCACGGGTGACCATCCCGGTCGGCGCCTACGTCACCGCCCAGGACACCCGCGGCACCCAGTGGCGCCGTGCCGAGATCCCCGCAGCATCAGGCTACGGAAACGCACGATCCGTGGCCGCGGTCCAGTCGCTCCTCACCTCCGGAGGCCGGACGGCTTCAACGCGTCTTCTCTCCGAGGCCGCCTGCCGCACGGTGTTCGACGAGCAGTCCCACGGCACCGACCTCGTGCTCGGCATCCCCCTGCGCTTCGGCACCGGCTACGCCCTCACAGCCGACGACGCACCCGTGAGCGCGCCCAACCCCCGCACCTGCTACTGGGGCGGAAGAGGTGGATCACTGGTCGTCAACGACCTCGACGCGCGTATGACCGTGGTCTACGTGATGAACCAGATGACCCATCTCGGCCTCTCCGACCCACGCGGCCAGAAACTCCTCCATGCCTCCTACAGGTCACTGGCACCCTGATGGGAGAAAGAGGTCCTGTCCAACCGGGCATGAACGTCGTGGAGTTCGACACCGGGCCGGGCCGCTCCGGCGGCCTGCTCGCCGGGCTCGACGTCAACCACTGCGTTCATCGTGCCAGAGTGACGTTTTACTCGCTTCCCCAGAGTTCCCTGCGGATGGATCGGACCGCGGACCGCTGTTTCAGTGGATCAATGGATGTGAGCCGGGTCAGCGCCTACGACCGGCGTGAAGTTCCAGGACCTCGGCTTCGAAACGCGCACGGAAGTCGCGATCGTGCGAGACCGCGACCACCGCCCCCGGGTACGCCGAGAGCGCCGCCTGAAGGTCCTCGACCAGGTCGAGTGCGATGTGGTTGGTCGGCTCGTCGAGGACGAGTAGTTCCGCGGGCCGGGTCACCAGGGTTGCGATCTGCAGCCGCCGCCGCTGCCCCACGGACAGGGCGGCGACCGGAACGTGCAGGTCCTGTTCACGGAACAGTCCAAGAGACAGAAGCTGTTCGGCGTACTCGTCCGGCGGCCCGGGCCGTTTGGCGGCGAACGCCGCGAGCAGTGGGAGCCGCGTGGCGTGCGCGGGCAGTTCCTGGGCGAGGTAGCCGATCCGGGCGGGCCGGCACGCCGTGCCCGTGTCCGGGTGCAGGTCGCCCGCGAGGACGCGGAGCAGCGTTGTCTTGCCCGCGCCGTTCTCGCCGGTGACGAGGAGGCGCGCTCCGGGCTCGATCGCCAGGAGCCCGTCCAGGCGCAGCCGTTCCCCGACCTGTACGTTGTCGAGTTCGGCGAGTGTGCCCCCGCCCGGGGCGGCGGCTGCCGACGGCAGTGCCGTCGTGAACCGGAGTGGTACGGGCGGCTTTGTCACCGGGTTGCGCCGCAGCTGGTCCAGGCGCTCCCGGACCGAGCGCACCTGCCCGCCGAGCTTGGCCTCGCTGGAGCGGCGGTGCTTGCCGAAGCCCTGTTTCGGGTCGCGGCCGGTGGTGGACAGCCTCCTGCCCGCGGCCTCCAGCAGTTCTTCCGCGCGGGCCACCTCCTCGACCCAGTCCGCGTGCCGCTGCTCGGCTCCGCGCCGGGCGGCGGCCTTCGCGGCGCGGTAGCCCGCCCAGCCGTCGCCGTACCGGCGCACGGTGCACTCGTCCCGGTCGACCTCGAGGATCGTGGTGGCGATGCGCTCCAGGAAGCCGCGGTCGTGGGTGACCGCGACGACCGTGCCGCGGTGTGCGCGCAGGTGCTCCTCCAGCCAGCACACGGCCGCCGCGTCGAGGTGGTTCGTCGGTTCGTCCAGCAGCAGCAGTTCGGGAGCGGCGGCCAGGACGCAGGCGAGCGCGAGGCGCGACTGCTCGCCCCCGGACAGGGAGCCGAGCGGGCGCTCCCGGGCGATCCGGGCCAGCCCGAGCCCGTGCAGGGCGGCGTCCACACGTGCGTCCGCCTCGTAGCCGCCGCGTTCCTCGTACGCGGTCAACAGCTCGCCGTACGCGTCGAGCTCCTCGTCCGATGCGTCGGCCAGGGACTCCTCTGCCGCACGGAGCCTTTGCTCCATATCGCGCAGTTCGGTCAGAGCGAGGTCGACGGCATCCTGCACGGTGCGGCCCTCATCGAGGCCGAGAGTCTGGGCGAGGTGGCCGGTACCGCCGGGAAAGCGGACGGTGATCTCCCCGGTATTCGGCGTCTCGTCCGCGGCGAGGAGCCGCAGCAAGGTGGACTTGCCGGAACCGTTCTCACCGATGACGGCGGCCTTCTCGCCCGGCCGGACGGTGAAGGAGACCTGGTCGAGGACGGTCCGGGTGCCATACGACTTGGTGACGGACTTGACGGACAGCTGCGCCACAGCGGGGACGGCGGTGGGCATGGATGTGGGGGCGCGGTCGCGCATAGGGCTTTCCCTGGGCGTGCGAAGGATCTACGGGCAGCAGAAACGGCGGCATCGGCCGTGCCCGGACTCAGACGAAGAAGAGGAAAGCCATACCGCCACCATAGCAAGACGAACCGTCTCGCCTCAACCGCGCGGGGCGAGAAGTCCGCCGCAAGCGCCCCGCCCACTCCGGCGCACCAGGGTCAGGCCGGCTACGGGGTGGCCCAGGCGGCGGCCGACGCGATCGCTCCGGCCCCGGACCGGCCAGTTCAGTTCAGTTCAGTTCGCCAGACTCACCCCCGCCGCTCAGGCGGGGAGTCCGGCACACCTCTGATCGCGCCGCTCCTGAAGGCCGGGAACCGCGCTCCCCGAGGGGCTGGAAACGATCGGATTACCGGACCGTCACAGGGGGAGGTATCACCAACCGCAACGGAAGGTGATCAGGGAACTACATGGGGTGGATCAGTGGACGCAAGGGCGTCAAGAAGTCCCTCGACGCCATGACAAAGCAGCTCGCGGACGAGACGAAGGCTCTTCAAGCCCTCCATCAGGCCGTGCAGGGACGGCAGGACCTGGGGGAGCTCCAGATCGAGGCAGCCGGGCTGCGCACAGAGAACCGCGCGCTGCGCGAACAGCAGAAGCACCTGCTCAGCGGGCTCACCGAGGCCCGGTCCGACATCGGCGCACTGCATGGTGACATCGCCGAGCGCCTGCGGGACCTGGCGGACTCGGCGGACCGCGCACCGCAAACGGACTCTGCCTTTCAGCCGCCCGGCACACCCGAACCCGGGGCGGGTGCCGACCGGGCGGAAGCCACGGCCGGGGCCCAGCCGTCGGACGCCCCCGAACCGGATCCGCAGCCCGCTGCGGCCCCACCCAGCGACGAACCCGAAGAGGAGCCCATGGAGCACAGCGCGGCGGAGCGGCCCGTGGAAGCGGCACCGGACAGCGGCACCGGCCCGGACACCGCGGCCGGGAAAGCCGCGGAACGGGAGGCGGCGCTGAAGCGGGCGGTGGAGGCCGCCTACCGCGGCGAGGGGCCGCCCCCGCCTCCCGCGGTCCCTCCTGCGGTCCCGCCCGCGGTTCCACCTGGTCAGGGCGGCGGGGGAAACCCGGAAGTGGAGCACGGGAAACTGCTGATGCGGGCGGCCGGGATCTCGACGGCCAAGCTCTACTGCCACCGTGACACCTGGGAGTTCCTCACCGGCCTCGCGGTCGCCCACGACCACTTCCGGACCCCGCCCTCCGTGGACGACATCAAGGAAGGACGGATCCGGACCGCGTTGTCGGGCCGCTCCCTCATCGCCCTGCTGATCGTCCTGTGGACCACCCGCGACGCCCAGCCGGCCCTGAGCGCCGACTGGGCGCTCGCGGCCACGGTCTACGACCGGGTCGCGGGCGAACTCGACACCGTCACCGCCGGCACCGGCCGGAAGACCATCGAGATCTTCCTCGACGACGGAACCGCTCCAGACCCCGCTGAACCCGCCCAAGAGCCATCCAACTGGCCAGAACAGCCATAGGCCGCCCCCTCAATGGTCTGAGGGTCGGCATTCGCTCGCGCGGCGCGCGGGGCTGTGACGCCACGGCAGCACCGGGCACACCCCGTGCGGGACCCGGTACGGCGGACCCTCTTCTCCGCCCGCCGTACGAATAGCTCACGGCGGCGGACTTGGCGAGACGCTTCCGTCGGCGGCCGGGGCGACCGTGCCCCGCTCGGCCGTCATCAGGCCGATCGCCGCGCCGAGGGCGTCGGGTCCCGCCGCGATCGCGGCGGGACCCGACGCCCTGACGGTCGCCGTCGCAGCCGTTACCGCCGGTGCGGCCCCCACCGGCCCGCAGGCACGTCGGACATCACTTCACCACGACGCTGTCCCCGGACGACGTCGACGGCCCGGTGGTGGAATTGCCGTTGTACACCCAGCGCCACGAACCCGTCTTGGAGGCCTTCACCGTCGTCTTGAGATCACCCGAGGCATTCGCGAGCACCTTCTTCTTCACCGTGGTGTACGAGGCGGCACCGGCAGGCTTGAACTGAAGGCTCACCGTGCGGCCTCCGTAGGAGCCGTACTTCCTGGTCTCCCAGTTGGCCCGGGTGACCTTGCCGGTCACGGTGATGGTCCTGCCCTTGGCCACCGGTTCGGGCGAGGCGTTGACGGTCAGGCGGGAGTCGCGCTTGACGTAGACCGTCATACCCTTGTCGTCGATGTCACCACCGCCGCCCTTGAAGTGCACCTGGGCCGCGACTTTCCACGCCCCGGCCTCGCTGTTGCGCATGTCCCACACGCTCGGGTCGAAGAACATCGTCTCGTCGAAATCGCAGACGCCCCGGCTCACCTCGATGCAGTCGCTCGTCTCGATGGCGTGCCACAGCTGATCCTGCGTACCAGCGCGGTACAGGAACACCGCCGGAAACTTCCACTTGTGAGTGGTCGCCATCCGGAAGGAGGCGGGTACCGCGACCTCCTTCGACGCCCCGATCACGATCGGCTTGCCGCCGTTCACCTGGACACGGCTGAACGAGACCCCGCCCTCGGCCGCCCCCGCCGGCACCGCGCCCACGGCTGTGAACACCGCCGCCGCACCACCGGCCACGGCGACTCTCCAGACCTGCTTCCCCACCTGATCCCCGATCTCCGCACAGAAGCCGAAGGCTCATTCCTCCGACGCGCTTACAGACAGATGGCATCCACACAGGGTTGTACACCCGCGAATCACAATGCGGCATCGGACATTGGCCCGGGTGACGGCGGGGTGGTCGCACGTACTGGATCCTGGCCGGACGAACTGACCTGGCCTGGCCTGTGGGCCCGCGCAGGCGGTGCTCAGAACCAGTGCAGGCAGTGCGGGGGGCGTTCTGTACGGAACAGCGCGTCCGCCAGGGCGGCGGTGCCGGGGTGGCGGGCCCGGACGTGTCCCGCGCGGACGAGCGTACTGGGGGCGATGCCGCCCAGGTAGAGCGAGCTCAGGTCGCGCACGTCCAGCGACAGATCGGGTTGCCGGTCTGTGGGGACACAGGCCGCTCTGCCCTCGCGGACGGTCAGTTGATAGCGGCCGTGTTCGCCGAGGAACGGATCGTCCACGTCGAGGACGAGGTCGCCGTCCGCGAACCAGCCGCGTGCTGTCAGGGCGCGAGGGACATCGAGGAGACGCACCCACAGCCAGTCGGCGTACTCGCCGACCTCGCCGGCCCGGAAGTCCGCGAGCCGCCAGCGCAGCGGGTGCTCGGGCGGGACGTGCCGGAACACGACCTGTGAGACCAGGTCGTGCCCGAGGACGAACCGGGCCAGGGCTGTGAAGACCGCGTCATCGACGGCGATGGTCTCGTCGACCGTCAAGGTGCCGCCCTCCCCGATCGAGTAGCTGGCGTACCCGTCCGCCACACCGTCGGCGTCCCGGTGGACCGCGATGTAGCGCGGTGACGAGGAGACCGGCGCCTGCCCCGCTCCCAGCGCCCACCAGCGGTGGGGCCGGGACAGCGCGCCGGGCTGGGCGCGGCGGTACCGGTCGTACACCTCTTCGAGTACCCCGCCGCACCCGGAGCGTCGCAGCACCTCGACCGTGCCGCTGTCCGCGGCGGACGCCGGTGCGTCGGCCGACGCACGCGACCGGGGCACCGCGAGGGCGGCTCGGTGGCGGGGCACCGTCAGCCGAGTGGTGAAAGTCGCCGGTCCGTAGCCGAACCTGCCGTAGATCGGAGCCTCGGAAGCCAGCAGTACCGAGAGGAACTCCCCCCGGGCCCGCACCTCGGAGAGCTGTCGCCGCATCAGCGCGCCGAGCACGCCGCGCCGCCGGTGCGAGGGCAGGACGCCGACCGCGCTCACCCCGGTGACGGGAACGACGTGCCGGCCGGGCAGGGTGAGTTCGAAGGAGTACGCGGCGGCGGTGCCCACGGGCCGGCCGTCCTCGGACAGAGCGAGGAGGCCGCGGTCCATTTCCAGCGCCGACCACCAGCGTCCGCCGTCCGCGACGGGGGCTTCGGGGAAGTGCCCGAACGCCGTGTGGATCGTGTCGACGAAGACCTCCAGGTCCTCGTCGGCCGTGGGTCGAATCTTCATCGTTGTCGCTTCCTTGCCGGAACACCGGCACAGTGGATCATGGTGGTGGTTCATGAGCGCGGCGTCGCGTCCCGCTCCCGCGGAGGGCCGATGGTCACCGCACCGCGGAAGCCCTCCGGGGAGAGGACCGACATCGTGTCGAGCGACGAGTCGGACACCGGCAGGAGATGGGCGTCGACCCAGGTGTCACCCGTCGCCGCGTTGGTCCACGGATCCTCGATCACGACGGCACCGGGTACGACGCCGTGGCAGAGCACCCAGTGCGGCACGTCGAACCCCTGCATCCCGGCGAGCGAGAGCAGGAGCAGTACGTGCTCGCGCCGGCCGATCGCTTCCCGGACCGCGCTCAGGGAGAGACGGCTCGGGTCCATGGGGACACCGGTGCGCTCCGCGTCCTTCCTGGAGGCGCGCTGGAGCAGGGCACGCCACTCCCGATCGTTCTCCGGGTAGTGGTCGAGCAGCACCGGCCGGTCGGTGTCCAGGTGGACCCTGACCGGTGACGAGGGCCAGGCCCGGCGCACGGCGACGCCCAGCCCGACGGGCTCGCACGCGAGGAAGTTGGTGGCGTCGCGCCACAGCGTCAGCTCCGCCTGCCGGTCGAGCGCCTCCCACTCCAGCGCGCCCGCGTGCGCCTGGGCTACCAGGGCGGTGACGGCTCCGCAGGTGAAGTGCGTGGTCTGCCCGTAGTACAGGGGGGTGGCCGTGACGCCCTCGCGCAGCCAGCGGACGTATCCGGCGGCCGGTCCGGCCGTGCCCTCCGGCCGCGTCGGCGGAGACCTCAACGCGGTGAATCCGGTGGCGGCGACGTCCTCGGCACGCGCCGTCCACCCCTCCCACTTGACCTGTGCGAGCCCTTGGCGGCCCGCGAGGGTGACGACCGCCTCCACGGCCGCCCGCACATCGCCGACGGCGTCGACGATCTTCAGATAGGCCGTGTTCGGGCGTGCTGTCACGAGCGCAGCGGCGGTCCACTCCTCGCCGTCCCCGGGAACGGCCACGAGACGAGGCGCGTGGGCGGAGCGGTCGACGGCACGCCAGCGCTCCGACACCTCGTCACCGACGAGGGGCACCAGCGCGGGCGGTGGGTCGTCCGGTTCGTAGGGGGCGACGAGGCTTTCCACGGGGCGCTTTGGCTCGGTGGGCCGCTCGGGCGGTTCCTGGCGGGGCGGCATTCCGGTACTCCTGGCGGGCTGGCGGGGGCGAGGGACAGAGCGAGGGGGACGGGGAAGGGGGAGGGCCGAAGCCATGGGCGCGGTCGCTGTCCCCCGCCGTGGGGTCATGCGCGGGACTTCCGGAGCACCCACACGAAGTACGGCCCGCCGATGAGCGCGACCATGAGGCCTGCCGGCACCTGGGCGGGGGCGACGACGGTACGGCCGAGGGCGTCCGCCACACACACCAGCACGCCGCCGAGGAGCATCGCGACCGGGATGGAACGGCCGTGCCGGGCGCCCACCAGGGATCGGGCGAGGTGCGGGGCGACGAGTCCCACGAAGCCGACGACGCCGACGGCGACCACGCTGAGCGCCGCGAGCACCGCGGCGATCGCCAGAGCGGTGAAGCGGGTGCGTTCCACCCTGACCCCGACGATGCGCGGGGTGTCCTCGTCGACGGCGAGCAGATCGAGCCGACCGCGCATGGACAGCAGAACGGGAAGGGCGAGCGCCAGGCCGACCGCGACCGGGACGACGTCGGGGAAGGTCCGGCCGTAGGTGGTACCGGAGAGCCAGGTGAAGATACGGGGGGTGTTGTACGGGTCCGCGCGCAGCAGCAGGAAGGTGGTGACCGCGCTGAGGCCGTACCCCATGCCGATGCCGATCAGTACGAACCGGTCGGGCAGGAATCCACCGCGCCAGGCGAGCAGGGCGATCACCGCGAACGTGATCAGCCCGGCCGCGACCGCCACCACGACGAGGACCGTCCGTCCGCCGGACAGCCCCGAGGTCGCGACGCTCGCCGCGCCGAGACCGGCGCCCGCCGTGATGCCGAGCACTCCGGGCTCCGCCAGAGGGTTGCGTACCGAACCCTGCACGACGCAGCCGGCCAGTCCGAGTGCCGCACCGGCCAGGATCGCGGCGGTCACGCGCGGGACCCGGTCGTCGAGCGCCTGGCCCACCAGGTCCGGAGCCGTGCCCTGGAGCCACAGGACGATGTCCCCGGTCCGCAGCCACAGGCTGCCCGCGAGGACGGCCATGAGGGCCGCTCCGACAAGCAGCGTCACCGCGCCGGATGTGACGAGGAGGAACGCGCGGCGCGAGCGTGCGGCGACCCGCGCGCGCGGGGGCTGCCGGATCTGCCCGGTGTCACGCAGTCGCAGGGCGAGGACCACGATCACGGCGGAGCCGAGCAGTGCGGTCGGCACGCCGGTGGGGATGGAGGCGGCCCCGTCCGCCCCCTGGATCGCACGCAGGGACGCGTCCGCGAGCAGAATGAGCAGTGCGCCGAGCAGCCCGGCCGCGGGGATCAGGAACAGGTGCCGGCGCAGCGCGTGGACGCGTCCCGCGATCAGCCGGGCGAGGACGGGGGCGCCGAGACCGACGAAGCCGATCGGACCCGCCAGGGTCACCGCCGTGCTGGTCAGCAGTACCGCGCAGATCACGGCGGTCACACGGGTGCTCCGGATCGGCACGCCGAGGGCCGACGCGGCGTCGTCGCCCAGGTGCATCACGTCCAGCCGTCGGGACAGTGCCAGAGCCAGGCACAGCGTCACGGCGACGAGAGGGGCGGCGCGTACCGACGCGTCGATGTTCAGCTGCGCCAGCGAGCCGCTCCCCCAGGCGAAGAGACCGGTCGTGTTCTGGTCGAACAGGATGAGGAACATCCCGGTCGCCGCGTCCAGGGCCATGGCCGTCGCCGATCCGGCGAGAACGAGGCGGGTGCCCGCGGTGCCGGCGGCGCGGCCCGTGAGGAGCAGCACGAGTGCCGCCGCGACAAGGCCTCCCGCGAAGGCGACGGCGCCCGACGCCCACAGCGGGACGGTCAGGCCGAGGGCGGCGACGAGCGCGAGGGTGAAGTAGGCCCCGGACGTGACCGCGAGGGTGTCGGGTGAGGCGAGCGGGTTGTGGGTGACGGACTGGAGCAGTGCGCCCGCGCAGCCGAGGGCGAAGCCGACGGCGATGCCCGCGAACAGCCTCGGCAGGCGCGAGCCGGTGAGGATCTCGCCGACGGGCGCCCCGTGGGCGTCGCCGCCCGTCCCGGCGAGATGGCGCACCAGGTCGCCGACGCCGACGCCCGACGTCCCCTGTGTCAGATGCCACATGCCGACGAGCACGGTGGCGACGAGGAGGAGTGCCAGGACGGCCGCCCCGGCGGGTCCGCCGCCGCGCCCGGCGGGTGGCAGCGGCCCCGCCTCGGGGGCCACCGCGCGTGCCGTGGTGCTCACTTCTTGTCGAGTACGTCGACGTAGGCGTCGATCGCCTGCGCGCAGGAGCGCGGACCGCCGGCGCCCCAGACCCCCGACGGGAACGCGTGGGCGCGGCCCTCCTTCACGGCGGGGAGCTTCTTCCAGATCGGGTTCTTGTTCAGCGCCGCGACGTAACCGCCGGCGCCGTCGTCGTTCGCGTAGAAGAGGTTGGCGTTGCCCACGGAGGTGAGACCTTCGACGTCGGTCTGTGCCAGGCCGTAGGCGGCGTCCACGCCCCCGTCACCGTGCTTCTTGTTGACGTCGTTGGTCCACGCCGGGGTCATGCCGAGTTCCTTGCCGATCTCGGTGAACAGGGCGCCGTCCGCGTAGGGGCGTACGGTCAGGTTGCCTCCCTCGAGCCAGCCGTCGAAGAACAGGAAGTCCTTCGTCGGCAGGTTCGCGTCGGTGACCCGCTGCTTCGCCGTCGCGAGGTGCTGGTCGAACTCCTTGAGCACCTGGTCCGCCCGGTCCGTGCGCCCGGTCGCCTCGCCGATCATGCTGAACACCTTCCGCATGTTCCCGATCGGGTCCTTCGGGTCGGCTCCCCGGGTGGCCATCACGGGAACGCCCCTCTTCTCCAGCTTCTTGATCATCTCGTCCTGGGCGCCGAAGGCCTCGACGACGATGAGATCGGGCTTGGCCGCGTAGAGGGTGTCGAGATCGGGCTCCTCCCGGGTGCCGATGTCCGTCACACCGGCGGGCAGTTTCTCCGCGCTGGTCCAGGTGCGGTATCCCTTGGCATCGGAGACGGCGGTGGGGGTGACGCAGAGGGTCAGCGCGTCTTCAACCTGCTGCCATTCGAGGACGGCGATCCGCTTGGCGGGCTTGTCGAGGTGTATCTGGCGGCCGACGCCGTCCTTGAAGGAGACCGGCTTCGTCGAGGTGGCCGTGGTGTCCTGGGCGCAGTCCTTCGACGCGGGGGCCGCGTCGGTGCCGCTGCGGGGCGTCGCCTTGTCGACGTCCGTCGTTCCACAGGCGGTTACGGCGAGCAGCGCGAGGCCGGTCGAGGCCGACAGCGCCAGGCGGCGGGCACGGTTCATGAGAATTCCTCTTTCGCGGGTGATGTGGGTGATGAGGGCGGCGCGGAGAAGGCGTGTCGGTGTTTCCCGGGGCGGCTCGTCGCGGGTGGGACGGCCGATGCGGCGCTTCGGGAGGTGCGCCACCGTGCTCAGGAGAGGTGACGTCCGAGCGGATCGATACGGAGCCGCCCCGTCCGGGGGTCGGCGTTCACCTCGACGCGGATGTCGTAGACCTCGCCGATGTTCTCGGCGGTGAGGACATCGGCCGGTGCGCCGGCCGCGTACACCAGGCCCGAGCGCATGAGGACGACGGTGTCCGCGATCCGGGAGGCCTGATCGAGGTCGTGCAGCACGATTCCGACCGCGAGGCCGTGCTCCTCGACCAGGTCCCGAACCAGGTCGAGCGTCTCGAACTGGTAGCGCAGGTCGAGGTGGTTGGTCGGCTCGTCGAGCAGGACCACGCCGGTGTCCTGGGCCAGGCAGGCCGCGAGCCAGACACGTTGCATCTCCCCGCCGGAGAGCTCTCCGACCTGCCGTCCGGCCATGTCCCGCACTCCGGTGACCCGCATGGCGCGGTCGACAGCGCTCCGGTCCCGGGCGCTCGGTCCGGCGAAGCCGCGCCGGTGGGGATGGCGCCCGAACGCGACGACCTCCGCGACCGTCAGGCCCTGGGGAACGGGCCTCGCCTGGGAGAACAGCGTGACCTCGCGCGCGAACTCCTGGGAGCTGAGCAGGGCCACGTCACACTCGGACTCTCCCTCGGCGCGGGCGAGCGTCACCCGGCCGCTGTCCACCCGGTGCAGTCGGGACAGCGCGCGCAGCAGCGTGGACTTCCCACTGCCGTTCGGCCCCACCAGGGCGGTCGCCCGGCCGGGTTCCAGGGCGACCGAGACGCCCTGCACAACGGGTTTGCCGTCGTAGCGCAGCACCAGGTCGTGCCCGATGAGCGCGGCCACCGGAGCCGCGGCAGGATGGGCCGCGGGCTTCCCGGCAGACCGGAAGAGACTTGTGAACACGAAGATGTCCGGACGGTCGGAGGGCGGGGACTGCGGCAACCTCTGTCCGATGTCACCGGGCAGGCCACGCGTCGCCCGTGCACGGCAGCGCCACACACAGGGAACAGCAACTAAGGGTCACCTAACTCGGTGAAGCTTATATTCCGCTTGCTGTGGCGACAATCCGGAGTTCTGGTCACGGGATACGGAATTCCGGACACCCGCCGCACCGGAGAACGCGCCCGGCGTGGTCCCCATGACGCGCCGGAAGGCGACGATGAAGGAGCTGGGCTGCGCGTATCCGAGCACCTCGGAAACCGTCGCCACGTCGATGCCCTCGGCGAGGAGCATCAGCGCCCGGTGCACCCGCAGCATCTGGCGCCACTGGGCGAAGGGAAGCCCCGTCGCCTGGCGGAAGGCACGGGTGATCGTACGGTCGCTGGTTCCCAGCAGCCGCGCCCACTCCTCCAGCGAGCGGCCGTCCGAAGGATTGTCCAGCAGAGCCTCGGCGATGGCGTCGATCCGTGGATCGCCGGGCAACCGCAACGCGAACTGACGCTCCGAGGGCCGGATCACATCGAAGACCACGGACTCCGCCCGCGCCCTCGCCTCCACGTCGAGGTCCGCCGCGGACAGATGGGTCAGCAGAGACTCCAGCAAGGTCGTCATCGTGATCGCCATGGGCCGCGTGAACGCGAACGGCATGTGCTCGGGAGCGAAGAAGGCGCTGAAGAACTCCGCACCCGCCGTCGACCGGCCCTCGTGGACCATTCCGGCGGGCATCCACAGCCCGTACCCCCCGACCACGGTGTAGACACGATCACCCACGCGGGACGTCAGCGTTCCCCCTCGCACCCAGACCAGCTCATGCAGGGGATGCGCGTGGGCCGACCACTCCGTGGGAGCGGGAACGATCCGGGACGCGGCGAGGATGGCGGACTCCGACTCGGGGAGCGGATCGACTCCCCGGACCACGGTGCCCACCTCGCGCCGCCACATCCCGGGGGATGCTTGAACCATGACGAGAAGTCTATCGGCGTCCCGGTCCGGACCGATTTAAGAGCCTTCGCCCATATTGGCCGAGTGCCGGCCCGGGGCAACCCGGCGTGAACGGGGTCACCACCGGGCACGCAGCACGCCGTCGCCGTCGGGCAGGGCGGCGCAGAGAAGTGGGTGGCGTTCGTCGAGATGTACGGGCAGGGCGCAGGCCGCTCGGGCGTCGGCCACCAGGGTGGCGAGCTCGTCGTACTCGGTGTCGTCGACGACCGCGTGTCTGATCGTCCCGTTCTGTGTCTCCCAGACGAACTCCGCGGATCCCTCCTCCGGCAGCGTGGCGAGGACCGCGCCGACATCGGGGTTCAGGTCGGGCCAGACGGTCAGCAGGGCGCGCGGGCCGAGTCCGGTACGCGCCGCGTCGAGGTTCTGCGGCGTGAGGCGGTGGAAGCGTGCGGCGTTGAGGTACGCGGCCTCGACCGGTCCATGGTCACTGACGGCCTCCTCGGCACCGGTGTAGTGGCCGTGTTCGTCACGGTCGGCGGGGTCGTACTTGGTGATCCGGTGGACGAAGGACGGCGGCACGTTGATTGCTCCCTGCGCGATCAGAAGGGGGGCCGGCATGAGAAATGGCCTTTCCAGTGCCGAGTATCAGCTCTTGAGTGCTCCGGCCGGGCTCGCCGCGAACCGGAACTGAACTGGCACAGGCCACGAGCCGGACGCCCGCCCGCCGATCACGTACAGAGACGCGGTGAAGGACTTGCAGGGCCTCATCGGCGGGGGACGGCTACGCCCGCGGCGCGGAGTCTGGTCTCGGTGAGCGCGGTCAGCCGGGCGGCGACCGGTGCCTGGTCCTCGCGGTGGTTGTTGATCAGCTTGTACTGGGCCGAAGCCTTGGCCCAGGCCTGCAGGCTGGCGTGATCCCCCAGCAGCGCGGGGTTGGCGAGGTAGCGGTCGGCCATGGCCGCCGCGAGTTCCTCGATTTTCGGGTCGTCCGGTTCCCAGGTCTCGGCCTCCTGGCCGCGCTTGGTCAGGTCGATGTACTCGGGGTCGTCCAGCCCGTGTTCAAGCTGCGTCAGGAAGCCGTCGAAGACCTCCGGCACCAGCGCGCGGGCCAGGACCAGGGCCTCGCGCTGCGCGGCCACGTAGTCGGGGCTGAAGCCGAGGCCGGGCATTCGGTCCAGGACCGCGCAGGCGCGGTCGGGCAGCAGGGCCCGGTCGCCGTCGGCGAGCCGGTGCAGCGTGTCGCGGCGGGCGACCAGTTCGTCGATGCGCTCGGTGAGCCGCCGCTCGACGTCGGTGAGCGCGGTGCCGAACCGCGCGGCGTCGGCGTCGAGCATGGGCCCGATCTCGGCCAGCGGCACGCCCGCGGCGGCCAGCGTCCGGACCTGCACCAGTTGCAGGAGCTCGCCCGATCCGTAACGCCGGTAGCCGGAGCTGTCGCGTTCCGGCTCCGTGGCCAGTCCGAGCTTGTGATAGTGCCGCACCGTCTTCACCGTGACGCCGACGAACGCCGCCGCCCGCCCGATCGTGACCCCGTTCCTCATCGGTCCAGCTTGCCGCAGAACACCGTGTCGACGAAACGCCGCTGGGCGGTCCGGAATGCCGGTGCTATCGACAGGTCGGCGTCGTCCACCCAGGTCAGCCCGGCGGTCAGGGTCTTGCTGCCGTCGGGGGTGCTGTACATCAGTGCCGCCGAGCCCATGGTGGCTCCGTTGTGGTGGAAGACGGTGCCGCCCTCCGTCTCCTGTGCGAACACTCCGAGGCCGTAGCCGACCGTCGCCTCCGGCGTGCGCATCTCGGCCAACAGCTCGGCGGGCAGGAGCTTGCCGCCCATCAGCGCGGAGAAGTACGTGTGCAGATCCGAAGTGGTCGAGATCATGTCGCCGCCGGCCCCCACCCAGGACGGGTTCTGCCGGGTGACATCGACCGTCCGCTCCTGCCCGGCGTCCTCGTAGCGGTAGTAGCCGTGGTTGTGCGGCTCGGGAATCTCCGGCGATGCGCCCGGCACCACGGTACCGGTCATCCCCAGCGGCCCCAGGATCAGCCGCTGCAACTCCTCGGCGAACGAACGGCCGGTGACCTTCTCGACCACCAGCCGGGCCAGTACGTAGTTGGTGTTGGCGTAGCTCCAGCCCGTACCCGGTGCGAACCGCGCCGGCTTGGACGACGACAGCCGGACCAGCTCTTCGGGCAGGTAGGTCTTGAACCGGTTGTCCACCCAGTCCTTGCCCTGCCAGGGGACCCCCAGCACGATCGTCCCGTCCTCGTAGAGCTCGCCGGTGTGGTTGAAGATCCCGCTGGTGTGCTGAAGCAGCATCCGCACCGTGATCCGCCGGTCGAGACCGAACTCGGGCAGGTAGTCATCGACCGGGGCGTCCAGGCCGATCTTTCCCTCGGCCACCAGCATGAGCACCGAGGTGGCAACGAAGTTCTTGGTGCTGCTGCCGATGCGGAAGTGCCCGTTCGTCAGCGGCTTGGCACTCTGGCTCAGCTCGCGCACCCCGGCGCTGCCGACCCATTCGCCCTGCTCGTCGTTCACCCGGAGCTGGACCCCGACGAAGCCGGACTCGGCCAGCTCCTCGATCGCCTTCTGCAGCTCCGGACGATCCTGCCCCTGGCCGGAAAGGTCGGTGAACATGTTGCTCCTTCACATCGGTTGTGCCGGATCGGCACCGTGCCCATGCGATGAGCCTCCACCCTGCCCCAAGGTCAACCTCAAGCGTGATCCAGCCCACAGCGCCGCTGCCGGTCGGCACGGCCGGCGGCCGGAATCCCCGGCCCCAGTCCGGATCCTGGCCGCCCGCCTCGCTGACCCGCGTCGGCGATTCACCCGATCAGAGCCAAGCCGAGCATCCGCAAGTCCCCGGACGGAGCTGGTGCGGGCGTCCGGCCGGGGCTCAGGCAGGAGTTCAGGCAGGAGTTCAGGCCGGGGGAAAGTCGATCGTGCCGGTCCACCAGGTGCCCGGGGCCCCCGGGTCGCGGCTGGTCCAGAACTCGACCATGCCGCCGATGAACTCCTCCCGGGACAGGGCGCCGTCCCCGTCCCGGTCGAGGCGGCGGAACGCCTCGCCTGCCGCCTGCCGCGTCAGCGCGGGGAAGTGCCCGTGCTGGAAGGCGAAGAACTCCTCCTCGTCCACCACTTCGTCGCCGTCCGTGTCGGCCACCGCGAGGAACGCCTCCGCGAGGGCGCCGAGCGTGGCCAGGGCCGCCGCCGGGTCGTCGGCCAGTGTCCGGGTGGAGGCGATGAACTCCGCGCGGCTGACCGCGTCCGCTCCCGGCGGCAGATGCGGCAGGTGCAGTTCCCGCCAGATCGCCAGGTAGGCCGCGACCACCCGCTGCCCGGCCGGTGACCCCTCGGGGTGTCCGAGGGAGGCGGCGACGGACTGTCCCATGAGGGTGTGGTCGTGTTCCGTCAAACGGCCGTCACCGTCACGGTCGAGATGGTCGAAGCCATGGCCGATCTTCCGTATCAGCAGCTCGTCCGACATGTGGCGCCTCTCGGTCGGGGGTGTCCGTGCCCTCCTTCGTACCAGGCGGGCACGGCGGCCGTCCGGGGCATCCGGAAAATTGCGCCCCCTCCCGCGTGGGCGGGGCGGACTGCTGTTCAGGAGGTGCCCGGGGCCGGAGACTTGTCGGGGTCCGGCAGCAGGCTGTGCAACAGGGTCCGGACGAGGCCGGCCGTGAACTCCTCGGTGGACTGTGGCGGTGGCATCCCTTCCGAGGCGTCGTAGACGAACGCCCGCTGGGAGCAGGCTCCGAGGAGGAGGGCCGCGGCGGCGTCGGGGTCGGCGTCCGCGCGCAGGGCGCCGCGGTCGCGCTCGGCGCGCAGATAGCGGGCGAGGGCCTCCAGGGGGATGTGCGGGCCCTGCCCGAGTTCTTTCATCCCCTCGAAGTGACGTTTCCTGAGCGCGGGTTCGGCGAAGAGCGAGGCGGCGAGGGGAACGCTCTGCTGGTAGAAGCGGACGGCGTGCTCGGCGACGCGGGTGAGGTTGTGCTCCACGCCGAGGCCGCCGGGGTCCTGCCCCAGTTCGTCCAGCAGGGGGTTGAGGCGGGGCAGGCGATCCCGGAGGACGCGGACGAAGATCTCTTCCTTGCTGCGGTAGTGCTTGTAGAGCGCCGCCTCGGAGCACCCGGCCTCGCGGGCGATCTCCTTGGTTGTGGTACGGGCCAGCCCGGCGGAGCGCAGCAGATGCTCGGCGGCGTCGATGATCCGCTCGCGGGTGGGGCGTGTTGACTTCGCGGTGGGCATGCACTCACTCTAGAGGTGAGTGAACACTTACCCACCTCCAGGAGGGGCGACACATGCGCTATACGGTCTTCGGTGCGACCGGTGGCACCGGCCGCCAGCTCGTACAGCAGGCACTCGACGCCGGACACGAGGTCACGGCCGTCGTGCGCGACCCGGCCCGGCTGCCCGTCCGCGAGCACGAGCGACTGGAGGTCGTCGTCGCCGACGTGACCGACCCGGAAGCGCTGCGCCCGGCGATCGCGGGAAGCGACGCGGTGCTCTCGGCACTCGGCGCACCCACCAACAAGGCCGCGGGAATCACCTCCGCCGGGACCCGTGCCATCCTGCACGCCCTCGGCGATGAGGGGGTACGGCGTCTCGTCGCCGTGAGCGCCACCCCGGTCGGGCCCCCGCCGCCCGGCGAAGGCCCGCTGTACCGTTCGGTGCTGCTGCCCCTGGTACGACGCGTCTTCAAGGACATTTACGCGGATCTGGCCGTCACGGAGAACGAGATCCGGGCCAGCGACGCGGACTGGACCGTGATCCGCCCGCCCCGGCTGACCGACGGCCCGCCGACAGCGGCGTACCGGATGCGGTTCGGCGGAGCCGTGTCTCGCAGCCACACCGTGAGCCGCGCGGACGTGGCCCACGCGATGCTCACGCTGGCCGAAGACCCGGCAGCGGTCGGACAGGTCGTGGGAGTCGCGTCCTGACCCCCACCTCCGAATGCCGTGGCAGTGGCGGTCCGGCCCTTCCTGGAGCGGGGGGACCGACGGCACCGGGAGGACCGGCCCTGGTCCGGAACCGGGCATCCCGGACCAGGACCCGTGTCACAGTGCGGGAATCCGGAGGTGGGCCTTGAGCGGGTAGTGGTCGGTCGGCGGGAGGACGATCGGGGGCGGGTTCGGGTTCGTCACATCGCAGGACAGGACGGTCGCGCCGGACGGAGCGAACAGGTAGTCGATTTTGATGCTTCGCCCCTCCAGTGGCTTCGTGGCCCGTCCGTCACGGGGGCGCGCGGTGTCCCGCCCCTCGTCGCACTCCTTGTCCTTCTGGTAGGCGGAGGCCATCACGTCCTTGGGCGTGTCGGGGGAAGCGGAGTCCGGCGGCACAGCGTTGAAGTCGCCGCCGTAGACGGTGCGGTAACCGGCCGGGGTGTACGCATGGACGATCTGCTGCAACAGCGCGGCCTGCTCCTTCCGCTTCGTGCCGTCCGCGTCGTCGGTCGGCAGGCCGGCGCTGAAGTGGGCCGTGCAGAACTGCAGGGCCTGGGCCGGGAGGACAGCGCACAGAGCGGTGCGCTGCTCAATGCGCACCCAAACACCGTCGATGGTCCGGTTCGCAGGCGAGGGCAGGTCGTACGAGGTGTACCAGACGTTGGAGTCCGGTATCGCGAGGCCGATGCCGTAGGCGCCCCGATCCTTCCAGGCCCCCGCAGAACCCGCGTTGTGACAGGTCCTGGCGGCATTCACAGATGAATCGTCGACCGCGTACTTGATGGGCGCGAAGCGTACGCTCCACCCCGTACCGGTCTTGAATTCGAGCTTTGTCTCGATCTCCGATGCTTGGGACTCGCAGATCTCCTGGAGAAAGACGGCTCGATACTGTTGCGCTTCCGTCGTGGAGCCCATCCGGCTGGCGATCTGGTCGCCCAGTTCACCGCCTTCTGTACGGAAGTTTCCGCACTTGTCGTTGTGATTGGCACAGAGATTCCATGACATCACTCGGATGTCGGCCGCCGGAACGGGGGCCGCGGGCTGGGGCCGGGAGCCCTCACTGCCTTGGTTGCTTTCACCCAGAAATTCGAGCTCGAACTTCTCCCAGGACCCCACTGCCGACGCCCGTGCCCGCAGCAGCCCGGCATCGTTCCCGGCGTCCTGCTTCTCGGCGGTCACGTACACGTCCGTGCCGTCGATGCCGGCCTTCTGCGCCCTCAGGGCGTAGTGCCCATCGGGCTGTTTCACCAGCTGGAGCTTCTCCCAACCCCCAACGGTCGTACCCCGGGCACGGAGGAGATTCCGGTGACTGCCCGTGTACCCCCGCTCGGTCGTGACGTAGTTCCCGTTCGCCTCCGATCGCAGGGTGATGGTCTCCCCCTTGTCGTCGGTGTGCAGCGTGAACCTTTCCCAGCTGCCCAAGTCCTCCTTCGAGCCCGACTTGCGGGCGCGCAACATGCCTTCCGTGGCACCACTGTTGTTGACTTCGGCCGACACATACAGGCCGACGCCCACGGACTTGATGGCGTACTTGTCACCGGCTGTGACAGGAACCGGTCGTGGAGCTGCCTGCGCCGAGCCGACCGACATGGCTATCACCGCGAAGAGTGCGGAACACAGCACCACCATGTGGCGCAAAAGCAATTTCATTTTCCCCACTTCGGATCGGAAATGCTGAATCGCGGCACTCTAAAGCATCGACTCGAACGCAAGAAAGACGCGCTGCGCATCTGGTGAACAACTCCCGCGCGAACGGACCGGTGGGGCGTACGGGTGTGCCCGTACGCCCCGGGGCCGGGATCGCTGCTCGCCCGTGTGCGGGGTCAGCTCCGCTGGGCGGGCGCGGGGACGTTCTTGTGTTCGAAGGTGGTGACGAGGGTGTCGAGGACCTGGTTGGCGGCTTGGGTGTTGCCGTCCTTGACGTGGACGAGGGCGAGGCGGCGCATGGCGGCGTTGAGGGTGATGTTGTCGAGTCCTTCGTCGCCGAGGGAGGCGTCGACGGCGGCCGTCAGCTGCTGGACGCTGTCGATGATGTCGGGCGGGCGGAAGCCGTGGCGCAGTTCGCTGTCGCTGAAGGCGAAGGGGAAGCCGCCCCAGACGGCGTTCTGGCCGTTGTCGCCTTTCGGTCCCTGGTAGTTGTCGGGGTAGTTCATCCAGGACAGATCGCTGTATCCCTGGACCTTCCGCTGCGGCACGTCGCGGTACTGGCTTAAGTTGGCGACCATCGCGGCGTGGAGTTCGGCCGTGGACCAGCGCAGGTCCCAGCCGGAGCCGGCGTTGTTGAAGACGTTGCGCACCCCGGCGGGACGGACTTCGAGCCGGGCTTCGGCGAAGGCGGCGGGCACCGTGAGCACCCGGTTGCGGTAGCCGGGCTGGGTGGCGGCCCTGCTGGTGTCGTACGAGTCGAAGGCCGCCGTTCCGGCGATGGAGTCCACTTCGTCGTCGATGGCGCGGAAGTTACGGGGAGACCCGGTTGCCGTCGCCGCTGAGGGTCTGGGTCCATTCATCCCGGTTGAGGTCCCAGATGGCGTACGGCGGCTTGCCGCCGAAGGGGTTCCGGTCGATGAGGAGAGAAGGCGGTGGCGGGCGCGGGCTTGTGGAACTCCACGGTCGGTGCGCTCGCGACGACGGATCCGGGGCTGACCTGCACGGTGGTGGGGGTGCAGCGGAAGGAGTTCTGGTAGACGGGGTTCTGACCGCCGGTGAGGGTGAAGATGTCACCGCTGATCAGCCGGGAGGGGTTGGGTCCCTCCAGGTCGACGCGGAGTTCCAGCCGGGTGGAGGCGTCCTGCCACTCGTACTGGCACGAGAACACCTCCCGGGGCACAGCGATGTACCCGGTCAGCTTCGCCGGCCCTGGGGTGAGCGTGGTCAGAGCCCCCTGCTTCTCCACCCCGGTGGACCAGTTGAGGATCACTCCGTCCGCCCCCTTGATCAGCAGGGACCGGCGGATGCCGCCGGCCGCCGGGGGCAGGGCGAGGATATGGGTGAAGCCGGCCGGGGTCCGTCGAGGAGGAGCAGTTGCGCGCGGTCGAGGCGGACGTACTGGCGCACTTCGCGCCGGGTTTCGTGCGCGACGACTTCGTCGAGGTCGTCAAGGGCTCCCCCTGGGCGGAGTGAGGGGTTCCTCGCCCCAGCTCCGGCGGGTGTCAGCGGGTGGCGCTGTTTCGTGGAGTGATGAAGGTGCCATTCACGACGTATCCGTCCAGTCCGTGGAGTTCGCCGTATGCGATCAGGTCGCTGGTGCGGTTGATGAATCCGCGCCCCGAATGGTTGAGCGAGGTGTTGCAGAGGACGCTGAAACCGGTCAATTCGCCGAATGAGGTCAGGAGGTCGGCCATTTCCGGGTTCACCGTCGGGTCGACGGTCTGGGTGCGAGCCGTTCCGTCGACGTGGGTCACCGCCCGCAGTTCGCCGGACTCGACCTGGCTGAAGTACAGCATGTAGGGATCGGGGACTCCTCCGCCGAACCAGCGGCCCGCGTCCCGCTCCAGACAGATGGGGGCGATGGGGCGGTAGCTCTCGCGTTGCTTGATCTTGTTGAGCCTGACGGTTGTCTCCTCGGTGAAGGGGGCGGCCAGGATCGACCGGTTGCCGAGCGCGCGGGGGCCGATTTCCCAGCGGCCCTGTGCCCAGCCGATGATGTCGCCGTCGCGGAGGTGGCGGGCGACCTCGCCGTAGCTCAGTGGGCGGATTCTGTAGCGTCGCGGGTCGAACTCGATGTCCTCGACGAATTCGCCGCCCGCGTAGACGTCCCAGTCCAGGTCGGCCGAGCCGGTGTAGAAGTGCTGGGCGTCGATGGCGGTCCCGATGGCGGAGCCGCTGTCGTTGGGGCACGGCGGGACGAAGACCGCGGGGAAGAGCCCGCATTCGCGCCAGCGGCGATTCCACTCGCAATTGAGGCCGCAGCCTCCGGAGATGAGCAGGGGGAGGCCCTCTGTCAAATACTGCCTGGCGTATGCGTGGAACCGGTCGAAGATGGCGTTCGACAGCTGGGCGGCGAGGCTTTTGTACGCGTCCGATTCCACACCGATGTTGTGGAAGGGGGAATCGATCATCCGGTTTTTCAGATTGCCGGTGATGACCTCCTTCTGGCCGAGAATGAAGTCGATGACTTCCCGTTCCGCCTGGGTCGCCGGTCGATTCTCGGCGAATCCGGCCAGGGCCATCTGCTTGCCCGCGTCCTGGAAACGGACGAATTCCTGGTGCGGACTGAACTTGGGGTCCGCGAGCGCGAAGCCGTACGAGTACTTGTTGCCCGGGTGGTTGAGGACCTCCTTGAGGTGGGTCACCTTCCCGCTCTCGTCCATGCGGTAGAACGAGCCGATGTTCCCCTCCCACACCAGGCTGTAGAAGGGCTGGTCACGGCGGAGAGCCGACATCCCGTAGGACGTCATGAGGTGGGAGCGCTCATGTGTGGAGGAGAAGGCGCGCACATTTTTCCCGAAGAACCGGCCGGCTTCGTCCGAAATCGCGGACTCGCCCACTCCGAAGTACCCGGCACGCGAGGGCTGGTCGGTGGCCTGGGTCCCCTTGATCCAGCCGCTCATGGCGATGACGTCCGGCTGTTTGTCCAGTCGGTCCGCGGCTACGGCGAACGCCTCGGCGGTGAGGTTGCTGTAGCGGAGGAACGAGTCCTTCTCCGCCTCCAGGGAGAAGAGCAGCCTGCCGTCCTCGACGGCTGCTATCGCCCCGTCATGGCCTTCCTTGAGGGAAAGAATCAGCATGATGGTCCGTTTCTCTATGGTTTTCCCAACTGCCGTTCGGGCAGTGGCGGGGCGAGGGCCGGGGGCGGCTCCGAGAGGGCTTTCAGGGCGAGTTGATGCAGCCGCGGGTTGGCGGACAGCGCGCCGGTGCCGCTCTGGGGCGAGACGCCCAGGAGGTCGGTGCAGACACCGCCGGCTTCCTCCACGAGGATCTGTACGGCGGTGATGTCCCAGGGGTTCACGACCGGTTCGGCCGCGATGTCGAGGGTTCCTTCGGCGACCATGCAGTGCTGGAGGAAGTCCCCGAAGGCGCGGTCCTCCCAGCACGCTTCCGCCAGCCGCAGATATGCCTCACGTGAGTGGAAGACGTCCCAGGTACGGGTGCTGGTGGTGGACAGATAGGCGTCGGCGAGGCGGGTGGCGCCGGAGACCCGCAGCGGCAGGGGGGTGCTGCCGGCCGGCCCGCGCCGGAGCCAGGCCCCCTGCTCGGCCGCCGCCCACCAGCGGCTGTGGAGGGCGGGGGCGCTGATCACACCGACGGTGGGACGGCCGTCCTCCAGCAGGGCGATCAGGGTCGCCCAGACCGGTATCCCGCGCAGGAAGTTCTTGGTGCCGTCGATGGGGTCGACCATCCAGGTTCGCCCGGCCGTGACGGTGCCGCCGGTCTCCTCCCCGGCGAAGGAGTCGTCGGGGCGGGCGGCGCTCAGTGCCTCGCGTACGGCCTTCTCGACGGCGTTGTCCGCGTCGGTCACGGGCGTGCGGTCAGGCTTCTCCTGGATCCGCAGGTCGCGGGCTTGGAAGCGACGGCCGGTGATGTCGTCGGAAAGATCGCTGAGCCGCAGGGCCAGTTCGAGATCGGCGTGGTGCGACATGGAGCGCCGGATCACTTCGTGCGTAGTTCGAGCATGTGGTACTCCATGACCCGTACTTCCTCGATCCGGCGTACGCGGCGCAGCAGTTCGACCCGCATCCCGGCTTCCTCGGCGAAGGCGTCGAGCCGTTCGCGGTCCCCCAGGTCGGCTGTGCCCAACAGCAGTCTGCCGCCGTCGGCCAGATGCTCATGAGCGCCGGCGATGTACCGGGCCTGGCCCCGGTAGCCGGGGTCGAAGACGGCGGAGTGCAGATCGGTGGAGAGTGAGAAGTCGTCCTCCACATAGGTCCAGGGCACGTTCCAGAAGATGGTGTCGAAGCGCTCCGTGGACTCCAGCGCCGTGTACATGTCGCTGTGGAGGACGCGTACCCGGTCGCTCACTCCGTGCCGCTCGGCGTTGGCGGCCGTGTTGGCCACGGCCTTCTCATTGATGTCCAGGGCGGTGACGGAGGCACAGCCGGCCAGCGCGGCGGTCACGGAGATGACGCCCGTGCCGCAGCCGATCTCCAGGAAGGAGCCGCCCCGGGGATAGGGCACGATCGAGGCCATCACCTCGGTGGCGGCGCTCAGGGTGCCGGGGAAGACGCCTCGGTGCAGGGTCCATTCCCGTCCCAGCAGGGTGAAGGAGTCCGGCAGGTCGTCACCCGCGAGGGCGTGCCGCAGGACCTGGGCCACCGCCTCGGGGGACTCCTTGAAAGTCATGGTCTCTCCCTACCTCTTCGGTGGTGTCGGTCATCGGGACGGGTCGGCCGCGTACCGCACGAGCGCTTCGCGGTGACGACCGATCTTGCGGAAGGCTTCGGCGTACTGGTCGATGAGCTTCGTGTCCTCGGGCCAGTTGGTGAAGGTGGGCAGGGACAGCGCGTGCTGCTCGACGTGTTCGGCGTGTTCGGCGTGCGAGCCGGTCTCCGGTGTGACGCCCTTCTTGGGCGTTCCGGGGAAGAGGGGGTTGTCCGGGCGGGCGTAGAGCGGCAGGGTCGACAGCCGGGGGCCGGAGGGGGCGCCCACTTCCATGCCCTCGGCGCGCAGCGCCTCGATGAGCACCGAGCGAGGGACCCCGCCCAGCGCCTGGGGCCGGTAGAGCGGTTTGTAGCCGTACCAGGCCCCCATGTCGACGTGGTCGGCGGTGTGCACCGGCTCCAGATAGGTCACGTCGCCGAGTCGCTCGCCGAAGTGGCGCAGGCAGCGGTGCCGGGCCTCCTTGCGCGCCGGGAACGCCGCGAGCGCGTGCCGGGCGACGATGGCGTTGAACGGCGACATGCGCAGCTTGAGCCCGAAGCCGGTGACCCAGTGCGCGCGCAGGTCCTCGTCGAGGACGGTGTCCCGGGAGCGGTCCCGGTAGTGCCCGAGGAGGGTGGCGCGGTCGTGCACCTGGGAGTCGCTCGTGACGAGGATGCCGCCCTCCCCCGCGTAGACGGCCTTGTTGGCCTGGAGGGAGAAGACCGCGGCGTCGCCGAAGGTGCCGACGGGCCTGCCCTTGTAGCGGCTGCCGTGGGCGTGGGAGCAGTCCTCCAGTACGCGCAGTCCGTGGCGCTCGGCGATCCGCAGGATCGCGTCCATGTCGCAGGGGTGGCCCCACTGGTGGACGACCGTGATGACCTTGGTGCGCTCGGTGAGCGCGGCTTGAAGTGCTGTGGGGTCCAGACCGCGGGTGTCGGGGTCGATGTCGGCCAGGACCACGTCGCCGCGGAGGGCGAAGACGGGGCTCAGTGCCGCGTGGTAGGTGAGTGCCGGTCCCACGACGTCCACACCTTCGCGTACGCCGAGTGCGAAGTAGGCGGCGAGGAGGGCGCTGGTGCCGGAGTTGAAGGTGACCGCGAAGCGGGCTCCGCCGTCCAGAAACGCGAGGAAGTCGGCCTCGAGCCGGCCGATGGGGCCGCTGTTGCCCTTGATGGAGATGTCGGTGTTCCGCTGCCCGGCGAGTTCGGACAGCTCCGCCTCGTCGGCGGGAGGCGGCCAGATCTCGTGCGGCAGCGGCTGCTCGATGGCGGGTGCGCCTCCGAGGAGGGCGAGTTGTTCGGCGCTGGTCATGTGCCCTTCCTGCTTTCGCGGGTGGGTTCGGGATCGGCGCGTCGGGCCCGGTCGGCGCGCGCACGGCGAGCACGGCCAACGGCTTGGGCGAGCGCGCGGCCATCGCCGTACGGGAGGGCGGCGGCGTCAGGCGCACCGGCGGGCGAGTTCGCTCCGCGCGCGTAATCGGTCCCGGTAGATCCTGTCGATCGTGCGTACGACGGTGAGTTGACGCTGAAGGTGGCCCTGGCGGTAGTCGCGGTCGTCCAGGTGCGCCAGATGGTGGGCGATCATGGAACGGACGGTGTCGGTCTTGGGGCCTTCCCGGGTGCGGCGCTCCAGGGGCAGCCCTCCGACGGAGTGCAGTACGGCGATCCCCGGGGCGACGTTCAGCGCGCCCTCCGTGCCGAGCACGCAGAGGTGTTCGACCTTCTCGTAGTTGTGGCGTGAGATGCGCAGCGATCCCATCAGTCCCGTTGAGGGATAGCTGCACATGAGGCTGACGAGATCCTCCAGTCGGCGATCCCGCATCTCCTGGTAGTGGTGCACGAAGGCGGAGTTCACCCGGGGCGGCTCGGGCCCGGGGAACATTCCGCTGAGCACATCGATGAGGTGGTAGCCCATGTCGAGGAGCACACCGCCCATGGCCTGCGCCCGGGAGGCGCGCCAACCCGTGGTCGGATGAGCCAGGTTGAAGTGGTAGTCGTAGGAGAACCAGTAGGGCTCCCCGATCCGCGCGAGGTTTTCCCGGGCGAACCGGAACACGGGGTCGAAGTTGCGTTGCAGCAAGGTGAAGACGCTGCGGTCGGCCCGTTGTGCCAGGTGTATCAGTTGCCGGGCTTCCTGTTCGGTGACGGCGAACGGCTTCTCCTTGATGACGTGCCTGCCGTGCGCCAGGAGTTTCGCGCAGACCGGGAAGTGCTCACTGTGCGGCACGGTGACCAGCGCGGCGTCGAAGTCGACTCTTTCGAGTGCCTCACCGAGGTGACCGTAATACGGGAATCCCCACTCCTCGGCGAGCGATGAGGCCGCCGGGGCGGGGTCGACCCCGCCGACGACATCCGCGCTCTCCCGTATGATCGGCAGATACTCTTTTCCTTGGTGTCCGGCAAATCCGACCACCAGTACTCGCGATCGCGGGCGCACATTCTCCAGTCTGTCGCCGGGCATACGGAATACCCCCCTCACCGAATATTGTTCGAGGATTGCTCGGGCAGCCGGGAAAGCTCGTGGAGATCCCCATCAAAATCTTGGCCGCAGGCGGTTCAGAGCACGCTTCGGCTCTTCCCTGAAGAATCGGCGAGCCAGACGTGTGCCGCGGTCACGATGTCCTTGATGAAGGCGCTTCCACTGCGCTCCGCGTTCTCGTCGAGCAGCGAGATTCCCTCGGCCGCCACCCAGGCGAACTCGGTGTGTTTGCCCTGTTCGAGTTCGGGCGACGAGAGGTCCCCGTCCACCTCGACGACATAGTCCGACTCGATGTGCCGCAGTCCGTTCGCCGTCCACTCCTCGTGCGCCACCCGGGCGAGAACGCGGCGCAGTCGCCATCCGGTCTCCTCCGCTATCTCCCTGTGGAGCGCGCCCAGGAGGGTCTCCCCCCTCTCCACGGCTCCGCCGACGACGTCCCAGCACTCGGGGAAGAGGCGTCGGCCGGCCGAGCGGCGCTGGACGAAGATCCGGTCGTACGGGTCTCGGATCAGCGCGCCGACCATCAGTCGGGGTTCGGCCGTCCCGGCCATGTCAGCCGCCAACGGGTAAGCGGGTCATCATTCCCCCATTTCACCTGCACATAAAATTCACATGTGCCATACATCGGGTAAAATGTTAAAGCGGTCCGCATTGCTGCCGGCTCTCGATTTTTATCGTACCTGGATTTCCGCCTTATACCACCTCCACCCTATGAGGAACATGTGTTCATACAAGGCTCCCGATCTCCGGGCGGCCCTTCGTTCACGGGCGGCGCGCGATCAGGAAGGCGTAGCCGATCTGCGGGAGCGCGCCGAATCGGGGAAGGGAGCGGGTGAAGCTGAAGAATTCGTGATGGGGGTCGTCGGCAGAAGGCGCGACACCGTCGAAGGCATCGGCGAACGCCTGGTAGGTGCGCCGGACATGCTCTCCGATGTCGTTGAACTCCACCACCTCCAGACCGGCGCGGTCGAGGGCGGCGCGGAGCTCCGCCGGTTCGGGCAGCGAGGGGGACTTGAACGCGCGGCACGTCCGGCGGACCAGATCCGCGGCGTCCCCGGTCACCGGCGACCGGAGCAGCACATCGGTGATGACCAGCGGGCTACCGGGTCGCAGGGTCCGGGCGATCTCGGTGAGGGCGGCGGTCCGATCACTGATGTGCATCATGGACTCGATCGCCCAGGCACCGTCGAAGGACGCGGTTTCGAAGGGCAGCTCACAGGCGTCCGCGTACCGGAAGTCCACCCGGTCGGCCAGCTCCGTGGCATCCGCCCGGGTTCTGGCGAGTTCGACGTCCTCTTCGCTGACCGAGATTCCCGACACACGGGCACCGGTGGCCCGGGCGATGCGCAGCGCGGGCCGTCCTGTTCCGCAGCCGACGTCCAGCAGACGTCTGCCGGGTACGGCCGCCAGCCGCTCCGCCACGAGGTCGGTGAGCCGGTCGGTGGCGCGGTCGAGCGAGCGGTCGTCCGCGGGGCTGTCCCAGTACCCGACGTGGATGTTCCCGTCGACGGCCGCACCGTCCGCGGTCTCGGGCCGCGCGCCGGAGAGCCGGCCCGCGTCCAGTGCCGACGGGGCGGTGTGGTGGACGGGTGGCGGGTCGTCGGTCATCGTCGTCTCCCGAGCACGAGGGGTGCGTGGAACGCGGATCCGGTGTGATCCCGCGCCACACGCCACTGATGGACGCCGTTCCCGTGCGGGGGGGGCGCGCCGGGCCGGAGCGTCCCACGACGCCGATCCCTCAACCGGTCTGATCGACAAGGTGTCCCCGTTCCGTTCCCGGGTCCGCGGGCAGAACGCCCCACATGCCGATCATCGCGTGCGCCACATCGACGAACTCGGGACGCTCCAGGTGGGCGAGGGCGGCCACGGCATCGGCCTCCGGCAGAATCCCCAGCCGGTCCATCACCGGCACGAGATCGGCGACCGAGTGCCGCCACGCGGCCCCCGCCGCATTGCCCGAGGTCAGCGTGGAGCAGTGGACGCGCACTCCGACCCGTACGAGGCCTCGCCCGAGGAGCGGGGCCGGAAACGATCGCGCCCATGCCTCCACATCGCTGCCGATCGCCCTGGCCAGGGTGGCGACGACCGCGCCGCCCAGACGTCGTACGACCGGGTCGGCCGAGGAGGCGGCGGGAAAGAAGGAGGGGTCCTCGACATAGATCCGTCCGCCCGGCCGCAGCCAGGACACCATCCTGGCCAGCACCGCGTCCCGCTCGCCCACATGGCACAGGACGCTGCGGGCGACGATGAGATCGAAGGTCCCGGCGGGGAAATCCTCGGTGCGCACATCGTGCCGGAGGACGCGCAGAGCCGGGTGCTGGAGTCCCGCCATGAACCGGATGTCGGTATCAGTGGCCGTGACCTCGCCCCCCGAGGACCGCTCGGCGAGCCAGAGCGCGACCGTCCCGGCACCCGCCCCGATCTCCAGGCACCGGGCCCTCGGCCGCAACCCCCATCGCGAAAGGTCGGCCCTTGTCGCGGGATCGCACACGGCCGCCAGAGCCTTGAGCCGATGCAACCGCGAAGGGCATTCAAAAGCGAATACCTCCTCCCCGTAATCAGAGTATTCGCTTTCGGGCAGGGGTCTCTCCTGCATCCGGCACTTCCTTCCGGCGGAAAGGAACACACGTCCGGTGCTTGACGACTGATTCCGTGCACCGGCGCGGCAGGGTAAGCAGTCGGTACGCCCGTGCGGAGTGGCCCCGTTGAAAGCCGCCACTTCTCCTGGTCGCTCACCATCGATTGCACCAGCGAGGCCGGTCGGTGTCAACGGCCCGTACCCGCTGGCGAGATGGGGTTCACCTGACAATGTCTCGCATATATTCATCTGATCGGGAGACGCCCGGACAATGGAGCGGGTAAATACGAAGAACGTCATCGTCATCGGCTCCGGGATCGCGGGAACAGCTTCCGCTTTCCGGCTGTGGCAGTCCGGTTACCACGTCACCCTGCTCGGACGGCGATCCAATCCGAGGGCACTCCGCCCCCCTGGTGCGTGACCTGGGGGCGGCGCGCGGGCTGCTGCGCCGACTCGGCCAGGTCACCTGGGAGGGCGGCGGCGAGGCCGGGCGATCGATCAGTCGTCCTCCAGGCGGAAGTTGAAGACGGAGGAGTCGAAGCCGCTGTAGCTCTCGTAGTCCAGGAGGTCGTACAGGTCGCGGCGGTGCTGCATCTCGTCGAGCCGGTCCGTCAGGGAGCCCTGGTCGAGCAGTGTGCTCAGGCCGCGGTCCGCGGCTCCCATGGCCATGCGCAGCAGGGACACGGGCCAGATCACGATGTTGACGCCGGCGTCGCTGAGCTGGTCGGGGGTGAAGAGGTCGCTCTTGCCGAACTCGGTCATGTTCGCGAGGAGCGGCACGTCGATCGCGGCGCGCACGCGGGCGAATTCGTCCAGGGTGCGCAGTGCCTCCGGGAAGATGGCGTCCGCTCCGGCGTCCACCAGTCGCCGGGCCCGGTCGATCGTCGCCCGGAGTCCTTCGGACGCACGGATGTCGGTGCGGGCCACGATGAGGAAGTCGGGGTCGCGCCGGGCGTCGACGGCCGCGCGGATCCGCCGTACCGCCGTTTCGGCGTCGACGACCTGTTTGCCGTCGAGGTGGCCGCAGCGTTTGGGGTTCACCTGGTCTTCGATGTGGAGCCCGGCGAGGCCGGCGTCCTCGAGTTCCTGGACGGTGCGTGCGACGTTCATCGGCTCGCCGAATCCCGTGTCGGCGTCGGCGAGTGTGGGCAGGTCGGTGACGCGGGTGATCTGGCGGGTGCGGCCGGCGACTTCGGTGAGTGTCGTCAGTCCGATGTCGGGGAGGCCGAGGTCGGCGCTGAGGACCGCTCCCGAGACGTAGACGCCGTCGAAGCCGCGGCGTTCGATGAGCCGTGCCGAGAGCGGGTTGAAGGCACCGGGCATGCGCAGCAGTTCGCCGGAGTCCAGACGCCGGCGGAAGTCCCGGCGTTTGTCCGTGTCGGTCCGTGTGGTGTACAGCATCTGCGGCTCCTCAGAAGATTCCGGGGCGGGCGGCGGGCGGCAGCTGTCCCGCGCGGGCGACGAAGGTGAGGTCGCGGACCTCGTTCGCCGTGAGTTCCGGGAGCCGCAGCGCCAGGTCGAGGAACCGCCGTACCTCGGTCTCGCCCAGTACGGGGGTCGCGAGGGTGCGGAACTTCTCGACGTAGTTCTCGCGGGTGAAGGGGCGGGCGCCGGCGGGGTGCGCGTCGGCGACGGCGATCTCGTCCTCGACGGTCCGGCCGTCGAGGAGGGTCACGACGATACGGCCGCCGTACGACTGGCGGTCGCCGCCCGCGTGGTAGCGGTCCGTCCACACCGGGTCCTCGACGGTGGTGATCTTCTGCCACAGCGCGACGGTGTCGGGCCGCGACGCGCGCTCGGGGGCGTAGGAGTCGACGTGGTGCCAGCGCCCGTCCTGGAGTGCGACGGCGAGGATGTAGGGAAGCGAGTGGTCGAGGGTCTCGCGCGAGGCGTCGGGGTCGTACTTCTGGGGGTCGTTCGCGCCCGAGCCGATGACGTGGTGGGTGTGGTGGGAGGTGTGGACCACGATGCTCGCGACCTTGGCCGGGTCCGCCGTGTCGGGGTGTTCGCGCAGGAGCTTGCGTGCGAGGTCGATCCAGGCCTGGGCCTGGTACTCCGCGGAGTGCTCCTTGGTGTAGCTGAGGAGGATCGCCTCCTTGGGCTCACCGGGGGTGGGGAGCGGCACCTCGTACCGGCCTTCCGGGCCGTCGAGCAGCCAGGCGATGACGCCGTCCTCGCCCTCGTAGATCGGGGCCGGGCTGGTCTCTCCGCGCATCGCCCGGTCCACGGCCTCGACCGCGAGCTTGCCGGCGAACCCGGGCGCGTACGCCTTCCACGACGAGATCTCGCCCTTGCGGGACTGGCGGGTCGTGGTCGTGGTGTGCAGTGCCTGGCCGATGGCCTGGTGGATCACCTCGGTGGACAGGCCGAGCAGGGTTCCGATGCCCGCCGCGGCCGACGGGCCGAGGTGGGCGATGTGGTCGATCTTGTGCTTGTGCAGGCTGATGGCGCGCACCAGGTCGATCTGGAGCTCGTAGCCCGTCGCGATACCGCGTATGAGCGCGTGCCCGTCCTTGCCCGTGTGCTGGGCGACGGCGAGGACCGACGGGATGTTGTCGCCGGGGTGCGAGTAGTCGGCGGCGAGGAAGGTGTCGTGGTAGTCGAGTTCACGGACGGCGACCCCGTTGGCGTAGGCGGCCCACTCGGGGCTGGTCCGGGTGTCCTGTCCCAGTCCGAAGAGCGTCGAGCCCGCGCCGCCGCGGCTCGGCGTGTGCGACAGCGCCTGTGCGCGCGCCGACGACGGGGCGGCGCGGCCGACGGAGGCGGCGGCGACGGCGGCGTTGTCGATGAAGCGGTTGACGATCATCTCGGCGGCGGAGTCGGTGACCTCGACCGGGTCCGTGGCCACCTGTGCCATCTTCCAGGCCAGCTGCTCCTCGCGGGGAAGGTTCTCCTCGCTGCGGTGGGACCGGACGGGGTGGTTCTTCATCGGGGCGTCTCCGTTGCTGTGGTGGGGTGTTGCCCTTCGGGCGCGTCGCTCTCGGCGGGACGCCAGGAGTGGCGGAAGTGTTCGACGCTGTTGTGCAGGTGGATGTGTGTGGCGTGGAGGGCGAGCGCGGCGTCGCGGCGGGAAATGGCCCGCGCGATGAGCGCGTGCTCCGAGGCGGACGCTTCGAGCCTGCTCTGGGAGTGGCCGGCCATGCGGCGCACACGGGCGACATGGCCCCGCAGGTTCTCCATCGCGTCGACGAGGAAGGAGTTGTCCGTCGCCTTGTTGACGGCCTGGTCGAAGCGCCGGATGAGCGCGAAGTAGTCGCTCACCTGCTCTTCGGAGACCGCGGGGCCGCGTAAGAGGTCGTGCCACCGTGTGAAGTTGTCCTCGAACGCCGCGAAGACGGCGGGTTCGCCCCGCGCGGCGGCGAGTTGGGCGGCCTGGGCCTCGAGGCAGGAACGCAGCTCGAAGAGGCTGCGCACATCGCGGTCGTCGACCTGGGTGACCACGACGCCTCGCTTCCCCGAGGGCTCGGCGAGGCCTTCCGCGACAAGTCGGCTCAGGGCTTCGCGCACCGGTGTGCGGGAGACTCCCAGACGGTCGGACTGCTCCACCTCCAGGAGGGGGGCGCCCGCCGGCAGAACGCCGTCGAGGATCTCCGACCGCAATTGCGCGTAGGCACGTCCCGCAGCAGTGGGGGGAGTGGTCAGCATGGGCGCAGTGTATACACGAGCTGGATCGTTGGTCACGAGTGAGCCGCGAAATGTGCGTTGACCCTTGTGGGCGCCCCGCCGTCTGTATACATTCCGGTTCTCCAGACACCCCGTCGGAGAGACAAGGAAGTCTCCATGAAGATCACCCGCATCACCGCCGCGGCGGCGGTCGCTGTCCTTGCCCTCAGCGCATGCGGCAGTGGCAGCGACACATCCTCGGGCGCAGGGGCCAAGGCGAAGGCGCTCGACCGTCTGGAGATCATCGCGCCCGCGGCTCCCGGCAGCGGCTGGGACCAGGCGGCCCGCGCGGTCCAGGACTCGTTGAGGTCCGCCAACCTGGCGAAGGCCGCGGAGGTCAAGAACGTCCCCGGCGCCTCCGGCACCGTCGCCCTCGCGCAGGTCGCGCCTCAGAAGGGCAAGGAGAACCTCTGGGTCGCCTCCGGCCTGGCCATGATGAGCGGCGTCATCAGCAACGGGACCGACGTCACCCTCGACGACCTCACTCCTCTCGCCCGTCTCATGGGCGAGTACGAGGTCATCGTCACGCCCAAGGACTCGCCCTACAAGACGGTCGGCGACCTCTTCGCGGCGATCAAGAAGAACCCCAAGTCGGTCTCGATAGCCGGCGGTTCCGCCGGAAGCGCCGACCACATCTTCATCGGACTGCTCGCCAGGCAGTACGGAGTGAAGCCCTCCGACGTCAACTACGTCCCCTACAGCGGTGGCGGCGAGGCGACGACGGCGATCCTCGGCGGCAAGGTCCAGGCGGGCGTCTCGGGTCTCAGCGAGTTCTCCGCCCAGGTCAAGGACGGCTCGATGAACGGCCTCCTCGTGTCTTCGGCCAAGCCCGTCGAAGGGGTCGAGTTCGCCCAGACCGCCGCCGACGTCGACACGTCCCTGGAGTTCCAGAACTGGCGCTCGATGATGGCCCCGAGCGGTGTGAACGACGCGCTCAAGACCCAGTACGTCGAGGCGCTCAAGAAGATGCACGGCTCGCAGGGCTGGAAGGACACCCTGCAGAAGAACGCCTGGAACGACAACTTCCTCACCGGTGACGAGTTCACGGCATGGCTCAAGGTGGAGAACACCCGGGTCCAGGGAGTTCTCGACGAGCTCGGCCTGTCCAAGAAGTGAACTGAGAACAGCTGTGGGCGCCCGCCTCGCACGGGCGCCCACCACCCCGGCATGAGAAAGGCCTCCCATGAGCACCTCCCCTACAACGCCGGAACACGCCCCGGCCCCGCCCCGCGACCAACGAGGTGTGTCGCTCGGCGAATGGGGCGTGACAGCCGGAATCCTCGCCATCGGAGTCGTCACGCTGCTCGACGGCCTCGGACAGGCGACCTCGACATCCGCCTCGGGCGTCGGAGCGGGCTTCATGCCCAAAGTGGTCGGAGTGCTGCTCATAGCGCTCTCCGTGGCACTCGGCATTCAAGTGGCGCGAGGCAAGCGCGGTGAGGCCGACGCGGCCGAGGGCGATGTCGACGTCCGCAGCACCAGGTGGGTCCCCCTCGCCGTCTGCACGGGCGCCGTGCTGATCTTCATCGCCGGCGTCGACACCCTCGGATACGTCATCGTCTCCGCGCTGGCGTTCTGGCTCACCGCGTGGGCCCTCGGGGCCCGGAGCCATCTCAAATCTGCCGTCATCGCGATCGTCCTCTCCGTCGTGGTGTATCTCGTCTTCACCCACGCCCTGGGCATCTCCCTGGCCGCCGGTGTTCTGGAAGGGGTCCTCTGATGTCGGGCTGGGAAGGACTTCTCCACGGACTCTCGGTCGCCGTCACCCCCGAGAACCTGCTCTTCGCTCTGATCGGCACCATCGTCGGAACGCTGATCGGCGTTCTGCCGGGCATCGGCCCCGCGCTGACCATCGCCCTGCTCCTGCCGATGACCTACGGGCTGGAGCCGGCCGCCGCGTTCATCATGTTCGCCGGCATCTACTACGGCGCCATGTACGGCGGATCGACCACGGCGATCCTGCTGAAGACCCCCGGCGAGTCCGGTTCGGTCATCACCGCGATCGACGGCAACAAGATGGCGCGCAAGGGCCGCGGTGCCGCCGCCCTGGCGACCGCCGCCATCGGCTCGTTCATCGCGGGCACCATCGCCACGCTCCTGCTGGCGTTCTTCGCGCCGTGGATGGTCGAGGTGGCCATCAAGCTGGGTGCCCAGGACTACTTCGCGCTCATGGTGGTCGCGTTCCTCACCGTCAGCGCGCTCGTCGGCAGCTCGCCCGTCCGCGGACTCGTCTCGATGGCGCTCGGCCTGACCGTCGGACTCGTCGGACTGGACTTCCAGAGCGGTCAGCAGCGCCTGACCTTCGGCCAGGTGTCCCTGCTCGACGGCATCGACACGGTCGTGCTCATCGTCGCGCTCTTCGCGATGGGCGAGGTGCTCTATGTGGCGGCACACCAGACAACGAGCCGCTTCGACATCATGCCGGTGAAGAAGGGCAAGCGGTGGATGTCCCGCGAGGACTGGGGGCGCGCCTGGCGGCCGTGGCTGCGCGGCACGTCCATCGGCTTCCCGCTCGGAGTCATCCCCGCGGGAGGTTCCGAGATACCGACCTTCCTCTCGTACACCCTTGAGCGCAAGCTGTCCAAGCGCCGGAAGGAGTTCGGACACGGTGCGATCGAAGGAGTGGCCGGACCGGAGGCGGCGAACAACGCCAACGCCGCCGGCACCCTCGTCCCCCTGCTGACCCTCGGCATCCCGACCTCCGCCACCGCGGCCGTCATCCTCGTCGCCTTCCAGCAGTACGGCATCCAGCCCGGCCCGCAGCTGCTGGACACCCAGTCGGCGCTCGTCTGGGGCCTGATAGCCAGCCTCCTCATCGCCAACGTGATCCTGCTCGGCCTGAACCTGCCGCTCATCGGCCTCTGGGTGAAGATCCTCAAGATCCCCAAGCCCTATCTCTTCGCCGGCATCATGGTCTTCGCGCTCCTCGGCACCTACGCCGTGAACGGCAGCGCCTTCGATGTGGGAGTGCTGCTCTTCTTCGGCGCCGCCGGCTATCTGATGCGCCGGTTCGGCTTCCCCGTCTCCCCGATGATCGTGGGAGCGATCCTCGGCCCCCTCTCGGAGGTCCAGCTCCGCCGGGCACTCGACATCGCCGGCGGCGACGTCACCACACTCGTGTCGACGCCGTTCACCATCGTCGTGTACCTCACGCTGGCCGCCGTACTGCTCGGCGGGTTCCTTCTGCGCAGGTCGGCACGGAACGCCACCCTCCCCGCAGCCGCCCACGACGACGAGGTTCCCGACGTCCGGGAGTCCTCGCACCGTTGAGAGCCCCCGCCGCCCTCCTCTGTCACTCCTTCCTTCTCCAGCTGGCCGCCTACATCATCCGGCCGACATCGGCCTACCGCGCCATCGAGCTGGGCGTCGACCCGAGCATGGTGGGGCTCATCGCGGCGAGTTTCGCTCTCCTGCCGCTCGTCGTGGCCGTGGCCATAGGGCGCTGGAACGACCGCGGCCACGTCGGGCCCAGCCTGGTCATCGGCGGTGTGCTGATGGCCGGGGCGGGCCTGGGGATCCAGCTGTGGTCCAAGGGGCTGACGAGCCTGCTGATATGGAACGCCGTCGTCGGCCTCGGGCATCTCCTGGCCGTCGTGGGCCAGCAGACGCTGGTGGCCCAGCTGGGGCGGGAGAGGCTGGACTCCGCCTTCGGCACGTACACCTTCGCCGCCTCCCTGGGCCAGGCGGCGGCCCCGCTGGCGCTCGCGGCCGTCGGAGGGAGCGCGGTGCTCCCGGACACCCGGCTCCTCTTCGCCATCTACACCGGCACCTGCGTGGTGCTGCTCGCCGTGACCCCTCTGCTGTCGTACGCCGGGAAGGCGGACCGGGGCCCCGGCACCGATCAGTCCCTGCGATCCGCCCTCCGCGTCCCCCGGCCGACCCGGCGCACCATGACGGGGGCGATGCTGCTCAGCATGCTCGTGCTCGCGGCGATCGACCTGATCCAGGTCTATCTGCCCGCCCTCGGGGTGGAACGCGAGATCCCGTCGGCGACCATCGGCGTCCTGCTCGCCGTGCGCGCCGCCGCGACGATGGCCTCACGGCTGGGCCTCGCACGGCTGACCGCCCGGGTCGGCCGGACCCGGCTCGCCCACCTCTCCACCATCGTCGCCGGCGCGGCCGTGGGCGCCCTCGCCGCCCCCGCGCCGGTCGTGGTCTCGGGGGCCCTCCTCGCCGTCGCCGGCTTCGCCCTCGGCATCGGTCAGCCGCTGTCGATGACGATCGTGACCACCGCCGCCCCTCCCGGCACCACCTCGACCTGGCTCGCCCTGCGCCTCAGCGGCAACCGCGTCGGCCAGTCCCTGGTCCCCGCCGCGCTCAGCGCCTTCACGGCCGGCATCGGGACGGGCGGCATCTTCGTGATCACGGGAATCGGGCTCCTCGGCACGGCGGCCACGGCACGGATCCTCATCGCCGACGATCCCTGACCCGGCCGGCCGCGCCCCGGGGGGTACGGGGTGCCCCGGCGTCCGGGCCGGGGCACCCCGTAAGGCGTCAGCGGGCGGGAGTCTCCCGTACCGGGTGCTTGCTCAGGATCGAGACCCGGTTGAAGGCGTTGATCGTGATCGCCGCCCAGACGACGGCGGACATCTCGTCGTCGTTCAGCACCTCCCGCGCCTCCGCGTACGCCCGCTCCTGGGCGAGTGCGTCGGCGGGGTGGGTGGTGGCCTCGGCCAGGGCGAGGGACGCTCGCTCGCGGGCGGTGAAGAGGCCGGTGTCGCGCCAGGCGGCGAGTACGCCGAGGCGACGGGGGCTCTCCCCGAGGCGGAGGGCGGTCCGGGTGTGGACGTCGAGGCAGAAGGCGCAGCCGTTGAGCTGGGACACGCGGAGGTTGACCAGCTCGACCAGGATCCGGTCCAGGCCGGCGTCGGCGGCTGTCGCGCGGACGGCTTCGGCGGTCTTGACCAGCGCCTGGTACGCGGCGGGGCTCTGCTTGTCGAGGTAGATCCGGCCGTTGGCCCGGCGGTCCTCCCCGGTCTGTGCCGTCTCGGTCACCTGTGCTCCTTCGCCTGTTGTCCCGGGTTGCCTTCGGGACTATGATCAACCACAATAGTTGAATTCGCAACTACTCAGGGGAGAGCGGGCCGGGAGATGGATCACACGGAGATCGAGGCCGGGGTCGAGGTCCTCACCGCGCGGGACGTCCCGCTGGGCGGACCGCGGGCGATGACCGTACGGCGCACCCTGCCGCAGCGGGCCCGGACGTTCATCGGGGCCTGGTGCTTCGCCGACCACTACGGCCCCGACCGGGTCGCCGAATCCGGGGGCATGGACGTCGCGCCCCACCCGCACACCGGGCTCCAGACCGTCAGCTGGCTGTTCAGCGGGGAGATCGAGCACCGCGACAGCCTGGGCACACACGCCTGCGTACGCCCCGGCGAGATCAATCTCATGACCGGGGGCCACGGCATCAGCCACACCGAGGTCTCCACCCCCGGCACCACCGTGCTCCACGGCGTCCAGCTCTGGGTGGCCCTCCCGGACGAACACCGCCACGCGCCGCGCGAGTTCCAGCACCACGCACCCGGGACGATCCGCGTCGACGGCGCGGAACTGCGGGTCTTCCTGGGCACTCTCGCCGGTGACACCTCCCCCGTGCGCACCTTCACCCCGCTCCTCGGCGCGGAGGTCCTGATCGACGCCGGTGCCACCGTCACCTTCGACGTCGACCCCGGCTTCGAACACGGACTCCTCGTCGACGAGGGCGACGTCCGCCTCGACGGAGCCCCTCTGCGCCCCGCGGAACTCGGCTACGCCTCCCCCGGCCGCACCACCCTGACCCTCACCAACGGCTCCGACCGCCCGGCCCGGACGATCCTGCTGGGCGGACCGCCCTTCGAGGAGCGGATCGTGATGTGGTGGAACTTCATCGGCCGCAGCCACCAGGACATCGTCGAGGCACGGGAGGAATGGGAGCGCGCCTCCGACCGCTTCGGCACCGTCGACGGCTACCCGGGCGAGCGGCTGCCCGCCCCCGCTCTGCCCAACGCCGTCATCACCCCGCGCAAGAACCCCTCCCCGCGCTGACCCCGGACCACCGGACCAAAGGAGCTTTCGCCATGAGCGAGCAGATCGCCGCCGCCCCCGTCGTCCGCCGCGTCGACGCGCGCCACCGCTACGAGATCCTCGTCGGCGACGACCGTGCCGGCCTGACCGCCTACCGGGACCGCGAAGACCGGCGGGTCTTCTTCCACACCGAGATCGACGACGCCCACGCCGGCCGGGGACTCGCCGCGATCCTCGTCGAGCAGGCCCTGACCGACGTCCGCGCCTCCGGGATGCGCATCGTGCCCGTCTGCCCCTACGTGGCCAAGTTCCTCACCAAGCACCGGGAGTTCGCGGACATCACCGACCCCGTCACCCCCGAGGTCCTCACCTGGCTCGACTCACAGAGGGGGTGAAGGTGACCGGGAGGGCCAGGGGGCCGCGGAACGTCGGGGCGTAGCCCCAGTCGACCTCGCCGCTCGGGATGTCCAGGGTCAGGTCCGGCAGGCGGCCGAAGAGTGTGGTGATCGCGATCTCCGTCTGGAGCTTCAGCAGATGGCTGCCCAGGCAGGTGTGCGCGCCGTGGCCGAGCGCCAGGTGCGGGCGGGCGTCACGGGTGAGGTCGAGGGTGTCGGGGTCGGGGAACCGGTCGGGGTCGCGGTTCGCCGCCGCCAGTGACAGCAGCACCACGTCGCCCGCTGCCACGCGGGCGTCCGCGATCGTCATGTCCTCGCCCGCGTACCGGTACTCGGCCACATGGTCCGGGGAGTCCAGGCGCAGCAGCTCGTTGATCGCCTGGGACCAGTCGATGTCGCCGGCGAGCAGGGCGGCTCGCCGGCCGGGGTGGTCGAGCAGGCGCAGGACGGTGGTGCCGAGGAACTGGATCGTGGTGATGTGACCGGCGCCGATCAGCGTCATGATCATCACTTCCAGCTCGTCCCCGGTCAGCGCGCCCGACTCGATCAGCCGCGTCGGCAGGTCGTCCCCCGGGTGCGACCGTTTGTAGGCCACCAGCCTCCGGACGTAAGCCAGCATCTCGGCCAGCTTCGCCTCGTCGCGCGGCTGCTGGAACTTCGCTCGGTACCACATGTCCAGCACGTCGGCGGCGGGCGCGCGCTCGGCTTCCGGGACGCCGAGCAGGTCGTGGACGACGGCGACCGGGATCTCCCGGGTGTACTCGGCGACGAGGTCCGCGCGCCCCCGCCCGGCGAACGACCCGACGGCGTGCGCGCAGGTCCGGGCGGTGCGATCGCGCAGGCGGGACACCGCGGCGGGGGTGAACGCCGCGGCGACGAGCCGGCGGAGCCCGGCGTGTTCGGGGTCGTCCAGCTGGGACAGACCGGGCGGGTGCGGGTCGGGGTTGACCGGGGCGCCGCTGCCCAGGCGGCGGTCCGCCAGGCAGGCGCGGACGTCGTCGTACCGGGTCACCAGCCATGTCCGGCCCGGGACGTGCGGGTCGTCGACGGGGCAGACCGGGTCGTGCTCGCGCAACCAGGCGTAGCCCGGGTACGGATCGGCGGTCACGACGGCCGGCCGGCGATCAGCAGTTTCTCCAGCGGGGACGCGGCGAGCGGCACAACGCGTGTCTCGGTGAGCCCGGCCTCGCCGAGCCATGCCGCGAGGTCGGTGTAGCGGTGCACGCCGCCGCCGTGGCCCTGCCACAGGGTCAGGTCGAACATGCTGAGGTATCCGGTCGCGGCGGGGCCCAGCCCGGCCGGCGGTTCCCGGTCGTGGTCAAGGATGGCGATGCTGCCGGTGGGGGACAGCGATTTCGCCGCCCGCCGGAACAGCTCGCGGCATTCCTCGGGGCGGTGGCCGTGCAGGACGTTGAACAGCAGCACCAGGTCGTGCCCGGAACCCAGGTCGTCGGTGAGGTAGTCGCCCGCCCGCGCCGTCACCCGGTCCGGCGGGGCGTCTTCGCGGAGGGCCCTGATCGTCTCGGGCAGGTCGAAGACGGTGACCCGCACGTCCGGGCGACGGCGGCACAGTTCGAGGGCGTGGTCGCCGTGGCCGCCCCCGATGTCCAGGACGGTCGCCGCGGGAGGCAGCGCGGCGGCGATGTCGTCGGCGAGGTCCACGGCGGCCCCGGCGAGCATCCGGCGCAGGCGGGCCCCGCTGGCGGGGCGCTCGCTCAGCCAGGTGTAGAAGCCGCGGCGGGGTGTGCCGGTACGGATGGTGTCCTCGATGTCGGCCCAGTGCTCGAACAGGACCTCGTGCCAGAACAGTTCGGCGTCCACCGGGCCGGGCGTCACGGCGGTCGTGACCCCGTCCTCGTCGTGCCGCAGATAGCCGAAGGTCACCAGGATGTTCACCAGGCTGCGCACCCCGGCGGGGTCGCCGCCGATCGTGGTGGCCAGCTCCTCGACGGGCAGCGGGCCGGGTTCCAGCGCGGTGAACACCCCGAGCCGGACACCGGCGATCATGGCCCGGTACCCGGCCGCGCCGAGCCGGTCCAGTACCGGAGCCGGGACACCAAGGGATTCTTCGGGCAATGGCATGATCATCCATTTCCGGAAAGCGCGCCGGCACCGGTGAGGTGGTCCAGGTGCCTGCGCAGCATTCGCTCGTTGGCCGGGGGGAACTCCACCCCCGCCTCGGCCGCGGCGGCCCAGGTGCGGGAGCAGTCGAACCGCGGGTGCGGGCGGGGGCGTTCGGGCAGGGAGAAGGCGAGCGGGGCGAAGGGCCCGGCCGGGTCGGCGAGCATCCGCTCCCGCCATCGGCGGTACGGCGCCACCTCGGTCGGGTGACCGGCCGAGGTGAGGGCGGCGGCGAGGGCGGCACGGGTGAGGCCGCCGTCGCCGTGGTAGTGGTGGTTCCGGGAGAGCTGGTCCGGGGTCTGTGAGAGCGCGACGATCGCCGCGGCCACCGTGTCGACGGGCACCATGTCCAGCACCTCGGCGGTGTCCGGGACGATGCCCGCGGCGACGCATCCGGTGAGCCAGCGGCTGAACGCGGAGCGCGGGTCGGCGGCACCGGTGGCGGTGTCGCCGACGATGGCCGCGATGCGGTGGATCGAGACGGACAGGCCGTGGCCCCGGGCGGCGGCGGCCATGGCGTCGGCCACCCATTTGCTGAGGTCGTAGCCGCTGGTGAGGCCGCTCGGGTCGGTGGGAGTGTCGGCCTCGGTGACGACGCGGCCGTCGTGGGCGTCACCGAGGAAGACGCCGAGGGTGGAGATCAGGTGCAGCGGGGCGCCGCTGTCGCCGGCCAGGCGCAGGATCGTGGCGGTGGCGTCGACGTGGGCGGGTTTGAGGGTTTCGTAGGGCGCGGCGAAGTGCGGGACGGCGGCGTTGTGGTAGATCGCGTCCACGGCTCTGAGGGTGTTGTGATCCTCCGTGGACAGACCGAGGCCGGGTGCGGACAGGTCGCCGGGGACCGGGATCACGCGGTCGGTGACCGGCAGCCGGTCGATCGAGCCCTGGCGGACGAGGCAGTGGATCCGGGCGTCGGTCCGGGCCAGGAGCCGGTCGAGGAGGTGGCGGCCGAGGAAGCCGGTGGCGCCGGTGAGCAGGATCCGGCGCGGCGTGCCGGCCGGGGGGACGCCGGGCCGGTGGACGGTGCGGGGACGGATTCCGGGCGGGGGGACGGCGTCGGCGCGCAACCGGTCGACCGTGGGCAGGTCCGCTGCCGGGGCACCGTTGTCGACGGCTGCCGCGAACGCCGCCACGGTGGGGGAGGTGAACAGTGTGCGCATCGGCACCGTGACGCCGAGGCGGTCGCGGACGGCGGCGAGGACGTGGGCGGCGATGAGCGAGTGCCCGCCGATGGCGAAGAAATCCGCGGTGCGGTCCACGTCGGACCGGTCGAGAACGGTGGCCCAGATGGCGGCGACGGCTCGCTCGGTGGCGGTCCGGGGCGGGTCCGCCGGGACTGTGAGGTCGGTGGGCTTGATGGGGGGTTCGGGGAGGGCGGCGGTGTCGACCTTGCCGTTGCTGGTGGTGGGGAGGGCGTCGAGGACGACCACGGTGTCCGGCACGAGATGCGCGGGCAGGCGGTCGGCGCAGAAGGCGCGCAGGCCGGTGACGTCCGGGGCGGCGACCCGCGGATCGGGTGCGTTCCGGGTGGGGGTGGCCCCGGCCGGGACGCCGGCGTAGCCGATGAGGCGGTCGCCCCTGGCCACCACCACGGCCTCCGCGACGGCCGGGTGCGCGGCGAGCACGGCCGCCACCTCCCCCGGCTCCACCCGGTTGCCGCGGATCTTGATCTGGTCGTCGGCCCGGCCGACGAATTCGAGCGTGCCGTGCGGGTTCAGCCTCGCGAGGTCGCCGGTCCGGTACATGCGGGTCCCGGGGTCGCCGTACGGGTCGGCGAAGAACGCCGCCGCGGTCTCGGCCGGCTTGCCCCGGTACCCCCGGGCGGGTGCCGTCCCTCCGATGTAGATCTCGCCGACCACGCCGACGGGCACCCGGCGCAGTGCCCGGTCCAGGAGGTGGACGCGGACGTTGGGCAGCGGGCGGCCGATCGGCAGCCGGGTGGGGTGCTCGCTGCCGTCGACGGTGCGGTGGCTGGTCGCGCAGACGGTGGCTTCCGTCGGGCCGTAGTGGTTGTGGAGGGGGATGCCGTGCTTCGCCCACGCGCGGACGGCCGCCGCCGGGACGATGTCGCCTCCGACCATCATGATCTCCAGCGGGAGGCGTTCCCCGCCGAGATCGGCCACCCAGCGCTGCCAGAGGGGAGCCGCCGTGTCCACCGCGGACAGTCGGTGCTCGACGCAGAGTTTGAGGAGGTCCGGTCCGGTGAGGCCGCCCGGGTCGGGGTGGATGACCAGGGTGGCCCCGGCCGCGAGGACCGGGAAGATGTCGCCGAACGCGGCGTCGAAGTGCGGGGGCGGGACCATGAGGAGGCGGTGCGCGGCGGTGAGGCCGTGTTCGGCGATGAACGCGGTGGTGAGGTTGAGGAGGGTGTCGTGCTGTACTTCGACGCCCTTGGGTTCGCCGGTGGAGCCGGAGGTGTGGACGACGTAGGCGAGCTGGGACGGGTGGATGGGCGTGGGTTCGTGGTGGCCGGTGGCGGGGAGGGTCTCGCGGGTCAGGACGGTCCTCGCGCCACTGGCGGCGATCAGGGCGTGCCGGCGGGAGGCCGGCTGGGCGGGGTCGATGGGGACGAAGCATCCGCCTGCCTTGAGCACACCGAGGATCGCGATGATCGCGTCGGCCCCGGAGGGGATGGCGATCGCCACCGGGTCCTCGCTCCGGACGCCGGTCTCGCGCAGGTGGCGGGCGACGGCTGAGGATCTGCGGTCCAGGTCGCGGTAGGTGAGGGGAGCGGCGGCGAGGTCGAGGACGGCGGTGGCGTCGGGGGTCCGGGCGGTGCGGGCCGCGATCAGGTCCACCACGGTCGTGGCGGCCGGCCGGGTGCGGACGGCCGGGCCGGTGGACGGCGTGTCCGGTCCGTCGGGGAAGGCGGGCCCGGGCCGGGTGCCGAGGGCGGTGTGGACGGCGCTGTCGGCCGGGGACAACAGGTCCAGGCGGGAGAGCGGAAGACCGGGGTCGCGGGCCACGGCCGCCATGACCGCCAGCACCTGGTCGGCGATCCTGGTGATCGTGTCCGCCTCGTACCGGTCGGTGCGGTAGTCGATGAGGGCGGGCCAGTCGCCCTCGCGTTCCCTGAGGTGGAGGGTGAGGTCGAAACGGCTGGTGGCCCGGTCGATCGGCAGCGGGGTGGCGGTCAGGCCGGTGAAGGTGACGGGGGCCGTCTCGCGGTTGAGGACCAGCATCGTCCGGAACAGCGGGTGGTCCTCGCGCGGGGTGGGGACCGCGGCCAGGATGTCGGCCAGGGAGATGTCCGCGTGGTCCATCGCGTCGGCCACCACCCGGGTGGCGTCGGCGAGCAGGTCGCGGGGGGTGGCTCGGCGGTTCGTGCGGAGCCGGAGCGGGAGGGTCGTGACGAACATGCCGATCACGTCGTCCCACCCGGCCGGGCGGGTGCTGACCGGAGCGCCGACGACGAGGTCGTCACCGCCGTCCCGGGTGGAGGAGACGATGGCGAAGACGGCGAGGAGACCGGCGAAGGTGGTGGCCCGCTCGCCCCGGCACCAGGAGGCGAAGCGGCGGGCGAGTCCGGCCGGGACGGTGAACCGGTGGGTGGCACCGGGGGCTGCGCCCGTGCGGCGGGGGTGAGCCGGGCCCGGGCGGGATTCCGGGCGGGATTCCGGGCGCGGCGACCCGCCCGGCGCGGGGGCCCGGGCCGTGCCGTACGGGTGGTCCGGCGAGGGTCCGGAGGCGGACGGGGCCTCGCGGAGTGTTTCGGACCAGAATTCGATGGTTCGCCGCCGTGGACCCACGGCCGCCGGCGCGGGGACCGGCGGTCCCGGTGCGCCGGTCCCCGCCCCTGCCCCCGGCCCCTGGACGTCCGTGGCACCGGACAGGGGCAGGGGCGGGGAACTCGGATCCGCGGTGGTCAGGGACGTCAGCAGGATCGATATCGATGTGTCGTCGCAGATGATGTGGTGAGCGGTGATCGCCAGGAGACGGGTCGTGGGGGCGGTTCTGATCAGATGGGCTCGCACCAGCGGACGCAGGGTCAGGTCGAAGGGGCGGTCGGCGTCCTGGGCGGCCAGGCGTTCGGCCTCCGGCCACGGGTCCGCGTGAGCGCTCAGGTCGGTGGTGCGCCAGGCCCTCGCCGGCAACTCGTCCGTGTAGGGCACCGCGCTCAGCCTCGGGGTGTCGTCATGGACGACGACCGCCGATCGCAGGACGGGATGGGCGGCCAGGGTGCGGGCGAATCTGGCGCGCAGCTCCGCCTCGTCGAGCGCGCCCTCCAGCCGGAACGCGGCGTGCACGACGTAGGCACCGTCGTCCCGGCCCGCCTGGTGGATGATCCACAGTCCGTGCTGCGGGCCGGACAGCCGTCCCGGTGTCACCGGCCCCGGGATCTCCGGGTTCTCCGGGATCTCCTGAGTGCCGGGACCGCTCCGGCCCGTGTCGATCGCGGCGGCCAGGGCGGCGACGGTGGGATGGGCGAACAGGGTTCTGATCGTCACCTCCACGCCGACCGACGCCCCGATCCTGGCGACGGCCTTCACCGCCGCCAGGGAATGGCCGCCGGACAGGAAGAAATCGTCGTCGCGGTTGACCGGGCGGGCCAGCAGGCGCGCGAAGATCTCCGCGATCGTGGTCTCCAGACCCGGGCGGGGAGCAGCGGCGACGGCGTCCTCCGCCGGCGGGGGCAGAGCGCGTACGTTCAGCTTTCCGGAGCTGGTCAACGGGAACGCGTCCACGGACACCATCGCCGACGGCACCAGGTAGGCGGGAAGGACACGGCTCAGCCGCTCCCGCACCCCCGGCCAGCGGGGCTCCCCGGCGGCCGGGATCACATAGGCCACCAGCCGGTCGCCGTCACCGGCCACGCGGGCGTCGGCGACCTCCGGGTCCGCCCGCAGCGCCGCCTCCACCTCGGCCGGTTCCACCCGGTGACCACGCACCTTGAGCTGCGCGTCCACCCGCCCGACGAACTCCAGGACACCGCCCGGCCGACGCCGCGCCAGGTCGCCGGTCGCGTACATGCGCGCACCGGGGACCGGCGAGAACGGGTCGGCGACGAACCTCGTCGCCGTCCGGCCGGGCGCGCCGAGATAGCCGCGCGCCAGCGGGAAGCCGCCCAGGTACACCTCGCCGACCACGTCGTCGTCAACCGGTCGCAGGCCCGCGTTCAGCAGACGCACGGCCACGCCGTCGAGCGGGTCGCCGATGCCGAACCGGCCGCCTCGGCGCACCCGCTCGGCGGTCGACCAGATCGTCGTCTCGGTCGGGCCGTACGTGTTCCACAGCTCGGCCCGGCCCAGCGGCCCGGCCAGCGCCCCGGCCAGCTCCGGCGTCAGCACCTCCCCGATCGACACCCGGACCCGCACGCACTCCGGCACGCCCCCGGCCGCCACCAGCACCGCCCACACCGACGGGGTGACCTGGACGACCGTGACCGCCTCGGCCGTCAGACGCCGGGCCAGCGCGGGGCCGTCCACAACGATCTCCGGTGGTACGGCCGCCACCCGGGCCCCCACCGTCAGCGGCCCCACCAGTTCCCACACCGAGATGTCGAACGCCGGGGAGATCATGGCCGCCACCACGTCCCCCGCGCCCAGCCCCACCAACGCCGTCGACCGGGCCAGCATCCCGGCCACCGCGCGGTGCGGCACGCCCACCGCCTTCGGGCGGCCGGTCGACCCGGACGTGTGGAGCACATACGCCAGCGAATCGGGGGCGATTCCGGGATCGACGCGCTCGAACTCCTCGGGCAGGTCCGGGATCCCGGTCAGCACGACGCGGGCGGCCTCGGTGACGGCCCGCCGCCTCGGCTCGGGCCACAGCGGTTCCACCGGCACGTACACCGCGCCCGCCCGCCAGATCCCGAGGACGGCCACCACCAGGTCCGTGCCGCGCGGCAGGTCCACCGCGACCCACGCCTCCGGCCCGGCGCCCCTCGCCCGCAGCACCGAGGCCAGCGCGGCCGAGCGGCGCTCCAGCTCGGCGTAGGACAACTCCCCCACCGCGAGGCCGTCCGCGTCGAACCGGATCATCTCCAGCACGGTCGACGGCGGCGGAGCACCGGCCGGGCCGGCCGGCCCGGCCACCGAGGCGGCCACCGCCGAAGACCCCGCCGTCAAGGCCGACAACCGGCGGTCGGGGTCGGCGCACGCACGGTCCAGCAGGGCCAGCAGCCGCCCGGCGAAACCGTCGACCGTCGCACCGTCGAAGAGGTCCGTGTCGTGTTCGGTGACCACCGCCATCTCCGCGCCGCCGGACTCCACCATCAGGGTGAGGTCGACGTCGGCCGTGCCCGTGTCCGGTGGCATCCGGTCGGCCCGTACGCCGGGGAGCACCACCTCGGGCGGGTCCTGCATCACGAGGTGCGCCTGGCACAGCGGCGCGTGGCTCGGGTCGCGGGACGCGCCGGCCGCCTCGACGATCCGGTCGAACGGGACCGCCGCGCCGCCCAGTCCCGCCGCGACCGCGCGGCGGGCCCTGGCCACCAGCTCGCGGAAGGTCGGGTCGCCGCCGATCCCCACCCGCAGCGGCACCGGGTTCACGAACATTCCGACGACTCTGGCGAACTCCGGCCCCGGCCGCCCGGACCACAGGGTGGCGACCACCACGTCGTCCTGCCCCGCCGTCGTGCCCAGCGTGGCGGCGTACGCGGCCTGGAGCACGACGAACCGGGTGGCGCGCGTGGCGCGGGCGAGCGCGTCGACCCGCGCGGTGAGCCCCTGGGGGACGGCGTGGCGGCGCAACTCCCCCCGGAAGGCCCGCATCCTCGGGCGGGGCCGGTCGGTGGGCAGGGTGAGGAGGTCCGGCGCACCGTCCAGGTCGGCCACCCGGCGGGACGGGTCGTGGTCGACGGCGTCCGGCGGTGCTCCGGGGTCCGGCAGCGGCCGGGCCGGGTCGGCGTACAGGGCGCTGATCTCCTCGCACAGCACCGACAGTGACGTACCGTCGACGACCGCGTGATGCGTGTTGATCACCAGTACGTGGTCGGTCGGCGTGATCCGGCCGAGCCGGATCCGGAACAACGGCCCGGTGCGCAGGTCGAACGGCTCCCGTGCGGCCCGCGCCGCGAACGCCTCCGCGCCCGCGTCCGCGTCCGTGTCCGGCACTGTCCGCACCACGACATCCGCGGTGCCCACCGGCCCCACCCGTCCGACCGGCTCGCCGTCGACCTCGTCGAAGGTGGTTCGCAGCACCGGGTGCCGGGCCACCACCAGATCCGCCGCGCGCCGGAGCGCGTCCACCGACACGGGGCCGGCCAACCGGAACACCGCGGGGTTGTTGTGCAGGGGTGCGCCGTCGGCGAAGGCCTCCAGGAACCACAGGCGCCGGGCCCCGGGCGGGAGCGGGGCCGTCATCGGTGCGCTCCCCGATCTCCGAACCGGCTCCGGTAGGCCGCCAGATACTCCGGGTCGTCCCGCAGGAACGGCGTGTCGGCGGCCACCATGTGCCGCACCGCCAGCAGGGGCAGCGGGCTGCGCATCGGCCGGAAGTCCGCGTTCCACAGGCCGGGCGCGGACGGCGGTCCCGGGTGGAACTCACCTATCATCAGGCCGCGTTCCACGAATCCGGGCTTCAGCTCCCGCTGTGTGCGGTCGATCTCCCCGGGCGGGACGTCCGGCAGCACCACCAGGACCGTCCGGTATCGGGCCTGCGGCCCCTCACGCGGCGGCAGGTCGGGGAACCAGTCGCGGTAAGCGGTCATCACCGCCCGCAGATCCGGCCGCCCGGGGTGTACGGCGAGGAAGAGCCCGCCCCGTTCCAGCGAGAGCGCCGTGTACGGGCAGACGTCGCCGCCCCGCCCCAGATCGGGGTGCGGCCGGCACAGATAGGACCGCGCCCACGCCAGCACCACCTCGGCGGCGGCGGGCAGGTCCGGGTGATCCGGTTCAAACAGCGCGACGTCACCCGCCGGATGGCTCAGCATCTACCGCTCCGCTTCCGCCGCGCCGCAGCGAGCAGCGCGACTCCGCCGAGCCCGGCGAGTCCGCCGAGGAGGCGGTCCTGGCGGCGGGCCCGGGCGAGCGCGTCGCCGTACGGGAGGCTGCTGTGGCTGATCATCGCGTACAGCGTCCGCCACCCCGGCAGCAGGCGGCCGAGCGCGAAGTCGATCCGCTTGCGGGCCAGGAACACCGGCGACCGCACCCGGTCGCGCAGCTCCACGAAGTTGCGCGCGGACAACTCGGCGAGCACATCGGTGTGCGGGCGGCGGCGGGCCTCGAACGCGGCGAGCGCTTCGTCCAGGGCGTGCTCGGCGAGACACGCGTCGAGCACCGCGCAGTCCTCGAACGCGGCGTTCATCCCCTGGCCGTAGAACGGGAACACGGCGTGCGCGGCGTCGCCGACGAGGACGACACGGTCGTGCTGCCACGGCGCGGTGCGCACCGACACCAGGCTGCCCGGCTCGTGTGCGAGGAACTGCGTGACCAGGTCCGGCACCAGATCGGTCAGGTCGCCGAACTCCTCGGCCAGGAAAGCCCCGGCCCGCGCCGGGTCGCGCAGCCCCGAGAACCCGGTGTCGCCGTCGAACGGCAGGAACACGGTGCCGGTCAGTGTTCCGTCCGGGTTGGGGTGCGCCACCACCAGTCCCCGGCCGCTCGGCCACACGTGCAACGCCTCCGGCCGGTCGACGGCCGGGATGGTGAACTCCCGGTAGCCCCAGTCCAGATGCGTCTGGTGGAACTCGGCGTGCACCCGGCGGTGCAGGTGCGTGCGCACGGTCGAGTACGCGCCGTCCGCGCCCACGACGAGATCCGCCGGGAACGTCCGGGCCGGGGTCCGCACCTCGGTTCCGGCCAGGCCGGTGACGCGGTGCCCGAACCACAGCCGCACCCGGGGAACCGATTCGGCGGCGTCGAGCAGGGCGATGTTGAGGTCGTGGCGGCGGACCGAGTGCAGTACCTCGGTGTCGTCCGCGCCGTAGGGCTGGTAGGCGACCCGGCCGCCGTGGTGGACGATCCGCCCGCGCATGGGAACCGCTTTGGCCAGGGCCTTTTCGAGGAGGCCGATGTCGCGCAACGCCGCCCGCCCGCGTTCGGACAGCCCGACGCTGATCGACGCGGCGTCCGGGCCGTCCGTGCCGCGCGGGTCGCCGCGCCGCTCCACCACGTCCACCCGGTGGCCGCGGCGGGCCAGCCGGATCGCCAGCATGGTTCCGGCCATGCCCGCCCCGACGATGACGACGTTCATGTCCGGCCCCCGGCGGAGTCCACCGAGGCCATCGGGTCAGCCGGGGCCACCGGGGCAATCGGGTCCGCCGCGGACAGGACTTTGGCGAGATCGGCGGGTGTGGAGGCGTCGAACACGGTGGCCACGGACGCGTCGACGGCCAGTTCGACCCGGATCCGGCTGACCAGCGCGGTGGCCATGAGCGAGGTGCCGCCGAGGGCGAAGAAGTCGTCGTCCGGTTCGACCGAGTCCACCGACAGCACCTCGGCGAACAACAGGGCGAGGTCGTCGGCGAGCGCGCCCGACGCCCGCGGCGCGGGCTCGGCGAACGCGGCCCGGTCCAGTTTTCCGCTGGGGGTCAACGGGAAGTGCCCGACCACCTCGATCATGTCCGGGACGAGGTGGGCCGGCAGCCGCCCGGCGAGGTGCGCGCGCAGGTCCGGCACGCTCGCCCCGCGCGGCACCACATAGCCCACCAGGTACGCGCCGAGCGGTCCGGAGTGGGCCACGACCGCCGCCCGCGCCACCGCCGGGTGAGCGCCGAGCGCGGCCTCCACCTCCGCCGGTTCGACCCGGTGGCCGCGGATCTTCACCTGATCGTCGGCCCGGCCGAGGAACAGCAGATCACCGTCCGGCAGCACACGGACCAGGTCGCCGGTGCGGAACATGCGGGACCCGGGCGGACCCCACGGGTCGGCGACGAACCGCTGCGCGGTCGGCCCGGGGCGGCCCAGATAGCCGCGCGCGACCCCGGCACCTCCGATGTACAGCTCGCCCTCGGCGGCCGGGGCGCACTTCTCGTCCAGCACCCGCAGTTCGGTGCCGGGGATCGCCGCCCCGATCGGCACCACCGGGCCGCCGGTGAGCGGCGCGCTCATGGTGGCGCACGCGGTGGTCTCGGTCGGGCCGTAGGCATTGATCATCCGGCGGCCGGCGGACCATCGGGCGACGAGGTCCGGGGCCGGCGCCTCCCCCGCGACGATCAGGCAGACGACCGAAGGCAGCGCCATGTCCGGCTGGGCGGCGAGCGCGCTCGGCGGCATGCACACATGGGTGACGCCGTGCTCGGCGACGAACCGGGCGAACGGTTCACCGGGCGGAAGGCCCTCGGGCGGCGCGAGAACGAGCGTGGCCCCAGTGAGCAGCGCCATGCACAGATCGGCGACGGCCACGTCGAAGCCGACCGAGGCGTACTGGAGCACCCGGGCACCCGGTCGGGCGTCGAAGCGTTCCCGCTGCGCCGCGACGAGGTGAGCGATCCCCGCATGGGGAACGACCACGCCCTTGGGTTTTCCGGTCGAGCCGGAGGTGTAGATGACGTAGGCGGCGCACGCCGGATCGGGATCCGCCGCCGGGGCGGCGGACACCGCCGCGGCCTCCAGCGCCCGCAGTTCCCCCGGCGTCAGCACCAGCGCGGGACGGGCGTCGGCGAGCAGGGCGGCCACCCGGTCCGGCGGCTGGGCGGGGTCGACCGGCAGATACGCGGCTCCCGCGGCGAGTACGGCGACGACGGCCACCACCATGTCCGTGCCGCGCGGGATCGCGACGGCGACGATGTCGTCCGGCCCGACCCCGCGGTCCCGCAGTCCGCCCGCCACCGCGGAGGCGCGGGCGTCGAGCCCGCCGTAGGAGAGCGTGCCGTCGGCGGCGACCACCGCGATCGACTCCGGGTCCCGGGCGACCTGGCGCCGGAACATCCCCACCATCGTCTCGGGCGGTAAGGGATTCACCTTATTCAATCGCGCGTCCACTGCGTTTTCACACTCCGTGACCCACGGAAATCCATTAGGGGAACGAGGGGAACTCTGTCCCATGACGCGGATTGGTGTCAACGAGGTGGACGAGGTTCTTGCCCCGGCGCTCGCCCGATGCACCGACCTCAATGGAAATTATGAGAACTTGCTCATGGAGGTTTTGTGTCGCCACTCTGTTCGGCACAACAACCTGGCCAGTATCTTATAGCCGCTTCCCGATACCTGATCATTTAGCGCTGCCGAGCACGGCCACGTCGTGCCCGAAATAGGTTGGCCCATCTGGAGGAGTTCGGATGCGCGAGACATCTCCGTGTACGCGATCAATGGACACGCCACCGACGTTCGTGCCGGTGGACCAGCTGACCGAAACGCGTCTTCTGCGGGTCGCCGGCTCCAGTCCCGACCACGTCAGCGCGCTCGCGCAGTGCTCGGACGACCTCCCGCCGATCCTCGTGCACCGGCCGACCATGCAGGTGATCGACGGGGTGCACCGCCTGCGCGCGGCCAAGCTGCGGGGGGACGCCACCATCGGCGTTCGGTTCGTCGACGGCACCGAGGAGGACGCGTTCATGCTGGCCGTGAGCGCCAACGTGGCCCAGGGCCTGCCGCTGACGCTGGCCGACCGCACCGCCGCCGCCGCGCGGATCCTCTCGTCGCATCCGCACTTGTCGGACCGTCTGATCGCATCGACAGCCGGGTTGTCCAACAAGACGGTGGCCGCGATCCGACAGTGTGCAACCGGGGAAATTACTCAGTTGCACGCCCGCCTCGGCCGCGACGGGAAAGTACGGCCGCTCGACGCCTCCCACGGACGCACGATTGCGAGTCGGGCGATTTTGAACAACCCAGATCTTTCGCTGCGGGAGATCGCCCGAATCGCCGGAATATCGGTCGGCACCGCCCGGGATGTCCGGGAAAGAATGCGCCGCGGCGAGGATCCTATTCCGTCGCGGCATCGCCTTTCCGCCGGACACCGCGCGGAAAACAACGCACCGGGCAGCGGCACCGGCGGCGACAGCGGCGCCAACCGCACGCCTCGCGCCGAACGGGACCGGTTCCTGCTCTCGCTGCGCACCGATCCGTCGTTGCGGCTCTCCGAGATCGGCCGCGCGCTCCTGCGGCTGCTCGACGCCAACACCCTCGACGCCGCGCAGTGGGACCGCCTCGCCGCCGCCGTCCCCCAGCGCTGGTCACCGGTGGTCGCCGACCTCGCCACGGACTGCGCGGCCGACTGGTCGGCGCTCGCCTGCCAGGTCCGCGGCCAGGACCGCGTCAGCGCGTGAGTCCGGCGCGCACGCCACGGCGATCGCCGCCGCCAGCTGGACCACCGCGAACAGCGCGATCACCGGAAACAGCGCCGAGGAGCCACCGGTGACCGCGACCGCGATCAGCGGCAGGAAGCTGGAGATCGTGACGCCCACCTGGTAGGTCACGGCGATCGCGGAGAACCGCACCATGGTCGGGAACAGATCCACCAGGAACGCCGCCAGGGCACCGTAGATCGCGCCGTGCGCGACGGTCAGCGCGAGGATGAACACCAGGGCGACCAGCGTCGGATCACCCGAGGACAGCCAGGCGCCCGCCGGGACCATCGCCACCACCGCGACCGTGTAGCCGAAGATCATGACCCGCCGGCGGCCGAACCGATCGGACAGCGCCCCGAACACCGGCAGTGTCACGCACTCTCCCAGGGCCGCGATCATCAGCCCGGTCAGCACGGTCGACCGCACCTCCGGCCCGGCCTTCGCCGCGTGCGCCACCAGGAACACGGTGAACATCGCGATCACCGACCCGGTGCCGAGCGAGGCGAGAATGCCGATCACCACGCGGCGCGGCCACCGCCGCAGCACCATGAGCACCGGCACTCGGGCGGCGCGGTTCTCTGCCCGGCCGCGCACGAACTCCGGTGTCTCCTCGATCCCCAGCCGCACCCAGATGCCGATGCCGACCAGGACGCTCGACGCCAGGAACGGCAGCCGCCACCCCCAGGTCAGAAAGTCCTCCTCGGGCAGCTTGGAGATCAGCACGAAGGTCAGATTGCTGCCGAACAGCGCCACCGCGAAGCCCATCGCGGGCCAGCTGCTGAGAAAGCCCCGGCGTCCGGGCGGTCCGTGTTCGGTGCTGAGCAGCACCGCGCTGCCCCATTCGCCGCCGATGCCGATGCCCTGCGCGACGCGCAACGTCACCAACAGGACCGGCGCGAGGACTCCGGCCGTTTCATAGGTGGGCAGCAGGCCGATGCCGAACGTGGCGACGCCCATGATGAGCAACGTCCACACCATCATCGCCTTGCGGCCCACCCGGTCGCCGAAGTGGCCGAAGAGCAGGCCGCCCAGCGGGCGCGCGACGAACCCGGCGGCGTAGGTGGCGAACGACGCGAGCACACCGCCGGCCGTCGACGATCCGGGGAAGAACAGCGGGCCGAACACCAGCGCGGACGCCGTCGCGTACAGATAGAAGTCGTACCACTCGATGGCGGTGCCGATCGTGCTCGCGATCAGCACCCGGCGGACCGAACGGGGCGACGAGGCCACTGCCTGCGTCACGCGTCCTCATCGGACACGAGAAGCCGCCCTCCGAGCTCGTGGGGATCGGCGGCGAGGTCGTAGGCCCACACCTGCCGCCCGTCCGCCTCCCAGATCACCTTCCGGCCGTCCGCCCGCACCGCGTGCAGCGCCTTCAGATCCGGGTAGTCGTCCGAGGCGGCGGCCCGCTCCTGCGGGAAGTAGGTCTCCGAGTACGCCTCGCGGGACGCCCCGGTGCCGCCCGCGAAGAACTCGGTCAGCGAGGCGCCGTCCGAGGACAGCGGGTCCAGCCCGAGCTGGTCGAGCACCGTCGGCATGATGTCGACCAGCCGCACCTGGCTGTCCACGCTCATCCCCGCCGGCACCCCGGGACCGCTGATGATCAGCGGCACATGCTGGGTCGCGTCGAACAGCAGACAGCCGTGGCCCTCCTCGTACGGGTGGCCGAGGTCGCCGGCGTGGTCGTTGGGGTACCACCCGGCCAGGTCCTCGCCGTGATCGGAGAAGCACACCACCAGCATCGATTCGATGTCGTGGCCCATCTCGGCGATGCGGCGCAGCAGGAGCTGGACGTAGTGGTCGGTGTAGGCGATCTCGCCCTCGTACGGGTTCGCCACCTCGACGCCGACGTCCTCCGGCGGCTCGTACGGCCAGTGCGCGTCGAAGAAGTGCGCGAAGAGGAAGAACGGGCCGTCGCCGTCGAGCGACTGAAGCCAGCGGGTGGCGCGTTCGACCACCACCGGCGCGCGCTTGAGCGCCAGCCCGCGCAGCTTCACGTCGCCGACCGACAGCGGGTCCCGGCCGTCCGGCAGCAGCGGGATCTCGTCGTCGTAGAAGTCGAACCCGCGGTCGATTCCGTACCACTGGTTCAGGCCGGGGCAGGACACCACCGCGCCGGTCGTGTACCCGGCCGCCGAGAGGCGCTCCGCCAGTGTCGGCACCCGCTTGTCGAGCGCTTCGCGGAACAGGTGTCTGACGCCGTGGCGGGGTGGCTGGAGCCCGGTGAACACCGTGGCGTGGCTGACCGGCGTCAGGGGGCACGACGAGATCGCCTGCGTGAAGCTGACCCCGCTCGCACGCAGCCGCTCCACGCCCGGGTACTTCCCCGAATAGGCGACGTCGGCGCGCACGGTGTCCAGGGAGATGAACAGGATGTTCGGCTGTGTGGTCACCGGGATTCCCTCTGTATTCCTCTGTCGACGCCAGCGGCACCGAAGGCTAGCAACGGGCTCCCCGCGTACGACAACGACCAACAGCGGGGCATGAACACCAGTGCCGAACAGCACATCCCGCCAATACAGTTACCTGGCGGAGCGTCCACGACCGTGACGCAAGGGAGAATTCACATGGCGCGCAAGTTATCCCTGGCCCTTGAGCTGTATGCCGATGCGAACGGCACCGTCGATCAGCGCTACATCGATCAAATGCGCAACCAGGACTCCGAACCGGTGCCGGTCGATCCCTCGCTGCCGAGGTTCACCCTCATCGTCGGGCCCTCGCCGTTCACCATGCCGCGCGGCTGGGAGTTCTTCCTCACCTCACCCTACGAGGGCGCGACATACATCTCGACCGTGCTGCACAACGCCGGGTACCCGGTGCGCATCGTCGACGTCCGCTACACCCCGAACCCGCTGCAGGCGGCGTACAAGCAGATCAACGAAGGCACCGACGTGCTCGGTATCTGCACGTTCGAGGACAACTTCCCGTTCTGCCGCGAGCTGATGGCGATGGTCCGCGATGCGCACCCGGACATACCGATCATCTGCGGCGGCTCGCTGGTCACTTCCGTTCCGGCGATATTCATGTCGGACACCGACTGCGACATCGCGGTGATCAGCGAGGGTGAAATCACCATCCTGGAACTGATGGAGAGTTACGCCCGCGGCTCGTGGAAGCAGGATCTCCCGACCATCAAGGGCATCTGCTACCGGGACGAAAAGGGAAACGCGCGCCGCACTCCACCGCGCGGCCAGATGATGGACCTCGACGCGCTGCCCAGAATGCGGCTCGACCTGTGGCCCCAGTCGCGGTCGCCGCTCGGCATGCAGCCGCAGGTGATCTCCTCCTACAGCCGCGGCTGCAAGATGGACTGCTCGTTCTGCTATCGCACCACCCCGCAGGTGCGGGCGAAGTCGCCGGAGAAAATGGACCGCGACCTCGACTGGCTGAAAACCCAGTACGGCGTGGACTTCTGCTTCTTCGTCGACCTCACCTTCAGCTCGCACCGCGGCCAGACCATCGAGATGTGCGACGTGATCTCCCAGCACGATCTGCGGTGGACCTGTCTGACCCGCTGCGCCGACATGGACGTACCGCGCATCAACGCGATGCGGGACGCGGGTGCGGACATCATCCTGTACGGCGTCGAGTCGCTGGGCTCCGAGGTCCTGCGCGAGGCCCGCAAGGGCAGCAGCGAGAACCTGACGGTCCGCGCGATGCGCACCACGTTCGACGGCGGCGTGCGGTTCGGCTCGCTGCTCATCGTCGGTCTGCCGAACGAGACCGAGGAGTCCCTCTCGCACATGGTGCAGTTCGCCGAGCAGTACAACCATGTGACCCGGGTGAAGTACCTGTCGGCCATGCCCGGCACCACGGTGTACCGGGACGCGGTGCAGAACAAGATGATCCGCACCGAGATCGACCATCTGAACTGGCTGTCGGTCGAACAGGCGCTGCACGAGGACGAGTTCCTGAACGTGAGCGGGCTGCCCGAGCAGGTCTGCCGGGACGCGTACAAGCGGGTGTACGACGCCTATCAGCCCGGCCCGGTGATGGACTTCAAACACTGGCCGGAGCACTTCCAGTACTTCCACCCGCAGCCGGCCGACGGTACCGAGCGGTCGACGTCGTACTCCGGGACCGGCTGGCGCGCGAAGTGGAGTTCCGCCGCCGCGCCCCTGGTTCCCGGTTCCGAACGGTACACACTGGACAAGGTGGCCGACGCCGAGGTGGCCAAGGTCGGGAGCACCCTGATGGACTGCGGCGCGAAGAAGCTCGCGGTCGAGGCCTGACCGGTGTCCACTCAGGACGGCCCGATCCTGATCATCGGGACAGAGCGCTCCGGGTCGAACCTGCTGCGGCTGGTGCTCGACGCGCACTCGCGGATCGCGGTCCCGCACCCGCCGCACTTCATGCGGTACCTGTCCGGCATCCCGTACCACGGAGACGTCGACGCGATGGCGGGCGACGCGCTGCGGTTGCTGCGCCACCACATCCACCCGTGGCCGCATGTGATCGACCGGGCCGCGGTGACCGAGGCCCCCGGCCCGTCGCTGTTCGGGGTGGTGTCGGCGATCTACGACCAGTACCGCGTCGCGGAGGGCGCGGCCCGGTGGGGGTGCAAGAGCACCTTCATGGTCGAGCACGTCGACGAGGTGCTCGCCGAACTCCCGGACGCGCGGTTCCTGTGGCTGGTGCGCGATCCCCGCGATGTGGCCGCGTCGGCGAAGCGGGCCGTGTTCGGCCACTGCCACCCGTACCGGATGGCGCTGCGGTGGGCGGCCGAACAGCGGCTCGCCCGCGCGGCCCTGGAGCGGTGGGGGCCGACAGTGGTGCATCTGGTGCGGTACGAGGACCTGGTGTCCGCGCCCGACCGGGAGATCCGGGCGATCTGCGACTTCATCGGTGAGACGGTCGAGCCCGCGATGCTGGCGCACCACCTCGGTCGCAACGCCCGGGTGACCGCGTCGCTGTCGGCCTCCTGGCGCACGGCGGGCGACCCGATCACCACGGCCCGGATCGGCGCGCATCGGCGGGGGCTGTCCGACCGGGAGCGGCGGCAGGTGGAGAGCGTGACCGCGCGGGCGATGGAGAGCCTTCACTACCCGTTCGACAAGGCCTCGCTGGACGAACCGGCTCCCGGGCCGCTCGGCGTCGCGCTGCGCGGGCTCGCGGTCCGGCTGGCGGTGGAGGCGCGATCCCTGTGCACCGACCGCAATCACTTCCGGCGCTGGCGGCGCGACGCCACCGTCCGCCGGCTGCGCCGCCGCGCGACGCCGGGCCGCACCCTGAATCCGGCAGGAGAGAGCAGATGAACGAGACGGGAAGCGTCCGCACGCACTTCGCGGACCGCGCGAGCACCTACGACCGGTCCAGTTCGTGGTGCACCGACAACGCGCTCGGCGAGCTGATGCTGTCCACGGCCGCGCCCCGGCCGGACGACGCGGTCCTGGACGTGGCCTGCGGCACCGGACTGGTGTCGAGGCTGTTCGCCGGGCGGGTGCGGCGGCTGGTCGGCGTGGACATCACACCGGAGATGGCCGAGCAGGCCCGCGACATGCTCGACGAACTGGTGATCGCCCCGGCGGAGAAGCTGCCGTTCGCCGACGGCACGTTCGACATCGTGGTGTGCCGTCAGGGGATCCAGTTCATGACGCTGCCGGAGGCGGTGCGGGAGATGGTGCGGGTCACCCGGCCGGGCGGGCGGATCGTACTGACCCATCTGTGCGCCTACGGGGACGACGACCGCGACGAGTACTTCGAGATCCTGCGGCTGCGCAACCCGGCCCGGCGGCACTTCTTCCGGCCCGGCGACGTCGAGGCCCTGCTCGCCGGCGCGGGGTGCGACCCGGTGCGGTCGCAGCGGTACGTGTCGGTGGAGGACGTGGACGTGTGGTCGGACAACGGCGCGATCGGCGAGGACGCGCGGGAGGCCATCCGGGACCGCTACGGAAGGGCGTCGCCCGCGTTCCGCGCACGGCACTCGGTGGCCGAGGCCGACGGCCGGATCACCGACCACATGCTGTTCGTCGTCGCCTCGGGAACGAGGGTCTGACATGGAACCGGACCACTCCCTCGCCGACGGCGTGCAGGCCGCGTTCCTCGCCGAGGCGGCCACCGCGGCGCGGTACACCTACTTCGCGCAGGTCGCCGAGATCGAGGGCCACACCGAGGCGGCCCGGGTGTTCGGCGAGCTCGCCGAGAGTGTGGCCTGCGCCGCCCACGGGCACCTGGATGTGCTGCGCGACCTGCTGGGCGGCGACGATCCGGGCGCCGGCCGCGCGCTCGGCGACACCCGCCGCAACCTCGCCGCGGCGATCAGCGGCGACCTCGGGGAGGCCGCCGAACGCTACCCCGGCCTGGCGGCGCGGGCGCACACGGACGGCGTGGCCGATCTGGCGAGCTGGCTGGAGACGCTGTGCACCTTGAAGAAGACGCACGTGGACCGGCTGGAGCAGGCCCTCTCCGGGCTGGCCGAGCCGCGGTTCGCCGGGAACGGAGCGCCATGACCACCGATTACACCGCTGAGGCGATCACCGTCTACTCCGGGCTGGAGGCGGTACGCCGCAACCCGTCGATGTACGTCGGGTCGACCGGCTCGGACGGCGCCCACCACCTGGTGCTCGAACTGATCGACAACGCCGTGGACGAGGCCGCCGCCGGACACTGCGGCGCGATCTCGGTGGAACTGCACGACGACGGCTCCTGCTCGGTCACCGACGACGGCCGGGGCATCCCCACCGATCCGCACCCGGAGGCCGGGATCCCGGCGTGTGAGCTGGTGCTCACCACGCTGCACTCGGGGGGCAAGTTCGACCACTCCTCGTACGCGACCTCGGCCGGGCTGCACGGCGTCGGCCTGGCCTGCGTGAACGCGTTGTCGGAGTGGTTACGGCTGGATGTGTGGCGCGACGGCGCGCACCACAGCGAGTCGTTCGCCCAAGGCTCGGTCGAGACCCCGCTCAAGCGGGTCGGCGACAGTGACCGCCGCGGCACCCGGGTGTGGTTCCGCCCGGACCCGGAGATCTTCTCCTCGTGCGTGCTCGACGCGGACCTGGTGCACGCCCGGCTGCTCGACATCGCCTATCTGCACCCGGGCCTGCGGGTCGATCTCACCGACCACCGCACCGGCCGGCACGAGTCGCTGTGCGAGACGAGCGGGGTGCGGGGACTGCTCGCGTACCGCGCCCGCGACGCCGAGAAGGTGCACGCCGAGCCGACCGCCGTCACCTGGGCCGGGGACGGGTGTGTGATCGACGCCGCCGTCCAGTGGACCGAGGGGTACGCCGAGCAGATCTTCAGCTACGTCAACACCATCCGCACCGACCTGGGCGGGTCGCACGTGGACGCCCTGCGCGGCGCGCTGGCCGGGGTGGTGGCCGAGCATCTCGGCCCGGCCGCGGAGAAGATGACCGTGGTCGACATCCTGGAGGGGCTGACCGCGGTGATCGCGATCCGGATCCCGGACGCGCGGTTCGACGGCCAGACCAAACGCACCCTGCGCAACGAGGACGCGGGCGTCCGCGTGTTCGACGTCGTGACCGAGCAGGTGCGGCGGGCGCTGGCGGCCGACCCTGAGCTGGCCCGCCGCATCGCCGAACGGGCCGTCGACGCGAGCCGGGCCCGGCTCGCCGCCCGGCTGGCCGGGCGGACGGCCCGCTCCCGGACCCGGGCCGTCGAGGTCGACTACGAGGTCTACCAGCGTCAGTTCGGGATCCGTTCGAAGGACTGGCACGACTCGGCCGCCTGGCTCACCGACGAGGACCTGCTCGGCAAGCACGCGGAGCTGTGCGAGGTGGAGCCGGACGCGCGGATGCTGGACGTGTGCTGCGGCAGCGGTGTCGTCGGCGGCGCGTTCCGCGGCCGGGTCGGCGAGATGGTCGGGCTGGACCTCACCCCGGAGATGGCCGCGCTCGCCGCCACCCGGCTGGACGTCGTGCATCAGGGCACCGTCTACGACCTGCCGTTCCCCGACGCCAGTTTCGACCTCGTGGTCACCCGGGAGGTCCTGCATCTGCTGCCCCAGCCGGAGCGGCCGGTGTCGGAGATCTTCCGTGTGCTGCGGCCGGGCGGGCAGTTCATCGTCGGCCAGATCGTGCCGTACGCCGATGTGGACGCGTTCTGGATGTTCCGTGTGTTCAAGAAGAAACAGCCGCTGCTGTACCAGATGTTCCGCGAGGAGGACTTCCGGGCGCTGCTCACCGGCGGCGGGTTCACCGACGTGCGGATGGAGGAGTACTTCCTGTGGGAGTCGATCGACCGGTGGATCGACACCCACGAGACGACGCCGGCGAACCGGCAGGAGATCTACCGCCTCTACTACGACGCGCCGCGCGAGATACGCGACGTACACCCGTTCGAGGTGTTGCCGGACGGCTCGGTGCGCGACCGGTGGCGCTGGTGTGTGTACTCGGTGCGGAAGCCCGACCATGCCTAGCCGCACCGTGGACCGCCCGGTCGCCGAGGTCGTGCGCGGGCTGGAGGTGCTGCGGCCACTGCGGGGCACGCCGGTGCCGCACTTCCGCGCGAAGGTGCGCGATCTCGTCGTCGTCGCGTCGAGTTCGCGGGGCGGGTCGAGCATGCTCGCCGAGCTGCTGCGGTCCTCGCCGCACCTGCTGCATCTGCGCGCCGAGCTGAATCCGCTGCTGCGGCTGGTCGGCCTTGACCACCCGCACAGCGGCACCGGATCCGACGCGCTGGACGCGGCGCACTGGCACGGGCTTCAGCCGGGAGCCCGGGCACTGTTCGAGGCGGAACTGGCACTGGACGCGGGCTCTCCCGGCACCGGCGTGGAGAACCTGGCGGTGGACGCGGCATGGCGGCTGGTCGTGCAGTGGCCGGGGCTGGACCTCGACCCCGTCGACCTGGTGCGGACCGCCGAGGCGTTACTGGACCGTGATCCCACCCGGTTCGCGCGGGCGCTGATCGGCTTGGCCGGCGTGAACCCGTGGTACTACGACCTTCCCGGGCAGTCACCGGGGCCACGGCCGGCCGGGCCGCCCGGTGAGGTGCTGCTCGAGGAGCCGCCCTTCGTCCTCCCCCGCCCGTGGCGGCCCGCGAGCGAACACGATCTCGCCACGAAACCACTGGTGATCAAGACGCCGGGCAACGCCTACCGGCTCGGCTTCCTGCGGGCCGTGTTCCCCAACGCACGCCTGCGGGTGCTGCACCTGACCAGGAACCCGGCCGCGTCGATCAACGGCCTGGTCGACGGGTGGCTGCACCACGGCTTCCACGCGTACCGGCTGAACGAGCCGCTGCGCATCGCCGGGTACGCCGATGTACGGCCGGCCGACCGGCACTGGTGGAAATTCGACCTGCCACCCTGCTGGCCCGCGTACACCGCCGCCGCCCTGCCCCGGGTCTGCGCCCACCAGTGGCTGTCGAGCCACTGTGCGGTGCTCGCGCACGGGGCGGATCACACGGTGCGATTCGAGGACCTGATCAGCGGTCCGCCCGCCCGCGCGGACGCCGTCGAGCGGATCGCGAACTGGCTGGGGATCCCGTTCGACGGTCCGCTGAAGCGGGCCACGACCGACGGCATCGCCGCCACGGTGGCCACCGCCGCACCACGCCCCGGCAGGTGGCGGGTGCGGGAGGAGGAAATCCGGTCCGTGCTGGACGCGGACGTGCTCGCGATGGCGGAGAGGCTCGGCTATGCCCGTGACGACCACTGGATCTGAGCCGAGCACCCACGGCGGTCCGGGGTGGGTCCCCCGGGTGGCGTCGCATGTGGACGAAGTCGCGGCCGGGGAGGTGTGGACGCCGTGCGGATACCGGTCGGAGACGGCCGCGCTGCGGTCGGTGCTGCTGATCCGCCCGCCGGACAGCATCGCCGCGGTGCGACGGCCGGGGGCCTCGCTCATGCTCGGGCCGGTGGATCTCCCGGCGATGCGGGCGCAGTACGACGCGCTGGCGGACCGACTGCGGGACCACGGGGTCGAGGTGTATCTGACGTCCCCCGCGACGACGCCGAACGCGGTGTTCGCGCGGGACCTGTTCTGGATGACCCCGGCCGGGGCGGTGCTCGCGCGGATGGCGTCGACGCAGCGGGCCGGCGAGGAACGGCACGCCGCGCTCGCGCTGGCCGGGGCCGGTTTCCCGATCCTGCGCACGGTGTCCGGCACCGCCGTGTTCGAGGGTGCCGACGCACTGTGGATCGACCCCTCGACGGTGATCGTCGGCACCGGGTTCCGCACGAACGCGGCCGGCGCGGCCGAGATCGCCTCGGCGGTCGCGGGACTGGGGGCGCGGGTGGTGACGGTGCCGCTGGCACCGGGCGTACAGCACCTGCTGGGGACGGTGATGTTCCTCGACCCGTCCACCGCCCTCGTCCACCGGGCGGCGAGCCCGCCGGAGTTGACGGCGCTGCTCGCCGAGTACGGCTATCGGGTGATCGCCCTGCCGCCGGACGAGGAACTGCTGGTTCGACGCGGAATGAACCTGCTGGTGCTCGCGCCGGGGCGGGTGCTGATGCCCGCCGGCTGCCCGGGAATCCGGCGGACGCTGGAACGGGCGGGTGTGGCCGTCGACGAGATCGACATCGGCGAGTATCTGCGGGCGGCCGGCGGGATCGGCTGTGTGACCGGGGTGGTGCGCCGTGAGCACTGAGAGCCGGTCACTCGGCCGATCGCTGGGGCGGGTACACCGTGGGGTCGTCCAGCGGCACCTTCAGCCAAGAGATCATCTGCCGGAGCTGGTGGTACGCAGCGAGCCGCTGCTCGTCGGAATCGGCCTCCTCCGCGGCCGCGATCGGCTCCCACAGGCGCGGCACCATCACCGGCCCGAGTTCGAGCAGGCCGCCGCTGCCGCCGGTGGCCCACTTCGCCAGCACGTACCGGACGATCGCGCCGACCGGGATGTCCAGGTTCCGGGACATGCCGCGCACGGTCTCCAGCGGATCGAGGAGCCCGTAGTCCACCACCTCGGCCTTGAAGTTGGCATGCGGGTCGTCCGGTGGCCAGCACCGCTCCCACCGGCGCAGCCGAACCGCCGGCGTACCGGTCGCGTCGTAGGCCAGGTCGTCCATGTCGCCATCCATACCGCCACCATAAGGGCGGCACCGAGCTTGTCCGACCGGGCAAGGATGAACACCGAATTGAGGAAAGGAGAATCCAGTGAACGAGAACCTTCGTGAGGAGCAAGTCGCTCTCATTCCGACCGACTCGGTCGCCGCGACCAGCGGCACCGCCACGGCCGACGACGAGGCGATCCGTCAGCAGCTGCGCAGCCTCGGCTACCGCATCTGATCGAACCGCCCCGGCCCTCCCCCACGGGCGGGCCGGGGCGTCCCCGCGAAGGAGGACGGGAGTTCTCACCCTCCGGCGGCGCGTTGTAGGGTGCGGCGACCGGGAGGCGGTATGGGCGAAGCACCGCGCTGAGTTCCGCGGTTGAATGCCGGAGCCAGTCGGAGCCAGTCGGACAACCACATTTCGCACGGTGCACGGCGGGCAATCGCCCGCGGGAACCTGGCGGCCTGGCGGCATGGGGGCAGAACAGTGAGTCAGTCCATACTTCCTTTACCACGACCACGACCGCGTGCACAGGAGAAGCGCGGGCGCGCGCTGATCGTGCAACAGGGCGCCTGGGACATGCCCAAGGAATCGATGCCGCTCGCCGCCGGTTATCTGACAGCCGCAGCACAGGCCGATCCCGTGGTGGGAACCGAGTTCGACGTGGGAATACAGAACTTCCGCGGTGGAGAATCGCTCGGCTCGATGGCACGCACGATCTTCTCCGGGGTCGTGCCGGACGTGCTGGCGTTCTCGGTCTTCGGCTGGAACTTCAACCAGTTCGGCGCGCTCGCCGAGACCTACAAGTCGGTGCGCCCGGACGGCTGGGTCGTCTTCGGTGGAACGCACGTCGCCCACCAGGCGGAACGCGTCTTCCGGCGCTTTCCCGAGGTGGACGTCGTCGCCAACGGCGAGGGCGAGTTCACTTTCCGCGACCTGCTGCTCGCCGTCCTCGAGGAGAAGTCGCCGCACGACCTCGCGCAGGTGCCGGGAATCTCCTACCGCGACGAGGAAGGCACGATCCACACCACTGCCGAGGCACCGCGCATCGACGACCTGGACACCATTCCGTCGCCCTTTCTCACCGGGGCCATCCCGATGCTCGACCACAACGGCCGGTTCCGCTACGACGTCGCGCTGATGGAGACCAACCGCGGCTGCCCGTACAAGTGCTCTTTCTGTTACTGGGGCGGCGCGGTCGGCCAGAGGATGCGCGACTTCTCCCGTGAGCGGCTGCGCGCGGAACTCGACATCTTCGGCTATCACCAGATTCCGACGGTGGTGCTCTGCGACTCGAACTTCGGCATGCGGCAGCCGGACGCGGAGTTCGTCGAGGACCTCGTCAGGACGCGCGAGAAGTACGGGTTCCCGCAGTCGTTGGAGACGTCGTGGGCAAAGAACAAGTCCAAAACGTTCCACAACATCATCCGCCGGATGAAGGCCGAGGGGTTCAAGAGCTCGTTCACCGTGGCGCTCCAGACACTGGACGACACGGCATTGCGGGACATGGGCAGAAGCAATATGCGGCTCAACGAGTGGAAGGATCTGGCGGCATGGCTCGCGGCCGAGGGGCTCGACGCCTACGCCGAGCTGATCTGGGGCGCGCCGGGTGAGACGGTCGACTCCTTCCTGACGGGCTACGACCGGCTGTCCGAGCATGTTTCCCGTATCGCCGTCTATCCGCTGTTGCTGCTGCCCAACACGAACTACTCGGAGAACCGCGAGGAGCACGGCTTCGTCACCGTGCGCGGCGACAACGACGACTTCGAGTATGTTCTCGCCAACCGCACCGTCACGGTCGCGGAGAACACGACGATGCAGCGGTTCATGTTCTGGGCCCGGATGATGAGCGAGAACATGTACTTCCGGCACATCTGGGTGCCGCTGCGGGAGTTCGCCGGGCTCACCCAGAGCGCCGTACTGCTGATCCTGTCGGACTGGTTCCAGGACTCGGCCGATCCCGCCGTCGCCGAGCTGCTGGGCCACGGCCGCGAGTTCACCGACTCCGGTCTGGTCGTCGAGTCGCTGCACAAGCTCTACGCCGACCCGCGGTTCGCGCCGATCTTCCAGCGGTGGTGGGACGAGGCGATCCTGCCGAAGGTTCCCGAGCGGCACAGGCCCCTGCTGAACGAGATCTTCCGCTACGACAACGCGACCCGCCCGGTCTACTCCGGAGCGGGTGCCGAGGACGCCGAGGTGCGCGGCATCGACGGCCTGCCGCACTATGTCCGCGGCGGCCTGCGGTTCCAGTACGCGATGCCGCACATTCTCGACGCCATCCGCGCGAACCGGCCGTTCGACGATGAACCCTCGCCGGTCGAGCTGACGCTCGCGTATCGCGTCGGGTTCGACGAGTACCTCGACAACCACGAACTCGCGACCTATTACGCCGGTCGCTGCCTGGAGGTCCGGGAACTGACCTCACAACGGACGAACACTTCGTACGGCAACGCGTCCGCACACTGATACGGCACGCATCCGGTTCGCGCCCGTGCGGGGCGGGTCGGGTCGGGGGCGGGGGCGGGATGTCACAGGGACGCCGCTTCCTCCTCCAAGAGCGCCACCTCGGGATGGGCTCCGTAGGGGCGCAGCGCCCGGCGCATGGTGGCGAGGGAGGCGGTGGCGCGGGCGGAGCGCAGCCCCGGGTAGTCGGTCAGGAAGCGTCTCCAGGTGGAGATGGACTCTTCGAGGCTTCCCTGGAGGAGTTGTGATTCGGCCAGGAGCGCCGTGGTCAGTGCCCGGGCCCGTCGTGCCTGGGGGGCGCGGGCGCGCAGGGAGGCCCGGAAGGCGCGGTCGGCCGCGTGGTGGTCCCGGAGAGCGGTCAGCGTCCGGGCCCGCTGGTAGTGGAGGGCCGCGGTCGGGTAGCTGTCGAACGGGTTGTCGGGGTCCTGGTCCGCGTGACTGTGGAGACTTTCCGCCGTGCGCAGTGCGAGAAGGGCGCGAGGGCGATCCTGGACTCGTGCGTGTGCCAGCGCCAGTTGGGTCTGGGTGAAGGCCTGGGCCGGCGGCGAGCCGTGGCGGGTGGCGGTGGCCGCGGCCTGTTCGGCCAGGGTGAGCGCGGGCCGGTGGTGTCCGAGTTCCAGCGCGTGGGCGGCGAGCGCCCGGACGGCGATGGCGTAGGTGTGGGGGTCTTCGGCCTCGGCGGCCAGGTGAACGGCTGTGCGGTGGTGGTGCTGGGCCAGGTGGACGGCGTCGTCGTCCGCGCACATGTTGCCCAGGAGAACGGCGAGCTGGGCGGTATGCGTGAGGAGTTGCCGGTGTACGTGGTCGCCGGCATCGGCGAGGAGCAAGGGGGTGGCGCAGTCGGCGAGGCAGGCGGTGAGAACGGTGCGGGCGTGCCCGCCGCCGAAGGTGCCGGCCGAGGTGGCGAAGAAGGCGGTCATGTCCTTCAGTACCTTCACTTCCGCCCGGCCCGCGCGTCGTCCGGGCAGGACGCCGGCGCGGCGGGCCGCGGTTCGTGAGAGGTTCTCCCAGTCCGGGACGGTGAGCGCGGCGAGGCTGTAGACCTCCGCGCCGAGGATTCCGCTTCTGTTGAGGGCCGGTTGGCTGTGGGTGAGCTTGGCCAGATGGTGCACGGGTTCTGCCTTCCAGGACCAGTCCGGTGCGCGGGTCGGAGGGCGCGCATGGCGGGCTGGGAGACGGTCCGTTCCGCCTCCTCAAGCGTGTGCGAGCCATGCGCCGGGTCGCCGAGAGGTCGGCTTCCCCGTTCTCGGCTCTGGCCAAGATGACCTGTGTGCGACGTCCTCCACAAGGGCGCACGGGGGCAGCTCGTGCAGCGCACATCCGCGCACCGGCGGCTTTGCGCAGGGCGCTTCTTCGAGCGGAGGGCGGCGGCGTTCGCGAGCGGGCGTCAGATCGCCGTCCCGGTCGCCGTCCCGGTGACCGACTCGGTCGCCACGACGAGTCGTCCGTCTTCGGCGAGGCGGTCGGGGCCGCGAGCCGGCCGGCGGGCTTCTCCGTGGGCGGAGGCCCTGGTGGAGGAGGGGGCGGGCCGTGCGCTGGTGTCGCTGAGGGCCTGTGCGGTGGCCAGCACATGTGCGGTGTGGGGGTGGCGCACATGGGGGCGCAGGCCCGCCTGGAGGCTGGCCAGTGCGGAGTCGGCGCGTGCGGAACGCAGCAGGGGGTAGTGCTGGAGGAAGTTGTTCCAGGCGTTGCACGCGGCGTCGAGGTGGCCCAGGCGGAGCAGTGTCTCAGCCCTCCGTGCCTGGGTGAGGGCGGTCTGCCGGTGGCCGTGGGAGCGGCGGTGGCGCATGGAGCCGTCGAAGGCCCTGAGAGCCTGGGAAAGCTCGTTGAGTGCCAGGAGGATCTCGCCGCGCCGGTAGTGGAATCCGGCGGTGGGGTAGGTGGCGAAGGGGCCCCGGCTCTCGGTGCCCTGCACATGGTGACGCTCCGCGTCCATCAGGTCGGTCAGGGCTTCGTTCTGACGGCGGCCATGAGCGTGGGTGAGGGCCCGCTGGGTGAGCAGGAAGGCATGTGTGGCACCTGAGATGTCCCGTGGTGCGGTGCGGAGCGCGGCGTCGGCGAGATCCGCGGCGACGTGCGGGTGTCCGCGCTCCAGTGCCTGGAGGCTGAGGGCGCGCAGGGTGATGGCGTAGGTGCGGCGGTCACGCGCCTGGTGGGCGAGGCCGAGGGCGGCGAGCAGATAGCTCTGGGCCAAGGCGTGACGGCCGGTGTCGGTGGTCATCTTCGCCAGCAGGTGGCTGAGTTCGGCGATGCGGGTGAGAAGGTCGCGGCGTCGCTCCTCGTTCACGGGCCGGGCCAGAAGGCCTACGGCGTCGTCGGTGAGGTAGGCGGCCAGGGCCGAGCGTGCGTGGCCGCCGCCGTGATGGTCCAGCTGCCGGGCGAAGAGCGCGGCCATTTCCTCCATGCCCCGCACAACCGGGTCGCCCGGCCGGACGGTGCCGAACGGCGGGACCGGGGGCCGGGTGTGCGCGGTCGGCCACAGGAGGGGCTGGACGGAAGGCGGGGTGTAGATCGCGCGAGTCAGGGCGGAGCGGGTGGTGGGCAGGACGTCGGCGCGGGGCAGTGAGATCAGGCGGGTGAGGGGGTCGTCTCCACGGTCCGTCTCTGTCGCCCGCGCACCGTCGCCGGTCTCGACGCCGTCTTCCGCCAGTGCGGTGTCCTCGGGCAGTACCGGACGCCGTAATCGGCGGGTGAGGACAGCGGCGGCCAGTTGGGGAACGGGCGGGCGCGGACGGGACCCGCGCAGCCAGTGGGCGACCGAGGTGCGGTCGTAGCGCAGGTCCAGGCTCTGTGCCCGTCCCTCCGAGTTGATGGCGTGGGCCAGTTCGCCGGCGGTCCAGTTCGCTTCGAGGAGCATCTCTTTGAGCCGTCGGTTCGGGGCATTGCGTGCCATGACCTCTCCAGTGACCGCGCGGACGTACGGGAAACGGGCGGGCCGCGTCGGGGCGACGCGGGTCCGGTGCCGTTCTCGTGACGGAGCCGCGGTCTTGCCGACGGCCGGCCGTGCGTACCTCTGAAGAGGGGGTCGGAGCGGTGGTTCCTCCAGCACCGGAACCGGCGAGAGCCTGAAGAGGCGGCGTTGTGTGTGGATGGGGGTTCTGGCATCAGATACCTGTTGCGGAGCGCTTGGCAATAGGCGTGCGGCAGCATACGCGTGAACGCGTTGAACATCGCGGCTGTCACGGTGTCCAGGAGCGGGTGCCGAAGTAGTGATCGACGTTGTAGCGGGGGGTCTTCGGCCCCCAGTCGTAGAAGCCGCGCATCATGTCGTGCAGGGCCGCGAGGAAGCGTCTGAGCTCGGGACTCGCCCAGGTGACCACCTTGGCCTCCGCCGAGAGGTACGCCGCCATCTCCTGGTTGTGCAGGCGGGCGGTCTCGTCGAGTGCGGCCTGCTCGTCCAGTCCGTGGTGATGTGCCAGGGAGTTGGGAAGGTTGAGCGATCGGGGCCCCTCGGTATCGCGTTCCTTGCCGTAGGAGAACACGTCGTCGGCCCAGCAGTTGATGTTGGCCACATGCCTGCGCAGCTCACGGACCGCCGGATGCTGGTACTCGTCGGGAGGGACTTCGTAGCCGGCGGTGATGTCGTGGAGGGCGAGGCCGGGCGGGTCCCCGCTTGTCATGCGCCGCCCGACGACGTATTCGGCGGGGGACGGTGTCGTGGCGCGGACGTGCTGACCGGCTTCCCACAGCGTGCCGAGGAAGTAGTAGTCCATTCCGGCGGCGAAGCGCATGTACTGGGTATGGCTGGATCGGTCCGCGATGGACCGGAAGAGGTCGTGTCCGGCGTCGGCGAGGCGGTGACACATGTTCCTGTCGACTTCGTCCAGGCCGGTGGTGACCGCGCGTGCGGGACCATCACCGGCGGTCGCACTGCCCACTTCCATGATCTCGCGCAGCCAGACGTGGAAGGTGGCCAGTTTGGCCAGGTTCTGGCCGAGGGCCCCGGTGTCGCAGACGGCGTCGTCGACGATGAAGAGCCAGCCGTAGAAATTCGCCACCACACGCAGCCCGTCGGCATCGGCATCCGGGTACTCACGCCCGACGAGTTCGGCGAAGCGGGTGGCCCGGAAGGCCGTCTCGCGGTCGGGGTCCGTCAGCAGGCCGTGACCGGTCAGCCAGTCGATCATGTCGTTCTCGGCCTGGTCGGTCTCGGGGTGGATCCGCGGCGGAAAGGGATAGTGGAGATACGGAAGGTGCAGCGCTGCTGGAGCGGCGGTCATGTGCCCTTGCCTTTCACCGGGTGTGCCACCCGGCCGTCGGGATGTCGCGGTACGGCTGCGGTCGCGTGTCCGGGCCCCCGCCGGCTCAGAGGCCGTAGGTGCGGGCACGGTGGCCGTACCAGGTCAGCGCGGTGTCGAGGTCGGCCTTGCTGAAGGCGGGCCAGGGTGTGGAGCAGAAGTAGTGCTCGGCGTAGACGGTCTGCCAGGGCATGAAGCCGGAGAGGCGTTGCTCGCCCGCGGTCCGGATGACCAGATCGGGGTCGGGCTGGCCTGCGGTGTCCAGGTTCCGGCTGATGTCGTCAGGGCTGAAGCGCTGGATGAGGTGGTCCAGTGTGCCCGCCTGCTGGTGGCCGGCGATCAGGGCCTGGACGCCGCGGACGATCTCGTCCCGGCCGCCGTAGGCGATGGCGAGGTTGAGCACCGGCCGGTCGAGTCGCCGGGTCTGTTCCGCCGCGGTGTCCAGCGCCCGGGTGACCCGCGGCGGCAGCCGGTGGGGGGTTCCGAGGTAATGGATGCGCCATTGGCGGGTGTCCGCGATGGCCTGGGTGGTCTCGGCGATGACCTGGAGCACTCCGTCGACCTCGGTGGCGGGTCGGTGGAGGTTCTCGGTGGACAGCGGCCACAGGGTGAGGGTGGTGAGGCCGGTGATCTCCTGGCACCAGGTGAGGAAGTCCAGGACCCGCTCCCCGCCGCGCCGGTGGCCGTGCAGGGGAGTGTGCCCATGGGCGCCCGCCCAGCGCCGGTTGCCGTCGAGGATCACCGCCAGGTGTCGCGGGGTGGGCTCCCGGCCTGTTGCCCGGTGGCCGTTTTCCTGGTGGGAGGGCGTATTGGCGAGGGACGTCATATCCCCTCCGGGGAGGTGTTGAAGAGTGCTCAGGGGTGGGTTCCCGCGACACCGGAACCGGCGGAACTCAACGGCTGCCGGGGAACGGAGGAGGAGTTCACTCACATCAGACCCCTGCTGTCGGCCACCGGCCAGAGATCCGCGCCCGCCGTTCCGTGCACGCGTTGAACGCTCGGACACCGCGCCGCCCGCGCCGGGACCGGCTGAGAGCGTCCGTTCAACGCGTGCACGCATGGATCACGGCCCGGCCATTGTCACCGGTGCCGGGCCGGGTGCTTGATGAGGATGTGCTCGGGCGGAGCCGGTTCGGTCCGTGACGTCCTTGCCGGTGCGGGGCGAGAGGGCCCCGGCCCCTCGCCGGAGGCGATCCCTCACCCCGGCCCGCCCGACCCGGTTGTCCACCCTCCACTCGAAACTGATCCCGTCGGCGTGCTCGAAGGAGACGGCCACATGATTGGACCGGAGATCCGCGGTTTTCCCGCGTTACCGCCCAGCCCCACCCTGGCACCGGGAGAGGTGCTGGTGGCCACGGAGGTCACACCCACCGCGGGGCCCCGGGCTCCTTGCCCTGCGGCACCGCTGGTGGCGGCCGAGCTGGAGCGGGCGGGCACGCGAGTGCGTACCGGGCCGGTGGTACTGCTCCCGGAAGGCGCGCCCGGCACCTTTCAGCTGGCAATGGCCGTCGCGGGGAGGACGGGGTCGGCGGTGCGGCAGCCGCTGCCGCTGCCGGCCTGCGGCGCGCTGGTGCCCGCCGGCCACCGGGCCGAGGGCAGCGTGGTGGTGTCCGATCGCCGTGCGTGGGGTGAGGCGTGGAACGCCGTGGAGCTGTGGGCCCGCCTCGCACGTCCGCGCACGGTGCTGCTGGCGGCGCCGCGTTCGTTCTGTGCCGGGGTGGAGCGGGCGATCGAGACGGTGGAGCGCCTGCTGGACGAGCACGCGGCCTCCGGCGTACCGGTGTTCGTGCGCAAGCAGATCGTCCACAACACCCATGTCGTCCGCGATCTGGAAAGGCGCGGTGCGGTGTTCGTGGAGGAGCTGGACGAGGTGCCCGCCGGGGGGCTCGTGGTGTTCTCCGCCCACGGTGTGTCGCCCGCCGTACGCGCGGAGGCGGAACGGCGGGGGCTGAGCGTGGTGGACGCGACCTGCCCGCTGGTCACCAAGGTGCACGCCGAGGCACGGCGGTTCGCCGGCCGGGGTTCCGCCATCGTCCTGATCGGGCACGCGGGCCACGAGGAGGTCGAGGGCACCTTCGGTGAGGCGCCGCAGGCCACCGTCCTGGTCCAGGACACGGACGACGTGGCGGCCCTCGATCTGCCGGCCGACGCCGATGTCGCCTACCTCACCCAGACGACGCTGGCCGTGGACGAGACCGCCGAGGTGATCGACGCGCTGAGGGAGCGGTTCCCGAATCTGCGCGCCCCTGCCTCGCAGGACATCTGCTACGCCACCACCAACCGTCAGCTCGCGCTGCGGGCCGTCGCGGACGAGTCCGATCTGGTGCTGGTGATCGGATCGCGGAACTCCTCCAACTCGGTCCGCCTGGTGGAACTCTGCCGCCGCGCGGGAACCGCGGCCCATCTGATCGAGGACGTTTCACGGATCCGCCCGCAGTGGCTGGAGACCGCCGCCCGGATCGGGCTCACCGCCGGCGCGTCCGCTCCGTCGCCCCTGGTCGACGACGTCATCGCCGCCCTGGGCGGGCTGGGACCGGTGACCGTCGACGAACGGACCACCACCGTCGAGACCGTCCGATTCGCTCCCCCTTCCCCTGTGAGGCCCCGATGAGCGCAGTCCCCACCCCTACCGGTGCCGGTGAGTTTCCGCTGCTGGCCGAGGCGAGCGACCCGAAGGCGCTGCGCGCCCTGCCCGCGGCTCGGCTGCCGGAGCTGGTGGGGGAGATCCGCGCGTTCGTGATCGAGAAGGTCGCCGCGAGCGGCGGCCATCTGGGCCCCAACTTAGGAGTGGTGGAGCTGACGGTCGCTCTGCACCGGGTCTTCGCCTCGCCCCACGACACCGTGCTGTTCGACATAGGCCACCAGGCCTATGTCCACAAGATCCTCACCGGGCGGGCCGGGGCGTTCGGAGGGCTCCGCCGCGCGGGAGGCCTGTCCGGGTATCCGTCCCGTGCCGAGTCCGAGCACGACGTCATCGAGAACTCCCACGCCTCCACGGTCCTGTCGTACGCGGACGGCCTGGCCCACGCCCGCCGGCTGTCCGGCGAGCCGGACCGGGCGGTGGTGGCGGTGATCGGGGACGGTGCCCTGACCGGCGGCATGGCGTGGGAGGCGCTGAACAACATAGGCACCGCCCCCCGGCACCCGCTGATCGTGGTCCTGAACGACAACGGGCGCTCCTACGCCCCCACCACCGGCGCGGTGGCCACGCATCTGGATGCCCTGAAGCGCGGCACCGGTCCCGAGGAGCGCCGAAACCTGTTCACGGATCTCGGGTTCGCCTACCTGGGGCCGGTCGACGGCCATGACACTCCCGGTCTCGAAGCGGTGCTCCACACGGCCCGGGCCCTGGACCGGCCGGTCGTGGTGCATGTGATGACCGTCAAGGGCAAGGGCTACGGACCGGCCGAGCGGGACGACGCCGACCATCTGCACGCGGTCGGCACGATCGACCCCTCGACAGGCCGGCCCGCCCCGACCGCGAGCCCCGCCCCCCTCTCCTGGACCGACCTCTTCGGCCGGGAGCTGCTGCACCTGGCCGAGGAGCGTCAGGACCTCATCGCCCTCACCGCGTCGATGCTGCGCCCGACGGGACTGCACTCCACGGCCACCAGGTTCCCCGGGAGGGTGCTCGATGTCGGGATCGCCGAACAGCACGCCGTCACCTGCGCGGCAGGGCTGGCGACCGGCGGCTACCACCCGGTCGTGGCCATCTACGCCACCTTTCTGAACCGAGCCTTCGACCAGGTTCTGATGGACGTGGCCCTGCACCGGCTGCCGGTCACCTTCGTACTGGACCGGGCCGGGATCACCGGACCCGACGGCCCCTCCCACCACGGCATGTGGGACCTGTCCCTGCTCACCATGGTGCCCGGCCTGCGCATCGCCGCCCCCCGCGACACGAAGCGGCTCGGCATGCTGCTGCGCGAGGCCGTCGCCGGCCAGGGGCCCACCGTCCTGCGTCTGCCCAAAGGGGCACCGGGCTCCGACACGGAGGCGGTGGCGCGTATCGACGGGATCGACATCCTGCGCCGCAGCCCGCACCGCCCGCTGGACGTCATCGTCGTCGCGGTCGGGCCGATGGCCCACGCGTGTCTGGAGGCGGCGGCCCTTCTGGAGGACGACGGCATCGGGGTCACCGTCGCCGATCCGGGCTGGGTGCATCCGGTCAACCCGGCGCTGGCCGCTCTGGCGGCCCGTCACCGCCTGGTCGCCACCGTCGAGGACGGCGTCCGCACCGGCGGCATCGGAGCCGCCGTCACCCAGGCCCTCCAGGACGCCCAGGTGCGGACCCCGGTCACCGTGCTGGGCCTGCCGCCCGCGTTCATCCCCCACGACACCCGCACCAGCCTCCTCGGCCAGGCAGGCCTGGACGGTCCCGGCATCGCCCGCTCCATCAGGACCCACCTCAAGAGGCTGACCTCAGTCGCTCCCCCCGCCGGCGCCTACGCCGCCGGCAGCCCTTCGACGGGGAGGACACCATGAGCGTCCACCTCGGCCTGCCCGCACTCCCCCGCACTCCGGTGCGCCGCCCAACCCGCCAACTCCACGTCGGCGATGTCCTGGTGGGCGGCGGCGCACCGGTCTCCGTCCAGACCATGACCACCACCCTCACCGCCGATGTCGACGCCACCCTCCAGCAGATCGCCGAGGTCACCGCCGCCGGATGCGACATCGTCCGCGTCGCGGTCCCCTCCCAGGACGACGCCGACGCCCTCCCCCGCATCGTCGCCCGCTCCACACTGCCGGTCATCGCCGACATCCACTTCCAGCCCCGCTACGTCTTCGCCGCCATCGACGCCGGCTGCGCCGCCGTACGGGTCAACCCCGGCAACATCCGCAAGTTCGACGACAGGGTCGGCGAGATCGCCAAGGCCGCCGCAGCGGCCGGGGTACCGATCCGGATCGGCGTCAACGCCGGCTCCCTCGACCCCCGGCTCCTGGCCAAACACGGCCGCGCGACCCCCGAAGCCCTCGTGGAATCCGCCCTGTGGGAATGCTCCCTCTTCGAGGAACACGGCTTCCGCGACATCAAGATCGCGGTCAAACACCACGACCCGGCCACGATGATCGCCGCGAACCGGCTCCTCGCCGCCGCCTGCGACTACCCCCTCCACCTCGGCGTCACCGAAGCCGGACCCGCCTTCCAGGGCGCCATCAAAACCGCCGTCGCCTTCGGCATCCTGCTGGGCGAAGGCATCGGGGACACCATCCGCGTCTCCCTCTCCGCGCCCCCGGTCGAACAGGTCAAGGCGGGCTGCCACATCCTGTCCTCCCTCGGACTGCGCCCCCGCAAACTGGAGATCGTCTCCTGCCCCGGCTGCGGACGCCTCCAGGTCGACATCCACCGACTGGCCGCCCAGGTCGAGGCCGCCTTCGACGGCTTCCCGCACCCCATCCGGGTCGCCGTGATGGGCTGCGTCGTCAACGGCCCCGGCGAAGCCCGCGAAGCCGACCTCGGAGTCTCCTGCGGCAACGGCAAGGGCCAGATCTTCCGCAAGGGCCAGGTCATCCGCACCGTCCCCGAGTCCCGCATCGTCGAAGCGCTCCTGGAAGAAGCGCTCGCCCTCGACCCCCTCATCGCCGACGAGGAGGCGGGCCCGTCATGAGCCGCCCGCTCCCGGCCCCGGTATCGAGGACCCTTCCGGATCTGGAATGTCTCAAGGAAGACGTCGAGCAGACTCTGTACGGCTTCCTCACCCGCAAGGCGGAATCGGCGACACCGGGTGGCCGTCTGCCGAATCTGGCGGCCCCGCTCCAGGAGTTCCTGGCCGCCGGGGGCAAACGCATCCGTCCCGTCCTGGCGCTGGTCGGCTGGTACGCCGCGGGCGCGAACGGGGAGCCGGACACGGCACGTCATCTGGCGGCGTCCCTGGAGCTCTTCCACGCCTTCGCCCTCATCCACGACGATGTCATCGACCGCTCCGCCACCCGCCGCGGACGCCCCACCGTCCACCGGGCCCAGGCGGCGCTCGGCGCGCACCGGTCTCCCGCGAACCGCCCGAGACGGCAGGCCGCCGCCGACCGGTTCGGTGAGGGCGCCGCCGTCCTCATCGGCGACCTCGCCCTCATCTGGTCCGACGAACTCCTCCAGGCCGGCCGCCCCTCCCCCGCGCAACTGGAACGGCTGGTACCACTGCTGAACACCATGCGCTCGGAGGTGATCCTGGGCCAGTACCTCGACCTCGATGCCGCCACCTGTCAGCACACCGATGTGGAGTCCGCTCTCGCGGTCATCCGCTACAAGACCGCCAAGTACACGATCGAACGTCCCTTACAGCTGGGGGCGGCGCTCGCCGGGGCCGACGGGGGCCTCATGGAAACGCTGTCGGCGTACGCGATCCCGCTCGGGGAGGCCTTCCAGCTCCGCGACGACCTGCTGGGGCTCTTCGGCAGCCCCGGCCGGACGGGCAAGCCGGTCCTGGACGACCTGCGAGAGGGCAAGAGCACCGTCCTGATCGCGCTCGCCCTCCAGCGCGCCACCCCCGAGCAGGGGGACCGGCTCCGTGCCTTCCTCGGCTGCCCCGCCCTCACCCGGGACCAGGCCGAGACGGCACGCCGCATCATCGAGGCCACCCGTGCCCGTCACACCGTCGAACACATGATCACCGAACGGTACGAGCAGGCCGTGGCCGTACTGGAGGGTTCCGCTGTCGCGGGCCCGATCGCGGACGCCCTGCGCCGTCTCGCCCGCCGGGCCACCCGGAGGGCCGCATGAAACCACGGTCCCCCCGGCCCGGCACGGCCCGCGTTCTTGCCCATCCGCCTCCCAGCACAGCAGAGGGGACCCGCCATGCGTATCCGTCGTACCCGTGACCAGGTCCGGCCCAGAAGTGACTCCGACCCGGTCCTGCCCTACCCGAACGGCTGGTTCTGTGTGGGGACCGCGGCCGAATGGAGGCCGAAGACCGTCCTCACCAAGCCCTTCATGGGGCAGGAGATCGTGGTGTACCGGACCGAGCGGGGAACCCTCCGCGCGGTACGCCCCCACTGCCCGCACCTGGGGGCCCATCTGGGATTCGGCGGCACCGTGGACGGGGAGTTGCTGGTCTGCCCCTTCCACCGGTTCGCGTTCGGTCCGGACGGGGCCTGCGCGCGGACCCCTTACGGGCTGCCGCCCCGCGCCGGCCTCCAACTGGTGCCGGTCACCCAGGCGGCGGGGCTCGTCTGGGCCTGGCACTCCCACGACGGGACACCTCCGTCATGGCAGCTTCCCGAGAAGCTGACCCGGCTCTCCACCCGGCACATCCACATCCGGAGCCTGGAGGTCGACGGCCACTCCCTGGACGTCGCGGAGAACGCCATCGACTTCCGGCACTTCCCCCATGTGCACAGGATCGACGCGGAGGCGCTCTCGGAGCCCAAGGAGGACGGGCCCTTCTATCACATGGACATCCGGCTTCGGCGTCCCATGCCGCCCTTCGGCACCATCGTCCAGGATTTCAGCGTCAGCCTCATCGGCGTTGCCGGACCCTTCGTCGAGATCGACCTGCCACTGGCCCACGCCCGGGTGACCGGCTGCGTCTTCAGCACGCCCATAGCGCCGCGAAGGAATCGGATCCACTTCGTGTCCGCGGCGACGTTCACACGACCGGGCCGCCCGTCGCGTGGTGTCAGCCGTATCGCGGCCGGCGTCCTGGAATCGGCCGTGAGTCGCGTCCTCGGCCGCTACCACTATCGCGACGCCGCTCACGACTTCCCCATCTGGAGCCACCGGGAATTCCTCCCGCACCCCAGGATCAACGGGGCCGATTCCCCCATCGGGCCCTTCCGCATCTGGGCCAGGCAGTTCTACCCGTCTGTCGGCGAAGACCGAGAAGCGAAATGAGGCACGCGTGACGCGACCCACGACCCGGTCTCCGGATGTGATCCTGGCCCGGACCCGCGAGCTGACCACTCCGCCGCTGCGCGCGGCCACCGACGGCCTCCACCCTTCCCTGGCGCGCGTGTGCGCGTACCACTTCGGCTGGTGCGACCGGTACGGCTCCCCCCGGCGCGGTGCCGTACCGAGCAAGATGGTGCGGGCCGCGACCGCCCTGCTGGCCGCCGAGGCGGCCGGGGGCGAGCACCGCGAACCAGCGGCCGTGCCCGGTGCCGTGGCCGTCGAGCTGCTGCACAACTTCACGCTGCTGCACGACGACGTGCTCGACGAGGACAAGCTGCGCCGGGGACGTCCCACGGCCTGGGTGGTCTTCGGTTCCGGGCTCGCCGTCCTCGCCGGTGACGCCCTCACCGCGGCCGCGGCCCGGACCCTGGCGGACATCGGCACCGACGCCGGCCACCGGGCTCTGGCCATCCTCCTGGAGTGCTTCGCCGCTCTCTGCGACGGCGAGGCCGACGACCTCGACCTCTCCCGCCCCACCACCGTCGAGGACTATCTCCGTATGAGCGCCGGCAAGACCGGCTCCCTGCTCGCCGCCTCCGCCGCCATCGGAGCGACCCTCGCGTCCGGCGACGACCGCCTCGTCGGCGGACTCCGATCCGCCTGCCTCGCCGCGGCTCTCGCCTGGCAGGCCGCCAACGACGTGGAGGACATCTGGGGCTGGGGCGACCCCGCCGTCACCGGCAAACCCGCCTTCGGCGATCTGCGGCAGCGCAAGGTCACCCTGCCCGTCCTGGCGGCGGCCCGCTCCGGCACTCCGGCCGGAGACGAGATCGCCGCGCTCCTGGCCGCCACGGCCGACGACCCGCCGTGGGACGTGGCGCACATCGCCCGTCTGATCGAGAAGGCCGGGGGCCGCGCCTACGCCGAACAGCTCGCCAGGGACCAACTCATCACCGCGCACCGAGAGCTGGACCGCGTGGGCATACCGGATCCGGCCAAGAGCGAACTGGCCTCCCTGTTCCGCCTCATCGTCACCCGCACCTTCTGACATCACCGCGAGAGCCCGCCCCACACCGATCGGAGACGTACTCATGGACCTCCAGACCGAAGCCCCCCAGAACGTCGTGCGCGACGACTACGAGCACCGCCTGCACCAGCACTGGGCGGAGAAGCAGAACGACCCGATCAACCTGCTCCTCGGCGAGGCGGACGGCCTCTACCACCACCACTTCGCCACCGGCGACTTCGACCGCTCCATCCTCGACGCGCCCGCCGAGCAGCGCGGCCGGCTCATCCTGGAGGAGATGCACCGCATGGAGAACGACCAGGTCAAACTCATCCTCGACCGCCTGGGCCCGGTCCCTGCCCGCGCCCGGGTGCTGGACGCCGGCTCCGGACGGGGCGGCACGTCCTTCGCCATCCACGACACCTTCGGCTGCGAGGTCGACGGCGTCAACTTCTGCACCCACCACATAGAGTTCGCCCAAGAGCTCGCCGAGCGCCGCGGCTCGGCGGGATCCGTGCGGTTCACCTACGCCAACATGGCCGCCACCCCCTTCCCGGACGCCTCGTTCCAGTACATCGTCACCAACGAGACGACCATGTACGTGGACCTCTTCGAGGCGTTCGGGGAGTTCGCCCGCCTTCTGGAGCCGGGCGGCCGGTACGTCCTGACCACCTGGTGCGCCAACGACGCCGTCGCCCTCGACACACCCGAGGTCAAGGCCATCGACGAGCACTATGTGTGCCACATCCACCACCGCAGCACCTACTTCCGCGCCCTCGCCGCCCATGGCCTCGCACCCGTCGAGGTCACCGACCTCACCCAGGACGCCATCCCGTACTGGGAACTGCGCGAACACTGCGACCTGCGCACCGGCGTCGAGTCGCCCTTCCTCAACGGCCACCGCGCCAACGTCCTCAACTACCTCACCATCACCGCCGAACGCGTCCTCACACCCACCGTTCCCCCGCACTGACCCGACGGACAGGGTCAGCGGCGGGGACTCACCGGCGGTCACGAACCGAACCCCTCGGCGGCCAGGCGGCCCACAGGACCGGCCACCAGCGACCGACGCTTCGCCTCCAGACACCTGGCCTCGCACGCCGCTCTTCGCCGGACGCCCCCGGTCCCTTGGGCCGGTTCACGGGACTCAGGGCAAATGGATCATCCATGACCGATGCATAGCCTCGCGCCCGCCGTCATCGCACGCACAGACGGCGAACGAGGCATGTGTTCACCCGCAGAATCGTTCCTAACCTCCGCGTCTGGCCCTGCGCCGTGCGGCGCGGCCTTTCCGGCGAACCGGGGCGAGTGCCCGGGGCGGGCGGAGCGCTCGGGGCCGGGCGCTCCTGGTCAGGACGGCGTCCGGGGCAGGGCCGAGTCCCGTGCCGATGCCGATGCCGATGCCGTGCAGGAGTCGGAGGAAGCGGTCGAGGTTGAGCAGGCGGTTCGGGTGCACGGAGATGGGCGGCGCGTCCTCGTCCAGGGAGATCGGCAGGGCTCGCGGCCGGCGCCGGTACAGCGCACGCAGTGACCGCGCGTAGCCGGTGACGGATTCCTCCCGTGCCGCGGGGTCCAGGGGAGGGACCGTCCAGGAGCCGGGCATGAGGCCGAGGGCGAGGTCGACGACGTCCTGGCGGTCCTCGACGTAGTTGTACAGGGCCCGTACGGTGACCCCGAGTTCAGCCGCGAGGGCGCGCACGATGACGGATCGGAACCCTTGCGCACCGGCCGTCTCCAGCCGTGCTCCGCCCCGACGGCACTCCGTGGACGGGCCAGGACACCGCGGCCCTGCTCACTTCCGCCCTGGCACTCGCCGCCTTCCCGGTCGTCCAGCTCCGTGTGCCCGCTCCGACGCTGGAGTTACGGCTGTTCACCCGGCCCGGTGATCGGCTCCGGCCATCTGCTCCAGGGCGCGGGCTTCATGGCCCCGGCACTGCTGGTCACACCCGGCACACCGTGGTGGGCGCTGCTCGTACCGCTGCCGGCCCGGGAAGTCGGTGGCGGAATCGCCGGAGCACCGGTGATGGCCGCGGCGGTCCGGGTCACCGAACCCGAGCGGGTCGGCATGGTCACCGGGACCGTCGCCTCCCTCGCCCCGAACAGAGCCGGGAAGCGGCCCGATGACCATGAAGCCGCCGCGTTCCGGGTGCCGTCAGGCCGCGCTCGGCTCCCCGGTGGCCGAGGGCATCGTGGTCAGCCGGGTGACGGGCGACCGGAAGAGCGCGACCACGACGAGGGCCGAGGCGATCGCCGCGACCGTCAGGGCGTTGCCGGCGCCGATCCCGCCGGAGAGGAGGCCCGCGGCGAGGCCGCCGAGAGCGCCGCCGCCGAAGAGCAGGGTGCGGAAGGACGCGGTCATCCGCCCCATCAGCCGCTGTGGGGTGCCGATCTGCCGGAGGCTCACGATGATGACGCCCGCGACGCCGAGTCCGAGGTAGGTGATGAGGAACGAGAGGACGAAGAGCGCCACCATCACCGGCCGGGGTCCGGCGGCCACGGCGATCAGGACGGGGCCGAGCAGCAGCGCCGACTGGGACACGAGGTAGACGCGCCCGAGCGGGAAGCGCCGGATGACCCTGCGGGAGATCGTGGCCCCGGCCAGGCCGCCGAGGGAGGCCGCCGCGAAGATACCGCCGATGGTCGCCGGGCTGAGCCCGACGTCGTTCGTCCCGTACAGCAGGAACATGGTCCAGACGGAGATCATCGAGAAGTTGCAGCAGAAGCCGATCAGCGCGAGGGACCGAAGAACGGGGTCGCCGAAGACCCAGCGCAGACCGTCCCGCAGTTCGGTCGGCAGATGCCGCCGGTCCGCGGGCCGCTCGGAGGACTGCTCGGAGGAGCGCTCGGCCCGCGGCCCGGGTCGTGGCTCGCGGGTCCGGATGAGCAGCAGGGAGACGATCGACACCAGGTAGGAGAAGGCGTCCACGATCAGCGCCACGGGTGCGGTCAGCGCCGCGACCAGCAGTCCGGCGAGCCCGGGGCCGGCCACATCGGCCGCCGACGACCCTGCGCCGAGTTTCGCGCCGGCCTCCACGTACTGCTTGGGGTCACGCACCAGGCTGGGCACATACGACATCCAGCTGACGTCGAAGAGCACGGACGCGGTGCCGACGGCGCAGGCGATCGCCATCAGCGTCACCATGTCGAGCGCGTCCAGCCAGTGGAGAACCGGCACCAGCGCGAGGAGGACCATGCGGACCGTGTTGGCACCGAGCATCAGCCGCCGACGCCGGGCCCGGTCCACCCAGACCCCGAAGAGCAGGGCGAGTCCGAGATAGGGCACGAGTTGGAGGAAGCGCAGCACACCGACCTGCTCGTCGGTGGCGTCGAAGGCGCTGATCGCGGTGAGCGGCAGGGCGAGATGGGTGACATGCGCGCCCAGCAGCGAGAGGGTCTCGCCGAGCCAGAGCTTGAGGAAGTCGCCGTTGCGCCAGAGGCTTCCGCCCTCGGAAGCCTCTGGCGGGCGGGACGACGCGACGGCCGTCAACGCGGCCCCCGCCGTGTGTCCCGGGAGTGGCTCATGATGTCGGCGACAGCGGCGGCGACCTCGTCCACTTCCCACTCGGTGTTGTAGTAGTGGGGGGACAGCCGCAGGCACCAGTCGACGTTCTTGGTGGTGAAGTCGAACTGCGCGAACTCGCGGAAGCTCAGGGCGGAGTTGATGGAGCGGGCGTCCATGGCGGCCTTGAACGGCTGTGGTTCCCAGCCCTCGACGGCGAAGGTCACCAGGGCGGCCAGCCGCGGCCCCCGGTCGAGGACACGCACCCCGGGGATCGGTGCGAGCGCCTCGCGGAGCCGGGCCGCCAGCGCGGGGGTGCGGTGCGCGACGGCCTCCATGCCGATACCGCGGGCATAGCGGACCGCGGCGGCGCTGCCGAGCACGGTGGCGTAGGGGAACTCCCACTCCTCGAACCGGGCGGCGGAGTCCACGGCCTCGTAGCGGTCCGGCGCTGTCCAGCGGGCCCCGTGCATGTCGATGAAGAGCGGCTCGTACCCCGCGCGCAGGAAGGAGTCGGAGGCGTAGAGGAATCCGGAGGCCCGGGGGCCGCGCAGGAATTTCCGGCAGGTGGCGGTGAGCAGGTCGCAGCCGATCTCCGCCACGTCGATCGGGTACTGACCGACCGACTGGCAGGCGTCGACGAGATAGAGCAGGTCCAGTTCGCGGCAGTGGCGGCCGATCTCGGCGATGGGCGAGACCAGTCCGGAGTTGGTGGGAATGTGAGTGGCCGACACCAGCCGGGGGCGGAGGGATCTCATCAGCGCGGCCATCGCCTCCACGTCCACCCCGCCCTCCGGGGTGTCCGGGGCGTGCGCGACGGTCACGCCGAACCTCTTGCGCAGGGAGAGGAAGGCGATCTGGTTGGAGACGAAGTCGTCGCGGGTGGTCAGGATGGTGTCGCCGGGCTCGAACGGGATCGCGGAGAGGGCGTTGGCATAGGCGTGTGTGGCGCTGCCCGCGAAGGCGATGTTGCGGGGGGCGGCGTTGATCAACGCGGCGACCTCGGTGTGGAATTCGCCGATGTCGGCGGCCCGGGCGGCCGAGGCCTCGTAGCCGCCGATCCGCGCCTCCAGGCGCAGATGGTCGAGCACCGCGTCCAGTACGGGGGTGGCCATCAGCCCGCAGCCCGCGTTGTTGAAGTGGATGACGTTCCGGCAGCCGGGCGTGTCGGCCCGCAGGGCCTCGATGTCCCAGTGGGGTGTCCCGGGAAGCGGTTCCGCAGGGGAGTTAATAGCGCTACCATGATCTTTCATGTCTGACAGTAGCACTTCCCAAGAGCTGGCGACCAGGATCCGTGAACTGCTCACCGGCCTCGCTCCGGGCGACCGGCTGCCCAGCAGCCGGGAGCTGATCCAGCGTTACCGGGTCGGCCCCGCCACCGTCGCGCGCGCCATCGCCCTGCTCGCCGCGGAGGGCGCGGTGGTGACCCGGCCGGGCAGCGGCACCTATGCCGCACCGCGCGCCCGGCCCCGTACCGAGGTCGCCGACACCGCCTGGCAGACGGTCGCGCTGACCGACCGCGCCGTCGACACCCGGCTGATCGCCGATGTCCCGCCGGCACCGGCGGGGACGATCACGATGGACGGCGGCTATGTGCACCGGTCGCTCCAGCCCGGCCGGGCGCTGAGTGCCGCGCTGGCCCGCGCCGCCCGCCGCCCGGACGCCTGGGACCGCGCTCCCGCGAGCGGCCTGGCGGCACTGCGCGCCGTGTTCGCCCGCATCGCGGGCGGCGGGGTGACACCCGAGGACGTCCTGATCACCGCAGGCGGGCAGAGCGCCCTGTCCATCGCGTTCCGCGCGATCGCCGGGCCCGGAGCCCCGGTGCTGGTGGACTCGCCCGGCTATCCGGGCGCCATCGCCGCCGCCCGCGCCGCCGGGCTCCGCCCGGTGCCCGTACCGGTCGACGAGGACGGCGTCCGGCCCGATCTGCTCGCCGACGCTTTCGCGATGACCGGGGCACGGCTGTTATACTGCCAGCCCACCTTCCAGAATCCGACCGGTGCCGTACTGGCACCGGACCGCCGCCGCCAAGTCCTCGACGTGGCGCGGGCGACGGGCGCCTTCGTCGTCGAGGACGACTTCGCCCGCCATCTCGGACACGGCGGTACGGTGCCGAGGCCCCTGCTGACCGACGACGGCGACGGCACCGTCGTCCACATCACCTCCCTCACCAAGCCGGCCGCCCCGAGCCTGCGGATCGGCGCCCTGATCGCCCGGGGCCCGGTGATGGAACGGCTGCGGGCGGTCCGCCAGGTCGACGACTTCTTCATCACACGCCCCCTCCAGGAGGCCGCCCTGGAACTGCTCAGCTCCCCGTCCTGGGAACGGCACATCCGTACCCTCGCCGAAGAACTGCGCGGACGCTGCTCCCTGCTGGCCACCGCGATCGCCCACCAGATCCCGGAGTGGAGCCCCGCCCGCCCGCCCGCAGGCGGCCTGCACCTCTGGTACCGCCTGCCTGCCGGCACCGACGACCTCGCCTTCACCGCCGCCGCCCGCCGGCACGGTGTCGCCGTCAGCCCGGGCACCCGCTACTTCGCCACCGAGCCGCCCGCCCCCCATCTCCGTCTCGGCTTCGCCGCCACGGGCGACCGCGCCGAACTGACCGAGGCGGCACGGAGGCTGGGTGCCCTGGTACGGGGCGAGGTCCCGCCCGGGGAGGGTGGCATCTCAAAGATCGAAAGTGCCGCTTTCCTTCACGAGAGAACCCAATAGCGCTTCCAGCGAAAGCGGAGAAGCGGTTCAGCCCGGGCCGGAGCGGCGGATGCCCGCCGCCTGCGTCACCGCCATGGTCGCCTGTCTGGCCTCGCTGGTGGCCCTGCCGGTCAGGCGCAGGCGTCAGCGAAAAACCCCTACATGATCAGAAACGTTGACACGGGGCACTGTCTGCCACGCCAAGGCACTGGAGCAGCTGCACACCGGCATGCGCGAGGTTGACGTGCCGAGCCCACGGTTCACGGATCGCGTCGCGCAGGCGGAAGGCGTCGTCGCCGACCGGTCGAGGACCGCGGTGCCGTGGAGCAGCTGCTCCACGGCGAGCCGCATCCGGGCAATGTGCTCGGCACGGAGAACGGCCCGCTCTTCATCGGCCTTGAGACATGCTGCCCCGGACCTGTCGAGTTCGATCCCGACCATGCCCCGAGGCGGTCGGCGAGCACTGTCCGCACGTTGACCGAGGGCTGCTGGACAAGTGCCGGCAGCTCGTTCCGGCGATGGTCCCGGCCTGGCGTTGGGAGCGTGACGACCAGCTTCCGAACCGGAGGCGATCCGAAGAGGAATTCCTCCGCTCGCTGCGCGCGGGCCCTCCTTGGCCGACGCTCGACACGGTCACCGGGCGATTGGACAGTCCGCAGAAAACCGCGAGCGCGCCTTCAGGGTCCGTACGCACTTCGACACCTTCGACACCGCGGGACGGCTCAGCCGTATCGCTCGACGAGCGCCTTGCCGATCGAGGCCAGGCGGTCCCGCACCCCCGGAGGGCCGGTCACCTCGAGCCATTCGATCAGCCCGGCCAGCTCGCCGGCGAGCATGTACTCGTCGTGTCCGCGGATCACGACCTCGACACGGCCGTCGGTCGCGGAACCTCCCACCTCGAGCCGATCGCCGAGCGCCATCCGGAGCAGGCCCATCCCGTGGGGTACGCATACCGCCTGGATCTCAAGGGGTGTTCGCTTGCGGTCGATCTCGTCGGCGATCTCGCGCCAGCTCTCCGCAAGGTCGAAGTCCCCGGGCCGGTGCACCGGATCGCCGGTCGGGCCGACGGACGACACACGGTCGATCCGGAAGATCCGCCGACCGGCCCCGGTGTGGGAGACGAGGTACCACGACGGACCTTTGGCGACGATGCCCAGCGGATGGACAGTTCTCTCGGTCTCGGCACCTTCGCGGTCGACGTAGCCGAGCCGCACCTGCACGCCGCGGATCACCGCGTCCTGGAGTTCGTCGAGGAAGCGGGGCGGTCGGTGCTCGACCCGGCTCGTCCCCCACCGCTGCGGGTCCACGACCAACGACGACGCCGCCGCCTCGGCCTGCGTCCGGAAGGGCTCCGGCAGGGCATGAACGAGCTTGCGCAGGGCTGCTTTCACGGCCGGCGTGGCGGCCGAGGCAGGGCCTGCGACCAGGAACAGAGCGCGGGCCTCACTCGCGGTCAACCCGGACAGATCGGTGCGGGCACCACCCACGAGACGCCAGCCACCGCCTCGGCCCTGCACGGAGTACACGGGCACCCCTGCCATGGCCAGGGCGTCGAGGTCACGACGGGCGGTGCGCTCGGAGACCTCCAGCTCTTTGGCGACCTCTGCCGCCGTCACCCGCTCACGCCGTTGCAGCAGGAGAAGGACGGCCACCAGCCTGTCGGTTCGCATACCGATAAAACTCTCACATGAAACCGGTCATGGAGTGACCGGTTTCAGTCGGCAAGATGGCGGCATGCCCCAGGGGTGCACCGATGCCTCCTTCGGGGCCTTCACCGCCTGATCCCCCGAAAGGAAGAGAGGGAATACCATGTTCGATCCAGCCGATTTCCCGGATCCCACCATCATTTCAGTGAACGGCGTGGAGCTTGAGGTCTTCGAAGCAGGCCGACAGAATGCGGGGAAACCCATTGTCCTCTGTCACGGCTGGCCGGAGCACGCCTTCTCCTGGCGTCATCAGGTGCCTGCCCTTGCCGCAGCGGGCTACCACGTCATCGTCCCCAACCAGCGGGGTTATGGGAACTCATCCCGTCCGGCCGAAGTGACGGACTACGACATTGAACACCTGTCAGGTGATCTCGTCGCGCTGCTCGATCACTACGGATACGAGGATGCCGCCTTTGTCGGCCATGACTGGGGTGCGATGGTCGTCTGGGGGCTGACCCTGCTGCATCCGAAGCGTGTGAACAAAGTGATCAACCTGAGCCTGCCCTACCAGGAGCGCGGAGAGAAGCCCTGGGTCGAGTCCATGGAGGATGTGCTCGGCAGCGACTTCTACTTCGTCCACTTCAATCGGCGTCCAGGCGTCGCGGACTCCGTGTTCGAAGAGAACACCTCCCGGTTCCTTCGCAATATGTACCGGAAGAACGAGCCCCCCAGAGAGCCTCGGCCGGGTATGGCGCTGATCGATCTCGCCAGAGCGGAAACGCCACTGGGCGATCCCGTCATGAGCGACAGCGAACTGGCCGTTTTCGTCACCGCCTTCGAATCGACAGGGTTCACGGGCAGTGTGAACTGGTACAGGAACCTTGACCGCAACTGGCACTTGCTGGCGGACGCGGACCCGATCATCCAGCAGCCCACGCTCATGATCTACGGCGACCGGGACGCGGTCCAGAGGTCCGAGAAACTCGCGGAGTTCGTGCCCCATGTGGAAGTGGTCAGCCTGGATTGCGGTCATTGGATCCAACAGGAGAAGCCGGAAGAAACAAACCAGGTGATTACGGAATGGCTGGCACAGCAGGATGCCGACTAGTGTCTCGTGATCCGGTTCGTGCCGTCTGAACCTCTTCGAGCCGTCGGGCGGCCTGCCTGGGCATACCCCGCCGCCCGATGGAGCTTCTCGTCGATGTGCCGTCAGCGACGGGCCGGAGGCACCGGGTCGCGGAAGCCCCGACGGCGGGCCGCGCCGGGGCGACAGCGCAGAAGGCGTGCCAGGATCAGCCGGCCGCCGCGAAGGGCGCCGTGGCGGTGGAGGGCCTTCACCGCGTAGGTGGAGCAGCTCGGGGTGTAGGGGCAGCATGCGGGGCGGGTCGGGCTGACGGTGACGCGGTAGCGCCGGACGGAGCGGTACATCGCGGCGGCCGCCCGGCCCGGAGGAGGAGGCGCGGCGGGGTCGGTGGTGTGGCCGACGGCCGTGAGCGAGGGGCGGAGGACGAAGAGGAGCGCGGCGATCTGTCCCGATATCCCGCCGCCGCAGCAGCACGGGTGCATAAGGGTGTCGAGGGTGCCCGCGCAGCAGCCCTCCTCCTCCTCGCCGTTCGCGTTCTTCCCGCGGTCGCGCTTCTTGTTCAGTGCCATGCGGCCCCCCGTCATATTGAAACGATCATACGAAGATCCGGATGAGGTGGCGCGTCAGGGGCGTACGGGATACGGACCGCCGGTCGCACCCCGTACGTCTGTCGGGGCTCAGCCGTCCAGCGCGGCCAGCCGCGCGACCGCACGCGATAAACCCGGCGACGTAAGCTGCCGTCCTCGGAATACTGGTCGCCCATGGATGAGGTCAAAGTCGTCGTCGCCCATTCCGAGCGCGCGACCCTGCGCGTCGGCGATGTGTTCCTGAAGGTGGACGCCGATCAGGCGCGCGTCGACGTCGAGGTCGAGGCGATGGCCCTCGCGCCGGTCCCGACCCCGGAAGTCCTGTGGCGCAGGCCGCCCGTGCTCGCGATCGCCGCGCTCCCGGGGGCGACGCTCGGACGCCTCGGCGGGCCGTCGACCGGGTCGCCGGAGGAGTGGGCCGCGGCGGGCGCGGCCATGCGGAAGCTGCATCAAGCGCCGTTGCCGCCCTGGCCGGGCCGGGCCGGGCGGAGCGGTGGGGCGCTGGCGGCGGAGCTCGACGACGAGTGCGGGTTGCTTGTGGCGAACGGCCTCCTGCCCGCCGACCTGGTCACGCGTAATCGTCAGGTGGCCGAGGCCGCGCTCCGGCCGTGGACTCCGGCGTTCACGCACGGCGATCTGCAGATCGCGCATGTGTTCGTCGACGGTGGCGAGGTCACCGGCATCATCGACTGGTCCGAGGCGGGCCGGGGTGACGCCCTGTACGACCTCGCGACCTTCACGCTCGGACACGAGGAGCACCTCGACGACGTCATCGCCGGCTATGGCACCGACGTCGACCTCGAGGTGATTCACGCGTGGTGGTCGTTGCGAAGCCTGCTGGCAGTCCGCTGGCTGATCGAGCACGGCTTCGACCCGTCCGCGCCGGGCTGTGAGATCGACGTGCTGAAATCCCGCAGGTGAGGCCGTGGGTGAGGGGTACGGCAGGATGGTCCCGTGCTCCTCGTACCCGGAACCCGTGACCGCGCCGCCGCGAGCCCCGTACGGATCCGTCTCGTGGCGGCCGTGGCGGCGGCGGTGACCGCGGGGGCGGGGCTGGGGCTGCGGGCCGTGGCGGGCGGGGATGTCGCCAAGTACGGTGGGGACGCGCTGTACACGGTTCTGCTGCTCACGCTCGTCGTCGTGATCGCGCCGCGGACGAGGCCGTCGAGGGCCGCCGCGATCGCGCTGGCCACCAGTTGGGCGATCGAGTTCCTCCAGCTCAGCCCGCTGCCGGCGGAACTGGCGCGGCAGAGCACCGTGGCCCGTCTCGTGCTCGGTTCCACCTTCAACGCCCCCGACCTGTTCTGGTACGCGGTCGGCGCGGCGGCGGGGTGGGTCGTTCACACGTCGGTGCGGCGCCGGCGGACGGTGTCCCGGGGAAAGGGATCGTCGCTTTCCGCCACGTCGTGAAGAGTGGCTAGCCTGTTGGCGTGATACCGAACGAGGACCGCCAGTTTCCCGCTCCGCTCGCCGCCGCCATGGCGATCAGGCTCGACTGCGTCGGGGCGGACGGCGTCGACTTTGAACCCTTCACGGCCTTCCTGCCCGCCGAGGAGACAACGGACTGGTTTCAGGCGTGGACCGGCAACAGCGGTTCGAGCGGCGACGAGTTCCGCGTATTCGGCGAGGACGGCACCGGCGGGTACGCCGCGTTCTGGCTGGCCCGGCCGGGACGGACGCTGGTCGAGCAGCCTGTTGTCTTCCTCGGCTCCGAGGGAGAGCTCTCTGTCATCGCGTGTGACCTGGGTGCCTTCCTGTGGCTGTTGGCCGACGGTTTCGGTCCGGGGGAAGCGGCTGCTTGGCGCGAGCCGGACCCGGTGCCGCGCGCCCACCCCGAACTGACGGCGGTCGCGCAGCGATTCGCGCCGGACCGTCGCGCGCCGGCGGCTGCCGGGATGGAGCGGGCCGCGAGGGAGTTCCCCGATTTCGAGGCGATGATCATGGGGCTCTGCCGTTACGAGTGACACGACCGCCCGTCCCGCCGTACCCCGGCGCTGGGTACGGCGGGACGGGGAAGATGAGTACGGCGACTCACGCCGCGGGCGGCACCGGCGGCCGACGATGGGGATCATTCACCGTCGAGACCGGGAGCCCTTCATGCTCAGCCGCATCGCCGAGATCCTGGTGCCCGCCGTCGGCCGTCTGTCGGTGACCACCGACGCCGGCACCGCGCTCACGCCGGGCAGCATCATCGCCGCGAACCACACCTCGCTCGCGGACCCGGCCGTCGTGCTCGCCGCTCTGCGCCGCCTCGGTGCCGAGCCGGTCGTCATGGCGGCCGCCGGGCTGTGGCGGGTGCCCTTCCTCGGCGGCGCGCTCGCCCGCGAGGGGCACATACCGGTGTTCCGCGGGGACCGGCGGGCCGCGGCCGCGCTGGACAGAGCGGCGACGGCCCTTGAACAGGGCCGGCTGGTCCTCATCTACGCCGAGGGCGGCCTGCCGCGCCGCGAGGACGCCGCCGAGGCCGCGCCCGGCCTCTTCCGCAGCGGCCTCGCGCGTCTCGCCGGGCGCACCGGTGCCCCCGTCGTCCCGGTGGGCCAGGCCGGGGCCCGCCGTGTCACCTCGGGAAGCATCGCCAAGCAGCTCGCGGGGCTGGCCACCGCGCCGCTGCGCCGTCCTGATCTGCATGTTCACGTGGGTGCGCCGCTGCTGCTGACCGGCGACAGCGAGGTGCGCACGGCGCGGGCCCGGACGGCGGTGACCTCCGCGTGGCGGACGGCGGCCGGCCACTTGGGTGAGCCCGCCGCGCTCGCCGCGCGGGTCTGAACTCACCAGACCAGGTGCAGCGCCTCGGGCGAGCGGTGGATGAAGCTCGGGCGCATCGCGGGCGGCGGCCGCTCGCCGTCGATCCGCAGGCCCGGCAGTCTGCGGACGAGGAGACCGAGCGTCAGCCGGAGCTGTTCGCGGGCGAGCCGGGAGCCGGGGCAGCCGTGGACGCCGTGGCCGAAGGCGAGGTGTCGCCGGGCGAGCGGGCGGGTGATGTCGAAGACGTCGGGGCGGTCGTGGCGGAGTCCGTCCCGGTTGGCGGATCCGTAGGCCACCAGGACCGTCGCTCCGGCGGGCAGCGCGGTTCCGCCCAGGGTGACCGGCCGGGTGGCCGTACGCCGGAAGGCCTGTACGGCGGTGTCGTACCGGGCGGCCTCCTCCACCGCGGCCGGGATCAGCCCGGGGTCGGCGAGGAGCAGTTCCCACTGCCGCCGGTCGGTGAGGAGGTGGAGCAGGGTGGTGCCGATGAGGGCCGTGGTGGTCAGGTGTCCGGCGAGCAGGAAGTTCTGGAGGCCCGCCACCAGTTCGTGGCGCTGTTCCAGGGTCAGAGGATCGTCGCCGGGCGCGAGGGCGGTGACCATCCTCGTGCAGAGGTCGTCGCGCGGGTTCTCGCGCCGGGCGCGGACATAGCCGTCGAGCAGCTGTTGCAGGGCGACGACGTCCTCGGCGGCGGCGAGCTGTTCCTCCTCCGCCAGCGGTCTGAACAGCAGTTCCTCGGCGCGGTATCCGCCGTGCACCACGGCGGGGACGTCGTGGGGGTCGAGGCCGACGAGCCGCCCGACGACCTGGGCCGGGAGGTGTCGGGCGTAGGCGTCCATGAACTCCGCGCGCCCGTCGGCCGCGAATCCGTCGACGAGGGCCTCGGCGCGTTCGGCCGCGTACGGTATGAGCCCGGCGACCTCGGCGGGGGAGAGTCCGCTGTTGAGCGGGGCGCGGTGACGCCGGTGGGCGGCGCCGTCGGTGGTGAGCACGGTGGGCCGGCCGCCGAGTCCCCCGGCCAGGACGCCGAGGACGGAGGGCGCGGGCATCGCGTCGGGCAGCAGGGCGCGCTGGGAGGAGAAGTCCTGGTCGCGGCGGAGGACTTCCCGTACGTCCGCGTCCCGTGCGACCAGCCAGGCGTCGAGGGCGGGGACGTACAGCAGGCCCGGTGTGCGGCGCGCCCTGGCGTAGAGGGGGTAGGGATCGCGGTACAGCTCATCGAGTACAGCATGGTCTGCGCTCTGCACGCGACGCCTCCGTGGGGTCGGGGTCGGGGGTCGGGATCATCGATTACGTCCGGCCATGGTGCACCGGTCCTGGCCCGCCGTGCCAGAGAAGGCGCGCCGGGGCCGGCCCGTGCGCCCACCGTGTCCGGCCGGGTGCCGCACCGGGTATCACCGGGTTCGGATGGTCCGTCGGCACGCGCTGGATTACATTGGAGCGATCCGTCGCATGGGGGTGTGATGCCGCAGATCTCGCTGTCCTCCGGGTCGATCGACTATCAGGACACCGGTGGTGACGGGCCGGTACTGGTGTTCTGTCACGGTCTGCCGATGAATGAGAAGCAGTGGCGCAAAGTGGTGCCGCTGCTGAAGGGGTACCGCTGTGTCCTGCCCACACTGCCCCTCGGCGGACACCGCCGGCCGATGGCCCCGGACGCCGATCTGTCCCACCGTGGTGTCGCGCGGCTCTTGGGCGAGTTCATCGAACGGCTCGGCCTCGACGAGGTGACCGTCATCCTCAATGACTGGGGCGGTGGCCAGTTCCTGGTGCTGGAGGAAGAGAACCGGCGGGTCGCGCGCCTGGTGCTGGTGGCCTGCGAGGCGTTCGACAATTTCCCTCCCGGGCCCGCCAAGGCGGCGGCGGTGGTGTGCGGGGTTCCCGGTGGCGTCTGGCTTCTGACGCGGCTGATGCGTATCCCCTCGTTCCGGAACAACCGCAAGGGGTACGGCGGGATGAGCCTGCGCGGGGTTCCGGACGAGATCATGGCCGACTGGTTCGCCCCCGCCACCCGGAGCAGGGCGATCCGCAGGGACTTCGCGAAGTTCGCCACCTCGGCGCCGGGGCGGGAGACCCTGCTGGCCTGGAGCGAGGGGCTGCGTGAGTTCGACCGCCCGGTACTGGTCGTCTGGGCGGCCGAGGACAGACTGATGCCGCGTGAGCACGGCCGGCGGCTGGCCGAGCTGTACCCACAGGGCCGGTTGATCGAGATCGCCGACTCGGCGACCCTCGTCCCGGAGGACCAGCCCGAGCGGCTCGCCGAAGCGATCGTCGACTTCCTGAAGCAAACCGGGGCGGAGCCGGCGCGGCACTCCGGGTGAACCGGCGGTGCGCGGGGTACGCGGGGTATACGGGGTATTCGGCCGCCGGGACCCTCGTACGTTGACGTCGGAAAGCCGCCGGAAGCCGCCCTCCGCGGCTGGTCCTGCCCGGGATCCTCGCGGCGCTCTCCGCGCCGCTGCTGACGGCGGGTGTGGGGCGGGCGGACCGCCGACCGGTACTGGCGGGGTTCGTCCTGCTGCCGGCCCTGGCGAATGTCCTGTCCGTCGCGGCGGCCTCGGTGCTCTTCACCGCGTCGTTCCAGGCCACCATCGCGGTGGGCGCGCCGGCCGGCGGGGTGGTCGTCGACCGCGCGGCCCCCTCGGCGGTGATGGTGCTCGGTGGGACGACGGCCGCTCTCGCGGTCCTCGTCATCCGCTCCCGCCGCGACGGATCAGGAGACGGATCGAGAGGCGGACCGGGAGACGGATCGGGAAGGGAGCCGGCTCACCGGTAGTAGACGGCGGTCCGCTTCCCGTCGACTTCGTGGATCTGGACGGGGGTGTCGAACACCTCGCTGAGCACCTCGGCCCGCATCATCGCGTCGACGGTGTCGGAGGCCGCGATCCGGCCGTCCCGGAGGGCGATGATCCGGTCGGAGTAGGTGGCGGCGAAGTTGATGTCGTGGACGATCAGGACGACGGTCTTGCCCAGTTCGTCGGCGGCCCGGCGCAGCTGGCTCATCATCCGTACGGAGTGCTTCATGTCGAGGTTGTTGAGGGGCTCGTCGAGCAGGACGTACCGGGTGTCCTGGGCGAGCACCATCGCCACGTAGGCACGCTGCCGCTGGCCGCCGGAGAGCTGGTCGAGATAGCGGTGCTGGAGGTCGCCGAGGTGGAGGAAGTCGAGGGCGTCGTCGATGTGGGCGATGTCCTGCTTGGTCAGCCGGCCCCGGCTGTGCGGGAAGCGCCCGAAGGAGACCAGTTCCCGCACGGTCACCCGGGCGGTGAAGTGGTTCTCCTGGCGGAGTATGGACAGCGTCCGCGCCACGTCCTGCGACTTGGCCCGGTGCACGTCGAGGCCGTCGACGGTGACGGTGCCCGAGGTGGGCTCGGCGAGCCGGCCGATGATGGTCAGCAGGGTGGACTTCCCGGCGCCGTTGGGGCCGACGAGCGAGGTGACCCCGCCCGCCGGGATCCGCCCGGACACCGGGCCGAGCACGACGTCCTCGCCGTACGCCTTGCGGATGTCGGTGAACTCGATCACAGGGTGCCCTTCCGGAGGAGATGCGCGAGGAAGATCGCCCCGCCGAGAAACTCGATGACGACGGTGAGCATGCCGGAGGCGTAGAAGACGTGCTCCATGACGAACTGCCCGCCCGCCAGGGTGATCAGCCCGATGAGGAACGCCATCGGCAGTACGACGATGTGCCGGTGGGTGCCCGACATCTGGTAGGCGAGCATCGCGGTGACGAACCCGAAGAAGGTCATGGGGCCCGCGAGCGCGGTCGACATCGCGATCAGCAGGGAGATCAGCAGGAGCATCACCGTCAGCTCGCGCTTGTGGGCGACGCCGAGGTTCGTGGCGGCGTCACGGCCCAGGAGCAGGGTGTCGAGCCGGTAGCGGCGCTGCCAGACGACGACGCCGACGATCAGGCACACCGCGCCCGCCAGGGGCAGATATCCCGGCTCGGCGCTGCTGAGCCGTCCGAACAGCCGGGCCGACAGGACGTCGTACTCGGAGGGTGAGAGCAGCCGCTGGAGGAAGTCGGAGAGGCTGCGGAAGGCGAGCCCCAGGACCACTCCGACCAGGAGGAGCACATGGATGCTGCCCTTGCGGCCGGAGAACAGCCAGCCGAACAGCAGCATCGTGAAGCCGACCATCAGCAGCGTCTGGGTGATGAGCTTCGGCATCCCGTCGGTCACGGCGAGCACACCGCCGCCGAAGACGGCCACCAGGAGGGTCTGCATCAGGATGTAGACGGAGTCGAACCCCATGATCGACGGGGTGAGGATCCGGTTGTGGGTGATGGTCTGGAAGACCACCGTGCCGACCGCCTGGGCGAAGGCGACCACGGCCATGGTGCCCAGCATGGTCAGCCGTCGCTCGAAGGCGAACTCGAAGGACCCCTCGATGAAGAGGAAGAGGAAGGAGAGCACGGAGGCGGCGGCGAGCCCGCCCGCGAGGGCGAGCCGCGCGGCGACGGGGAGTCCCGTGCGGGTGGGAGCGGTCGCCGTCGCGGCGGCCGGAGGCTGGTTCTCAGACATGGGCCTTACCTCGCTGACGCAGGATCATCGCGACGAACACGACCGCTCCGACGGCCCCGAGGACCACCGTCGCCGGAATCTCCAGCGGGAAGACGAGGAGCCGTCCGACGAGGTCGCAGGCAATCATCAGGGCCACGCTGCTGAGCACGACCCAGGGCAGATTCCTGCGGATGTCGTCGCCGCGTGCCATCGAGACGAGGTTCGGCACGATCAGTCCCAGGAAGGGGATGAATCCGACGACGACGGTGGTCACGCCCGTGGCCAGGGCGACCATGACGAGCCCGGTGAACATGATGCGCCGGTAGGGCAGCCCCAGGCTGGTGGCGGTGTCGCGGCCGAGCCCGGCGATGGTGAAGCGGTCGGCCGCCAGATACAGACCGACGACGATGGCTCCCACCACCCACAGCGGCTCGTAGTTTCCGCGCACCACCGAGCTGAAGCCGCCCGAGCGCCAGGTGGCGAGCATCTGGAGCAGATTCGTGGACGAGGCGATGTACAGCGTCACCGCGCTCACCAGCGCACCCAGCATGATGCCCACGATCGGCACGATGACCTGTGACTTGAGCGCGATCCGGCCGAGGACGAAGAGGAAGAGGAGCGCGCCGACGAAGGCGAAGGCGCTGGCCGCGCCCATCTTCACCATGGGCGACGCGGCCGGCATGAGGAGGGTGAGCAGCAGCACGCCCAGGGCCGCCCACTCACTGGTACCCGTGGTGGTCGGCTCGACGAAACGATTCTGTACGAGCATCTGCATGATCACGCCGGAGACGGCCATCGCGGCGGCGGCGAGGACCAGGGCGAGCGTGCGCGGCACCCGGGAGATGAGGAACATGCGCCGGGCCTCGGGGTCCGTGACCAGGGCGCGCAGGTCGATGTCGTATCCGCCGATGAACAGCGAGGCGGTGACCAGGGCCAGCACACAGAGTGCGGCCAGCAGGAGCGGGAGTCGGCGCATATGGCTTCCGGGGCGGGTGAAGGTGTGCGGCCCCCCGGCCGAGCCGGAGGGCCGCATCAGCGTGGGAGTGTTCAGCCGGCCGCGTTGAACGCGGTCGCCACCGAGTCGAAGGCGTCCGTGTAGGCCTGGATGCCCTCGGTCAGGTAGAAGTCACCCGCCAGGTAGATGACCTGGTCCTTCTGGCGGAAGGTGGTCTTGTCCCACGCCTCCATGCCGTCCACGACCTTCTTCGCCGCGATGGCCTCGCCGGACTCGGCGCCCACGGCCGCGTCCCGGTCCAGCATGATCACCCAGTCGGGGTTGAGCTTGGCGATCGTCTCGGGGGCGAGCCCGGAGTTGTCGTGGACCGAGGTGCTCTCCTCGCCCTCCGAGCTGAGCACGTTCTTCAGGTTCAGCGGCTCGGCGAGACGGCCGATCCGGCTGGCGCCGTTGTCGACCTTGCCGGCGCTGGCGACCGCGAGGAACACGCTCTCGCCCTTGGTGGCGTCGGTGGCCGACTTCTCGGCCTTGTCCAGGGCGGCGACGATCTCCTTGGCCTTGGCCTCCTGGCCGAAGATCTTCCCGAGCTCCTGGGTCTGCGTCTTCAGCGCGTTGACGTAACCGCCCTTGGCCTCGTCGGACGGGGCGACGTCGACCGTCTTGGCGATCTTGGCCAGCTTGTCGTGGTGGTCGGTGAAGCGGTAGCCGCCGATGATGAGGTCAGGCTCACTCGCGTTGAGCGCCTCGAACTTGGGCTCACGGTGGGTACCGATGTCCTTGATGGACGAGTCGTTCTTCCAGTCCTCGAAGCCCTGCGGGGGCAGCAGCCCCTTCGGGACCGCGACCGGCTTGATGCCGAAGGCCTTGAGCGTCGCGAACGAGGTGTTGTCCAGCGCGGCGACCCTGGCGGGCTTCAGGGGCACTTCGAGCTTGCCCTTGGCGGTCGTGACAGTGACCTCACCCTGGCTCTTTCCCGATTCCGACTCCTTGCCGGACTCGCCGCAGGCGCTCAGCACCATGCCCGCGCACAGGGCGGCACTGGTGACGACGATGGACTTACGCAAACGGGCGGAACGCACGGCGGATGACTCCCAGGACCGACAGGCGGCCCTCCACCGCATGGTGAAGAGGCCGCGAAGAACTTGCGACTGAACTTAGCCTAACCTAACTCCAAATCGACCCTTCATGAGGGTCTCCTTCGGTCGGCTTCGGCCCTGGCACGCGCGGTTTCGGCGCGCCGTCGGTCACGGTGTCCGTCACCCGCTCTCCGGCACGGCGGGGCGGCTTGCGGGAGGCCCTTCCCACCCTGGAAGCTCTCCCCGGACCGGGCGTCGGAGACAGGCCCGGCCGCCACCCGCACCCGTACGCGAAGGAGGTCCGCCGCCATGGATTCGGAACGCGCCGGCCGTATCGTGTCAGCGCTCCGCGCGCGCGAGGTGATGGCCCACCTCGTGGAGGCGGGGGTCTACGAATTCGGTGTCCGTGTGGTTCTCGACGAGGGGATCGAGGCGCTCTGGGACGTCGACGGAGCGGCAGGGCTCGACGCGGAGATCGTCAGCGACGGTGTTCTCATCGGCTTCGTCCCCCATGTCCCCGGCTCCGAGAGCTTCACGGAACAGCAGCTGGTGGACGCCATCGCGACGACGGTCTACTCCGCCGAAGGGCTCCGGCCACCGGCGGACGGCCCCGCCGGCGCGCCTGCCGGGGAAGCCGTCGCCCCGAGCGCCGCCGCCCCCGGCCGTCCGCGCGGGGAAGGAGGGCCGCCGCCCGTCGCCCGGTATCAGCGCCGCGCGCACTGGGTACGGCGCGGCAGGCGGTGACACCGGCGACGGGCGGCGACACCCTCTCCGCCCGTCGGCCCGGCAAGCGGAAGCCCAACTCCCGGCCAAGGACCGCTCAATCCTTCGGCAACTCCCGCCCCGCTCGTAGGCGAGGGAGCGGCCCGGGTGGAGAGTGGTCCGGTGGGGACCGGAACCGTGGGGACCGTGGAGGGGAGTCGCCCATGAAGGGCGCAGAGGGCCGGGGGATGAATCGCCTGACGGGGCTCGCCGTCGTCGCGGTGCTGTCCGGGGCCGCGTTGACCGCCACCGTCCAGGCCGGTCACGTCGAGTCGACGGGCCGCCCGCCCGGCAGCACCGCGGGGTCGACGGCCGGGCCGGCCCTGGAGCCGTGGCCGGGCGGGTGGGGCGGCCATCTCGCGCACGGGCGGGACGCCCGGGACGGTCGAGCGCCCGTCCTCTCCTCCCCCACCGGCCAAGGGTGAGAGAACGCGGCCCGGCCGGGGGCGGGCGGCGCGCTCCCCGCCGGGCCGCCGTCACCGCTCGGCCCCGGCCCCGGGCGCGGTCCCGGGCGCGGTCCCCTGGAAGCTCGCGGCCAGTTCGCCCCGGGAGCGGATGCCGAGCTTGGCGTAGATCCTCGTCAGGTGGTACTGCACGGTCTTCACCGAGATGAACAGTTCCGAGGCCGTCCGCTGATTGCTGGCCCCGGCCGCCACCAGCCCGGCGACCGCCCGCTCCTGCGCGGTGAGCCGGTCCGCCCCGGCGGCGGCCCGGCTGCCGTTCAGACCGCCCGCGTTGAGTTCCCGGTCGCACCGCTCGACATAGGTGTGGGCCCCCAGCGCGCTGTAGGCGTCGCGGGCGTTCCGCAGGACGGTGTCGGCGTCCCGGCGCTTCCCGGCGCGGCGCAGGGTCTGTCCGTACGCGAAGTTCACCCGGGCCAGGTCGTACGGCAGCGGCAGCCGGTCCAGCCGGGCGAGGGCGGTCTCGAAGGTGTGCCGGGCGGCGTCGATGTCGCCGTGGGCGGCGGTGATCCGGCCTCGGACCAGGCCGAGTCTGGCCTGGGTGGAGCGGTGGCCGCGCCGGGCGGCGAGATCTTCGTGGGGAGCGAGGAAGGCGTCGGCCTCCTCGACGCGATGGGTCATCACCAGGGCGTTGGCGTAGACGTCCGGCCAGGGCCAGAAGCCGGGTTCGTCGACGCCCGCCCGGGACGGCAGCCGGACGACGGGCGCGAGGGCGTCGACGGCCCGGGCGTAGTCGCCGCGCGCTTCGGCGACCTGGGCCCGCGCCAGGGCGGCCGGGACCATCATGACCTCGTAGTGGTGTCCGCCGGCGGCGGCCCGGGCGAGATGGTCCTCGGCGCTCTCCCAGTCGCCCCGGAGCGCGTGGAGCTGGGCCCCGGTCCAGTGCACCAGGGGGCGGACGAGTTCGATTCCGACCTCGGCGAGACGCGCGGCGGCCCGCTCCACCGTTTCCAGCGCCTCCGGCCAGGCCCCCAGCGCGAACTGGGTGCGGGCCAGCCAGCCCTGGGCCCAGAGGGAGATCCGGGTGGAGCCCAGCCGGTACCCGGTGGGAACGGCCTCCTCGAACGCCCGGCGGGCGGCCTCGGGGGCGTCCAGGGCGAGATCCACCCAGCCTCGGCCGAGCTGGAACCGCTGGGACTGGGCTCCGCCGGAGACCTTGGCCGCGGCCGACTCGTACACGGACACGGCCTCCTCGGCCCGGCCCATGGCGGCGAGGCCCAGCCCCAGCACGGCCTCGGACTCGATCGCGGCGGGGTCGGCGGGATCGGCGAGCTCCAGGGCGCGGCGGGCCCAGGTGACCAGCCCCGGGGCGTCCCAGCGTCCGAGTGCGTGCAGCACCCGGCGCTGGCAGATCTTCGCGGTGAGGTCGGGCCGGCTCGCGGCGTCGCAGCGGGCCCAGGCGCGGGTGAGGAAGGTCTCCGCCTCGGCCGAGCGGCCCCGCATGATGGCCAGATAGCCGAGGACGACGTCGCGCGGGGCGGCGGTGGGGAAGCTCTCCAGCTCCGCGGCGAACGCCACGGCCTGGGGGATGTCCCCGGCCCCGATCATCGCGTCGACGGCGCGCAGCAGCCGGTCCTGGCGGACGGCCCTGACCGGGCTGAGCCGGCCCGCTCTGACCAGGGTGGCGGCGGCGGTGGCCCACTCCCCCGCGCCGGCGCGCTCGGCGGCGTACCGGTCCAGCTCGTCGGCGAGCCCGGCGTCCGCGGTGGCCGCCGCCGCCCGGTGCGCCAGCCGCCGTCCCGGGTCGTCGGCGGCCTCGGCTGCGCGGAGGTGGAGCAGCCGGCGGCGGGTCAGGCCGAGGGTGGTGAGGACGGCGGCACGGGTCAGCGGGTGGGGGAAGGCCAGCAGGGCGCGACCGGGTTCGACGGTCGCGATCAGCAGCCCCGCCTCGGCCGCCTCGTCCGCCGCCGGCAGCGGGTCGGGGAGACCGGCGAGGCGGGCGGCCTCGTCGAGGGGCGCGTCGCCGTCGATGACCGAGCAGGCCTCGACCAGGGCGCGGGCGGCTTCGCCGCAGCGCGCGAGGGAGTCCCGGATCACCGACGTATAGCGGGAGGGCGCGGGCAGCACGGGCTGCCAGTCCTGCCAGATGTCGCGGGGCAGCTCCTGGAGCAGCCGGGTGATGTGCCGGGGGTTGCCGCGGGTGTGCCGGCACAGATGCCGGGCGGCGGGGAGGGAGAGGTCGACTCCGTCGCGGTGGCGGGCGAGTTCCCTGATGTCCTCGGGGTCGAGCGGGCCGAGCCGTATCGTTTCGTCCTCTCGGCCGTCGAGGTGCTCCAGGGTCTCCACCGGCGGGTTCTGCCGTGGTCCCGGTCCCGTCGTGTCGTCCCTGGCCAGCAGGATCACCAGAAGCCGTTCCGTCGTCACGGTGCGTACGGCGGACTCGATCGCCCGCAGGCTCTCGGCGTCGGCCCAGTGGGCGTCGTCGACGACCACCACCAGCGGTTCACCGTGCGGCGGGGCCGCCCAGAGCCGGTGGAGCCGCCGGGCGGTGCCGAGGATCGTGCGGTCGCCGGGGTCGTCCGGCGGGGTGGTCCGCAGCAGCTGGCCGGCCACGCCGAGCGCGCGTCCGGACTCCCAGGGCACCCCGGTCGCGCGCAGGACGCGCAGGGGTGCGCGGTCGGTGAGGACATGGTCGACGAGGGTGGTCTTCCCGCTGCCCGCGGGCCCTTCCACCAGCACTGTCGAGGGACGGCCGGTGTGAGCGGCACTGAGCGCGCGGCTGAGGGCCATGCGCTCACCCGCCCGTCCGATCAGGCTTCGCCGCTGGTCAGGAGGGGTGTCCATGCTCCGGCACGGTAGCACCGCCCGCCGGGAATGGGAGTGGGTCGGGTCGAGTCCGGCCGGGTCAGCCGAGGTCGCCTCCCGCGACGGGCAGGACCGTGCCGGTGATGTAGGACGCCTCGTCGGAGGCGAGGAAGACGATGGCCGCGGCCTGCTCCGCCAGCGAGCCGTACCGTTTCATCGGCGACGATTCGACGGTCTGCGCCACGATCTGCCGGTACCACTCCCGTTCCTGATCGTCCTCGGCCGCGGGCCCCCGGGCGACCCGCCGGGCCGGGGCGTCCGTGCCGCCGGGCGCGGTGGCCACGACCCGGATTCCGTACGGGGCGGCCTCCAGCGCCAGCGCCGCGGTGATGGCGTTGACCCCGCCCTTGGCCGCCGCGTAGGGGACCCGGTTGATGCCCCGGGTCGCGACGGAGGAGACATTGACGATGGTGCCCGAGCACTGGGCGATGAGATGGGGAAGGACCGCCCGGCAGCTCCAGAGGGTGGGGAAGAGCGAGCGATCGATCTCGGCCCGGATCTGGTCGGGGGTGTAGTGCTCGTAGGGCTTGGCCCAGATGGTGCCGCCCACATTGTTGACGAGGCAGTCGATCCGGCCGTGGTGGCGATGGGCTTCGCCGATGGCTGCCTCGGCCCCCTCGTACCGCTCCAGATCGGCGATGACGGCGTGGCCGCCCAGCTCCTCGGCGGCCTCCCGGACGGTCTCGGCCCGGTCGACCAGGACGACATCGGCGGACTCCGCGACGAGACGGCGGGCGACGGCGAGGCCGATGCCCTGTGCCGCGCCGGTGACCACGGCCTTCTTCCCGGCGAACCGCCCCGGGTGCGCCGAGGGGGGAGCCGGGCGGTCCGCCGCCCGCGGCGGCCTCATCGAAGCGCCCCCGCCCCCGCCGTCGCTGCCGCCGTCGCCGTCGCCGTCGCCGTCGCCGTGAACTTCTCGTAGTGGAAGCCCGCCGGGGTGACGCCGAGCGCGGCGATGTGGCCCCGTACCGCCTCGACCATGGCAGGCGGCCCGCAGAGATAGACGTCGGCGTCCCCCCGGTGCAGGGTCTCGGAGTCGATCAGTCCGGTGACGTACCCCTTGTTCCGCGCGGTGCTGGCCGGGTCGGCGACCGTGTGGTCGAAGGTGAATCCGGGGACGGTGGCGGCGTAGTGGGCGAGCGTGTCCAGATGGACCAGGTCCTGATCCGATGTGACCCCGTAGACGAGGTGGACGGGGTGGGCGGGCGGCTTGTGCGCGAGCTGTTCCAGCATGGAGAGCAGGGGGGCCAGCCCGGTGCCGCCCGCGAGGAGGAGCGCGGGCCGGACCAGGTCGCGGAGGTAGAAGCCGCCCATCGGGCCGGTGAAGTCGATACGGTCCCCGGCCTTCGCCCGTTCGGTGAGATAGCCCGACATCAGGCCGCCCTCGGTGATGCGGACGAGGAACGCGGTCCGGCGCTGTCCGGGCCCGGAGCTGAAGGAGTACGAGCGGTGCCGGTCGGTGCCCGGAACGGTGACATTGACGTACTGGCCGGGCAGGAAGTCCAGCGCCTCGCGGTCGTCCACCTCCAGGGTGAAGCCGACGGTGGTGGCGGAGTGCCGCTCGACGGCGGTGAGGGTGGCGCGGTGGACCGCCGCGGCGGTCCGGGCCGAGGCGGAGGTCGCGGGGATGCTCAGTACGAGATCGCTCCGCGGGGTCATCTGACAGGGCAGGCAGTGGCCGAGGGCCGCCTCGTCCTCGGTGAGGGCCTCGTCGATGTAGTCGCCGCCGTCGTACGTCCCTGATTCGCAGAGCGACTTGCAGGTGCCGCACGCTCCGTCGCGGCAGTCGAGCGGGATGTTGATGCGTGCCCGGTACGAGGCGTCGGCGACGGTCTCGTCCGCCCGGCAGTCGATGAACCGGGTGATGCCGTCCTCGAAGTTCAGGGCGACCTGGAATGCCATGGGTGCGCTCATTTCGGGCCGGTCAGACGTGGTAGACGTCGACCACGTGGTGGATGTAGTCGTTCTTGAGCACGACCTTCTTGCTGGTGATCAGCGGGTCGGCGGCGGTGAAGTCGATGCGGTAGAACGAGGTGCCGAAGTAGGTGTCGACGCTCTGGTAGCGGTAGTAGAGCGTGAACCAGTTGAAGCGGACCTCCACCAGGCCGCCGTCCGCCGCGGTGATCTCGACATTGGTGATGTTGTGGCTGGTGCGCGGCTCCGGAAGGCTGGTCGCGCTGGAGCGGTCGGTGCGGATGCGGAAGACCCGGTCCTCCAGACCGCCCCGGTTCGCGTAGTAGATCAGCGAGATCTCGCTCTGCGGGTCCCGGGTCGGCTCGTCGTCGTCGGCCCAGGCGGGCATCCAGAACTCGGCGTCCGGGTGGTAGCACTCCAGCCACTTCTCGAACTCGCGGTCGTCGAGGTGGCGGGCCTCGCGGTAGAGGAACCGGCGGACCGTCTCGGGGGTGACGGTGTGGCCGGCGGCGGGGGGCGCGGTGATCGCGTCGGTGGTCATCGGGTGGCTCCCTCGGGGTGCTGTCCGAACTCGGGCGTTCGGCTCGTCGGGCGTTCGCTCGTCGGGCGTCCGGCTCGTGGTACGTCCGCTCGTCGGGCGTCCGGCTCGTCAGGCGTCGAGCGCGCGCTGAAGGGTCCGCTGCCAGTAGCCGTGCTGGATCGGGTAGAGGCCCTCGTCCTCGGTGCGCACTCCGCTGGCGATCGGGTTGATGCCCATCGCCCTGGCGTCCTCGTCGGGCCCGTCGATCCGGTGCACGGCGCCCCGGCTGAGGTCGTTCCAGGGGGAGGCTCCGGCCAGATAGGTCTTCTGGCAGGAGCGGAACTCCTCCAGATCGTCCGGGGTGGCCATGCCGGTGGCGTTGAAGAAGTCCTCGTACTGCCGGATCCGCCGCGCCCTGGCCTCGGGGCTCTCCCCCTTGGGGGCGATGCAGTAGATGGTGACCTCGGTACGGTCGACCGAGAGGGGACGGAAGTGCCTGATCTGGGAGCTGAACTGGTCCATCAGATAGACATTCGGGTAGAGGCAGAGATTGCGGGAGACACCGATCATCCAGTCGGCCTTCGCCTCCCCGAACGTGGCGACCAGTTCCTCGCGCCGGTCGCTCAGCGGCCGGTTGGCGGGGTCGAGCCAGGTGGTCCACAGCAGCAGATGCCCGTGCTCGAAGGAGTAGAAGCCGCCGCGCTGCTTGGACCAGCCGCCGGCGTCCATGGTCCTGGTGTCATTGGCCGACTCGCCCGAGGTGCGGCGCGCCTGGGTCGCGGCGTAGTTCCAGTGGGTGGCCGAGACGTGGTAGCCGTCCGCGCCGTTCTCCGTCTGGAGCTTCCAGTTGCCGTCGTAGGTGTACGTGGACGAGCCGCGCAGCACCTCCAGTCCCTCCGGGGACTGGTCGACGATCATGTCGATGAGGACGGCGGCGTCACCCAGGTGTTCGGTCAGGGGCAGCACCTCCGGGTTCAGGCTGCCGAAGAGAAAGCCCCGGTAGCTCTCGAACCGGGCGACCTTGGTGAGGTCGTGCGAGCCGTCGGTGTTGAACTGCTCGGGATAGCCCGCGCCGCGCGGGTCCTTGACCTTGAGGAGCTTGCCGGTGTTGTTGAAGGTCCAGCCGTGGAACGGGCAGGTGAAGGTGGTGCGGTTGTCGGTCTTCCGGCGGCAGAGCATCGCCCCGCGGTGGCTGCACGCGTTGATGAGGGCGTGCAGCTCACCCTGTCTGTCGCGGGAGATGACGATGGGCTGCCGGCCGATGTGGGTGGTGAAGTAGTCCCCGGCGGAGGGGATCTGGCTCTCGTGGGCGAGATAGATCCAGTTGCCCTCGAATATGTGCTTCATCTCCATTTCAAAGAGTTCCTCGTCGGTGAAGACGCTCCGGCGGACGCGGTAGACGCCCGTCCGCTCGTCTTCCACCAGAGCGTCTTCGAGGATGGTCCGCGCACTGCTCGCTGTATCGGCCACGGCTCTTGCCTCCGACTCGTTGCGGCTGCCTGTCGCAGTCGCAGCCGCTCGTTACGGCTGCTTTTCAGCACCATGTCATCGGGGTGAAGTTCCGGGCCCCAGGGGTTTTCCCAGGGTTGACCCAGGGGGGTATTGATATCTCCCGCATATCAATACGCTGCGATCAAGTATTTGTTGCGTATGGGATCGGCTCCCTACGATGAGGCGCAATCGAGGGAGATTCCGATGGAACTCAGACACCTCCGGTATTTCGCCGCGGTCGCCGCCACCCGCCATTTCGGCCGGGCCGCGGAACAGCTGCACATGGCGCAGCCCCCGCTCTCCCAGGCGATACGCCGGCTGGAGACGGAACTCGGGGTGGAGCTGTTCGCCCGCACCACCCGGCAGGTCTCCCTGACCGGTGCGGGCGAGGTGTTCCACACCGATGTGCGGCGCATCCTCGACTCCGTGGACGAGGCGGTGGCGCGGGCGGGGCGTTTCGCGGCGGGGGTGGAGGGGGTGATCCGGGTGGGGCTGACGGGATCCGCCTCGTACCGCCGGCTGCCGGCCCTGGCACGGCTGGTCAAACGCGAACTGCCCGGGGTGGGGCTGGAGGTGCACACCGAGATGCTCACCCCCGCCCAGGAGTCGGGGCTGATAGGAGGGCGTCTCGATGTGGGGGTGCTCCGGCCGCCGGTCCGGGAGGCGGGGCTCGCCCATCGGGCCCTCGCCGACGAACCGCTGATCCTCGCGGTGCCGGCGGAGCACTGGCTGGCCGACGCGCCGCGGGTGCGTATCGAGCGGCTGCGGCACGAGAGCTTCATCATGTACGGGCCCGCCATGGGCTCGGTCGTCCACGACGCGGTCGTACGCGCCTGCCTGGCGGCCGGATTCACCCCGCGCCGCGCCCATGAGGTCTCCGAGACCTCCACCGCGCTCGCCCTGGTGGCGGCGGGCCTCGGCATCGCCGTACTGCCGGATTCGATCCGCTCGGCCCCCCGCGAGGGCGTGGTGCACAAGGAGCTGGAGGACGCGCCCTCGGTCGGTCTGGTGATGGCCTGGCGGGAGGACGACGAATCTCCCCTGCTGAAGAGGCTGCTGGAGACAGTGGAAAAGGACGGCATGTTCATCTCATCCGAATCGACCGGGAGCGCGGAATTCCATGAAAATCACCGGAATTGAATCGATCCCTTTCGCCATCCCTTATCGAAAACCGCTGAAGTTCGCCAGCGGAGAAGTGCGCACCGCCGAGCACGTTCTCGTACGGGTCCATACCGACGAGGGTCTGACCGGGACCGCAGAGGCACCGCCGAGGCCCTACACCTACGGGGAGACCCAGGAGTCGATCGTCGCGGTGATCGACCGCGTCTTCGCTCCGCAGCTGCTGGGCCTGTCGCCGCTGGAGCGGGAGAGGGTCCACGAGCGGCTGGACCGGACCGTCGGCAATCCCACCGCCAAGGCGGCCGTGGACATGGCCCTGTGGGACATCCTGGGCCGGGCGGCCGGGCGGCCGGTCTCCGCGCTGCTCGGCGGATACACGGACCGGATGCGGGTCAGCCACATGGTGGGGTTCGCGCCCGCCGCGCGGATGGTCGCCGAGGCCGAGCGGATCCGTGACACGTACGGCATCACCACGTTCAAGGTCAAGGTCGGGCGGCTGCCCTACACCGATGACGTCGAGGCCTGCCGGGCGCTGCGGCAGGCGCTCGGTCCCGGGGCGGAGCTGTACATCGACGGCAACCGGGGCTGGAGCGCGGCCGAATCGGCGCGCGCGCTGCGGGAGATGGACGATCTGGGGCTGACGTTCGCCGAAGAGCTCTGCCCGGCCGACGATGTGCTGGGGCGGCGCTGGCTGGTCGCCCGGAGTCCCATCCCCTTCATCGCCGACGAGAGCGCAACCCGGGCCGCCGAGGTGACCCGGGAGCTGCTCGGCGGGTCCGCCACCGCGATCAGCGTCAAGACGGCCCGTACCGGCTTCACCGCCTCCCAGCGGGTGCTGCACCAGTGCGAGGGGCTGGGCGTCGAGGTCGTGATGGGGAATCAGATCGACGGCCAGCTGGGCACGGCCTGCTCGGTCGCCTTCGGCGCGGCGCACCGCTCCTCCGCCCGGCGGGCCGGTGAACTCTCCAACTTCCTCGACATGACCGACGATCTGCTCGCCGAGCCGCTGCGGATCGAGAACGGCACCCTGCGGGTGCCCGAGGGTCCGGGCCTCGGGGTCCGCGTCGATCCCGAGAAGCTCGCCCGCTACCGCCAGGACCGCTGAGCGACACGACCACCACGGCCACCACGGCCACGCACACCACCGAACACCGAACACCGAACAACAGAGGAGAAGCAGATGACCGAGACCGCCACCGCGGCCGCGTCCGGGGCCGCCGCCACCGAGCGGTTCCGCAGCAGGCAGCGGACCGGGAGCGGCGACGCGGGAACCGAGCGCGTCGACACGCTGGTGACCGAGGTGCTGGCCGCCGTGCACGACGTCATACGCCGTCATCGGGTCGGTTACGCGGAGTACGACGCGCTCAAGTCCTGGATGATCCAGGTCGGGCTGGACGGCGAGTGGCCGCTCTTCCTCGATGTGTGGCTGGAGCATGTCGTCGAGGAGGTGGCGAGCGAGCACCGGCTGGGCAGCAAGGGCACCATCGAGGGCCCGTACTACGTCCCCGGTTCGCCGCTCTTCACCGGGGAGGCCACCTTGCCCATGCGGGAGGGCGAGCCGGGCGTCCCACTGCTCTTCCGGGGCCGGGTGACCGCCGTGGACGGCACCCCGCTGACCGGTGCCAGGGTCGAGATGTGGCACGCGGACGCGGAGGGCTTCTACTCGCAGTTCGCCCCCGGGCTCCCCGAGTGGAATCTGCGCGGCACGGTCGCCACCGACGAGCGGGGCGGCTTCGCCGTGCGCACCGTGGAGCCGGCCCCGTACCAGATCCCCACCGACGGCTCCTGCGGCAGGCTGATCGCGGCGGCCGGCTGGCACGCGTGGCGACCGGCCCATCTGCATCTGAAGGTCTCCGCCCCGGGCCATCAGCCGATCACCACCCAGCTGTACTTCCGGGGCACCAGCCATGTCGAGGACGACATCGCCTCCGCCGTGAAGCCCGAGCTGATCCTCTCCCCCGTCTCTGCGGCGAACGGCACCGGCCGTGAGGTCACGTACGACTTCGTCCTCGATCCCGCCTGACCCGCCCTGCCCCCGATTCATCGGCGAAGGAAGCCACCATGCTGTTCGCAGTGACGATGGACGTCGCGATCCCCCCCGACCTGGATCCCGGCGTCCGCGAGGATCTGATCGCCCGTGAGAAGAGCTACTGCCAAGAACTCCAGGAGACCGGCGTCTGGCGGCACATCTGGCGGTGCGCCGGGCAGTACGCCAATCTCAGCGTCTTCGACGTCCCCGGCAACGACGAACTCCACCACATCCTGTGGAATCTGCCGCTCTTCCCCTACATGACCGTCTCCGTCACTCCCCTGGCGGCCCATCCCTCGGCCCTGACGGCCCGGTGAGCGCCGTGGACAAGGTACGGGAGTCGGCGGCGGACGCCGTGGCGGACCTCCGCGACGGGGCCTCGCTCGCCGTCGGCGGCTTCGGGCTGAGCGGTGTGCCGAACACCCTGATCGCGGCCGTTCTGGAGCAGGGGGCCGGCCGGCTCAGCGTGGTCTCCAACAACTGCGGGGCCATGGACTCGGGTCTGGCGGTACTGCTCTCCGCCGGGCGGATCTCCCGGGTCACCGGCTCCTACATCGGGGCCAACAAGGAGTTCGCCCGCCAGTATCTCGCCGGTGAGCTGGAGGTCGAGCTGATCCCCCAGGGCACCCTGGCGGAGCGGCTGCGCGCGGGCGGGTGCGGCATTCCCGCCTTCTACACTCCCGCCGGGGTCGGCACCCAGGTGGCGGACGGCGGACTGCCCTGGCGGTACGACGGCGACGGCGGGGTGGCCCTGGCCTCGCCGCCGAAGGAGATCCGGGAGTTCGACGGCGTCGGCCATGTCCTGGAGCACGGGATCCGCACCGACTTCGCCCTGGTGCGCGCGGCCCGCGGCGACCGCCACGGCAATCTGGTCTTCAACAAGTCCGCCCGCAACTTCAACCCCCTGGCCGCGATGGCGGGCCGGATCACCGTCGCCGAGGTCGAGGAGCTGGTCGAACCCGGCGTACTGGACCCGGACTCCGTGCATCTGCCCGGGGTCTTCGTCCAGCGCGTGGTGGCGCTCACGCCCGGACAGGCCGCCGACAAGAAGATCGAACAGAGGACGGTACGAGTCTGATGCCCTGGACACGGGATGAGATCGCCGCCCGCGCGGCGCGGGAACTGCGCGACGGGGAGTACGTCAATCTGGGCATCGGGCTGCCGACCCTGATTCCCGGACAGCTGCCCGAGGGGGTCCGGGTCGTCCTGGAGTCGGAGAACGGCATCCTCGGCACCGGCCCCTACCCGTACCGGGAGGAGATCGACCCGGACCTGATCAACGCGGGCAAGGAGACCGTCACCGTCCTTCCCGGGGCCTCGTTCTTCGACTCGGCGCTCTCCTTCGGGATGATCCGGGGCGGCCACATCGACACCGCCGTCCTCGGCGCGATGCAGGTCTCCGCCCGGGGCGACCTGGCCAACTGGGCGGTCCCCGGGAAGCTGATCACCGGTATCGGCGGGGCGATGGATCTGGTGCACGGGGCCCGCAGGGTCGTGGTGACGATGACCCACACCGCGCGGGACGGCAGCCCCAAGATCGTGGAGGAGTGCTCCCTGCCGCTCACCGGACGTGCGTGCGTGAACCGGATCGTCACCGACCTCGGTGTGCTGGACGTCGGCGGCGACGGCCTGGTCCTGGTCGAACTGGCCCCCGGCGTCACCGCGGACGAGCTCCGCGCCAGGACCGCCGCCCCGGTGCGGATCGCGGCGGCGGCGGGAGGTGCCCGGTGAACGGGCGCTCGGTCTACATCGTCGACGCGGTGCGCACCCCGGTCGGCAAGTACGGCGGTGCGCTGGCCGGGGTGCGCCCCGACGATCTGGCGGCGCGGGCCGTCCGCGCCCTGCTGGACCGTACGCCGGAGCTGGACCCGGCGCGCATCGGCGATGTCTTCCTGGGCAACGCCAACGGCGCGGGCGAGGAGAACCGCGATGCCGCCCGGATGGCCGCCCTGCTGGCCGGGCTCCCCGTCACCGTGCCCGGCGTCACCGTCAACCGGCTCTGCGCCTCCGGTCTGGAGGCGGTCGTCCAGGCGGCGCGGGCCATCGCCGTCGGCGACGCCTCCATCGCGGTCGCCGGCGGGGTGGAGTCCATGAGCCGCGCCCCCTGGGTCCTCCCCAAACCGGACCGTGCCTTTCCGGTCGGGCACCAGGAGCTGTACTCGACCACTCTCGGCTGGCGCATGGTCAACCCGCGGATGGATCCCCAGTGGACGGTTCCGCTGGGCGAGAGCGCCGAACTCATCGCCGGGAAGCACGGCATCACCCGGGAGCGGCAGGACGCCTTCGCCCTCGACAGCCACCGCAAGGCCGCCCGGGCCTGGCGCGAAGGGCTGTACGACGCCGAGGTCGTGCCGGTCGAGATCGAGTCGCGCCGGGGGGAGTACGCGCTCTTCGCCCGCGACGCGTGCGTACGGGAAGACGCGTCCCCGGAGGCGATGGCCCGGCTGAAGCCGTCCTTCCGTCCGGACGGCGGCACGGTCACCCCGGGGAACGCCTCGCCCCTGAACGACGGCGCGGCGGCGCTGCTGCTGACCGACGAGGCCGGGCTGCGCGCCGTCGGCCGGGAGCCGCTGGCGCGGGTGCGGGCCGGCGCGGTCACCGGCATCGAGCCGCACTGGTTCGGGCTGGGGCCGGTGGAGGCCGTGCGCACGGCGCTGGCCAGGGCCGGGCGGACGTTCGCGGAGCTGACCACGCTGGAGCTGAACGAGGCGTTCGCGGCGCAGGCGCTGGGCTGTGTCGCCGAGTGGCCGGAGCTGGATCCGGCGGTCCTCAATCCGCGGGGAGGGGCCATCGCCATCGGTCACCCGCTGGGGGCGTCCGGGGCGCGGCTCGCGGGCGCAGTGGCGCATCAGCTGGCGGCGGCGGGGTCCGGGGTCGGGGTGGCGGCGCTCTGCATCGGCGTGGGGCAGGGGCTGGCTCTCGTCCTGGAGCGCTGACGGCCGCGGCGCGCCGGTCCCCGTGCCCTGCCGCCGCTCCCGCCCCTCGTCCTCTCCTCCCCTCTCTGAGAAAGGCGGCCCATGTCCGTCCCCGCCCCCGTGCCGCATCACGACCTCACCGGCCCGCCCGACGCGCCGCTGCTGGTCCTCGGCCCCTCCCTGGGGACCTCGACGACCGTCTGGGAACCGCTGCTGCCCGCGCTGGCCCGGACCTTCCGGGTGGCGCGGTTCGATCTGCCGGGACACGGCGGCTCCCCCGCCGCTCCCGGCACCACCTCGGTGGCCGATCTCGCCGCGCGGGTCCTCGCGCTCGCCGACAGGCTCGGCCACCGCCGCTTCCACTACGCGGGCATCTCGCTGGGAGGGGCCGTCGGAACCCATCTGGCGGCCCGCCACCCGCACCGCGTCGGCTCCCTCGCCCTGGTCTGCACCTCGGCCCGGTTCGGCCCGGCCGGGCCCTGGCGGGAGCGGGCCGCGCTCGTCCGGGAGCAGGGCACCCGGCCGCTGCTGGCGACCAGCGCGGGCCGCTGGTTCGCCGACCCGGCGATCGCCGCGACGGCCTACGGCCGCGCCCTGCTCAGGGACCTCGCCACTGCCGACCCTTCTTCCTACGCGGCCTGCTGCGACGCCCTCGCCCACTGTGACCTGCGGCGGGATCTGGCGCGTATCACCGCTCCCACCCTGGTCGTCGGTGGCACGCTGGACATCGCCACCCCGCTGTCCCACGCCCGGGAACTCGCGGCCGGCATCGCCGGGGCCACGCTGGCGACGGTCCCCACCGGCCATCTCGGCGCGGAGGACCACCCGGCGGTGGAAGCCCTGCTCAGCGCCCATCTGGGACGGAACCGACACCCTGCCTCCCGCTCCGTGCCGGGCTGCTGATTGAGTGCGGGGAGCGCCCGCCGTCAGCGCGTACGTACGGGCTCAGCCAGCACCACCCCCGCCGGAGGCCGCCGTGCATCCCAGCGACACCACTGACACCCCACCGCGTCCGGAGATCGCCCTGTCCTGGCGGCGGTCCGAGCTGAGCGGGCTCACCCCCGCCGCCCCCGAGATACGGGTGGACCCCGACGCCGTCGACCGGCGCGGCCGGCTCGCCACCGCCGCCGGGCCGGTTCTCACGGAGCTGGCGGACCAGCTCGGCGACGCCTCGTTCTGCGTCGTGCTCGCCGACCGGGCCTCGCGCATCGTCGCCCCGACGGTCGGCCCCCGGGGGCTCCGCAACCGGCTCGAAGAGCTGGGGGTGGTGGCGGGCGGGGTGTTCCTGGAGGAGACGACCGGGACGAACTCGATCGCCACGGTGTACGAGGTGCGGCGCGGTCTCGCGGTGCACGGCGACGAGCACTATCTGGAGCCGTTCAAGCGCTTCAGCTGCTACGGGCATCCGATCATCCATCCGGTGACCCGCAGGCTGGAGGGCGTCCTCGACATCACCTGCCTCACCGGGGACGGCTCCCCCCTGCTCGGTCCGTTCCTCGCCCGGGCGGCGCACGACGTCGAGGAACGGCTGCTGCGCACGACGCGCGCCGCCGAGCAGCGCCTGCTGGCCGCCTTCCAGGTCGCGGCGGCCGGCCGGACCCTGCCGCTGCTGGTGCTCGGCGAAGGGGTGGTGCTGGCGAATCCGGCGGCCGTGGAACTCCTCGATCCGCTGGATCACCTCCTGCTCCGGGAGCTGGCGGCGGGGCTTCCCGCGCGGGACGGCACGGTTCCGGCCCGGCGGGTGGAGCTGGTGTCGGGAAGGTCGGTGGAGGTACGGCCGCGGTCCCTCGGCCCCGGAACCGGCGGGGTCCTCTTCGAATTCACCGTCCCCGCCGAGACGCGGTCCGCGCCCGCCCCCGCCCCCGCACGTCCGGGCGCGCGTTCGCGGTCCGGTACCCCGGTGTACATCGGCGGGGCTCCGGGGACCGGCCGGACGACGAGGGCCCGGGCGCTGGCCGGGGCGGAGGACGGACCGGCGGTCGTCCTGGACTCGTCGGAGGCGGCCGTGCGGGGCGAGGCCGCGTGGCTCCGCGACCTCGACAGGGCGGCCGGGGGCCCCGGCCCGCTGCTGCTCGAGGAGGTGCAGCTGCTGCCCGAGGCGTGCGCCGTCCGGCTGCGGCACCTCCTCGAACGGCCGGCGGGGCCGGACTCGCCCCGGATCGTCCTGACCGGCGCCCCGGCCGGCGATCTCGACGGCCCGGGCGCGGCGCTCGCCGCCGCGTGCGCCGGGCGGATCGATCTGACGCCCCTGCGGGACCGTACGGAGGAGCTGCCGGGGCTGGTGCGGGCCGTGCTCGACGAGCTGGGGGCCGACCCCGGGCCGCGTTTCACCCCGGCCGCGCTGGCCGTGCTGGCGGGCCATCCCTGGCCGGGCAATCTCCGCGAGCTGCGGGCCGTGGTCCGGGCCGTGCTCGAACGGCGTTCCGCGGGGGACGTGACACCCGGCGATCTCCCCGAGGGATACCGGGTCAGCCCCCGGCTGCGCCGGATGACTCCGCTGGAACGGGCCGAGCACGACACCATCGCGGCGGCGCTGCGGGCCTGCGGCGGCAATAAGCTCCGCACCGCGCGACGCCTCGGCATCAGCCGGACCACGCTCTACAACCGGATGCGGGCCCTGCACATCACCTCCTGACCCCCTGAGCGGTGTCCAGAAATTGAACAGTTCGCGGTCGGCGACCGGCTCTAGCCTCCGAGGAGACCCTTCGGCAAAGGAGCCGTACCGTGCGTCATACCGCCGTGCTGAGAACCTCCCCGGGCAGCGCCCCGGGCTTCCCGACGCCCCGGCCGGGCGGCTGATGTGCGCGATCCACTTCTCCTGCGTACCGACGGAGTCGACCTCGCGTACGAGGCGCGGGGGCACGGCGCACCTCTCCTGCTGATCCACGGCAGCGGCGCGCAGGCCGCCACCTGGGACGGGGTCGTGGACGGCCTGGTGGCCGCCGGACACCGGGTGATCGTCTACGACCGGCGTGGTTACGGCGCGTCCGCGCATCCGCCGGTCCGCGACCACCGGCGTCATGTGGCCGACGCGGCGGCCCTGCTGAAGCGGGTGGCCAAAGGACCGGCGACGGTCGTCGGCTGGAGCGCGGGCGGCAACATCGCCCTCGGGCTGACCGCCGGCCACCCCGAACTGGTCCGCCGGCTGATCGTGGTGGAGCCTCCGTTCCACGGCACCCGGCTGGCGACGCCCCCGATGCTCCGCGCGCTCGCCCGCGTCACCCTGGCACGGCTGCGCGGACGCCGCGAGGAGGCGGCCGGAGCCTTCTTCCGCTGGGCCGCCGGGCCCTCCTTCGACACGGCTCCGCGCCGGGAGCGGGAGCGGCTGCTGTCCCATGCCCGCAATGTCCTGGCGGAGCTCGATCCGCATCCGTACGGAGTGATGTTCGAGCATCTGCCGCTGAGCCGGATCCGGGACATCCGCGTCCCCGTCACCTTTCTGCTCGGCGCGGAGAGCAATCCCTTCTTCCACAAGGTGCACCGGCGGCTGGTGCGCGCGGTGCCCACGATCCGCTCCGAGGTGATTCCCGGGGCGAGTCATCTGGTGCACATCGACGCACCGGACGCGTTCGTCGCCGCCGTCCGCGGAGCGACGGCGGCCGACCCGGTCCCCGGCCCGGGCACCGACCCCCACCCCGCACAGAACGATCAGGGAGCCGTCTGATGGAACTCCGCCAGGAGACCCGTACCGCCTATGACACCTTCTACATCGGCGGAGCATGGGTCGCTCCCAGCACCGACCGGGTGATCGTCCCGATCGACCCCAGCACGGAACAGCCGCTCGGCGGGGTCCCGGAGGGTGCCGAGGCCGATATCGACAGAGCGGTACTGGCCGCTCGACGGGCCTTCGAGGACCCCGCCGGATGGTCGGGCTGGGACCCCGCCCGGCGTGCCGAGGTGATGGAGCGGTTCGCCGTGGAGATCGACGCCCGGGCCGATGGATTCGTGGAACGGGTGAGTTCCCAGAACGGTATGCCGGTGGCGGTCGCCGCACAGCTGGAGACCGGTTATCCGAGCGCCGTGCTGCGCTACTACGCGGGGCTCGCCCGTACCTCGGCCTTCGAGGAGGTACGCCCCGGGCTGCTCGGCGGCTCGGTCGAGGTCCGCAGACTGCCGGTCGGGGTGGTGGCGGCCATCGTGCCGTGGAACTTCCCCCAGGCCCTCTCCATGTTCAAGATCGCGCCTGCGATGGCGGCCGGCTGCGCCCTGGTCGTGAAGCCCTCGCCGGAGACCGTTCTGGACTCCTATCTGCTCGCCGAGGCGGCGGAGGCGGCGGGCGTACCCGCCGGAGTGATCAACATCGTCCCGGCCGGCCGCGAGGTGGGCGCGTACCTCGTCTCCCACCCCGGGGTCGACAAGGTCGCCTTCACCGGCTCCACCCCCGCCGGCCGGTCCATCGCCGAGGCCTGCGGACGGCTGCTGCGCCCGGTGACGCTCGAACTCGGCGGCAAGTCGGCCGCGATCGTGCTGGACGACATCGAGCTGGATCTGGCCTCCATCGGCGAGGGCCTGTTCAGCAGCACCCTCCTCAACAACGGCCAGACGTGCTTCCTCGGCACCCGGGTACTGGCTCCCCGCCATCGCTACGCCGAGGTCGTCGACGCCTTCACCGCACTCGCCGAGTCGCTGCCCGTGGGGCCCGCCCTCGACCCCGCCACCCGGATCGGCCCGCTGGCCACCGCACGGCAGCGCGACCGCGTCGAGTCCTACATCGCCCAGGGAATCGCCTCGGACGCCAGACTCACCACCGGCGGACGCCGCCCGAAGCACCAGGACCGCGGCTGGTTCGTCGAGCCGACCGTCTTCGCCGACGTCGACAACGGCTCCGCCGTCGCCCAGGAGGAGATCTTCGGCCCGGTGCTGGCGCTGATCCCCTACGACGGCGTCGACGAAGCGGTCCGCATCGCCAACGACTCCGCATTCGGCCTCGGCGGCACCGTATGGACCTCCGACCCCGAGCGCGGCGCGGCGGTGGCACGCCGCATAGCCACCGGATCCATCGGCGTGAACCGCTACGTCCCGGACCCGGCGGCCCCCTTCGGCGGCATCAAGTCGAGCGGCCTCGGCCGGGAGCTGGGACCGGAGGGGCTGATGGCGTACCAGCAGCCGCAGACCGTCTACCGCTGACCGGCCGGGGCGGGGGGCGGGCGGGGCGTTGCGGCCTTGTGTCGTCACCGCGTTTCCCAAGAGCGGGTGCGCGGAACGGTGTTGAATAACCGCATGACATCGCTGCGCTCCCTCGCCTCCTCCGGTCTCGAAGTCTCCCCGCTCGCCCTCGGGGGCAATGTCTTCGGCTGGACCACCGACCGGTCCGACACCTTCGCCGTCCTCGACGCCTACACCGCCGGGGGCGGCAACTTCATCGACACGGCCGACTCCTACTCCGTCTGGGCGGAGGGCAATCGGGGCGGCGAGTCGGAGACCCTGATCGGCGAGTGGCTCACCGCGCGCGGCAACCGCTCCGAGATCGTCGTCGCCACCAAGGTCGGCGCCCACCCCGAGTACAAGGGGCTGTCCGCGGCCACCGTCAAGGCGGCGGCCGAGGCCTCCCTGAAGCGGCTGAACACCGACTGCATCGACCTGTACTACACCCACTTCGACGACCCGTCCGTCCCCGTCGAGGAGATCGTCACCGCCCTCGACGAACTGGTGCGCGCGGGCAAGGTCCGGGCCGTCGGCGCGTCCAACCTCACCCCCGAGCGCCTCCAGGAGTCCATCGACTTCTCCGAACGTGAGGGACTGGCCCGCTACTCCGTCCTCCAGCCCCACTACAACCTGGTCTCCCGGGACACCTACGAGGGCGCCCTCCAGGACACCGCCGCCCGCGCCGGCATCGCCGCCGTCCCCTACTTCGGGCTCGCCTCGGGGTTCCTCACCGGCAAGTACCGGCCCGGGACCACCGTCGACAGCGGCCGCTCCGGCACGGCCGCGGCTCATCTGGAGACCGAGCGCGGCCGACGGGTTCTCGCCGCCCTCGACACGGTGGCCGCGGACCTGAACGCCGAGATCGCGACGGTCGCCCTGGGCTGGCTCGCCTCCCGCCCCACGGTCACCGCCCCGCTCGCCAGCGCCCGCACCCCCGAACAGCTCCCCGCGCTCCTCGCCATCGCCGACCTGGAGCTGACCGAGGCCCACCTCGACCTGCTCACCGAGGCCTCCGGCTGAGCAGCGAGGATCGTGCGCGTTCCGCCGCGACCGTGAACCGTGGCGTGACGGTCGATTGCCCGGTGCCCCCCCGCACGGGGTCACCGGGCAATCGCCGCAGAGCCGTACGCGGCTCGGTCAGATGCGGTCGGCCGCGATCAGCAGGTACTGGAAGGAGCCGTCCTTGTAGGAGTTGAGGAAGGCTTCCTCGATCCCCGTGACCAGGGACGAGGTGGCCCGCAGCTCCCAGTAGGGCAGGGTCGCCGCGGTGAGGTCGATGACGGCCTGCGGGACGAGACGGTTGTCCGACATGGCCCGCAGATACTCACGGCGGGAGTGGATGTTGCACTCGAAGTGCGCGTTGATCTGCGAGACCCACTTCGAGGGCTGGCCGTAGACAGGGTTCCAGCAGCCCGTGATCGTGACGTACCGGCCGCCGGGGGCGAGGATGCGGGAGTGCTCGGCGAAGAGGTCGTGCAGATCGACGTACATGCTCGACTCGTTGTTCCAGGAGGCCGCCGCCCGCCCGGTCGTGAAGGGCATGTCGAGCATGTTGCGGACATGTGCCTGGACGGACTTCTCGATGCCGAGTTCACGGGCCCGGCGGTTGGCGAATTCGGCCTGCTTGACCGAGAGGGTGACGCCCTCGACATCGCTGCCGAAGCGCTGATGAGCCATCACCATGGAGCCGCCGCGGCCACAGCCCGCGTCGACGAGCAGGTCCTCGGAGTGTCTGGGGCCGAGGTGGTCGAGAAGGAGTTCGGCCTGCGCGGACTCCAGCCGGTGCAATTCGGCGACCAGCCTCTTCTCCCGGTCGGCGGCGTCGGGGGCGCCCAGGGCGGCGTGGTCGACGTCGCCGATGCCGTAGTGGTGGTGGTAGAGGCCGTCGACATCGCCGAGACGCAGATTGACGGGCCTGGCCTCATGGTCCCAGTAGCGGGCTATGTCGCCCTGGTAGGGCGTGGCGGGGGCTGGGACGGGGACGGTGGTGATGTCTTGCACGGACACGGGTGATTCCTTCCCCTACCAGAAGTCTGGCAGGCTGTAGCGGTAGGTGTTGTTCTGGTGCCAGTGGTGATTGCCGTCGACCCAGACGGCCACCCCGCGCAGAAAGCGCGCCACGGCCGGGTGGGGAGAGGCCGCGACCAGGGCGGCGGCCTCGGCCTCGAAGGAGTGCATGAGGTCGTTGTGGATCTCGACCGCCTTGAGATACGCCTCGCGTTCGGTGCGGTCCTCCCGTTCGGCGATCACCACGGGCAGGTTGAGATGCCGGTCGGGACCGGCGAGCTCCTTCGTGTACGAGTACAGGTCGTTGACGATGGTGGTGGCGTTGGAGGCGAGCGCGATGACCCGCTGCATGGCCGGCTGGGCATGGAGGTCGGCGGGGAGTTCGTACCCTCCGACGGTGTCGGTGATCGTGGGGCAGGGGCGGAAATTGTTGTGCTGACGCATCGCCAGGTACTCCCACACCTCGGGGGTGTGCTCCGTCTGGTCCCAGGCCGCCTCGGCGAGATATCCCAGATGCAGCCGGGCGATGTCGTGCCGGAACCGGTCCCGCTGGGAGGCCGTGGCCGCCTGGAGGAAGTGGTCCATGGCCGAGCTGTAGGCCCGCCGGGGAGCGTCCGACTGGAGCGACTCGGTCCACGGCCGCGCGTACTCCCGTACGGTGTGCAGCGGGTCGATGGCCGTGTGGGCCAGCAGCAGCCGCCCGCCGAGGCCGATGGGCGAGCCGCCGTGGTCCTCGCAGTAGTAGTCGTCGACCGCGTTCTCGGCGACCATCAGCCGGGCGGCGATCATGACATGGTCGACGGTGGGGGCGTCGGGGTGGCAGATGGTCATGTAGCGGCCCACACCGAACCCGTCGAACTGCTCCTCCCACTCGGGGGGATACAGCTGGATCTCGTCGATCGCCCAGGCCTTCGCCCTGCGACCGACCTCGGCCGCCCGCTCGGGGTCGGGCTCCGCCACCGGGTGGTGGTAGAGGCCCGGGACCGGGCTGCCGGTCCGCGGCGGCTCCTCGCGTCGGGCCAGGTGCAGGCTTGCCGTGCCCAGGCCGCTCGGGCCGCGCAGAATCCGTTGGATGGCTTCGGTACTCATGACCGCACCACTGCTCCTTGGGTGAGTCCGGTCAGCCGCTGGTACGGGCGATCTGCACGTTCTCCAGCACGCCGAGCGCGTCGGGGACCAGCACGGCCGCGGAGTAGTACGTGGTGACCAGGTAGGAGATGATCGCCGTCTCGTCGATGCCCATGAAGCGCACCGACACGCCCGGCTCGTACTCGTCCGGAAGGCCGGTCTGGTTGAGGCCGATCACTCCCTGGTTGTCCTCACCGGTCCGCATCACCAGGATGGAGCTGGTGTTCTCCTTGGTGATCGGGATCTTGTTGCATGGCAGGATCGGGACACCGCGCCAGGCGGGTACCTGCTGCCCGCCGACGTCGACGTGGTCCGGGTAGAGACCGCGGGAGTTGAACTCGCGGCCGATCGCCGCGATGGTCCTGGGGTGGGCGAAGAAGAACTTGGAGCCCCGGCGGCGGGTGAGCAGCTCGTCGAGGTCGTCCGGGGTGGGCGGGCCCGAGTGGGTCTGGATCCGCTGGTTGAAGGCGGCGTTGTGCAGCAGGCCGAACTCGCGGTTGTTGACCAGCTCGTACTCCTGGCGCTCGCGCAGCGCCTCGATGGTGAGCCGCAGCTGCTGCTCGGTCTGGTTCATCGGCTTGTTGTAGAGGTCGGCGACGCGGGTGTGGACCCGCAGCACCGTCTGCGCGAGGGAGAGTTCGTACTCCCTGGGCTTCAGCTCGTAGTCGACGAAGGCGCCGGGCAGCTCGGCCTCGCCGGTGTGGCCCGCCGACAGGGCGATCTCGGCCTCGCCCAGCCGGTTCTGACGCTGCGCCGGGAGCGCGCCGAACTCCCGTACATGCGCCTGGAGGCCGGGCGCACCGGCCGCCACGGCGGCGAAGTCGGCCCGCGAGAGGGTGAGCAGGGTGCCGGCGGTCTGTGCGACGGCCGTGTAGTCCCAGGTCGCGTCGGGGTCCAGCAGCGCGCTCTGGCCGAACCGGTCGCCGTCGGCGAGTACGGCGGTCACGGTCTCGTTGTCGTACTGGCCGGCGGAGATCTGGCTGATCCGGCCGTGTGCGATCAGATGGATCCGGTCGGCGGGGGTGCCGCGCTCCACCAGCGTCTCGCCCGCGCGGAAGTCGTGCTGGACGCACCGGCCGGCGAGGGCCGTCAGCACCTCGGGATCGTCGAAGCCGCGCAGCAGCGACAGTTCACCGAGTTCCCCGGGGATCACCCGGACCTCGGCGCCCTCCTGGACGAACTCGATCCGGCCGTCGCCGACCGTGAAGCTCAGCCGGCGGTTGACCCGGTAGGTGCCGCCGGACACCTCCACCCACGGCAGCATTCTGAGCAGCCACCGGGAGGTGATCTCCTGCATCTGAGGGGCGGACTTGGTCGTGGTGGCGAGGTTGCGGGCGGCAGCTGTGCTGAGGCTGCTCCGCGAGTGCTGCGGCTCCGGGCTGGTGTGGCCGGTGTCCACGGTCATGGGCAGAGCTCTCCTTCAAAAGGGCGGCATTCGGCGCGGGCGCGCGTCGGACCGGGGTGAGGAAAGGGGGGAGGAGGAGGCACCTGGGAGATCCCTTGGGTCCCCTGCGGGTACCGGAGAACCGTAGGCTCTGGCACACCCGTTCAGCCATGGGAACGCATCGATCATCCCCCGATGCGGTGAACTTGATCCACTTCTCGGGATTTACCTGTTGACCTGGTGGTATAGGGCTCTCAGCCGCTCTTGCGGATGCTTCGGCCCACCGCCGTCGGCGCGGCAGGGGCCACGGCGACGGCGGGGCCGGACGTGCCCGCCGATCCGGTCCGGTCGGCCGGTCAGTTCTTCCGAGGTGCGGCGAGCCCGGCGAGTTCGGCGTCGACGGCGCCGCGCATCAGCTCCCGCGCGTGAGAGATCTCCACGGCTCCGCTGAGCCAGCGCATGCTGAGCCCCTCCAGCAGGGCGGTGAGGCGTTCGGCGGCGGCCGCGAGCGAGGGGGCCGGTGCCGTCGGCCGGACCTGGCCCAGCAGGGCGGCGACCTCCTGCACCCACACCAGGGTGGACCTGGCGAGATCTTCGCGCAGCACTTCGTCGAAGACGGCGCTCGCGCGCAGCTCGCCCCAGGCCGAGCTGTTCTCCCGCACTTCCGTGGTGTCCTGGAGTTCCAGCAGGAGGGACTCCTCCAGCTCCTCCCGGGGAGTGAGCGGCGGGGCGTCCGGGTCGCGGTCGGCGGTGTAGCGCTCGGCCCGGTCGCTGATGAACTCGAGGGTCTGGCGCAGGACGCCGGTGCGGTCCTTGAAGTGGTAGTAGATCAGGGCGGTGGAGACGCCGGCCTCCGCGGCGAGTTCCTCCACGCGCAGCCCTCGGACCCCGCGCCGGGCGATCACCCGGGCGGCCGCTTCGAGGATCTGAGTGCTGCGAGACGCCATGACCGGCACCTTACCGGGGCGTATCGGAGCAGACGCATGCGGCCCGTCACCGGGCGTACGGGCCGTCGGCAGGCCTCCTCGCGGTTTGACTGAATTTTCAGTCAGTGTCAGAGTGGCGACACATGGCCGCGCCGCTCCGCCCTCCGTACCGCCCATTCGCGGGGGTGAGCGCGCACCCTTGTCCCAGGCGCTCGGGCCGCCGGCTCCCGCCGGGCTCCCGCGCCCGTTCCGGGCGGATGCGCTCGTTTTGGGCGGATGCGCTCGTTCCGCCAGTTCCACGATCGGAGTCCCCGTGTCGAATCCCCCTCCCACCCGCCGGACCACCCTCCGCGCGCTCGCCGGGCTCGCCGGGCTCGGCGCGGCGGTCTTCGGTGCCGCGGGCTGCGGCTCGTCCTCGTCCGGCGCCGCCGCGCGGTCCAGTACCGCCGTCGGCTCCCCCCGGCAGGCCTCGGCGGGCCCGGCCCGCCGTCTCGGGGCCGAGTGGGAGAGCCACACCCGTACCTTCATGTCCTGGCCGGCCCTGTCCTCGGTCTGGGAGGAGGACCTGCCCTATGTGCGCGAGGACATCGCGCGGGTGGCGCGGGCCGTCGGCGAGTACGAGGCGGTCGTCATGATGGCCCGGCCCTCCCAGGTGAGCGCGGCCCAGCGGGCCTGCGGCTCCCAGGTCGAGGTCGTCCCGCTGGCCGTCGACGACCTCTGGGCGCGCGACACCGTCCCGGTGTTCGTCGAGGAGGCCGGCGAGGTGATCGGCGTCGACTTCAATTTCAACGGCTGGGGCGACAAGCAGGAGCACAAGAACGACGCCCTGGTCGGCCGGAAGGTGCTGGAGCAGTACCGGATCCCCCGGGAGAAGGCCCCGCTGGTGTCCGAGGGCGGCTCCTTCGAACCGGACGGGGAGGGCACCCTGCTGATCACCGAGAGCTCGATCGTCAACGTCAACCGCAACCCGGGGAAGAGCCGGGACACCATCGAGGCGGAGCTGAAGCGGACCCTGGGCGTCGAGAAGGTGATCTGGCTGGCGGGCGTGCGCGGGGAGGACATCACCGACGCCCATGTGGACAGCCTGGTGCGCTTCACCGAGCCCGGCGTGGTCCTGCTGGACCGCGCGTACCCCGGCACCCCGCCGGACTCCTGGTCGCGCTCCGCCGACCAGGCGAAGTCCGTCCTGTCGAAGGCGACCGACGCCCGGGGCCGGCGCTTCGAGGTCATCGACCTCCCGCAGCCCGACCTGCGGAGAATCACCGGCGAGGGGGACGACTTCCTGGCGACCTACGCCAACTTCTACATCGCCAACGACGCCGTCTTCATGCCCCGGTTCGGCGACCGCAAGGCCGACAAGCGCGCCCGCTCCATCCTCCAGGAGCACTTCCCGGACCGGGACATCGTGTGGGTCGAGATCGACACGATCGCCTCGGGCGGCGGCGGCATCCACTGCGCGACCCACGACCAGCCCGGCAAGCCCGCCGCCTGAGCCCGCCCGTCCCGCACACCGGTTCACCCATCCGAAACATACATTCGACAGAATCCCGCGACATGAGGATGGAACAGGTCGAATGGGCCCACCCGGACGCCGTCGCGCTGCGCGCCAGCCAGCGGGCCGAGATCGCGGAGAGATACGGCACCACGGACAGCGAGCCCGGGGTGGCTCCTTCGGCGGCCGACATGGTCGCGTTCTTCGTGGCGTACGAGGACGACGGCACCGCCGTGGGGTGCGGAGGGCTTCGCCATCTGGGTGACGGGATCGGCGAGGTCAAGCGCATGTACGTCGTCCCGGCCCGGCGCGGCTCGGGCGTCGCCCTGCGGATTCTGCGCGGACTGGAGAGCTGGGCCGCCGAGCGGGGGTGGGTCGGGCTTCGGCTGGAGACCGGCGATGCCCAGCCCGATGCCGTCCGCTTCTACACACGTTCCGGTTATGAGCGGATCCCCAACTTCGGCGCCTACGCCGGCGTGGAGAGCTCCTGGTGCTTCGAGCGTCCGCTTCAGGCTCGGACCTGACCGGAGTTCCGCCGGTCCGGCGGTACGGAGGGTGTCGAGCCGGTGATCGCGGTGAGGGCGCGGTGAAGCAGACCCCGGCGGGCCGGCCGGCGCACCAGCGGTCGAGATCCGCGTCGAGCACGACGGTTCGGAGTCCGCCGCCGGCATGCCGAGCCCTCCCGCTCCTGCCGGGCCGTGCTGATGCCGCTCAGCGCCGCAGCAGGCCCGGGCGCGGCGGCTTGGCCAGAAGCCGGTCGACATGGTGGCGTTCCAGCCCCTGGCGTCCGTCGACGCGCAGCAGCAGCCGGTCACGGCGGACAAGAGAGTTGCGGACGAGCCGGAACGGCATGACGTCGTCGAGCCAGGCGAACGGCCGTCCGTCGGCGTGACGCAGCAGCGGAGCCCACTTCGCGCCGGAGAACAGCTCCATCAGCGGCACCCGGGGATCCCCGGGCTGCGGCCTGTACCCGGCGAAACGGACCACCGGCAGCGGCGGAAGCCCGAGCGCCGGAGCGATGTGGGTGTTGGCGTCCTCTTCCCAGGTCGTGGCCCAGCAGAGCTCGTACACCTGCGCCAGCTCATGCAGCCAGTCACCGTGCCGGGGGGACAGCAGGACACGGAACCCGAGCAGGGTGTGGGCGTCGAAGTCCGCCCGGGGGTGCGGGTCGGCCGGGTTGAGGACTCCGTCCACATCGAGAAAGAGCAACGGCTTCGACACAGGACTCCCACTTGGACAGATGATCCGATTCCGACCACCCGAACGACCGGCCGTACCGGTCCGTTCCCTCGAAGCTCACCCGGCCGGACCGGTCGGCTGTCCGATTTCCGCAGGCCGGCCCGGTCGCCACTGTGCCAGGTACGCGGCCCAGTCCCCACCCAGGAAGTCCGGGTCCACAGGCTTCAGCCGTATCTGCCGGGGTCGGTCCGTCCACCAGACCTCGAACGGGGTGACAGTGCCCTCCACCGGCCAGGACTCCACCACCGGGGAAGGAGCATCGCGTCGACGAAGCCGTGCACCGCAAGCCCGACGTCCACGAACACGCCGATCCTCCCCGGGCTGGGAACGAGCACGACGGTGCCCCGAAGCACCTGCCCGACCAGGGTGGCGTTCGACGCTCTGGTGCATCACGCGGTCGACCTCTCCGGGGTCCATGGCCGACGCCCGCGTGTCATGTACGTCGGTACCGCCATCGACTCGTTCGGACCGGAGCTGCGCCCCGTCACGAACGGGCTCGGGTTTCTGCCGTACGGCAACGGTGTGCACTACGACTCGGACCGGGGCCGGCGTCCGCTGATTCACCGGCTGGTGGCGGAAGGCACTCTGCCGACGGCTCACTGCACGGATGACGGAGTCGGTCTGGTCTACCGGGGAACGGAGCTGGTGGAGGCGGTGGCGGAAGTGCCGGGCCGAGCGGCCTATTCGGTGAGACGCGACGGGGACGGGACCGTGGAGGAGCGCATCGAGCCTCGCAGGCTGCCCGCCCCCGGGCTTTGGCCCTCGCCCGGGGAAGGGGCGCACGGGTTCATCCGAATGTGTGTCAGGGGTGACCCGGCCGGCCGCGCAGTACGCGCCCGCGCTGCCCGAGCCTGGCGGGCCCGGGTCAATCCGGCCTACAAGCTCCCGCGCGATCTGGCGGGCGCGCGTGCCTTCACCGCCCGGGTGCCGCTCTTCATGCCGCTGCGGGGCGAGCCGGCTCCGGCTCCGGCTCTGGCGAACCTGGACGAGCGGGACGAGCTGGACGCCATCGTTTCGAGCAGCGGGTCCCCGATCCCGTTCACTGTCTGGAGTTCCGCCGCACCGGCGCCGGTACGGACGGCCGCCGGCCCGGCTGGAGAGCGCCTTCGCCGACACGGTGGGGCTGCGCAACGGCATCTACTCGTACCGCAAGGAGATCGACGAGGAGCGCGGGGTCGGCAACGCGGTGCTCGCCCTCCGGCGTTTCCTCGGCGGGAGTCTTCAGCAGGCGGTCGATGTGGCGTACGCGCTCTTCGAACAGCGGGTGGAGGAGTTCACGCGCATCGCGGAACAGGGGCCGGAGCCGGAGCCGGACGGCGAGCACGCCGGCTGTGTCAGGGCCCTGTGCGACGGGATGGCCGGCGACAACGAGTGGTACCGGCACACGGACCGCTACGGGCCGGGTTCCGCCTCGGTCGGTCGAGTGAACCGGGACGCGGCCGGGGGGCCGTCCCGGCGTATCGGCGGGCAGTCGTCGGGCGCTCACGGTACAGCTGGCGGCATGTCGATTCTTCCCGCCGTCGCGACCGTCGCGCTGCTGGTCTCCGGACTGCCGGCCGGGGCCGCCGCCCCGCCGCTGCCGCCGCCGTCGGTGAGGGGCGAACTGGACGGGACGCTCCGGGCCGTCCACGAGGCGGGTGCGTTCGGTGTCTACTCCGCCGTCCGCGACCGCGCGGCTCTCTGGAAGGGCGCGGCCGGTGTCGCCGACGTCCGGACCGGCCGGCCGGTCCACCCCGGTATGCACCATCGCGTCGGCAGCGTCACCAAGACCTTCACCGCCGTCGCCGTCCTCCAGCTCGTCGGCGACGGCCGTATCGGCCTCGACGCGGCCGTCGCGGACTTCCTCCCCGGCCTGGTGGCCGACGGCCTCGATCCGGCGGTCACCGTCCGCATGCTGCTCAATCACACCAGCGGCATCGCGGACTACTACCGGATCGTGTTCCCCGGCGACTCCCCGACCGCTCTCGACGAGAACCGGTTCCGCGAGTTCCGCCCCGGGGAACTGGCCGGACGGGGTCTGGCGGCCCCCGCGACCGGGGCCCCCGGCGAGCGCTACCGCTATTCGAACACCAACTACATCCTCGCCGGTCTGCTGCTGGAGCGGGTGACGGGGAACGACGCGGAGCGGCACATCACCGACCGTGTCATCCGCCGCGCCGGTCTGGAGAACACCTACTTCCCCCGCACCCCGTTCGTCGAGGGGCCGCACTCCCGGATGTACGACTCGCTGTTCGGCCTGATCGACCCGCCCCGCGACTACTCCGTCTACGACATGTCCTGGGCCTGGACCGCCGGTGCGCTGATCTCCACGACGGACGACCTGACGCGCTTTCACGCCGCCCTCTTCGGCGGCGAGCTGCTGGCCCCCGCCGAACTCGGCGAGATGCTGACGGCCGTCCCCATCGGGGATGTGCCGCCGCATCTGCCGAGCAGCGGCCTCGGCGTCCAGACCAGAAGACTCAGCTGCGGCGCTTTCTGGGGGCACGACGGCGGGACCACCGGTGCGTACACCCTGGCGTACGCCAGTGCCGACGGCGAACGCCAGGCGTCCGTCGGCATCAACCGGCTGGGCTACCAGACCCTCGACGAGGAGGGGTGGATTAAGCCCCACCCCATCGACACCGCGCTCCTCCGCCATCTGGACCACGCCCTGTGCGGCGGCGGCGACGGACCGAAGGGCTGACCCTCGATCGCCGTCGGCCGTTGCCCGCGCCGCCGGAGGTCGGCAGGATGGCGGGCACGGCCGTGTCACCCGCCTGACACCCGACCTCAGGAGGAACCCCGATGACCGCCCCGGACGACACCGACACGCCCCGACCCGACCTGCCGGCGAAAACGACGGCCGGCCACGCCTCCGCCGGCCAACTGGAGCGGCTGGCCGACGAGATCAGCGGCCGGGCCTCGGTCACCATCGTCTACGGCGAGCCCGTCACCACCGGGGGCGTCACCGTCATCCCCGTCGCCGAGATCGGCTACGGCTTCGGTTACGGCGGCGGTTCCGGGCACACCGCCGGAGCGGCCAAAACCGGTGAGGGCGGCGGCGGGGGCGGCGGAGTCAGGGCCCGGCCCTGCGGATTCATCGAGATCAAGAACGGCACCGCCACCTACCGTCCGATCCGGAGCCCCTGGCTGAAGGTCGTCGTACCGGTCGCCGCCCTCCTGGCCGGTGCCGCCGTACCGGGGCTCGTGCGCCGTCTCACCGGCCGCCGCCCGGGGTGAGCGGGCCGAAGCGGCCGGGCGCAGGAGCGGTCTGCCCGGCGGCACCGGACAGCTCGCGGAAGGCGCGCCGCTGAAGAGCGCGCTGGTCCCCGACGGTCCGGAGGGCCGGCTCGCGCTCGCCCTCTGCCACCACGACGGGCGGATCCGCGAGGCGGCGGTGCGCGGGGCGAGGGGGGGACCCCGGTCTGCGGGACCAGGGCGGCTTCGGCGTCGGTCCGCTCGGGGAGGTCCCGCGCCGGGTGCGGCGTACGAGGAGGTGCTCGTACGACTCTTGCGTCGGAGAACGGTGGCCCCTAAAGCGGCACGGGCGGCCGGACTGAAACCAGGACCCTCCAGCCGCCCGTGGCCGGCACCACCTCAGCGCCACACTACGAAACACGGACCGACTGGTCCTTCTCACCTGCCCAGCGGGTCCGGCTCCGGGCGGATCCCTTCCTCGGCCGGCGCCTTCAGACAGTCCCGCAGTCCGGCGAGGACCGTCTCCTCCTGGTCCTGCCGACCCTGGGCGTTGTCGAGGGTGATGCCTTGCCCTTGACCGCGTGGACCAGCCTGCGATCTCTCGGCGGCAGCCGCTCCGCCACTGCGTCGCGCGGATCCACGGTCGACGTGTTCGATTTTTGTTCGATACAGTGAAAATCTGGCCATGGTGGCTGGAAAGGGGTGGGTGAGGGATGGAGGTGGGCTGGTGGCCGGTGGCGTGCACCTGCATATCGCGTCCGGGTTCTCGGCTCGCTATGGCACCTCACATCCCTCTGACCTGGTCAAGCGAGCCGCCGAGCGGGGCATCGGCACGCTGGCGCTCACCGACCGGGACACCGTGGCCGGTACGGTCCGTTTCGCCCGGGCCGCCATGGCGGCAGGGGTACGGCCGCTTCTCGGGGCGGACGTCGCCGTCGCCCCGGTCGTTTCCGCCGTACCGGACCCGGCCCGCGCGAGAACCCCGGTACGTGGCGGTTCCCACGTCGTCGAGCCCGGGCTGCGGATCACGTTGCTCGCCGAGGACACGGACGGATGGGCGCGGCTGTGCCGTCTGGTGTCCGCCGCGCACACGGACGCCGGGGGCGGGCCGCCGGTCGTCTCCTGGCCGGTGCTGCGCCGGTACACGGGCCGGGGGCTGGTGGTCCTGCTCGGGCCGGTGTCGGAGCCGGTCCGGGCGCTGTCCGCGGGCCGTCCCGATGTCGCGGAGCGGCTTCTCGCCCCGTGGCGCGAGCTCGTCGGCGACCGTCTGCGGCTGGAGGTCCTCTGGTACGGACTCGCGGGGACCGGGCCGGGATCTCTGCGCCTGGCCGCCCGCACCATCGGCCTGGCCGACCGGCTCGGCATTCCCGCGGTGCTCACCAATGCCGTCCGCTACGCCGATCCCGGACAGCACCGGCTCGCCGACGTCCTGGACGCGGCACGGCTGCTGCGTCCGGTCGACCGCCGGAGCCTGGACTGCGGCGAACGCTGGCTGAAGGGCCCGGCCGCGATGGCCGCCGCCGCCGAGCGGATCGCCGAAGCCGCCGGCGCGGGCCCCGGCCGCGCGGGCGCGCTCCTCGCCGAGACGGCACGGACGGGGCAGCTGTGCACGGTCGATCCGGTGGCCGTCCTCGGGCTCGGCACGCCTCACTTTCCGGAGCCCGCCGTGGTCGGCGCGGAGTCCGGCCGGGGCGGGGCCATGACGATGCTGCGGCAGCGGTGCGCGGCCGGCATGGCCGCGCGAAGCCTGGACGGCGACCGGCAGGCCGCCGAACGGCTCGAGTACGAGCTCGGTGTCATCGGCCGTCTCGGCCACGCACCCTATTTCCTGGCCGTCGCCCAGGTCGTCACCGACATCCGCGCGATGGGCATCCGGGTCACGGCTCGTGGTTCGGGTGCCGGGAGCATGGTCAACCACGTCCTCTTCGTCGCCGCCGCGAACCCGCTCCAGCATGGCCTGCTGTTCGAGCGGTTTCTCTCGGAGCGGCGGCGCTCGCTGCCGGACATCGACCTCGATGTCGAGTCCGCCCGGCGACTGGAGGTCTACGACCGGATCATCGAACGGTTCGGACCGGAGAGGGTCGCGGTCACCGGCATGCCCGAGACATACCGGGCGCGCCATTCCCTGAGGGACACCGGCCTCGCCCTCGGCATCGCCCCGGCCGAGATCGACCGGATCGCGAAGTCGTTTCCGCACATCCGGGCGCGGGACATCCGCGGCGCGCTCGCCGAACTCCCGGAGCTGCACCCGCTCGCGGCGGAGGCGGCCCGGTTCGGGCCGTTGTGGGAGCTCGCCGAGGGTCTCGACGGTCTGCCGCGCGGCTACGCCATGCATCCGTGCGGGGTGATCCTCTCCGACGCGACGCTGCTGGACCGGATCCCCGTGCAGCCGACGCCCGGCGGTTATCCGATGGTCCAGGCCGACAAACACGACGTCGAAGACCTGGGGCTGGTCAAGCTCGACATCCTCGGGGTGAGGATGCAGTCGGCGATGGCCCACGCCGTCGCCGAGATCCGCCGTACCACCGGCCGCCTCATCGATCTCGACAACCCCGATCACGTCCCCCTCGACGACCCTGACGCCTTCGCCCTGATCAGGAAGAGCGACACGGTGGGAATGTTCCAGCTGGAGTCCCCCGGCCAGCAGGATCTCGTCGGCCGGCTCCAGCCGCGCACGGTCCAGGACGTCATCGCCGACATCAGCCTGTTCCGGCCCGGGCCGGTCGCCGGAGGCATGCCCGCGCGGTTCATCGCCGCCCGCCACGGCACCGAACCCGCCCGCTACGCCCATCCCGATCTGGAGCCGGTGCTGGCCGACACCTACGGGGTGACAATCTGGCACGAGCAGATCATCGACATCTTCGCGATCCTGACCGGCTGCGACCGCGCCTTCGCGGAGGTGGCCCGCCGGGCGCTGGCCGACCCGGACCGGCTGCCGGGGATCGAGACATGGTTCCGGCAGCGGGCCGGTGCCCGCGGCTACGCCCGGCCTGTCCTCGACGAGGTCTGGGAGACCGTCCGCGAGTTCGGGGCGTACGGCTTCTGCCGCGCCCACGCAACAGCTTTTGCCGTTCCTGCCCTGCAATCAGCCTTTTTGAAAGCTCACTTCCCGGCCGCCCTGTACGCGGGGCTGCTGGAGCACGACCCGGGAATGTGGCCGCGCCGGGTCATCGTCGCCGACGCCCGACGCCACGGTGTGCCCGTGCTGAACATCGACGTCAACCGATCGCAGCCGATGTACACCGTCGAGGAGGCACAGTTTCGCGGCTGCTCCGCCTGGGGCGTACGGATCTCCCTCGCCGCGGTGAAGGGAATCTCCACGGACGAGGTCGCCCGGATCGCCACCGGCCAGCCCTACGCCTCCCTCCAGGACCTGTGGCAACGCGCCCGCCCGGCCCTGCCGACCGCCGAGCACCTCATCGAGACCGGCGCCCTCGACACCCTCCGCGGGGAATCGAACCGCCGCGATCTGCTCCTTCAGGCCGCCGAGCTCCACCGCCACACCCGCGCCCGGCCCACGGACGGCCAACTCCCCCTCGACGCCGGCCCGATGGCCACCGGACCGTCCGGTCTGCCGGAGATGACCAGCCGCGAACGCCTCGCAGCCGAGCTGGACGTTCTCAAGATCGACGTCACCGCCCATCTGATGGACCATCATCACCGGCTGCTCCGTGAACTCGGCGCGATCGACGCCGCCCACCTGCGTGCCCTGCGTCCCGGGCAGCCGGTGCTCGTCGCCGGCATCCGGGCCTCCACCCAGACACCCCCGACCGCCTCCGGCCGCAGGATCATCTTCGTCACGCTGGACGACGGCACCGGCCTGATCGACCTCGCCTTCTTCGACAGCAGCCACGCATCAATCGCCCACACCGTCTTCCACTCCGGGCTCCTGCTGGTCCGCGGCACCGTCGAGGCACGCGGCCCCCGCCGTACGGTCGTCGGTCACGCGGTCTGGGACCTGGAGGAACTCGCCGCGACCCGCCGCGACCACGGCCCCCAGGCAGCGCTCGCCATGCTCGGCCGCACCCGTCCCGCCCCGACCCCCGCACACCCCGCGCCCAGCACCCCCGCCAAAGCACCAGGCGATACCCGCACCCCGGACCTGAAAGCCCTCGGCCACACCAGCCCGGGGAGCGCCGGATGACCACGAGGCCCCGAACCCGGGTGATTCTGCACTGCCACTTCCACCTCCCCAGCGGATCCGACCCCGGCCTGTACCAGCGACTTCTCGACCTCTGCGCAGACATCACCCCCCGCGTCCAGGCCATCCCGCCCGACGCCGCGCACCTCGACCTCACCGGCGCCGGCCGCTACTGGAACCGCGACACGGCAGGTCTCGCCGCCATCCTGCAACTCCGCGCCGCCGCCCTCCACGGCGTGTCCACCACCTGCGGTGCCGGACCCAACCGCATGATCGCGAGCATGGCCGCCGCCGTCACCCCGCCCGGCACCCTGACCGTCGTCGAACCCCACACCGTCACCGCCTGGCTCCGGCCCCGCCCCACCGCCGCCCTCCACGGAGTCGGACCGAAAACCGCCCGCGCCCTCACCCGCCACGGCCTCCACACCATCGGCGACCTCGCCGACACTCCCCTGCCCACCCTCACCCGCCTCCTCGGCACCACAACCGGCCGCGCCCTCCACACCCGCGCCCACGGCCAGGACCCACGCCCCGTACAGAGCGAACCGACCGCCCAGTCCCTCAGCGCCGAACACCGCTTCGACCGCGACACCCTCACCCCCGGCGAACACCGCCGCGCCCTCCTCGAACTCGCCGCAGACCTCGGCGGCCGGCTGCGCGACGCCGGCCAGGCCGCCGACGGCCTCACCCTCACCGTCCGCTACGCCGACCGGACCACCACCACCAGGACCCGCA
>NZ_BAAASB010000017.1:0-177267 GCF_039532665.1 Streptomyces amakusaensis | reverse complement strand
CATAGCGTTAGGGAAACGCCCGGTTACATTTCGAACCCGGAAGCTAAGCCTTTCAGCGCCGATGGTACTGCAGGGGGGACCCTGTGGGAGAGTAGGACGCCGCCGAACAATTTTTAGCCTCAGTCCCTCGACTTGTTCGAGGGACTGGAGCATGCCCCAATAGCTCAGTCGGTAGAGCGTCTCCATGGTAAGGAGAAGGTCTACGGTTCGATTCCGTATTGGGGCTCGGCTAAAAATGAAGGCCCCCGCCAATGGCGGGGGCCTTTTTTGTTGCCCTTTTTCAGGGACAGACGAGTCAGGGCCGCCGCGCATCAGCGCGGCGGCCCTGACCGGATATCCCCTACATGTGCTGAGGCTCAGGCACCCGCATGACCAGAATGGCCATGTCGTCGGAGGCCGGCTCCGCGGCGAAGCGCTCCACCGCGCGCAGCACCCGGGCGGCGACCGCTCCGGCGGTGAGTCCCGTACAACCGGTGAGGACCTCGGTCAGACCCTCGTCGCCGAGCATGCGAGTGCCCTCACGGCGCTCTGTGACCCCGTCCGTGACACAGAGCAGGACATCGCCCGGATCCAGGGTCACGGTCTGCTCGAACAGCTCCAGGTCGTCCATGACCCCGAGCAGCGGCTGAGGATCGGCGGCCGGCTCCACCGTGCCGTCCTGGCGCAGGCGCAGCGGGAGTGGATGGCCGGCGCAGACGACCTTGAGCAGGGCCCCGCCGTTCTCCTGGGGGCGGAGCTCGCCGTAGAGCAGGGTGAGGAAACGGCTGCGGGCGCCCTCGTCGAGGATGGCCGCGTTCAGCCGCTCCAGCACCGCCGGGCCGCCGAAGCCCTCACGGGCCAGCAGCCGCAGGGCGTGCCGGGCGAGACCGGTGACGGCGGCGGCCTCCGGGCCCGTACCGCACACATCGCCGATGGCGAATCCGTACACCCCGTCGCTGATGGGGAAGAGGTCGTAGAAGTCGCCGCCGACCTCGTTGCCCTCGCCGGCGGCGCGGTAGATGACTTCCACCTCGACGCCGGGGATGGTGGGCTGCTCCGGCGGCAGCAGGCTGCGCTGGAGGGACTGGCTGATGGCGACGCGCTCCGAGTAGAGGCGGGCGTTGTCGAGAGCGAGGGCGGCCCGGCGGGAGAGGTCCTCGGCGAGTTCGAGGATCTCCTGCCGGAAGTGGTCGTCGGAGGGCTTGCCGAGGGTCAGCATGCCGATGACCCGGTTGCGGGCGACCAGGGGCAGGACGACCGTCTCGCCGCCGACCGCCGCGGCGGTGGCCAGTGTGGTGTCGATGCCGGAGGAGACCGGAGGGCCGGAGCCGAGGCCCAGTTCGTGCCGGGAGGTGCGCAGGGCCGCCTGCTGGGCGGCCGCGGCGGGCGCGGTCCAGACGCGGGCACCGGGGGCCGGTACCGGGTCCGGCGGGGCGATCTTGGACAGCAGCGCCTTGAGCCCGTCGATGCGCTCCTCGTCCTCGTGCAGCACATAGCTGAGGTACGGCTCGGAGGCCTGGTCGGCGATGGTGTAGACGGCGCACCAGGTGGCCAGGGTGGGCACGGTCATCTGTGCCATCAGGGCCAGTGTCTGGTCGCGGTCGAGTGTTCCGGCGAGCAGGTCGGAGGCCTCGACGAGGAAGGAGAGCGAGCCCCGGCGCAGCCGTTCCAGCTCGCCGAGGCGGGCCGACTCGACGGCGAGCGCGATGCGGTCGGCGGCGAACTGGAGGCGCAGGGCCTCCTCGTTGGTGTAGCGGCCGGCGGATTCCGCCGCGACGCCGAGTGAGCCGGTGAGCCGGCCCTCGACCTTGAGGGGGACGGTGACGACCGAGCGCATGCCGGTCGAGTTGAGCAGCGGGACCGCGCCGGAGACCGAGGTGAGGTCCTCGTGGACGGCGGGCATCCGGGCGGAGCCGTAGCGGCTGGTGCCGGCCTCGACCGGGACGCGGGCGAAGCGCTGGCGGGCGGAGGGCAGACCGGTGGTCGCCCGGACCTCCAGCTCCGTCTCGTCGTCGGTGGCGAGCAGCAGGAAGGCGGCGTCGCCGTCGAGCATGTCGCGGGCGCGCTCCACCGTGCGCTGGAGGAGTCCGTCGAGGTCGTCGGGGGCGGGGGAGCCGATGAAGACCTCGAACGGGTCCGTGGTGTGTTTGTCGGTCGCGGAGTCGGTGACGGGTACGCGGTGCGGGGTCTGGAGGACGGCCCGCTCGTCGTCGCGCACCAGCAGACAGACGGTGGACGGCTCGCCGTGCGAGTCGCGTACCCGCAGATGTGAGGCGTACACGGGGATGACGCGGCCGTCGGTGCCGCGGATGCCGTAGCTGCCCTCCCAGCGGGAGAGCCGGAGGGCCTCGGCGATTCCGGTGCCGATGCCGGGGGTGTGGGGCCAGGCGGCGAAGTCGGCGAGTGGTTTGCCGACGACCTGATCGGCCGTGTACCCGAAGACATGTTCCGCGTCCGCGTTCCAGACGGAGATCGCGCCCGCCGCGTCGATCTGGGTGACGGCGACGCGTACGCGTTCGTCGGCGACTGGGAGCATGGCGGTGGGGAGCGCGGGGCCGGCGGAGCGGGTGCCCACGGGGCGCTGGGGGAGGTCGAGCTGGAACCAGACCTGTTTGTGGGTGGGGGTGTACTCGACGCCCCAGCGTGAGGCGAGGGCGGAACAGAGCATCAGTCCGCGGCCGTTCTCGCTGTCCAGGCTGGCGAAGGTGTGGCCGGTCGCCTGGATCGGTACCTCGCGTTCCGGGTAGCGGTCGCCCACTTCGACCCGGACGCTGTCGGCGGAGCGCAGACAGAGCACGTCGGCGGCGGTTCCCGCGTGGATGACGGCGTTGGTGACCAGCTCGCTGGTGAGGACCACCGCGTCGTCCACGACTTCGCTGTACCCCCACCCCTGGAGGGTGTCGCGGACGAAGGCGCGGGCGGTCGCGACGGACCGCCCGACGGGGTCGAAAGTGGCAGCCGCCCGGGCGGTGATCACAGAACTCCCTGTACGTGTTTCGACGCCCGGTTCTGCCATGATCGGCCTGCCCCTCCCGGTGCCCGGTGGTCTTCTCGTGCCCAGGTCGACCCGGCCGGGCGGACCGGGGCGGCTGGACAGCCGGATGCCAGGTTACTTACCTTCACTGTCCCAGCGGATGGCGGTCGCCGCTGTTTCCGCCCTGTGGGGGCGGGTACCGCACGCGATGCCGCCGAACTGTTATGGCCTGGTTCCGCATGGGTGAAACACTGGGCAGGCTTCCTGATACAGCTCAGGCAGTACGGTCGACCCCTGCGGGAGGGACACGGTGGAGTCTGGCACGGCGGCGCGTGGCACAAGCACGCGTACGAAAGGCGGACGATCCCGGAGCAATGCGACAACCGAGGTCGATACAGCAGCCCTGAACAGGCTGCTGGCCGGTCTTGTGTCGATGCGCGACGGGAATTTTCGCAGGCGTCTGACCGTGTCGGGCGACGATGTGATGGCCGAGATCGCGGCCGTCTACAACGAGGTCGCCGATCGAAATGTTCATCTCACGGGTGAGATGGCGCGGGTGCGCAGAGTCGTGGGACGTGAGGGAAAGCTCACTGAGCGGCTGGAGACGGGAGCCTGTGAGGGCTCCTGGGCGGCGGCGATCGACGCCTCGAACGCGCTGGTGGACGATCTGTCCCGGCCGGTGTCCGAGGTGGGGCGGGTGCTGTCGGCGGTCGCCGACGGTGATCTGGACCAGCGGATGGAGCTGCGTTCGCACGGCTCGGACGGGGAGGTCCGGCCGCTGCGCGGGGAGTTCCTGAAGGTCGCGCGGACCGTGAACAGCCTGGTGGACCAGTTGTCCGCGTTCACCGACGAGGTGACGCGGGTGGCGCTGGAGGTCGGCACCGAGGGCAAGCTCGGCGGTCAGGCCCAGATCCGGGGGGTCTCCGGGTCCTGGAAGGATCTCACCGACTCGGTGAACACCATGGCCTTCCGGCTCACCTCCCAGGTGCGGGACATCGCCCTGGTCACGACGGCCGTCGCCAAGGGCGATCTCTCGCAGAAGGTCACCGTCCATGTGGCGGGCGAGATGCTGGAGCTGAAGAACACCGTCAATACGATGGTGGACCAGCTCCAGTCGCTCGGCTCCGAGGTGACACGTGTGGCCCGCGAGGTCGGCACCGAGGGCGAGCTGGGCGGGCAGGCCGAGGTGCCCGGTGTCGCCGGTGTGTGGAAGGACCTCACCGATTCCGTCAACACCATGGCGGGGAATCTGACCTCGCAGGTGCGCGGCATCGCGGAGGTGACCACCGCGGTCGCCAACGGCGATCTCTCGCAGAAGGTGACCGTCAGCGCGCGGGGCGAGGTCGCCCAGCTCGCCGAGACCATCAACCAGATGACCGAGACGCTGCGCACCTTCGCGGACGAGGTCACCCGCGTGGCGAGCGAGGTCGGCGCGGAGGGGCTGCTGGGCGGTCAGGCGCAGGTGCCCGGCGCGGCCGGCACCTGGAAGGACTTGACCGACTCGGTCAACACCGTCTTCCGCAATCTGACCACCCAGGTGCGGGACATCGCGCAGGTGACGACGGCGGTGGCCAATGGTGATCTGTCGCAGAAGGTCACGGTGGACGTGGCCGGGGAGATGCTGGAGCTGAAGAACACCGTCAATACGATGGTGGATCAGCTCCAGTCCTTCGGTTCCGAGGTCACTCGTGTGGCCCGTGAGGTCGGCGTCGAGGGCCGGCTCGGCGGCCAGGCGCATGTGCCGGGGGCCGCCAACACCTGGAAGGACCTCACCGATTCGGTGAACACGGCCTTCCGTAACCTCACCGGCCAGGTGCGGGACATCGCGCAGGTGACGACGGCGGTGGCCAATGGTGATCTGTCGCAGAAGGTCACGGTCGATGTCGCCGGGGAGATGCTGGAGCTGAAGAACACCGTCAACACGATGGTGGCGCAGCTGTCGTCCTTCGCCGACCAGGTCACCGGGATGGCCCGGGACGTGGGTACCGAGGGGCGGCTCGGCGGTCAGGCGCGGGTGGAGGGGGTCAGTGGCACCTGGAAGGAGCTGACCGACTCCGTCAACTTCATGGCCGGGAATCTCACCTCCCAGGTCCGGCAGATCGCGCAGGTGACCACGGCGGTCGCGCGGGGCGATCTGTCGCAGAAGATCGATGTGGATGCCCGGGGCGAGATCCTGGAGCTGAAGAACACGATCAATACGATGGTCGACCAGCTCTCCGCCTTCGCGGACCAGGTGACCCGGGTGGCGCGCGAGGTGGGTACCGACGGGCGGCTCGGCGGTCAGGCGCAGGTGCCGGGCGTCGCCGGGGTGTGGCGTGATCTGACGGACTCGGTGAACGGCATGGCGGGGAATCTGACCTCGCAGGTCCGCAATATCGCGCAGGTCGCCACCGCCGTGGCGCGCGGAGATCTCTCCCAGAAGATCGAAGTGGACGCGCGCGGCGAGATCCTGGAGCTGAAGAACACGCTCAACACCATGGTCGACCAGCTCTCGAACTTCGCCGAGCAGGTCACCAGAGTCGCGCGTGAGGTGGGCACCGAGGGCATCCTCGGCGGGCAGGCCGAGGTGCAGGGCGTCTCCGGCACCTGGAAGGACCTCACCCAGTCCGTCAACTTCATGGCGAACAATCTGACCTCGCAGGTCCGCAATATCGCCGAGGTGACCACCGCGGTCGCCAAGGGAGACCTCTCGAAGAAGATCACCGTCGATGCCAAGGGCGAGATCCTCGAACTGGTGACGACCGTGAACACCATGGTCGATCAGCTGCTGGACTTCGCCGACGAGGTGACCAGAGTCGCCCGTGAGGTCGGCACCGAGGGGGTGCTGGGCGGTCAGGCGCGGGTGCGCGGGGTCACCGGCATCTGGAAGGACCTCAGCGACAACGTCAATCTGATGGCCAACAACCTGACCAGCCAGGTCCGTAACATCGCGCGGGTCTCGGCGGCGGTCGCGGGCGGGGATCTGACCAAGAAGGTGACCGTCGAGGCGCGCGGCGAGGTCGCCGAGCTCGCCGACACCGTCAACACGATGGTCACGACCCTCTCCTCGTTCGCGGACGAGGTGACCCGGGTGGCGCGCGAGGTGGGCACCGACGGGCGGCTCGGCGGTCAGGCGCATGTGCCCGGAGTCTCCGGGACCTGGAAGGACCTCACCGAGTCGGTGAACTCGATGGCGTCCAATCTGACCGGACAGGTGCGGCAGATCGCCACCGTCACCACCGCCATCGCCCAGGGCGACCTCACCCGGAAGATCGACATCGATGCCCGGGGCGAGATCCTGGAGCTGAAGACCACCATCAACACGATGGTCGACCAGCTGTCCTCGTTCGCCGGGGAGGTCACCCGGGTGGCGCGCGAGGTGGGCACCGACGGGCAGTTGGGCGGTCAGGCCCGGGTGCGTGATGTCGACGGCACCTGGCGCGACCTCACCGAGTCGGTGAACGAGATGGCCGGGAACCTCACCCGGCAGGTGCGGGCGATCGCCGCCGTGGCCACCGCGGTCACCAGGGGCGATCTCAATCTCAAGATCGACGTGGACGCGGCCGGCGAGATCCAGGTCCTCCAGGACAACATCAATACGATGATCGCGAATCTCCGTGACACCACGCTCGCCAATGAGGAGCAGGACTGGCTCAAGGGGAATCTGGCCCGGATCTCCGGACTGATGCAGGGACGGCGGGATCTCGGCGACGTGGCCTCGCTGATCATGAGCGAGCTGACACCGGTCGTCTCGGCCCAGCACGGCGCGTTCTTCCTGGCGGTGCAGACCGGCGGCCAGGACGTCGTCGGCGGCCGGGGGGATTCCTCGTACGAGCTGGTCATGCGGGCCAGTTACGGCTACTCGGCCGGACTGATGCCCACCTCCTTCCGGCCCGGCGAGACGCTGATCGGGACGGCGGCGGAGGAGAAGCGGACCATCCAGGTGAATGTTCCGCCGGGTTATCTGAAGATCTCCTCCGGGCTGGGGGAGGCCTCGCCCGCCCATGTGATCGTGCTGCCGGTGCTCTTCGAGGGGAAGGTGCTCGGAGTGATCGAGCTGGCGTCGTTCCAGCCGTTCACCCAGATTCAGCGGGACTTCCTCAACCAGATCGCCGAGATGATCGCGACGAGCGTCAACACCATCAGCGTCAACACCAAGACCGAGGTGCTGCTCCACCAGTCGCAGGAGCTGACCGAGCAGCTGCGGGAGCGCTCGGCGGAGCTGGAGAACCGGCAGAAGGCGCTTCAGTCGTCCAACGCCGAACTGGAGGAGAAGGCCGAGCTGCTGGCGCAGCAGAACCGGGACATCGAGGTCAAGAACACCGAGATCGAGGAGGCCCGGCAGGTGCTCGAGGAGCGCGCCGAGCAGCTCGCCGTCTCGATGCGCTACAAGAGCGAGTTCCTGGCGAACATGTCGCACGAGCTGCGCACTCCGCTGAACTCGCTGCTGATTCTCGCCAAGCTGCTCGCCGACAACGCGGAGGGCAATCTCTCGCCGAAGCAGGTGGAGTTCGCCGAGACGATCCACGGGGCCGGTTCGGATCTGTTGCAGCTGATCAACGACATTCTCGATCTGTCGAAGGTCGAGGCGGGCAAGATGGACGTGAGTCCGACCCGGATCGCCCTGGTGCAGCTGGTGGACTATGTGGAGGCGACCTTCCGGCCGCTGACCGCGGAGAAGGGACTCGACTTCTCCGTACGGGTCTCTCCCGAGCTGCCCGCGACGCTCCACACCGATGAGCAGCGGCTTCTCCAGGTGCTGCGCAATCTGCTGTCGAACGCGGTGAAGTTCACCGACTCCGGCGCGGTGGAGCTGGTGATCCGGCCGGCCAGCTCCGATGTGCCGCAGTCGATCCGCGAACAGCTGCTGGAGGTCGGCTCGCTGCGGGATCCGGACGCCGCTCTGATCGCCTTCTCGGTGACGGACACCGGGATCGGGATCGCGGCGGGCAAGATGCGGGTCATCTTCGAGGCGTTCAAGCAGGCGGACGGCACCACGAGCCGCAAGTACGGCGGCACCGGGCTCGGGCTGTCGATCAGCCGGGAGATCGCGCGGCTGCTCGGCGGGGAGATCCACGCGGCGAGCGAGCCCGGCCGCGGTTCCACGTTCACGCTCTATCTGCCCCTTCACCCGAGCGAATTGCCGCCCAACGGGCATGGGGCGGCCGGTGCGGACGCGCCGAGCCCGCAGGACAGCCTTCCGCAGCTGGAGCTGAGCCTGCCCGAGCCGCACTCTCCGTCCGCCACGCTCTTCCGGCGGCGGCGCAAGGCGATCGGGGCCACGGAGGAGCGGGCCGCGCTGCCCTCGTCCGGCATCCCCGCCGCCGGGCGGGGCGGTCACGCGACCGCGGTCCCCGAGCCGCCGGAGCCGCGGCGCACCTTCAGCTTCGACAACGAGAAGGTGCTGATCGTCGACGACGACATCCGCAATGTCTTCGCGCTCACCAGCGTCCTGGAGCAGAACGGGCTGACGGTGCTGTACGCGGAGAACGGGCGGGAGGGCATCGAGGTGCTGGAGCAGCACGACGATGTGACGGTCGTTCTGATGGACATCATGATGCCGGAGATGGACGGGTACGCGACGACGACGGCGATCCGCAGGATGCCGCAGTTCGCGGGGCTGCCGATCATCGCGCTCACCGCGAAGGCGATGAAGGGCGACCGGGAGAAGGCGATCGAGTCGGGGGCCTCGGACTATGTCACCAAGCCCGTCGACCCCGACCATCTGCTCTCGGTGATGGAGCAGTGGATGCGCCGGCGGTGACCGTGCGGGCCCGGGAGCCGATGGGACGCGGGAACCTTCCGGGCCCCCGCCGCGTTTCCGCTGTGGGCACCGTGACATCGTGGTGACAGGGTGTGGCGGCGGGCAGGGTGCGGCTACCATGACCGGCACAACATTGGGCGACGCAAGCAAGTCGTCCCCTGGGGCGGCGCCGCAGGCGTCTCCCGGCTCGTGGGAGCCGGGCGGACCCCAGGCCGGGGCGAGGAGGACGGGGCATGGTGCAGAAGGCCAAGATCCTCCTGGTCGATGACCGGCCGGAGAATCTGCTGGCGTTGGAGGCCATTCTCTCCGCGCTCGATCAGACACTGGTGCGGGCATCGTCAGGGGAGGAAGCGCTCAAGGCGCTGCTGACGGACGACTTCGCGGTCATTCTGCTGGACGTTCAGATGCCCGGCATGGATGGATTCGAGACCGCCGCGCACATCAAGCGCCGGGAGCGGACCCGGGACATCCCGATCATCTTTCTCACGGCGATCAACCACGGCCCGCACCACACCTTCCGGGGATACGCGGCCGGTGCGGTCGACTACATCTCCAAGCCGTTCGACCCCTGGGTGCTGCGGGCGAAGGTCTCGGTCTTCGTCGAGCTGTACATGAAGAACTGCCAACTGCGGGAGCAGGCGGCACTGCTGCGGCTCCAGCTCGACGGCGGGGCCGGGGCCCAGTCCGGCGCGGGGAACGCCGCCAGGGAGTCGGTCGGGCTGCTCGCCGAGCTGTCCGCGCGGCTCGCGGCCGTCGAGGAGCAGGCCGAAGCGCTCTCCAAACAGCTGGACGACGAGTCCGCCGACGCGGCCGCCGTCGCCACCGCCGCCCATCTCGAACGCAAACTGACCGGCCTTCGCCGGGCGCTGGACGCGCTGGAGCCCGGCACCGGCGGGCCGTCCGCGCTGCCCTCGCAGGGCTGAGCGGAGGATTCCGTACGGGGGGATCCAGCGGTGCGCGCACCGCTGGGCCGGCTCCCCGCAGCCCTGGCTGAGAGTCCGTCACCCGGGCGGCGCGGTCGGGGCGACACGAACGGGTGAAGCGGTGGGCACACGTGTCCGCCGCCCCCGACACCGGTAACCTCACCACCATGGCCTCACGTACGTCCGGCAAGGGTTCCCAGAGCGCGGCGGGCACCGCGAAACCGCGTGCCGGCCGTACGGGCGGCGGTGCCGCGGGCGCGGCCGGCGCGGGCGGTGCCGCCAAGAAGGCGGCCAGGGGCCCGGCCGCGAAGCCGGTGCCGGGGAAGGGGAAACGGGCTCCCGCCGGGAAGGCGGCGCCCGCGAAGCGGACAGCGCCCAGGAAGACGGCGGCGAAGAAGCCCCCGCCCAAACCCGCCCCCTCGCCGACCGGCGGCGTCTACCGCATGGCGCGCGCCTGCTGGCTCGGTCTCGCCCACGGCGTGGGCGCCCTGCTGCGGGGCATAGGGCGTGGCGCGCGGGGACTCGACCCGGCGCACCGCAAGGACGGCCTCGCCCTGCTGCTGCTGGGGCTCGCCCTGATCGTCGCCGCCGGCACCTGGTCCCAGCTGCGCGGCCCGGTCGGCGATCTGGTCGAGCTGCTGGTGACCACGGCGTTCGGCAGGCTCGATCTGCTGGTGCCCATACTGCTCGGAGTGATCGCGGTCCGTCTGATCCTGCACCCGGAGAAACCCGAAGCGAACGGCCGGATCGTGATCGGGCTCTCCGCCCTGGTCGTCGGGGTGCTGGGACAGGTGCACATCGCCTGCGGCGCTCCGGAGCGCGCGGACATCGAGGCCATCCAGGACGCGGGCGGGCTCATCGGCTGGGCCGCCGCCACCCCGCTGGTCTTCATGGTGGGCACGGTGCTGGCCGTACCGCTGCTGGTGCTGCTCACCGTCTTCGGGCTGCTGGTCGTGACGGCCACCCCGGTCAACGCCATTCCCCAGCGGCTGCGTCTTCTCGGCTCCCGGCTGGGCCTGGTCGAGCCGCCGTACGACCGCCGGGCCGCCGAGGGGTCCGAGGACTCCGAGGACGACCGGCGGTACGAGGAGCAGTGGCGCGAAGCGGTGCCGGGGCGGGTGCGGCGCGCGCCCTCGCGGCGGGGCGACGAGCCCGATCCGTACGCCTCCGAGCAGGCCGAGGAGGAGGCGCTCACCCGGCGGCGCAAGCCGCGCGGAGCCTCCGACCGGCGTCCCGGGGAGCGTCCGATGGACGCCGTGGACGTGGCGGCGGCAGCGGCCGCCGCGCTCGACGGAGCGGTCTACAACGGGCTGCCGCCCTCTCCGGTGGTCGCCGATCTGACCAAGGACGTCACCGCCGAGCGGTCCGGTGCCGCCACCCCGGTGCCGCCCGCCCGTGCGGCGCGCAAGCGGCCGGAACCGGCCGGCGGGGGAGCCGCCGGGGGAGTCGTGCCGGATCTGACGAAGCCCGCGCCCGAGGTGTCCCAGCCGCTGCCGGCCCGGGCCGAGCAGCTGCGGCTCTCCGGGGACGTGACCTACTCGCTGCCCTCGCTCGATCTGCTGGAGCGCGGCGGTCCGGGCAAGACGCGCAGCGCCGCCAATGACGCGATCGTCGCCTCGCTCACCAATGTGTTCACGGAGTTCAAGGTCGACGCGGCCGTCACCGGCTTCACCCGGGGGCCGACGGTGACCCGGTACGAGGTGGAGCTGGGCCCGGCGGTGAAGGTCGAGCGGATCACGGCGCTGACCAAGAACATCGCGTACGCCGTCGCCAGTCCCGACGTACGGATCATCTCCCCGATCCCGGGGAAGTCCGCGGTCGGCATCGAGATTCCCAACACCGACCGCGAGATGGTCAATCTGGGCGATGTGCTGCGGCTGGCGGACGCGGCGGAGGACGACCATCCGATGCTGGTCGCGCTCGGCAAGGACGTCGAGGGCGGCTATGTGATGGCCAACCTGGCGAAGATGCCGCACATCCTGGTCGCCGGAGCCACTGGTTCCGGAAAGTCCTCCTGCATCAACTGCCTGATCACCTCGGTCATGATAAGAGCGACTCCGGAGGATGTCCGGATGGTGCTGGTCGACCCCAAGCGGGTCGAGCTGACCGCCTACGAGGGCATCCCGCACCTGATCACGCCGATCATCACCAACCCCAAGCGGGCCGCCGAGGCGCTCCAGTGGGTCGTCCGCGAGATGGATCTGCGGTACGACGATCTCGCGGCCTACGGATACCGGCACATCGACGACTTCAACCAGGCCGTCCGCTCCGGCAAGGTCAAACTCCCCGAGGGCAGCGAGCGCGAGCTGAAGCCCTATCCGTATCTGCTGGTCATCGTGGACGAGCTGGCCGATCTGATGATGGTCGCGCCGCGTGACGTCGAGGACGCCATCGTCCGGATCACCCAGCTCGCGCGGGCCGCCGGCATCCATCTCGTGCTGGCCACCCAGCGACCCTCCGTCGATGTCGTCACCGGTCTGATCAAGGCGAATGTGCCCTCCCGGCTCGCCTTCGCCACCTCCTCCCTCGCCGACAGCCGGGTCATCCTCGACCAGCCCGGCGCGGAGAAGCTGATCGGCAAGGGCGACGGGCTCTTCCTGCCGATGGGCGCGAACAAGCCGACCCGGATGCAGGGGGCGTTCGTCACCGAGGACGAGGTCGCCGTCGTCGTCCAGCACTGCAAGGATCAGATGGCCCCCGTCTTCCGGGAGGACGTCGTCGTCGGCACCCAGCGGAAGAAGGAGATCGACGAGGAGATCGGGGACGATCTCGACCTGCTCTGCCAGGCCGCCGAACTGGTGGTCTCCACCCAGTTCGGCTCCACCTCGATGCTCCAGCGCAAACTGCGCGTCGGCTTCGCCAAGGCCGGCCGGCTGATGGACCTCATGGAGTCCCGGAACATCGTCGGACCCAGCGAGGGATCCAAAGCACGTGACGTTCTTGTGAAACCTGAGGAGCTGGAGGGGGCGCTCGCCGTGATCCGGGGGGAGCCTCACCCGTAAGGGTTTGGCTCGGAGGCGGTTTGGCGGGCAACCGTTTCCCCCGGTCGAACGTCAAGTTGGAGAAAGGGACGGGAAAACCCGCTCCGTCACCCGGACGGCCATCGGCCATACCGATGGCGTACAAACTCCGGTCGCCCGGTTGCCCCACCCTTTCGTACCAGCCCTACACTGAACCTCCAGCAGGTGGTTACACGCTCGAAAGGCGCCCTCGTGTCCATCGGCAACTCCCCCGAAGACGACCGGCCTTTCCCCGAGGACGACCGGCCCTCCATCGGCCATGTCCTCCACCAGGCCCGTATCGCCGCCGGGCTGACCGTCGACGAGGTCAGCGCCGCCACCCGGGTGCGGGTCCCGATCATTCACGCGATCGAGCAGGACGACTTCACCCGCAGCGGTGGCGATGTGTACGCCCGCGGCCACATCCGCATGATCGCGGGGGCGGTCCGGCTGGATCCCGCCCCGCTGGTCGCGCAGTACGACGCCGAGCACGGCGGGCGGCCCGCGCCGACCCCCGCCGCGCCGCTGTTCGAGGCGGAGCGCATCCGCCCGGAGCCGCGCCGTCCCAACTGGACCGCGGCCATGGTCGCCGCGATCGTCGCCGTCGTCGGTTTCGTCGGCTTCACCCTCTTCAACGGCGGCGGGGACACCACCAACCGTGCCGATCAGGTGGCGGAGGGCCCCGCTCCCGCGGCGAAGCCCTCCAAGGCCCCGAGCAGCAAGCCCGCCGACCCCAAGCCCGACACCTCGGACAGCGCCATCGCCGCCGTCCCGAAGGACAAGGTCACCGTCAAACTCTCCGTCGTGGACGACAAGAGCTGGATCTCGGCCAAGTCCCACAACGGCAAACTCCTCTTCGACGGGACCCTCGTCAAGGGCGACTCCAAGACCTTCCAGGACGACGAGCGGATCGATCTCATCCTCGGAAACGCCGGGGCGATCGAGCTGTACGTCAATGGAAAGAAGGTCGAGGACGCCTTCCGCCCCGGTCAGGTGGAGCGCCTGTCCTACACCGAGGGTGACCCCCAGGCCGGCTGAGGCCGCCCGCCCGGCGGCCCTGGGAGCCCTCGCGGCAGGGGCGTGGGCCAGGACAAAGTAGTCTTGAGTCCATGCCCGAACGCCGTACCGTCGCCCTTGTCACTCTTGGCTGCGCCCGTAACGAGGTGGACTCGGAGGAGCTCGCAGGCCGCTTGGCAGCGGACGGCTGGGAGCTTGTCCAGGAAGCCGCCGACGCGGATGTCGCAGTCGTCAACACCTGCGGCTTCGTGGAGGCCGCCAAGAAGGACTCCGTCGACGCCCTTCTCGAAGCCAATGACCTCAAGGACCACGGCAGAACCCAGGCCGTGGTCGCCGTCGGCTGCATGGCCGAGCGGTACGGCAAGGAGCTGGCCCAGGCCCTCCCCGAAGCCGACGGTGTCCTCGGATTCGACGACTACGCCGACATCTCCGACCGGCTGCAGACCATCCTCAGCGGCGGGGTCCATGCCTCGCACACCCCGCGCGACCGCCGCAAGCTGCTGCCGCTGACCCCCGCCGACCGCCAGAAGGCCTCCGGGGTCGCCCTGCCCGGCCACGGCGACACGGGCCGGGGCACCGCCGGGCCCGCCGAGGCCCCGCTGGTCGACCTCGCGGACCTCGCCGACCTGCCGGAGGGCGTCGCCCCCGTCTCCGGGCCGAGGGCCCCGCTCCGCCGCAGGCTGGGCACCAGCCCGGTGGCGTCCGTCAAGCTCGCCTCCGGCTGCGACCGCCGCTGCTCCTTCTGCGCCATCCCCTCCTTCCGGGGATCCTTCATCTCCCGGCGGCCCAGCGACGTCCTCGGCGAGACCCGCTGGCTGGCCGAGCAGGGCGTCAAGGAGGTCATGCTCGTCTCCGAGAACAACACCTCCTACGGCAAGGACCTCGGCGACATCCGGCTGCTGGAGAGCCTGCTGCCCGAGCTGGCCGCGGTCGACGGCATCGAGCGGGTACGGGTGAGCTACCTCCAGCCCGCCGAGATGCGCCCCGGACTGATCGACGTGCTGACCTCCACGCCGAAGATCGCGCCGTACTTCGACCTCTCCTTCCAGCACTCCGCGCCCGCCGTGCTGCGCTCGATGCGCCGCTTCGGCGACACCGAGCGGTTCCTGGAGCTGCTCCAGACCATCCGCTCCAAGGCCCCGCAGGCCGGAGTGCGCTCCAACTTCATCGTCGGTTTCCCCGGCGAGAGCGAGAGCGACTTCGCCGAGCTGGAACGCTTCATCACCCATGCGCGCCTGGACGCCATCGGGGTGTTCGGCTACTCCGACGAGGACGGCACCGAAGCCGCCACGTACGAGCACAAACTCGACGACGAGGTCATCGCGGAGCGGCTGGACCATCTCTCCCGGCTCGCGGAGGAGCTGACCGCCCAGCGCGCCGAGGAGCGCCTCGGCGAGAGCCTCGAAGTGCTGGTCGAGTCGGTGGACGGGGAGGACGGCGCGGTCGGCCGCGCCGCGCACCAGGCCCCCGAGACCGACGGGCAGATCGTCTTCACCGCGCGCGAGGGCCTGGTGCCCGGCCGTATGGTCATGGCCAAGGCGGTCGGCGCGGAAGGCGTCGACCTGGTGGCCGAGTACCTCGGGGACCTTCCGGCCGGCCACTCGGCCCCGGAGGGCGAAGCGCCGGACAAGCACCGCGTCCGGGGCACCGACGCTCTGGCCGCCCTGCGGATCCCGGGCGAGGAGGCGGGCAGATGACCGGAGTGCCGGCATCCGCGGGGGGCGGCACCGGTAGGCCCGCACCCGGCGGCAAGCTGGGCGCTGCGGCCGTCAATCAGGCCAGCCTCTGGAACATCGCCAACATCCTCACCATGGTGCGGCTCGTTCTGGTCCCCGCCTTCGTGCTGCTGCTGTTCCAGGACGGCGGGTACGACCCGGCCTGGCGCGCCTGGGCGTGGGCGGCGTTCGCGGTCGCCATGATCACCGACATCTTCGACGGGCATCTGGCGCGCACCTACAACCTGGTCACCGACTTCGGGAAGATCGCCGACCCGATCGCCGACAAGGCGATCATGGCCGCCGGTCTGATCGGTCTGTCGGTGCTCGGCGATCTGCCCTGGTGGGTCACCGGGCTGATCCTCTTCCGCGAGCTGGGTATCACCCTGATGCGGTTCTGGGTGATCCGTCACGGCGTGATTCCCGCCAGTCGCGGCGGCAAGATGAAGACCCTCGTCCAGGGCACCGCCGTCGGGATGTACGTCCTGGCGCTGACCGGTCCACTGGCCACCCTCCGCTTCTGGGTGATGGCACTGGCCGTCGTGCTGACGCTTCTCACCGGTCTCGACTATGTGCGGCAGGCGATCGTGCTGCGCCGCCGGGGACTGGCCAAGGCGCGGGGAACGGCGTGAGCACTGCGGCCAGGATCCTTCAGGCGCTTGCGGAGCGTGGTGAGACCGTGGCCGTCGCGGAGTCGCTCACGGGTGGTCTGGTGGCCGCCGAGCTGACATCGGTGCCCGGCGCCTCGGCGGCTTTCCGGGGTTCGGTGACGGCGTACGCGACCGAGCTGAAGCGCGAGGTGCTGGGCGTCGACGGAACTCTCCTGGCGCAGCGCGGAGCGGTCGATCCGCAGGTCGCGATGGAGATGGCGGCGGGTGTGCGCAGTGCTCTGGGGGCCGGCTGGGGCATCGCCACCACCGGGGTCGCCGGTCCCGAGCCGCAGGACGGACAGCCCGTCGGGACGGTTTACGCGGCGGTCCGGGGGCCGGACGGAACAGGGAAAGTGGCCACTCTGCGATTGAACGGGACCCGGGCGGAAATCCGTAGAGAGAGTGTACGGAGCGTGCTCGGGCTACTCCTGGACGAACTCCTGGGGCCGGAGCGGGCACAGGATACGGAACAGAACGGGGGGAATTGATGTTTGCAGCCCTGAGTGAACACGACATCGCTCCCCGCACGGCCGCAGCACGAGGCGGTACGGTGGGGCGTGAAGGATGCGGCTACGCGGTCCGAGGAGGGAGCCACCGATGATTCTGCTCCGTCGCCTGCTGGGTGACGTGCTGCGTCGGCAGCGCCAGCGCCAGGGCCGTACTCTGCGCGAAGTCTCCTCGTCCGCCCGGGTTTCGCTCGGTTATCTCTCCGAGGTGGAGCGGGGGCAGAAGGAGGCATCCTCCGAGCTGCTCTCCGCGATCTGCGACGCGCTTGACGTACGGATGTCCGAGCTCATGCGGGAAGTGAGCGACGAACTGTCGCTGGCCGAACTGGCCGCGTCGGCAGCGGCGAGTGAGCCGGTGCCCGCACCAGTGCGGTCGATGCTGAATTCCGTCTCCGTGAAGTCGGTGGCGGGTGTACCGACGGAGCGGGTGACGATCAAGGCGCCGGCGGAAGCCGTCGACGTCGTCGCCGCGTAGTTCTCGCGGCTTCGAGCCGTGACACGGCTTCGGCGCGGGAACGACATGATGTGAGCCGAGCCCCGGCCACTGCCCTGACGGGCGGCGGACCGGGGCTTTCGCTGTTTCGGGGTACGGGGCTGGGTACGGGGGCTGGGGGCGCGGGGGGCTTTTGCTCGGCGGTTTGGTGGGTAGGCGACCTTTTGGGCCGGTTCGGGTGCGGTGAATGCCGTCCGAATGTCTGGTTCGGGGGCCTATGTCATGGTGGAAATCACCGAACAACCGAGTGGAGGATCCCTATGTCCGTCGTCAAGAGCCCGTTGTCCGATGCCGACCTCAAGGCGGTCGGAGAGGCACTGCGGGGCGCACTCGTGGATCTGGTGGATCTCTCCCTGGTGGCCAAGCAGGTGCACTGGAATGTCGTGGGCCCGCGCTTCCGCTCCGTTCACCTCCAGCTCGACGAGGTGGTGGACACCGCCCGGCTGCACTCGGACACGGTCGCCGAGCGCTGTTCGGCGATCGGGGTCTCCCCGGACGGCCGGTCGGCGACCGTCGCCTCGCGGAGCGCGATCGGCGCGGTGCCGGAGGGCTGGATCAAGGACGTGGACGCGGTCCAGGTGCTCGTCCGCGCGCTCGGCGTGGTGATCGTGCGGATGCGGGAGCGCATCGTGGCCACCGGGGATCCGGATCCGGTGAGCCAGGACATCCTGATCGGGCTCACGGGAGACCTGGAGAAGCACGCCTGGATGTTCCAGGCGGAGAGCGCCTGAGAGCGCCTGAGGGCGTCGGAGCGTCGGAGCGTCGGAAGGCGGTGGCAGGAGCGGCTCGGGGACATGGCTGTGCGGGCCCGCGCGGCGCTCTGTGCGCCCGGGGCCTGCACCCGGTGCGCCCTCCCTGGGGTGATCGCGCCGGTCTAGCGTGGTCCGGAGGGAGGCAGCCATGGCACGTCGCGCGGGTGCCCTCGGACGTCTGGCCCTCGCCCTGGCCCTGGTCGCGGCGGGCGGGGCGTGGTGGTGGGCCGTGCTGCGGCTGCTGCTCGTCCCGGAGCGGACCGGACTGGTCGAGGGGTTCGTGGCGGCCGGCGGCTGGGGCCTGAGCCTGCTGCCGGTCCATGTGACGGCCTACCGGGGCCGCAGAGGTGTCCGGCGGGTGGTCGGCGATCTCCGGGGTGTGGTGGAGGACGCCAGGGGCGCGGTGGGCGCGGGAGTCACCAGAGCCTCGGCGCGCCGCCGCTCGGACGGCTGATCCGCGGCCGGGCCGTCGTGCGACGCGCGACGGGGTTCACCCGTTCGGAGTACGGAGTACGGAGTGCGGGACGCGCGTCAGCCCGGCGGGCCCGACTGGCAGCCGGGGCACCAGTAGCTGATCCGCTCGCCGCCGCCCGCCGTGCTCCGGGCGGGCCCCACGGCGGCGGGAGCGGCCTGCTGGGACCTGTGGACGGGAGTGCCGCAGCGGTGGCAGGGGCGGCCGGCCCGGCCGTAGACATGGAGCCGGTCCCGGGACCCGGGGGCCGTGGTCCGGCGTTCGACGGCGTCCTTGTTCGCCTCCAGCAGCCGGTGCGCGGTGGCGACGAGCCGCTCGGGGACTCCTTCGGGCAGCTCACCCACCGGCAGCCACGGTGTGACCCGGGCGAGGAAGGCCAGCTCCGACTTGTAGACATTGCCGATCCCCGCGAGATTCCGCTGATCGAGCAGGGCCTCGCCCAGCGGGCGGGCGGGATCGGCGAGCAGCCGCGCCAGCGCGGTGCCGGGGTCCCAGTCCGGGCCCAGCGGATCCGGTCCGAGACGGCCGACCACCGTCTCCTCGTCCTGGGTGCGCAGCAGCTCCAGCACCGGGAGGCGGTATCCGACGGCGGTGTGGGACGCGTTGCCCAGGACGGCCCGGATCTGGTGGGCGGGCCCGCCGTGCCAGCGCTCGCCCGCCGCGAAGACGCGCCACGCCCCGTCCATCCGCAGATGCGAGTGCAGGGTGAGTCCGCCCTCGATCCGGGTGAGCAGATGCTTGCCGCGCGGGACCACGTCCACCACGGGCCGCCCGGTGAGATCGGCGGTGGCGAATTTGGGCACCCGCAGCTCGAACCGGGTGAGCACACGGCCCGAGAGGGCCGCGCGCAGCCGCTTCGCGGTCCGCCAGACGGTGTCTCCTTCGGGCATGGATCCATCATGCGGGACCGGTGCCGTGCCGGGGCCGGGCGGGCGCGTCGGCCCCGGCAGCGGGCGGGCCCGGGATCAGGGGCGTATGCGCAGGCCGCGGGGGGTGGCGTGGAAGCCCGCTGTCTCCAGGGCGCGGGCGGGCGGGGAGGTCAGGGCCGGGACGCCGTTCACCCGCTCCACCGTGACGGTGCCCAGGGCGCCCGCGCGGGCCGCGCTCGACAGGGCCTCGGCGGCCGTGCGGAGCGCGGCGGCCTCCGGGTCCGTCTCCCAGGTCAGCAGGGTCTTGCCGCCGCGCTCCAGGTAGAGCGTCAGCTCACCGTCGACCAGCACCACCAGGGAGCCCGCCTTTCTGCCCGGCTTGTGGCCCGCGCCGTCCGGCGGCTCGGGCCAGGGGAGGGCCGCGCCGTAGGCGTTGGCCGGGTCCGCCGCAGCCAGCACCACCGCACGCGGGGCGGTGCGGCCGTCGGCACGCTCCCGCGCGTTCGCCGCCGCGCGCAGCCGGTCCACCGCGCCGTCCATCGCGAACTGGGCCGCGCCCAGCCCCTCGACCACATAGCCGCGCCGCGCCTGCCCGCTGTCCTCGAAGGCCGACAGCACGCGGTACACCGCCGAGAAGCCGCCGGGCACCCCTTCCGCCGCGACCGCGCCCCGGGTCACCACGCCGTGGCGGTCCAGCAGGGTGCGGGCCAGCGCATGGGCCCGATGGGTCGGGTCGGGCTCGGCGGCGGGGAGGAGGGACCAGCGTCCGCCGACCGTCGGCGGCCCGTTGCGCGATACGGGCCGGGCCGTCGACACCAGAGGGCCGTATCTGCCCCGGGGGACGGTCCTTCTGGCGCGGTGGGCGGTCGACCCCGAGGTGCGGCCCGAACCGAGCAGGGCGCGCAGGGGAGCGAGCGTGTCGTTGGTGAGCCGCCCCGACCAGGCCAGCTCCCAGACGGCGTCGGCCAGCTGCGGATCGGTGACGTCCGGGTGGGTGGTGGCCCGCACCTGGTCGGCGATCTGGCGGAAGAACAGCCCGTAACCGGGGGCGAGGGCGGTGAGGACCGACTCCTGGAGCGCGGTGGGCTCCAGCGGGTGCGGCGGGTGGAGCAGCAGTGGCGCGGCTTCCGCGAGATGGAGCGAGACCCAGCCGTCCTTGCCCGGCAGTGAGCCGGCTCCGGCCCAGACGACCTCGCCGCTGGTGGTCAGCTCGTCCAGCAGGGCGGGGGTGTAGCCGTGCACCCGGGACGGCAGGATCAGCTTCTCCAGCGCGGACGCGGGCACGGCGACGCCCTGGAGCTGTTCGATCGCCCGGGCCAGGCCGTCGACCCCGCGCAGGCCGCTGTCGCCCAGATGCTGCCACTGGGGGAGGAAGGCGGCCAGGGTGGCGGCCGGCACCGGCTCCACCTCCTGGCGCAGCGCCGCCAGCGAGCGGCGGCGCAGCCTGCGCAGCACGGTCGTGTCGCACCACTCCTGACCGATGCCCGCGGGATGGAACTCGCCCTGGACCACCCGCCCGGCCGCGGCCAGCCGCTGGAGGGCTCCTTCCGTGACGGCGGTGCCGAGGCCGAAGCGGGCCGCCGCCCCGGTCGAGGTGAACGGGCCGTGGGTGCGCGCGAAGCGGGCGAGGAGGTCGCCCAGCGGGTCCTTGACCGGTTCGGTGAAGGCTTCCGGGACGCCGACGGGGAGCGCGGTGCCGAGGGCGTCCCGCAGTCTGCCCGCGTCCTCGATCGCCGCCCAGTGGTCCGCGCCCGCGACCCGGACCCGGATGGCCCGCCGGGCCTCGGCCAGCTCCCCGGGCCAGCGCGGATCCGCGCCGCGCTCGGCCAGCTCCGCGTCGGTCAGCGGGCCGAGGATCCGCAGCAGGTCGGCGACGCCCTCGGCGTCCTTCACCCTTCGGTCCTCGGTGAGCCACCGCAGCTCGCGCTCCAGCTCGGTGAGCACATCGGCGTCGAGGAGTTCGCGCAGCTCCGCCTGGCCGAGCAGCTCGGCCAGGAGACGGGAGTCCAGGGAGAGCGCGGCGGCGCGGCGCTCGGCGAGCGGCGAGTCCCCCTCGTAGATGAACTGGGCGACATAGCCGAAGAGGAGGGAGCGGGCGAAGGGCGAGGGCTCCGGGGTGGTCACCTCGACCATACGGACCCGGCGGGACTCGATGTCGCCCATCAGCTCGGTGAGGCCGGGCACGTCGAAGACGTCCTGGAGGCATTCGCGCACCGCTTCCAGGACGATCGGGAACGATCCGAACTCGCTCGCCACCTGGAGCAGCTGGGACGCGCGCCGGCGCTGCTGCCACAGCGGGGTGCGTCTGCCCGGTGAGCGCCGCGGCAGCAGCAGCGCCCGGGCCGCGCACTCGCGGAACCGGGAGGCGAACAGGGCGCTGCCGCCCACCTGGTCGGTGACGATCCCGCCGATCTCGGCCTGCTCGAAGACCGCGTCGGCCGCGCCGACGGGGGCCCGGTCGCCGTCGAAGGCGGTGTCCTGGCGGTCCGGCCGGGCGGGGGCCTCCAGCGGGTCCAGGTCCATCGGGTCGGTGTCCGGCAGTCGCAGCACGATTCCGTCGTCGGCGTGCATGACCTGCGCGTCCATGCCGTATCGCTCGGAGAGGCGGGCGCCGAGGGCCAGCGCCCAGGGGGCGTGCACCTGAGCGCCGAACGGGGAGTGGATCACCACGCGCCAGTCACCCAGCTCGTCCCGGAACCGCTCGACCAGAATCGTGCGGTCGTCGGGGACATGGCCGCAGGCCCGGCGCTGCTCGTCGAGGTAGCCCAGGACATTGTCCGCGGCCCAGGCGTCGAGGCCGGCGGCCAGCAGCCGCGACCGGGCGTCGGCGACCGGCAGCCCGCCGATCTCGCGCAGGAAGGCGCCCACCGCCCGCCCCAGCTCCAGGGGTCTGCCGAGCTGGTCGCCCTTCCAGAACGGCAGTCTGCCCGGCACCCCGGGCGCGGGGGAGACCAGCACCCGGTCGCGGGTGATGTCCTCGATCCGCCAGGAGGTGGTGCCCAGGGTGAAGACATCGCCCACCCGGGACTCGTACACCATCTCCTCGTCCAGCTCCCCGACCCGGCCCCCGCCCTTCTTGGGGTCGGCCCCCGCGAGGAAGACGCCGAACAGCCCGCGGTCCGGGATGGTGCCGCCGGAGGTGACGGCGAGCCGCTGCGCGCCGGGCCGGCCCGTGACCGTGCCCGTGACGCGGTCCCAGACCACGCGCGGGCGCAGCTCGGCGAAGGCGTCGGAGGGGTACCGCCCGGCGAGCATGTCCAGGACCGCGGTGAACGCCGAGTCCGGCAGCGCGGAGAAGGGGGCCGCGCGGCGGGCCAGCGCCAGCAGGTCGTCGGCCTGCCGGCTGTCCATCGCGACCATCGCGACCAGCTGCTGAGCCAGCACGTCCAGCGGGTTGGACGGGATCCGCAGCGCCTCGATGGAGCCGGTGCGCATCCGCTCGGTCACCACGGCGGCCTGGACCAGATCGCCCCGGTACTTGGGGAAGACGACACCGGTGGAGACCGCGCCCACCTGATGTCCGGCCCTGCCGACCCGCTGGAGGCCCGAGGCGACGGACGGCGGCGACTCGACCTGGACGACCAGATCGACCGCGCCCATGTCGATGCCCAGCTCCAGGCTGGAGGTGGCCACCACGGCGGGCAGCCGGCTGGCCTTCAGATCCTCCTCGACCTGGGCGCGCTGTTCCTTGGAGACCGAACCGTGATGGGCGCGGGCGAGGAGCGGCGGCGCGCCCCGGGCGGCCCCGGACTGGGCCATGATCTCGGCCGGCGGCGACTTGACCGGGGCCGGTCCGCCGGAGCCGTCCGGGCCGCCGCCAGGGCCCCGCGCGTCGAACGCGGTGCCGGTGGCGCGCTCGTAGGCGATCTCGTTGAGGCGGTTGCACAGCCGCTCGGCGAGCCGGCGGGAATTGGCGAAGACGATCGTGGAGCGGTGGGACTGGACGAGGTCGGCGATCCTCTCCTCGACATGCGGCCAGATCGAGGGTCTGTCCCCGCCGTCGGGGGTGGCCGAGGCCTGGGAGGCGGGCGAGCCGCCCAGCTCCCCCAGATCCTCGACGGGCACGACCACCGAAAGATCGAACTCCTTGCCCGACGGAGGCTGGACGATCTCCACCCGCCGGCCGGGGGAGAGATAGCGGGCGACCTCCTCCACCGGGCGTACCGTCGCCGACAGGCCGATCCGGCGGGCCGGGCGGGGCAGCAGCTCGTCCAGCCGCTCCATGGAGAGGGCGAGATGCGCGCCCCGCTTGGTGCCCGCGACCGCGTGCACCTCGTCCAGGATCACCGTCTCCACGCCCGACAGCGCGTCCCGGGCGGCGGAGGTGAGCATCAGGAACAGCGATTCGGGCGTGGTGATCAGGATGTCCGGCGGTCTGGTGGCCAGCGATCTGCGCTCGGCGGGCGGGGTGTCGCCCGAGCGGATGCCGACCCGGACCTCCGGCTCGGGCAGTCCCAGCCGGACCGCCTCCTGCCGGATGCCGGTCAGCGGGCTGCGGAGATTGCGCTCCACATCGACGGCGAGAGCCTTCAGCGGGGAGATGTACAGCACCCGGCAGCGCGCCTTGGCGTCCGCCGGCGGGGGTGTGGACGCCAGCCGGTCCAGCGCGGCGAGAAACGCCGCCAGTGTCTTTCCCGAGCCGGTCGGGGCCACCACCAGGACGTCCGAGCCCTCACCGATCGCCCGCCAGGCCCCTTCCTGGGCGGCGGTGGGCGCGCTGAAGGCTCCGGTGAACCAGCTCCGGGTCGCGGCGGAGAAGGAGTCGAGCGCAGTCCTGGTCATGCCCTCCATCGTGCACCGTGCCTCTGACAATCGGTCCGCGCCGCAGGAGAGGGGCCTCCGGAGGAGAATGGGGCTGTGGACCGGCCGGCCGAACGGGAGTGGGCGAGGCACTGGCAGTACGAGAAGCTGCCGGGCCTCGATCTGCTGCGCGCCCGCTATGTCAGCCACACCTTCCGCCGCCACAGCCACGAGGGCTTCACCCTCGGCGCGATCAGCGGCGGGGCGGAGGACGTGAGCATGCCGGAGGGCATCGTCACCGCCCGCGCCAACAGCGTCGTCATGATCAATCCGGAGGTGCCGCACTCGGCCCGTGCCGGAGGGCCCGAGGGCTGGACCTACGCGACCCTCTACCCCTCGGTCGAGCTGGTCTCCGGGATAGCCGACGAGGTCGGCTCCCTCCGGGGCACACCGGGATTCGGCTCGGTGATCGCCCACGATCCGCACGGCGCGGAGCTGATACGGGCGGTGCATCTCGCGGCGGAGGCCGGGAACGCGCTCGCCGCCGACAGCCTGCTCCGGATCGCCGTCGCCCGCCTCCTCGCCCGGTACGGCGGCCGGCTGCCCTCCCGTACCCCGCAGGACTCCGGAGCCCGCACGGCGGCCGCCGCCCGGGCCCTGCTGGCGGAGCGGATGGCGGATCCGCCGTCGCTGGAAGGGCTGGCGAAAGAGCTGGACACCAGCCCCTTCGCCCTGCTCCGGGCCTTCAAGAGGGTCTACGGCATGCCGCCGCACACCTGGCTGACCGATGCCAGGGTCCGCCGCGCCCGTCTCCTCCTGGAAGGCGGGACGGCCCCGGCGGAGGCGGCCCACACCGTCGGGTTCACCGATCAGTCCCATCTGAACCGTCATTTCACCCGGATCGTGGGAGTGCCGCCCGGCGCGTACCGCAGGGAGCGCGCCCGCAAGAACGTACAAGACCGCTGAGAAAGCTCCCGCGTACCGTCCGCCGGGTGGCAGAACAGAAAATTCAGCGAAAGACAGATCCACCGGCGGAGCCGGTCATGTCCCGAATAACCGGTGCCGGTGCCGGTGACGCCGGGGCGACGGCCAAGCCCGACTCCGCCGTCGTCCGCGACGCACTCGGCGTCGGCGTCGCCGTCGGCCTGTCCGGCTTCGCCTTCGGGGTGACCTCGGCCGGAGCGGGGCTCAGCCTGCTCCAGACCTGCGCGCTCAGCCTGCTCGTCTTCACCGGAGCCTCCCAGTTCGCGCTGGTCGGCGCGATCGCGGCGGGCGGCAACCCGCTCACCGCCGCCGCCGGGGCGTTCTTCCTCGGCGTGCGCAACGCCTTCTACGGGCTGCGCCTCTCCCAGCTGCTCGCACTGCCGCGCTTCCTCCGTCCGCTCGCCGCCCACTGGGTCATCGACGAGACCACCGCCGTCGCGCTCGCCCAGCCGGACCGGCGGACCGCGCGCCTCGGCTTCACCGTGACCGGCCTGACGCTGTACGTGCTCTGGAACCTCACCACGCTCGCCGGGGCCGCCGGGGCCGAGGCCATCGGCGACACCGACGCCTGGGGACTGGACGCCGCGGGCCCCGCCGTCTTCCTGGCACTGCTCGCGCCCATGCTGCGCACCGCCACCGAGCGGGCGGCCGCCGCGCTCGCCGTCGTCCTGGGGCTCGTCTTCCTTCCCGTACTGCCCGCCGGGGTGCCCGTGCTGGTGGCGGCGCTCGCCGCGCCCGCCGTGCTCTGGCTCAAGGGCCGCGGCCGCGGCGCGAAGGGGGAGGACCGTTGAACGTCTGGATCGCGATCGCGGCGACCGCCGTCGGCTGCTACCTCGTCAAATACGCCGGCCTGCTGATCCCCGCCGGAGCCCTGGAGCGCCCCCTCGTCCGGCGGCTCGCGGCCCTGCTCCCCGTCGCCCTGCTGGCCGCGCTCACCGCCCAGCAGACCTTCGGCTCCGGCAGCTCCCTCGTCCTGGACGCCCGCGCGGCCGGAGTCGCGGCGGCGGCCCTGGCGCTGGTGCTGCGCGCCCCCTTCCTCGTCGTCGTCGGGGTGGCCGTCGCCGTCACGGCCGGGGTGAGAGCGCTCGGAGGCTGATCCCCGGCCGGGGCCGGGCGGGCCGGTCGGCTCCCGTACGGCCCGACGGGCCGAAGCGGTGGCTCAGCCGATCGGCCGCCCGTACGCCCGCAGCGTCCGCAGCGCTTCGATGGTCACCATCGGCCGCGCCTCCAGGGCCGTCCCCGGGGCCCACTGACGCCAGCGGACCGGCCATCCGCCGTCCTTGGCCTGCTCGCGTTCCAGATGGTCCAGCGAGGCCTGGATCTCCTCGTCCGTGAACCAGCCCCGGGCCAGCGACTGGGGCGTACGCGCGAAGTCGTACGGAAAATGGTGCTCGCCCGGCGCGTAACCGTCGGAGACCGGGTAATCGGCGATCCGCTCCGGATCGAGCACCGCCATCCGCTGCTCGCGCACCAGCCTCCCCAGCCGGTCGGCCGCCACCTCGGCCCGCGCGCGGTCCGGGACCCCGTCCAGGAAGGCGACCGCGGCCTCGATCTCGTACGGGTGCGAACCGCCCAGGGCGTCCACGGACGCCCAGCAGAAGTCCGTGGCCCGGAAGAGCCAGGCGTGCCACACCTGATTGCGGTGCAGCAGCCCCACCACCGGACCGGTCGCGAGCAGATCGCCCGGCGGATCGTCCACGACCGGGATGAACGGGGCCGTCGGATAGCCGCGCTGGGAGGGATGGACCGCCGGAAGCGCCCCCTCCCGTGTCGAGACGGCGGTGAAGTAGCGGCACATCCGCTCCACCCGCTGCCCGCCGCAGCGGCCGATGGAGTCCAGGACGCGCAGCGCGTGCCCGGTGTGCAGGGGCTGACTCACCGGGCCGCGCAGATCCGGCTCCAGGGCGTGGCCGTAGCCGCCGTCCGCGTTGAGATGGGCCGACAGGGCGGCCTCGACGGCGTCCGCCCCGCCGCCCAGGAAGTGATGAGCGAATCGCCGCTGCTCCAGCACCCGGGCGGTGAGCCAGACGAACCCCTCGGCGCGAGCGAGCGGTGACAAGGGCGAGGGCGAGGGTACGGTGCCTGCTTCTTCTCCGGTTCCAGCCATGCCCCAGACGGTAGGGGCGGAAAGTGCCCCCGGCATACGGAACGGCCGGTACCGCAACCCGGGGGCGGGATACTGGCGTCATGCGGTTGACGATTTTCTGGGAGCGGATGGCGGACCACTTCGGGCCGTCGTACGCAGACTCCTTCGCGCGTGATCATGTGATGGCCGAACTCGGCGGACGTACGGTCCACGAGGCGCTGGACGCCGGCTGGGAGACGAAGGACGTCTGGCGGGCGGTCTGCGCGGCCGTCGGGGTCCCCGCCGACAGGCAGTGACCGTCGGCAGGGCGGTGACTGTCGACAGAAAGTGACCGTGGCTGTCCGGAGCGGCCCGGGGACCGGGCGGAGCCCCGGGCGGATTCCTGGCGGCGGGCGGGGTAGGCCACACTGGCTCGGTGGCCCCGAAGACCGACAAGAGTGACCAGGACAGCAACGACAGCGCCGTCCCCCGGCAGGGCGGAGCCCCGGACGACCCCGGGGAGCGCCCGCGCGACACCCCCGCCGACGGCCTGAGGCCGCCGGAAGGCCCGCCGCCCGGACCGGGCCCGGCGATGGCCGCCCCCGTGCGCATGCCCCGCTGGCTGCCGCGCGCCATGGTGCTCGCGCTGGCCCTCTACGCCTGCTTCCAGCTCGGCAACTGGGCCTTCCACCAGCTCATCGGGCTGCTGATCAACATCCTGATCGCCTTCTTCCTGGCGCTGGCCATCGAGCCCGCCGTCGGCAGAATGGCGGCCAGGGGCATGCGCCGGGGCCTCGCCACCTTCCTGGTCTTCTTCGGGGTGCTGATCGCGGGCGTCGGCTTCGTCGTCCTCCTCGGGTCGATGCTGGCGGACCAGATCGTCACCATGGTCGAGGATTTCCCCAAATACATTGATTCGGTGATCAGCTGGATCAATCACACCTTCAACACCGAACTGTCCCGGGTGGAGGTCCAGGACAGCCTGCTCCGCTCCGACTGGCTCCAGAAGTACGTCCAGAACAGCGCGACCGGGGTGCTCGACATCTCGGCCACGGTCGCCGGCGGCCTCTTCAAACTGCTGACGATCTTCCTCTTCTCGTTCTACTTCGCGGCCGACGGGCCCCGGCTGCGACGCGCGCTCTGCTCCGTCCTGCCGCCCGCCAAGCAGACCGAGGTGCTGCGCGCCTGGGAGATCGCGGTCGACAAGACCGGCGGCTACCTCTACTCGCGCGGCCTCATGGCGCTGATCTCCGGCGTCGCGCACTATGTCCTGCTGGAGATCCTGGGCGTGCCCTACGCCCCCGCGCTCGCCGTCTGGGTGGGTCTGGTCTCGCAGTTCATCCCGACGATCGGCACCTACCTCGCGGGTGCGCTGCCGATGCTGATCGCCTTCACCGTGAACCCCTGGTACGCGCTCTGGGTGCTCTGCTTCGTCGTGTTCTACCAGCAGTTCGAGAACTATGTGCTCCAGCCGAAGCTCACCGCCAGGACGGTCGACATCCACCCCGCCGTGGCCTTCGGCTCCGTCATCGCCGGCACGGCCCTGATGGGCGCGGTCGGCGCGCTGATCGCCATCCCCGCCGTCGCCACGCTCCAGGCCTTCCTGGGGGCGTACGTCAGGCGGTACGCCGTGACCGACGACCCCCGGGTGCACGGTCACCGGCAGCGGGACGGCGGCCGGCTGCTGCGCCGGGCGCGTGCGGTGCTGGCCGGCGGCCGGGAGGAGCGCCCGTCCACCCCGCCCGAGGCCTGAGGGCCGAGCTTCGCGCGACCGCGCCCCCCGGATCCGACAGGGTCCGGGGGCGCGGTGCGTACGGGGCGAGGAGGGGGCGGGGAGGGGTGTACGGGCGGGGGCCGAGCGGTGTGCGGCGCGCCGGGGGCGGTGCTTGACACCAAAATCGAACATACATTCTTATGGGGTGCGAGGGCCCTGGAACACCCGGGTTTTCCACAGGCTGGAGAGGGTGCCGGGGCCCATTGTCAGTGGCAGGGGTTAGCGTCTTTGACGTGAAGAGATCGACACAAGCAAATCGGGTGGAACCCATGGCAGGAACCGACCGCGACAAGGCGCTCGACGCCGCGCTCGCACAGATTGAACGGCAATTCGGCAAGGGCGCGGTGATGCGCCTGGGCGAGCGGCCCAATGAGCCCATCGAGGTCATCCCCACCGGCTCGACCGCGCTCGACGTCGCGCTCGGCGTCGGCGGGCTGCCGCGCGGCCGGGTGGTGGAGGTGTACGGTCCGGAGTCCTCCGGAAAGACGACCCTGACGCTGCACGCCGTCGCCAACGCGCAGAAGCTCGGCGGCTCGGTCGCCTTCATCGACGCCGAGCACGCCCTCGACCCCGAGTACGCGAAGAAGCTGGGCGTCGACATCGACTCCCTGATCCTCTCCCAGCCGGACAACGGCGAGCAGGCGCTGGAGATCGTCGACATGCTCGTCCGCTCCGGCGCTCTCGACCTGATCGTGATCGACTCCGTCGCGGCGCTGGTGCCGCGCGCGGAGATCGAGGGCGAGATGGGCGACTCGCACGTCGGCCTCCAGGCCCGGCTGATGAGCCAGGCGCTGCGGAAGATCACCAGTGCGCTGAACCAGTCGAAGACGACCGCGATCTTCATCAACCAGCTCCGCGAGAAGATCGGCGTGATGTTCGGCTCGCCGGAGACCACCACCGGTGGCCGCGCGCTGAAGTTCTACGCCTCGGTCCGACTGGACATCCGCCGTATCGAGACCCTGAAGGACGGCACGGACGCGGTGGGCAACCGCACCCGTGTGAAGGTCGTCAAGAACAAGGTCGCGCCGCCCTTCAAGCAGGCCGAGTTCGACATCCTGTACGGGCAGGGCATCAGCCGCGAGGGCGGTCTGATCGACATGGGCGTGGAGCACGGCTTCGTCCGCAAGGCCGGTGCCTGGTACACGTACGAGGGCGACCAGCTGGGCCAGGGCAAGGAGAACGCGCGCAACTTCCTGAAGGACAACCCCGTCCTGGCCGACGAGATCGAGAAGAAGATCAAGGACAAGCTGGGCGTCGGAGTCAGGCCGGAGGCCCCCGGCACCGAGCCGGCACCGGCCGAGGCCGAGGCCGACGAGACCGCCAAGTCGGTGCCCGCGCCCGCCACCAAGGCCAGGTCGGCCAAGGCGGCGGTGGCCAAGAGCTAGCGGCGTACCGTGCCTTTCTCACCGAAGGGGCGAACCAGAGGACAGGGCGGCGGCTCCGGCTCGTCGAGGGCCGAGACGGAGCCGCCGCCCCAGGACCCGGCCGAGCGGGCGCGGGCGATCTGCCTGCGCCTGCTCACCGGGACCCCGCGCACCCGCAAACAGCTCGCGGACGCGCTGCACAAGCGGGAGATCCCTGCCGAGGTCGCCGAAGAGGTGCTCGCCCGCTTCGAGGACGTCGGCCTGATCGACGACGGTGCCTTCGCGGACGCGTGGGTGGAGTCCCGTCACCACGGCCGGGGCCTCGCCCGGCGGGCGCTCGCCCGGGAGCTGCGCACCAAGGGCGTGGACCCGGCCCTGATCGAGGAGGCGGTGGGGCAGCTCGACCCCGACCAGGAGGAGGAGACCGCGCGCGAGCTGGTGGCCCGCAGGCTCCGTTCGACACGCGGTCTCGACCGGGACCGCCGGGTGCGCCGCCTCGCCGGGATGCTGGCCCGCAAGGGATACGGCGAGGGGGTGGCGCTCCGGGTGGTCAGACGGGCGCTGGAGGAGGAGGGCGAGGACGTGGACGACCTGGACGAGGCCTTCTGAGCCCCGCCGGGGCCGGGGCTACCCGGCCACCGGCAGCCCCGCCTCCCGCCAGGCCTGGAAGCCGCCGATCAGATCCGTCGCCCGGTGCAGACCCAGCCGGCGGAGGGACTCCGCCGCGAAGGAGGAGGCATAGCCCTCGTTGCAGATCACCACGACCCGCAGATCGTGGCCGACCGCCTCCGGCGCCCGGTGGCTGCCCAGGGGATCGAGCCGCCACTCCAGTTCATTGCGCTCCACGACCAGCGCACCGGGGATCAGCCCGTCCCGGTCGCGCAGCGCCGCGTAACGGATGTCGACCAGCAGAGCACCCGCCGCCGCCTCCTCGAAGGCCTGCCCGGCGTCCACCCGGTCCAGGTCCTCGCGGACTCGCTCCAGCAGCTCGTCCACACCGATCCGGCCCTCACCACTGCGGCCGAGCCCCTCGCGCTCGCTCACTGCCAGTCCCCCGGGCGCTCGACATGCTCGAGACGGAGCACCGCGCCGGTCCGGCTGAAGCGCCGGATCAGCGGCAGCGGCGGATAGTACGCGTGCACCGACACCGCGTGCTCGGTGGCGGACTCGTTCAGCACCTCGTGCACATGGTGCTGTCCGAACGCCCGGCCCCGGCCCGCCGGCAGCAGCCGCTCGCGGTCCACGTCCTCGTTCAGCTCCAGGGTCTTCCAGCCGCCGGCGGGGAGCCGTACGGTCAGGGAGTGCTCCTTCAACTCGCCCGCGGCGGTGGCGAAGGCCCCCAGCGACTCGGCGTGGTCGTGCCAGCCGGTGCCCGATCCGGGCGGCCAGCCGATCAGCCAGGCCTCGCTGCCGCGCGGCCCCTCCAGGCGCACCCAGGTGCGGCCCTCGGGATCGAGGGGGAGCGAGGCGATGAGATCGGCGTCGGCGGCGGCGCGCCGCACGAAGTCGAGCAGTTCGGCGGAGCCGGGGCCCACCCGCTCGCCCCGCCCGGAGGGCGTCGGCCCGGCAGTGGCGGAGACGGGCGCGGAGACGGGTGTGGACGCGGGTGGGGGCACAGACTGGGACATGGAACCGTCCTGGGAGTTCGCTGGAGAGCGCGCGGGCACGACAGGCCACAGCGCGGTGAGAGAAGGCGAATTCAGCAGGAAGGTCGACACACGCAGCCCGCGTAGCGGAGCAGATCCATATGGACCCTCCGCCACAGGCGCACATCGGTGTCGGTCACGCTCGGGAGTAGACCATGCGGGCCACGCATGGTCAATTGACGTCCGCTGTGCGGTCACTGGGCTCCGGAGCCCGCTCACCGCCCCGGGCCGTGTCCGCCGCCGCGTACAGCTCGGCCGGCCGGACCCCGGCGAACGAGGCCACCAGATGCCCGTCCGGCCGCACCAGGAGGACCGCGTGGGCCGCCGCTCCCGGGTACTCCTCGGTCACCAGCAGCTCCGCCGGGGCGGGCAGGGCGCTCACCGCCGCGGCGAGCCTCGGCATCAGCCCCGCGCTCTGCCAGTGCCGCCGCTCCCAGACCCCGGTGCCCGGAGCCACCAGCACCACCAGCGACCGGCCCCGGCCCAGCCGGTCCCGCAGCCGCGCGGCCGTCCCGTCCGGCGCGGTCACCCGTACATCCGCGACCGGCGCGCCGTTCGCCGTGCCGACGAGGATCTGCGAGGGGGCGTGTTCGGGTGCGAGGGGGGAGTGCGCGTACACGGGGGGCGCGCCGAGCTGGCCCTGCCCCAGATGGCCGTCGGTGAGCACACTGTCGTGTCCGCGGGCCGCCCCCGGGAGGCGGACGCGCAGCACACCGCCGCCGCGCAGCGCCGGCAGCGCCTGGTCCGCCGCGCGCAGCCGCCCGGCGATCGCCGCCCGGCGCTCGGTCTGATAGCTGTCCAGCAGGGTTTCGGACGGCCCGTGGTGCCAGACCTGTGCCAGCTTCCAGGCCAGATTCCCGGCGTCCCGCAGCCCTTCGTCCAGGCCCTGGGTGCCGAGCGCGCCGAGCAGATGGGCCGCGTCACCGGCGAGGAACGCCCGGTCCGCCCGCCAGCGCCGGGCCAGCCGGTGGTGGACCGTGTAGACGCCGGTGTCGAGCAGGTCGTACGGAGGCGTCTCGCCGCACCAGCCCTCCAGGGTGTCCCGGACCCGGGCCACCAGGGTGTCGGGGGTGACCAGTTCGCCGCGCGGCGGCAGCAGCCAGTCCAGCCGCCAGACGTCGTCCGGCAGCGGCCGGGCGCAGACCTCCTCGCCGCCGGAGCGCCACGGCGGCTGACGGTGCAGCATCGCCTCGCCGGGCCAGGGGAGTTCGGTGCGCAGGGTGGCGACGGCGTGCCGTTCCACCGCCGTACGGCCGGGGAAGCGGATGCCGAGGAGCTTGCGGACCGTCGAGCGGGCCCCGTCGCAGCCCACCGCGTGGCTGCCGCGCCACCAGGTCGCCGCCGGCCCCCGGGTGTGCACGGTGACGCCGTCGGCGTCCTGCTCCAGCGAGTCCACACGGCTCTCGGCGATCACCTGGATCAGGGGCTCGTCCCCGACCGCGTCCCTGAGTCCGCGGGTCAGCGCGTGCTGGGGGATGTGCAGCGGGGCCCCGGCCGTGTCCTCGGACGGGGAAAGGTCCGGGGCGGCGTCCAGCGTCAGCTGCCGTACGCCCTGCTTGCGCCGCATCAGACGCCAGCCGGTCCAGCGGGCCCCTTCGTCACGGACCGTGGCGCAGCCCAGCCTCTCCACCATGGCCGCCGTGTCGGCGCGCAGCACCACCGTGCGCGCGGGGCGCGGCTCCTCGCCGCCGGTGCTCTCGTCGAGCACCACGGAGGGCACCCCCTGCTGGGCGAGCGAGAGCGAGAGAGCCAGCCCGACCGGACCCGCGCCGACGACGATCACCGGGTCCACGGTGTGACTCCTGAGGCTCGACGGGGCACGAGGGGCACCGGGGTCACTGGGGTCATGCCGGCGGATGTGCTGCGGGCCCGGTGCGTGATCACAGAACGTATGCAACCGACTGGGGGTTCCTCCGTCAAGTGACGGGCGGGCCGTATGCGCGCGTGCGCGGGGCCGCCGGGCGCGGAGCACATGCGGCGAGGCGGGAGAGGGGCGGCGGCCCCCCGCGCCGCCGCCCCTCTCCCGCCTCGCCGTGATCCGGTGCGGATCAGACCGTGCCCGGGCCCCCCACGCTGCCGCCGGCGTCGACCGTCTTGATGTCGACGACGGCCCCGGTGCCCTTCTTCCCCTTGCGGACCCGGGCCTCGAGCCAGCTCGCGAAGGAGGTGAGGGCGAAGTTGAGCAGGATGTAGATCAGCGCGATCACGGTCAGCGCGGCGATGGTGTTGGCGCCGTAGTTCGCGGTGATCGCACGGTTCTGGTACATCAGCTCGGAGAATCCGAGCAGCGCGCCGCCGAGCGCGGTGTCCTTGACGATGACCACCAGCTGGCTGACGAGCGCCGGCAGCATCGCCGTCACCGCCTGCGGCAGCAGGACGAAGGTCATCGCCTGGCCCTTGCGCATCCCGATCGCCTTGGCGGCGTCCGTCTGCCCGTTCGGCAGCGAGAGGATGCCCGCCCGGACGATCTCGGCGATGACGGAGGCGTTGTACAGGACCAGGCCGGTGATCACCGCGTACATCGGCCGGATCTCCGACTCGATGTCGGTGAACTGCACGAAGGCGGCGCTGGCGAACATCATCAGCAGCAGTACCGGAATGGCGCGGAAGAACTCGACCACGACCCCGACGGGCTTGCGCACCCAGCCGTGGTCGGAGAGCCTGCCGATGCCGAGCGCCGCGCCGAGCGGCAGGGCGATCAGCACGGAGAGCGCCGCCGCCTTGACCGTCTCCCAGAGTCCCGGCAGCAGGAAGGTGGTCCACACCCGGGAGTCCGTGACGAACGGGCTCCACTTCTTGGACTCCAGTTGCTCCTTGTCGGCCATGGTGCCCAGTACCCACCAGGCCAGCAGGGCGAGGACGGCGAGGAACCCCACGGTGTAGAGGATGTTGCGCTGTTTGGCCTTCGGGCCGGGGGCGTCGTACAGAACAGAGGTCATCGCTTCACCGCCACACGCTTGGCCACCCAGCCGAGCAGCAGGCCCGTGGGCAGAGTGAGCACCACGAAGCCGAAGGCGAAGACCGCGAAGACCGCGAAGATCGCGTCGGCCTCGTTCTCGATCATTTCCTTCATCAGCAGCGAGGCCTCCGCCACGCCGATGGCCGCGGCCACGGTGGTGTTCTTGGTCAGGGCGATCAGCACATTCGTCAGCGGGGCGACGACCGCGCGGAACGCCTGCGGGAGGACTATCAGGGTCAGCACCTGGAAGAAGCCGAGTCCCAGCGCCCTGGCCGCCTCGGCCTGGCCGACGGGCACGGTGTTGATGCCGGAGCGCAGTGCCTCGCAGACGAAGGTGCCGGTGTAGGCGGTCAGTCCGAGGACGGCCATCCGGAAGCCGATGTCCGCGAAGTTGTCGGCCCCCATCGAGAACCCCAGCGTCTGGCTGAGGCCCAGTGAGCAGCCGATGATGACCAGCGTCAGCGGGGTGTTGCGGACCATGTTGACGTACGCGGTCCCGAAGGAGCGCATGATCGGGACGGGGCCCACCCGCATACCGGCCAGTGCCGTTCCCCAGATCAGGGAGCCGATGGCCGAGTAGACGGCGAGCTGGACCGTCATCCAGAACGCGTCGAGCAGGTCGTACTGCCCGGAATCAAGGAAGTCGAACACGTTGACCCGCGATCTCTCCTGGTTGGATCGTGGCGCGTGCCACCGGCCGCGGCCGGTGGCACGTCACCGTGGCCTCAGCTGGTCTCGGTGATGGCGGGCGCGGGGTCGTTCTTGTAGTTGGCCGGGCCGAAGTTGGCCTTGATGGCCGCCTCCCAGGCGCCGTCCTTCTGCATCTTCTCCAGCGCCTTGTTGATCTTGCCCTGGAGCTCCGTGTCGCCCTTCTTGAGGCCGATGCCGTAGGGCTCGTCGCTCAGGCTCAGACCGACCAGCTTGAACTTGCCCTGGTGCTCCTTCTGCGCCGCGAAACCGGCCAGGATGGAGTTGTCGGTGGTCAGGGCGTCGTAGGCCTTGTTCTCCAGGCCCGTCAGACACTCCGAGTAGCCGCCGACCTGCTGAAGGTCGGCCTTGGGCGCGAGCCGGTCCTTGACGTTCTGCGCCGAGGTGGAGCCCGAGACCGAGCAGAGCTTCTTGTCGTTGAGGTCCTCGGCCTTGGTGATCGTGGTCTCGTCCGCGCGGACCAGCAGGTCCTGGTGGGCCATCAGATACGGGCCGGCGAAGCTGACCTCGGCCTTCCGCTTGTCGTTGATCGTGTAGCTGGCGGCGACGAACTTGACGTCACCGTTGCGGATCAGCGTCTCGCGCTCGGCGCTGGGCGACTCTTTCCAGATGATGTCCTCGGCCTTGTGGCCGAGTTCCTTGGCGATGTACGTGGCGACGTCGACGTCGAAGCCGGTGTACTTGCCGTCCGAGGTCTTCAGACCGACGCCGGGCTGGTCGAACTTGATGCCGATGGTGATCTTGTTGCCGCTGTCGTCGCCGGAGCCGCTGCCACCGCCGCAGGCGGTGAGCACCAGGGAGAGAGTCAGACCCGTGGCGATCGCCACCGTTGCCTTGCGGAGCTTCATGGTGAACATCCCTTACGTCGTGGTTCGTCGGCTCGTCAGTGGTGCAGGATCTTCGACAGGAAGTCCTTGGCCCGGTCGCTGCGCGGGTTGCTGAAGAACTCCTCGGGCTGGGCCTCTTCGACGATCCGGCCGTCGGCCATGAAGACCACCCGGTTCGCGGCGGAGCGGGCGAAGCCCATCTCGTGGGTGACGACGACCATCGTCATTCCGTCCCGCGCCAGCTGCTGCATGACTTCGAGCACCTCGTTGATCATCTCCGGGTCGAGCGCGGAGGTGGGCTCGTCGAAGAGGATGACCTTGGGGTCCATCGCCAGCGCCCGGGCGATCGCCACCCGCTGCTGCTGGCCGCCGGAGAGCTGCGCGGGGTACTTGTCGCTCTGGGAGCCGACGCCGACCCGGTCGAGGAGTGCGCGCGCCTTCTTCTCCGCGACCTTCTTCTCCGTGCGCCGGACCTTGACCTGGCCCAGCATCACGTTCTCCAGCACGGTCTTGTGCGCGAAGAGGTTGAACGACTGGAAGACCATGCCGACATCGGCGCGGAGCCTGGCCAGCTCCTTGCCCTCCTGCGGCAGCGGCTTTCCGTCGATCGAGATCGAGCCGGAGTCGATCGTCTCCAGTCGGTTGATGGTGCGGCACAGGGTGGACTTGCCGGACCCGGAGGGTCCGATGACGACCACGACCTCGCCCCGGGCGATGGTCAGATCGATGTCCTGGAGCACATGCAGGGCGCCGAAGTGCTTGTTCACGCCGTTCAGCACGACCAGGTCGCCCGCGGCGGGGACAGTGTCCCCGGGGCCCTTGGTCTTTGCTACTCCGCTCATCGGCTTCTCGCTCCGTCCTCCTCGGTTGGGAGGACAGTAGTGAGACGGTGCGACCAGCGTCATTACATCTGAGCGGAAATTGAGGATAACGATCTGGCTTCGCGTGGACACGATGGGTGAAGGGGATGGCCCGCGGCGTACCGGGTGGGTAACGGAAAGCGGCGGGCGGGCGAATGTCTCTTGACTGGCCCGGCGCGCATCGGCCTTGATGCCATGGTGCCCGGAGACGCCGGCCGCACCGCACACTGGAGTACGGCCGCAGCGCGCCCGCGCCGGGGCCGACCGCCCGGAACCGGGCCACCGGAACCGGGACCGGACCGCATCGGAACGGGCACGGGGGCGGCCCGATCCCGCACACTCTTCGTACAAGGCCTTCGTACAGGCCTTCGTACAAGGCACGGCGCCGGCACCGGCGTGAACCGACCGATGACCGATCGCACGACCCGAAAAGGGGGGCCATGAGGCTGCTGCTCGTCGAGGACGACGACCATGTCGCCGCGGCCCTGTCCGCGGTGCTCGCCCGGCACGGCTTCGACGTGGTGCACGCCCGCAACGGCGAGGAGGCGCTGCACGCCGTCCTGCCCGCGACGCATCCCGGCAAGCCGCCGTTCGGTGTGATCCTGCTCGACCTCGGCCTGCCCGACCAGGACGGCTACCAGGTGTGCGGCAAGCTCCGGAAGATCACGACAACTCCGGTGATCATGGTGACGGCCCGGTCCGACGTGCGCTCCCGGATCCACGGGCTCAACCTCGGGGCCGACGACTACGTCGTCAAGCCCTACGACACCGGGGAACTGCTGGCCCGTATCCACGCAGTCAGCCGGCGCACCGTCACCGGCGACGACCCCTCGGGAGCGGTGCCGGACGACGGGCTGCGCCTCGGCCCGATGACCATCGAACTGCCCACCCGCCGGGTCAGCGTCCACGGCGAGGCCGTACAGCTCACCCGCAAGGAGTTCGACCTGCTGGCGCTGCTCGCCCAGCGGCCGGGGGTCGTCTTCCGCCGGGAGCAGATCATCAGCGAGGTCTGGCACACCAGCTGGGAGGGGACCGGCCGCACCCTGGAGGTGCATGTCGCCTCGCTGCGCTCCAAACTCCACCTGCCCACCCTGATCGAGACCGTGCGCGGCGTCGGCTACCGACTCGTCGTGCCGACCGCCTGAACCTGCCCGTGCGCACAAGACTCCTTCCCCTGCTCATCGTCCTCATGGCGGGCGTGCTGCTCGCGCTCGGTTTCCCGCTCGCCGTGAGCGTCGCCGCCGCGCAGCAGCAGCGGGTCGTCGTGGACCGCATCGACGACACCGTGCGGTTCGCGGCCCTGGCGCAGTTCGTCCAGGGCGACGACAGCCGCGGTGAGCGGCGCTCCACGCTTCAGGAGCAGCTCAACCGCTACAACGCCACCTACGGCATCAGCGCCGGCGTCTTCGACCGGGACGGCGACACGACGGCCCGCTCGCCCGAGGGCTGGTCCGTGCCTGTCGCCGGAGAGGGGGCCAAGGCGTTCCAGGAGGCTCTGTCGGGACGGCGCAGTCAGGATCCGCCACAGGTGTGGCCCTGGCAGTCGGACGGCCGGCTGGTCGTCGCGTCCCCCGTGGTGCTGGACGGCGACGTCGTCGCCGTCGTCTTCACCGACTCGCCCACCGAACAGCTGCGTTCCCGGATTCTGAACGGCTGGCTGCTGATCGTCGCGGGGGAGGCCGCGGCGATGCTGGTGGCGGTCGGGGCGGCCTTCCGGCTCACCGGCTGGGTACTGCGGCCCGTACGCGTCCTGGACGCCGCCACGCACGACATCGCGACCGGGCAGCTGAACTCCCGGGTCGCGGCGGCGAGCGGCCCGCCGGAACTCCGCCGGCTGGCGCGCTCCTTCAACGAGATGGCCGACAACGTCGAGGAAGTACTCGAACAACAGCGGGCCTTCGTCGCCGACGCCTCCCACCAGCTGCGCAATCCGCTGGCCGCGCTGCTGCTGCGGATCGAACTCCTCGCCCTCGAACTCCCCGAGGGCAATCAGGAGATCGCTTCCGTCCGCACCGAGGGCATGCGGCTGGCACAGGTCCTCGACGATCTCCTCGATCTGGCGCTGGCCGAGCACACCTCCGCCTCCCTCGAACTCGTCGACGCGGGCGAACTCACCGCCGAACGGGTCGCCGCATGGCGTCCGGTCGCCGACGAGAAGGGCGTCCTGCTCGTCGGTCCGAAGGCGGCGGTCACCGCCTGGGCCGATCCGATCGCGCTCTCCAGCGCCCTGGACGCGGTGATCGACAACGCCCTGAAGTTCACCCCGGGCGGTGCGGAGGTCACCGTGTCCGTCACCTCGGACGGCCCCCTCTGCTCGATCGTGGTCACCGACGGCGGCCCGGGCCTGACCGACGAGGAACTCTCCCGCGTCGGCGACCGCTTCTGGCGGAGCGGCCGGCACCAGAACGTCAAGGGTTCGGGGCTGGGGCTGTCCATCTCACGCGCCCTGCTCTCGGCCGGCGGCGGCGGAATCTCCTACGCCCACCACGAGCCGCGCGGCCTGAGGGTGACGGTCACCGTGCCCCGCACGGCCCCCTGAGCCCGGGTGGCCCCGGCTTCGCCGGTCAGGGCTTCTCCGAGGCGTAGTAGCGGGCCGCCCCCTCGTGCAGCGGCAGTGGGTCCGTGTAGATCGCGGTCCGCAGGTCCACCAGCTGCGCGGGGTGGACCGTCTTGCCTATGCGGTCCCTGCTCTTGATCACCGTACGGGTGAAGCCCTCGACCATCGCCGCGTCCATCCGGTCCGTGGTCACCAGGAGATTGGGCACCGCCATCGTCGACACCGACAGCCTGCTCTGGGCCTCCGCGTAGGCGTCCGGCGGCATCACGGCCAGCCGGTAGTAGCTCGCGGGTCCGCTGGTGGCGTGCACCTTGTCGATCAGATCGGACTCCAGGGGCACCAGCCGGATCGGCAGCCGCTCCGACAGCTTCTGCACGGCTCCGGTCGGCAGTCCGCCCGACCAGATGAAGGCCTCCAGATCGCCCCCCTCCAGCAGCCCCGGAACGGTGTCTATCCCGGCCGGCACGGCCGTGATGTCCTGGGCCGGGTCGAGCCCCGCGGCGGCCAGCAGCCGGTCGGCGACCAGCCGGACCCCCGAGCCGTCGGGCCCGACGCCCACCGATCTGCCGCGCAGATCCCCGATCTTCTTCACCGGCGAGTTCTTGGGCACCACAAGCTGCACATAGTCGTCGTAGAGCCGGGCGCAGCCGCGCAGCCGGTCGGCCCCCGGCCTGCCGTCCTGCGCGTACTTCGCGACGGCGTCGGCCGTGGCGATGGTGAAATCCGCCTCGCCCGCCGCGACCCTGGCCAGATTCTGCTGCGAGCCCTCGCTGGTCCGCAGCTCTATGTCCACCTCGGGCAGATCCCTGGCGAGCGCGTCCTTCAGCAGGACGCCGTACCGCTGGTACACCCCGTTCTGCAGGCCGGTGCTGAAGGTGACCGTGCCCGCCGGCCGGGGGTCGCCCATGGGGAACAGCCACCAGAGCAGCAGCCCGAGCAGCACCGCCACCGCCGTCGAGGCCTGGAGGGCACGACGGCGGGCGGGGCGGGACAGGGCCTGGAACATGCTTGCGATCCTGCCAGGTCGCTTCCCGCGATGGCCAGGGCCGTGTCCAGTGCACGCCAGAAGCGGAATACGGCCTCCGGCGGACGCGGCCGGACCCCGGGCCCGGCCGGTGCGCGGACGGCCCGGCCGGTCTCCCGGCCGAGGGGGTATCGCGCGGTATCCCGGGGTATCACCGCAGGTCCGGGCTCCGGGGCCGGAGCTGTCCCCCGTACCGCCTACCCTTGTCACATGACCAGCAGTGACCGGAGCCAGGCAGTGGACGTTCAGCGCAGTTACGAGATCCGCACCTACGGGTGCCAGATGAACGTCCATGATTCCGAACGCCTGTCCGGTCTGCTGGAGGGCGCGGGCTATGTCCGCGCACCCGCGGGGGCCGACGGCGACGCCGATGTGGTGGTCTTCAACACCTGCGCCGTCCGGGAGAACGCGGACAACAAGCTCTACGGCAACCTCGGCCGTCTCGCCCCGATGAAGACACGGCGTCCCGGCATGCAGATCGCCGTCGGCGGCTGCCTCGCCCAGAAGGACCGCGACACCATCGTCACCCGGGCCCCCTGGGTCGACGTCGTCTTCGGCACCCACAACATCGGCAAGCTGCCCGTCCTCCTGGAGCGCGCCCGGGTCCAGGAAGAGGCCCAGGTCGAGATCGCCGAGTCGCTGGAGGCCTTCCCCTCGACCCTGCCCACCCGCCGTGAGTCCGCGTACGCCGCGTGGGTCTCCATCTCGGTCGGCTGCAACAACACCTGCACCTTCTGCATCGTGCCCGCGCTGCGCGGCAAGGAGAAGGACCGCCGCCCCGGCGACATCCTCGCCGAGATCGAGGCCCTGGTCTCCGAGGGCGTCTCCGAGATCACCCTGCTCGGCCAGAACGTCAACGCGTACGGCTCCGACATCGGCGACCGCGAGGCCTTCAGCAAGCTCCTGCGCGCCTGCGGGAAGATCGAGGGGCTGGAGCGCGTCCGCTTCACCTCGCCCCACCCGCGCGACTTCACCGACGACGTGATCGCGGCCATGGCCGAGACGCCGAATGTGATGCCGCAGCTGCACATGCCCCTCCAGTCCGGCTCGGACACCGTGCTCAAGGCGATGCGCCGGTCCTACCGGCAGGAGCGCTTCCTCGGGATCATCTCGAAGGTCCGCGCCGCCATCCCGCACGCCGCCATCTCGACCGACATCATCGTGGGCTTCCCCGGCGAGACCGAGGAGGACTTCGAGCAGACGCTGCACACGGTCCGCGAGGCGCGCTTCGCGAACGCCTTCACCTTCCAGTACTCCAAGCGCCCCGGCACCCCCGCGGCCACCATGGACGGCCAGATCCCCAAGGCGGTCGTCCAGGCGCGCTACGAACGCCTGGTCGCCGTCCAGGAGGAGATCTCCTGGGACGAGAACAAGAAGCAGGTCGGCCGGACCCTGGACGTCATGGTCGCCGAGGGCGAGGGCCGCAAGGACGGCGCGACCCACCGTCTCTCCGGCCGGGCCCCCGACAACCGGCTGGTCCACTTCACCAAGCCGGACCAGGAAGTCCGCCCGGGCGACGTGGTGACCGTCGAGATCACCTACGCCGCGCCGCACCATCTGCTCGCCGAGGGACCCGCCGGCGCGGTGCGCCGCACCCGCGCCGGGGACGCCTGGCAGAAGCGCCAGGACGCCCCGGCCGCCAAGCCCGCCGGAGTGATGCTGGGCCTGCCGCAGATCGGCGTCCCCGCACCCCTCCCGGCCGCCGCCGCCCCGGCGTGCGGTATCGGCTGACCGCGCCCCGCGACCGTCCTTTCGCCCGTACCCGCCCGTACCCCCGGAAGGGGAGGGCGGGGCGGGCACTAGGCTGCGGATCATGCTTGTCGCCGCCGCCGTGTGCCCCTGTCCGCCGTTGCTCGTGCCCGAGATCGCCGCGGGCGCGGCCGCCGAACTGGACGCGGCCAGGGCCGCCTGCGCCGACGCCGTCGGCGTGCTCGCCGCCTCCCGGCCCGATCTGCTGGTCGTCGTCGGCCCCGCCGACGGGACGGCGGGCCCGGGCACGCACCGCACCGGGGCGGCCGGCTCCTTCCGGGGCTTCGGCGTGGACCTCGGCGTACTCCTGGGACCGGGCCCGGCCCGGGAGCGGCCCCTGCCGCTCTCCCTCACCGTCGGCGCCTGGCTGCTCGACCGGGCCGGCTGGGCCGCCTCGCCCGTCGAGGGCCTGGGAGTGGCGCGGGACATGGCACCCGCCCCCGCCCTCGCCGCCGGCCGGGAGATCGGCGAACGCGCCGAACGCGTGGCCGTGCTCGCGATGGGCGACGGCAGCGCCTGCCGCAGTCTGAAGGCCCCCGGCTATCTCGACGAGCGGGCCGAGGACTTCGACGCGCTCGCCACCAGGGCCCTGGGGGACGCGGACACCGCCGCGCTCGCCGCCCTGGACACGACCCTGGCGTACGAACTCCAGGCCGCCGGCCGGTCCGCCTGGCAGGTGCTCGCCGGAGCGGCGGAGGGAGCCGGGCTCGCGGGACGGCTGCTCTACGCCGACGCCCCCTACGGCGTCGGCTACACCGTGGCCGCCTGGTCCTGAGCGACGGGAACGGCGCGGCCCGAGGGGCCCGAGGGACCCCGCACACACGAAACGCCGGACGGCCGCGGAGCGTGCTGCTCCACTGCCGTCCGGCGTCGGCCGACCGCCGAGGCGGTCAGCCCGTGTTCAGGAAGCGCGCGGCGGCGGGGGCGTACCGCCGTCGTCCTTGTGCGCGATACGGTCCAGCGCTTCCTTGGCCTTTCCGGTGCCGGACTCGATCTTGTCGGTGTACTTGCCCTTGGTACGGGCGTCGACCGCGTGCGCGGCCTTGTCGAGGCCCTGCCCGATCTTGTCCCCGTGCTGCTGTGCCAGGTCCGTAACCTTCTCCTTGGCCGGGGCGAGCTTGGCCTTCAGCTGGTCCATGAAGCCCATGGGGCACCTTTCTCGTGGGACTTACTTACGGGCGCCCTCGCCGGCCTCGCGGTCCGCGGCCTCCCCGGCCGACTGCTGCCGGGGAATCTCCACCCCCTCGGAGACCACGGCCGCCGGCCCCTCGGCCTCATCGGCCTCGGTGGCCCCGGCCGCCGCCTTCTCCCCGGACGCGTCCTTCGACGCCTCGGGCTTCTCTTCGCTCCCGGCCTCGGGCTCCACCGCGGGACTGCCGGCGGTCTTCTCCCCGGCCGAGGCGTCCTCGGTGGCCTTGGCACCCTTGGACCGACGAAGGAACCGTGCAAACACACCCATATTTACTCCATAGCCTACTCGTGTGAGTGATGTTCCGCGCCGCCCGCGGTGCGCTGCTGCCGCGTCGGCGGGGTGCCGGTCGGGAAACCGGCGTTCGGAACCTCGCAACAGCCAACGAAGCCCCCGCCGTGCCGTCACCTCGCTCGTTCGGGGACATCGCCGCGGGTTTGCGAGACTGGGGCGGTGAGAAGTGCAGCTCCCGCACCGCGGGTCATCGCCGTCGTCGGTCCCACCGCGGCCGGAAAGTCAGATCTGGGCGTCTTCCTCGCCGGGCAACTGGGTGGCGAGGTCGTCAACGCCGACTCCATGCAGCTGTACCGGGGGATGGACATCGGCACCGCCAAGCTGACGCCCGGCGAACGCGGCGGCGTCCCCCACCGCCTCCTCGACGTCTGGGACGTCACCGAGACCGCCAATGTCGCCGAGTACCAGCGGCTCGCCAGGGCGGAGATCGACCGGCTGCTCGCCGAGGGACGCACCCCGGTCCTCGTGGGCGGCTCCGGCCTCTATGTGCGCGGCGCCATCGACACCCTCGAATTCCCCGGCACCGACCCCGCGATCCGCGCCCGGCTGGAGGCGGAACTCGCCGCCGAGGGCCCCGGCGCGCTGCACGCCAGGCTCGCCGCCGCCGACCCCGGGGCGGGGCGGGCGATCCTCCCCGGCAACGGCCGGCGCATCGTCCGCGCCCTCGAAGTGATCGAGATCACCGGCAAGCCCTTCACCGCCAATCTCCCCGGCCACGACAGCGTCTACGACACCGTCCAGATCGGCGTCGACGTGGCCCGGCCCGAACTCGACGAGCGCATCGCCCGGCGCGTCGACCGGATGTGGGAGGACGGTTTCGTCGACGAGGTCCGCGCACTGGAGGCACAGGGGTTGCGCGAGGGGCTCACGGCGTCACGCGCCCTCGGCTACCAGCAGATCCTCAAGGCGCTGGCGGGCGAATACACCGAACAGGAGGCGCGCGCCGAGACCGTGCGCGCCACCAAACGCTTCGCGCGCCGCCAGGATTCATGGTTCAGGAAGGATCCACGGGTGCATTGGCTCAGTGGAGCCGTCGCCGACCGCGGGGAACTTCCGGGGCAGGCGCTGACGTTGATCGAACGAGCGGTTACAGCCTGATCACGTGATGGCATCGGGACGCCCTGCCCGTCATGCCAGCGCTCCGGGCCGTGCCATCATCGAGACGATCGACTGTGGAGTCCGAGTGGGGAGGGCGCGTGGCGATGGAGGCCGGCCCTCACGACACAGACCAGCAACAGCGCGGCACGGCGAGCGGTGGCGCGCCCGGTCTCAGCCCGGACGGCCCCGAGGACCAGGGAGCCCTCCCGGGCGAGGTCGAGGTCGAGCTGCGCCCGCCGCGCAGACTGCGCATCTGGCAGCTCGCGCCCATCGTGATCCTCGCCGCGGTCGGCTCCCTGATGTTCGGCTTCCCCCTCGCCTTCAGCACCGGCGGTGGCGCGGTCGTCGCCATGCTCGGCCTGCTGATCAGCTGCTGCGCCGCCGGCTGGGGGGTGATGGCCGCCCGCAGAGTCGGCCACACCTGGCCCGGGCTGCCGGCCCGGGGGACGGGGGAGCGCCCCGACTGGCGCGTCCTCGCGCTGTACGTCGGAGTGGCCGCCCTGCTGGTCGCGCTCGCCGTCTGGCGAGTGGCCCGCCTGCGCTGATCCACCCTCCCGACCGCTCCCGCCTTACGCCGCCAGGCCGGGCGATCGCGGTCCCGCCCACGGTCACCACACAGGGTGAGCGGCTCATTCGCGGCCCTATAGAGCTTCGCTCGAATGGGTGATCCGTTTCACGCTCGGCGAGAGCGGGACTGCTCCACGTGGTGGGCTCGGTAGCATCAAGCACCGGCCCGGAGGGCACGCCTGCTCTTCCCACCGCCGGTCGAATGCCGCCCGGAGGTCCCCCCCATGAGTGCAGAGGCCGCCAACCCTGGCGCCCACAGCCGCAGGCGCGGCCGTCCCAGGATCGACCTCCGCAGGCTGGGCCGCGCGGCCCTCCTCGGACCCGTCGGCCGCGACCGGTTGCCCGACGCGATCGGGCATGTCGTCGAGGCGCACCGCGCGCACCACCCCGACGCCGATCTCGCGACCCTCCATCAGGCCTACGTCCTGGCCGAGTCGTCCCACCGGGGACAGTTCCGCAAAAGCGGCGAGCCGTACATCACCCACCCCCTCGCCGTCACCCTCATCCTCGCCGAACTCGGCGCGGAGACCACCACCCTGACGGCCTCACTCCTCCACGACACCGTCGAGGACACCGAGGTGACCCTCGATCAGGTCACGGCCGCCTTCGGCGACGAGGTCGCGTATCTCGTCGACGGCGTCACCAAACTGGAGAAGGTCGACTACGGGGCCGCCGCCGAACCCGAGACCTTCCGCAAAATGCTCGTCGCCACCGGCAACGACGTCCGGGTGATGTCGATCAAACTGGCCGACCGGCTGCACAACATGCGCACCCTCGGCGTGATGCGCCCCGAGAAACAGGCCCGTATCGCCCGCGTCACCAGCGACGTCCTCATCCCGCTCGCCGAGCGCCTCGGCGTACAGGCGCTCAAGACCGAGCTGGAGGATCTCGTCTTCGCGATCCTGCGCCCCGAGGAGTACGAGCGGACCCGGCTGCTGATCGAGGAGAACGCCGCGGGCGGCGCGGCACTCGACACCATGGCCGAGGGCTTCCGTACCGTGCTCCGCGAAGCGGGCATCCCCGCCGAAGTGCTGATCAGACCGCGCCACTTCGTCTCCGTCCACCGGATCAGCCTCAAACGCGGCGAACTGCGCGGCACCGACTTCGGCCGGCTGCTGGTCCTGGTCGGCGAGGACGCCGACTGCTACGGGGTCCTCGGCGAACTCCACACCTGCTTCACCCCGGTGATCTCCGAATTCAAGGACTTCATCGCCGCCCCCAAGTTCAACCTCTACCAATCGCTGCACACCGCCGTCGCCGGCCCCGGCGGAACGGTCGCCGAAGTCCTCATCCGCACCCACCAGATGCACAAGGTCGCCGAGGCCGGAGTGATCGCCCTCGGAAACCCCTACGTCCCCGTGGAGAGCGCGGAGCCCGCCGACGGCGAGCGGGCCGACCCCACCAGGCCCGGCTGGCTCTCCCGGCTGCTGGACTGGCAGGAGTCGACACCGGACCCCGACGCCTTCTGGACCTCCCTCCGGGCCGACCTGGCGCAGGACCGCGAGATCACCGTCTTCCGCGCCGACGGCGGCTCCCTGGGCCTGCCCGCGGGCGCGAGCTGTGTCGACGCCGCCTACGCGCAGTACGGCGAAGAGGCCCACTGCTGTATCGGCGCGCGGGTCAACGGACGGCTCGCCACGCTGAGCACCGAGCTGAGCGACGGCGACACCGTGCAACTGCTGCTCGCCCACGACGGCCGCCACGACACCGCCCAGGGCTCCTCCGGGGAGGGGCCGGACGCCCAGGACGCGGCCTCCGGCCCCTCCCCGGAGTGGCTCGACCACGCGCGCACCCCCGCCGCCCGGATCGCCATCACCACCTGGCTCCAGGCCCACCCGGAAGGCACCAGGCCCCCGGCGACCGCGCCCCGCCGGCCCGCGCTCCTCACCCACGGCCCCGAGCGCCCCGCCGCCGAGGACGCCGCCCCCGGCCCGCAGGACGACGCCGGGGGCTGCCGGGTCACCCTGGTCGCGGAGTCCTTCGGCCGGCCCCGGCTCCTCGCCGACCTCACCGAAGCCATCGCCGCCGAGGACGCCGCCATCGTCTCGGCGATCGTGGAGCCGCCCACCGAACAGCGGGTAAGGCACACGTACACGCTTCAACTGCCGGACGCGGCCAAACTCTCCGCCCTGATGCGCGCCATGCGCGATGTGCCGGGGGTGTACGACGTGAGCCGCACCCAGCATCCGGCGGCGGCCGGCTGACCCCGTTCGGGTGGCGCGGCGCGCGCCGCCACGACCGGCGCGGCGCGCACTGGTAGCGGTAGTGCATGCTGCCCGATCCCACCCCCTCGCCCGCGCGGCGATCCCCGGCCCCCGGGTCCCGGCGCGGGCTCCGCGCCGCGGTGCTGGCGGTCGCCTCGGCCACCCTGATCGCCGCCGCGCCCCCGCCGGCCCCCGCGCCCCTCGGCATCGGCGACGCGCTCTTCCCGTACCTCGGCAACCCCGGCTACGACGTGGTGGCGTACGACATCGCCTTCACCTACGGCGGCAACACCACCCCGCTGGACGCCGTCACCAGGATCGAGGCACGGGCCACCGAGCGGCTGGAGACCATCAATCTGGACTTCACCCACGGCACGGTCGGCGCGGTGAAGGTCAACGGCCTCCCCGCCGAGTTCGCCACCGCAGAGGAGGACCTCGTCGTACGTCCCTTCCTGCCCGTCGAGGCGGGCTCCCGGGTACGGATCACGGTCGAGCACACCAGCGATCCCCGGGGGGACGCCGGCGGCTGGGTGATCACCCGCGACGGGCTCGCGATGGCCAACCAGGCGGACGCCGCCCACCGGGTCTTCCCCTCCAACGACCACCCGGCCGACAAGGCGTACTTCACCTTCCACGTCACCGCGCCCAGCGAACTGACGGCGGTGGCCAACGGCGAGCGCGTCGCCAAGCGGGAGAACGGGCCCACCACCACCTGGTCCTACCGGACCCGGCACCCCATGGCCACCGAGCTGGCACAGGTCTCCATCGGCTCCTCGGCCGTCCCCACCCGCGAGGGACCGGGCGGGCTGCCGGTGCGCGACGTGGTTCCCGCCAAGGACCTCACCAGGCTGGAACCGTGGCTGCGGAAGACCCCCGGGCAGCTGAGCTGGATGGAGGGGAAGGTCGGCCCCTACCCCTTCGAGAACTACGGGGTGCTGATCGCGGACGCCGACACCGGATACGAACTGGAGACGCAGACGCTGTCCCTGTTTGAACGCCGGATCTTCACCAATAAGGCGTTCCCCGAGTGGTACGTCGACTCGATCATGGTCCATGAGCTCTCCCACCAGTGGTTCGGCGACAGCGTCTCGCCCCGCGGCTGGTCCGACCTCTGGCTGAACGAAGGACACGCCACCTGGTACGAGGCCCTCTACGCCGAGGAGAAGTCCGGCCACCTCATGGAGACCAGGCTGCGCGAGGCCTACCGCCGCTCCGACCAGTGGAGGGCCGACGGCGGCCCGCCCGCCGCGCCGAAGCCCCCCGCTCCCGGAAAGAAGATCAGCCTCTTCCGGCCGGTGGTGTACGACGGCAGCGCGCTGGTCCTGTACGCCCTGCGCGAGACGATCGGCGAGGACGCCTTCGACCGGCTGGAACGGGCCTGGGTGCGCGACCACCGCGACTCCACGGCGAGCACCGCCGACTTCACCCGGCTCGCCTCCGAGATCGCCGGGCGGGACCTCACCGCGTTCTTCCGAGGATGGCTGTACGGGGAGCGCACCCCGCCGATGCCCGGGCATCCGGACTGGACCAGCGCGGCCCCGGCGAAGACCAAGGGCCCGGCCCCGGCCGGCAGCGGCAGCGGCGGCCCCGGTGCCGGGGCCGGACATCACGCCCCGCCCGCGACCGCACCGTGAAAACCGGGGTGACGGCCCCCTGGCCACCGTGGGACCATCGAGGACGTCGGCGACGCCGCGACGGCGGGATTCCGATGACCGTGTCCCACGGGAATCATCGAAGACCGTCACGCGTTGTGACTGATGCGGGGCGCACCGGATCACCGGTCCGGCGCGACCCGGAATGACCCATCGACGTAAGGATCCAATGACCTCCTCTTCTTCCCCTTCCCAGGACGAGCAGAGCTTTGACGAGCAGCGCGCGCAGGGCTCGGCCCAGCCGCGAGCCGAGGGCCTCCGGGCCGACGCCCTGATGGAAGAGGACGTCGCCTGGAGCCACGATGTCGACGGAGAGCGGGACGGCGAGCAGCTCGACCGCGCCGAGCGCGCCGCGCTGCGGCGCGTGGCCGGCCTCTCCACCGAACTCGAGGACGTCACCGAGGTCGAGTACCGGCAGCTGCGCCTGGAGCGCGTCGTGCTGGTCGGCGTATGGACCTCGGGGACGGTGCGCGACGCGGAGAACTCCCTCGCGGAGCTGGCCGCGCTCGCGGAGACGGCCGGAGCCCAGGTGCTCGACGGCGTCGTACAGCGCCGTGACAAGCCGGACCCGGCCACCTACATCGGCTCGGGCAAGGCCCAGGAACTCCGGGACATCGTCCTGGAGACCGGCGCGGACACCGTGGTGTGCGACGGCGAGCTGAGCCCCGGACAGCTGATCCACCTCGAAGACGTCGTCAAGGTCAAGGTGGTCGACCGCACCGCCCTCATCCTCGACATCTTCGCCCAGCACGCCAAGTCCCGTGAGGGCAAGGCGCAAGTGGCGCTGGCGCAGATGCAGTACATGCTGCCCAGGCTGCGCGGCTGGGGTCAGTCGCTCTCCCGTCAGATGGGTGGCGGCGGCGGTGGCGGCATGGCCACCCGAGGCCCCGGTGAGACCAAGATCGAGACGGACCGGCGGCGGATTCGCGAGAAGATGGCGAAGATGCGCCGGGAGATCGCGGAGATGAAGACCGGCCGCGAGATCAAGCGGCAGGAGCGCCGGCGTCACAAGGTGCCCTCGGTCGCGATCGCCGGTTACACCAACGCCGGGAAGTCCTCGCTGCTCAACCGCCTCACCGGCGCCGGAGTCCTGGTGGAGAACGCCCTGTTCGCCACCCTGGACCCGACCGTCCGGCGGGCCGAGACGCCCAGCGGGCGGCTCTACACCCTGGCCGACACCGTTGGTTTTGTCCGGCATCTGCCGCACCACCTGGTCGAGGCGTTCCGCTCCACCATGGAGGAGGTCGGCGACTCCGATCTGATCCTGCACGTGGTGGACGGCGCGCACCCCGCCCCGGAGGAGCAGCTGGCCGCCGTGCGCGAGGTGATCCGCGACGTGGGCGCGATCGACGTGCCCGAGATCGTGGTGATCAACAAGGCCGACGCGGCCGATCCGCTCGTGCTGCAGCGCCTGCTGCGCATCGAGCGGCACGCGATCGCGGTGTCCGCGCGGACGGGCGAGGGCATCGAGGAGCTGCTCGCGCTCATCGACGCCGAGCTTCCCCGGCCCGAGGTCGAGATCGAGGCGCTCGTGCCGTACACCCACGGCGGTCTGGTCTCCAGGGTCCACGCCGACGGCGAGGTCCTCTCCGAGGAGCACACCTCCGAGGGCACCCTGCTCAAGGCACGCGTCCACGAGGAGCTGGCGGCGGCGCTCGCGCCGTTCGTCCCGGTCGCCCACTGACCGCGCGCACCCGTATCGACAACAGCGGCGCCCGCCCCCTCGGCGAGAGGGGGTGGGCGCCGCTGCCGTTCGCCGTCGCGCGGCGCGCCGGGCTCTACCGTCCGGCGAACTTCTCGCTGACCGCCCGGTAGACCGCCTGCGCCTCGTCGCCGAGCCGGGGACCGGCCAGCCAGCCGGCGGCGAGGGGGCCGATCGAGGTGTTGGACACCAGGGCCGGTTCCCCGTCGCGGCCCTCGGCCACCCAGCCGCCGCCGGACGAACCGCCGGTCATGGTGCAGCCGATGCGGTACATCGTCGGCTCGTCGGCCTTCACCGAGAGCCGTCCCGGCCGGTCCGGGCACTGGAACATCCGCTCACCGTCGAACGGCGCGGCGGCCGGGTAGCCGGTCGCCGTCACTCTCGCGATCTCCGAGACGGCCGGGGCGTCGAACTCGACCGGCAGCGCGGAGCCCACGGTCTCCTCCAGCGAAGTGCCCGAGCGGCCCTTCTCCGGGGTGACGTGGATGACCGCGAAGTCGAAGGGAGCGCCCTGGCCGCCGGTCTTGGCACCCTGCGCGATCCACTGCTCGGAGGTCTTCACCCAGTCGCCCCACCACACCCCGTGCGGAGCCACTTCCGCCTTCGGCGTGCCCTGCAATTCGGCGGTGGACCTGGCGTTGTCGTTGTACGAGGGGACGAAGGCGATGTTGCGGTACCAGCCGCCCTTCTTCCCGGCGTGGACACAGTGCCCCGCCGTCCACACCAGATTGGACCTGCCGGGGTTGGCCGGGTCCTGGACCACGGTCGCCGAGCAGACCATCGAGCCCTCGGGGCCGTCGAAGAAGACCTTCCCGGCCTCGGGGGCGTTCGCCCGGTAGGGGGCCCTCACCGTTTGCGCCTTCACGGGGGCGGGCGTGGGGTCGGTGACGCCGTCGTCGCCCGAGATGTCCTTGTCCACCGGCCGCTCCGGCGGGGTCTCCGCCTCACGCATCCGGTCCGGGTCCCACAGATCCTCGATGATGGGGTTGACGAAGTCCTGGGCCTCGCGCAGCCAGGTGTCCTTGTCCCAGTTCTTCCACTCGCCGTTCCGCCACTTGTCGACGTCTATCCCGTGTTCCTTGAGCCTGTCCTTCAGCTCCTCCGGGATGGTGATCCTGTCTTCGCCGCCCTGGGAGGCTGAGGCGCTCGGCTTGTCGCCCGCGTTGTCCTCGCTCGGACCGCAGGCGGTGGCCGCCAGCGCGAGCACCGCGGCGATCGAGGCCGCCGCCATCGTCGGGCGAATGGGTCGCATGTCGTGAATCCCCCTGGAGCTTCATAGGTTTCCGTGCCGCTGAACCGCGGTACCGGGCCTCCCCGGTACCGCCGCGAACCCCGCACAGCGGCGTCCGCTCAATGAACACGGCCCCAGGATGCCGGTGCCGATGGGGACGGCACCCGGCGGGTCCGTGGTTCCGCTCCCGCAAGGATCTTCGGACTGCCCGTGATCCGGGGCCCGCCGCGTCGTTGGTACGGACGGGGAACACGGGAGGCGCGCCCCGGCGTGAGCGGGCCCGGACGTACCCCTGTGACGCCGGACGTGCCCGTGCCGGCGCGACAGTGACCGCTGGAGGACCGACAGGTGGCTCTGACCCAACCCGCTTCCGCGCCGTCGGCCGGACACGAGGGGATTCTGCGCCGGCAGTCGCTGCGCGAACCCTCGGCGCGCACCTACGCCCGCTCGCTGCCCATCGTGCCCGTGCGGGCGCGGGGGCTCACGATCGAGGGCGCGGACGGCCGCCGCTATCTGGACTGCCTCTCCGGGGCGGGTGCCCTGGCGCTCGGGCACAACCACCCCGTGGTCCTCGAAGCGGTCAGGAAGGTCATCGACTCCGGGGCCCCGCTGCACGCGCCCGATCTCGCCACACCGGTCAAGGACGCCTTCACCACCGAGCTGTACGCCACCCTCCCGCGCGAGTTCGCCGACGACGCGCGGATCCGGTTCTGCGGGCCCGCCGGCACCGACGCGGTCGAAGCGGCGATCGAACTCGTCCGCGCGGCGACCGGCCGCGACGGTCTGCTCGCCTTCACCGGCGCGCACCGCGGCACGACGGCCGGAGCGCCGGAGGCCCCCGGCGGGGCGACCGGGAGCCGGATCACCCGGCTGCCCTTTCCGCAGAGCTACCGCTGCCCCTTCGGCGTCGGCGGGGAGCGCGGCGCGGAACTGGGCGCGCGGTGGACCGAGAGCCTGCTCGACGACCCCGGGAGCGGGGTGCCCGCACCGGCCGGGATGATCGTGGAACCCGTACAGGGGGAAGGCGGTGTGTTCCCCGCCCCCGACCTCTGGATGCGCAGGATACGGAAGATCACCGAGGCTCGTTCGATCCCTCTGGTCGCCGACGAGGTGTGGACGGGCGTCGGGCGGACCGGAGCCTTCTGGGCGGTGGAGCACAGCGGCGTCGTCCCCGATGTGATGGTCCTCTCCAAGGCGATCGGCGGCTCCCTCCCCCTGGCCGTGATCGTCTACCGTTCCGCGCTCGACAGCCGGCGGCCGGACGCCGGGCCGGGCGTCTGCCGCGGCAATCAGCTCGCCATGGCGGCGGGCGCGGCCACGCTCGCCTTCGTCCGCGAGAACGGGCTCGCCGACCGCGCGGCGGCTCTCGGCGACCGGATGCTCGGCCGGCTGCGGGAACTGGCCGCCGCCCGTCCCCGCGTCGGCGAGGTACGAGGCCGGGGCCTGATGATCGGCGTCGAACTCGTGGACCCCGACGCCACGGCAGCCGACGCCCCGACCCCGCCGCCCGCCCCCGAACTCGCCCTGGCCGTCCGGCAGGAGTGCCTGGAGCGGGGACTCATCATCGAACTGGGCGGCCGTCACTCGGCCGTCGTACGCCTTCTGCCCCCTCTCACGCTCACCGACGAACAGGCCGTGGCCGTCCTGGACCGCTTCGCCGACGCGCTGGAGGCTGCGGAGCGCACCATCACCCGCCGTCCCGAAGCTCCCCGGGGAGCGCTGCGGTGAGCGCCGCCCCCGCGTCCCTCGAGCCCCGCGTTCCCGTGCCCCCGCAGCTCATGGACCGACCGGCCGCCGACCCCCTCGACGATCCGGACCCCCGGCGGGCCGCCGACGCGGCGGGGGTCGAGAACCTGCTGCGCTGCTGGGTCCGGGAGCACGACATCGGCCGGCCCGCCGGCCCCGTCCTGCGCATCCCCCTGCCCGCCACCGGCACCGCCCTCCTGGTCCCCGTCCGCTACTGGTCACCGAGCGGAACCCACCGCTTCGCCGCGCCCCTCCCGGAGGGAGCGCCTCCCTGCGCGCCCGCCGTCGACGCGGTGACGCTCGCGGCCCTCCTCGGCCGGGAAGCGGGCTCCGCCGAGGGGAGCGACCTGGTGGAGCGGGTCGCGAACTCGGTCCGCCACACCTCCGTCTTCATCGCGGAACGCCGGGCCGATCCCGTCCCGCCCCCCGGCACGGGGCGCTTCCACGTCGGGGAACAGTCCCTCGTCCTCGGGCATCCGCTGCACCCCACCCCCAAGAGCCGTGACGGGCTCTCCGACGCCGAGACTCTGCGGTACTCGCCCGAGTCGCGCGGCTCCTTCCCCCTGCACTGGATGGCGGTCCACCGTGCTGTGGCCACCGGCGACTCCGCCTGGACCGAACAGCGGCGGCCCCTGACGGCGGAGCGGCTCACCGCCCGGCTCGGCGAAGGGCTCTCGCTGCCCGAACACACCGTCGCCCTCCCCCTGCACCCCTGGCAGGCCCGCGAACTCGTCCGGCGCCCCGATGTCCTCTCCCTTCTCGACGACGGCCTGCTGCACGATCTCGGCCCCCACGGGGCGGCCTGGCATCCGACGTCATCCGTCCGGACCGTGCACCGCCCCGGCACCCCGGTCATGCTGAAGCTCTCCCTCGGTCTTCGCATCACCAACTCCCGCCGGGAGAACCTCCACAAGGAACTCCACCGGGGTGTCGAGGTCCACCGGCTCCTCCTCACCGGCCTCGCCGCCCGGTGGCGGGCCGCCCACCCGGGCTTCGACATCGTGCGCGACCCCGCCTGGCTCGCCGTCACCACCGCCGACATCGACCCGATGCACGGCGGCCCCGTCCCCGGATTCGACGTCCTGATGCGGCACCAGCCCTTCGCCCCCCGGGACGACGTCGTCTGCGTCGCCGCGCTCACCGCCCTCCGCCCCTGGCCCGGCCGCACCGGCATGCGCTCCCGGCTCGCCGACATCGTCGCCCGGCTGACGGCCGCCGGCGACCGGCGCGCCGACGTGGTGGCCACCGAGTGGTTCCTGCGCTACCTCGAACAGGTGGTCCGGCCGGTGCTCTGGCTGGACGGCGCGGCCGGCATCGCCCTCGAGGCGCACCAGCAGAACACCCTGGTCGTCCTCGACGCCGAAGGCTGGCCCACCGGTGGCCGCTACCGCGACAACCAGGGCTACTACTTCCGCGAGTCCCGCCGCGCCGAACTCGAACACCGCCTTCCCGGTATCGGCTCGCTCAGTGACACCTTCGTCCCCGACGAGGTCGCCGACGAGCGCTTCGCCTACTACCTCGGCATCAACAACGTCCTCGGACTGATCGGGGCCCTCGGCTCGCAGCGCCTGGCCGACGAGGAAGTCCTCATCGCCGCCTTCCGCCGCTTCCTCGCCTCCGCCACCACCCTCGGCTCCCCACTGCCGTCACAACTCCTCGACGCCCGCACCCTCCGTACCAAGGCCAATCTGCTCACGCGCGCGCACGGTCTCGACGAACTCGTCGGCCCGGTCGCCGACCAGTCCGTCTACGCCACCCTGACCAACCCCCTCCACCGCTGAACCGCCCTTCCCGCCGTCCCCGCCCGATGCGACGCACCCCGCGACCACCGGGCCCGTTCCCCGGCCCGTTCCTGAGCCCGTTTCTCTGTTCACCCGTCGCCCTGTGCGACCGTCCCCCTGTCCGAGCAGCACCGACCGAACTGTGAGAGGAGCGCCACCGTGCCTCCCACCGATGCGAGAACCGGCACCGATCCCCTCGCCCCCCAGCTCGCCGGGGGCGAGAAGCACCCGCCGGGCGAAGGCGTCGAGGACACCCTGGAGCTACGGATCCCGGACGAGCTGCTCACCCTGTTCGGAGAGGCCGACCAGCTCCGGCGCACGGACGGCGGGGCCGGCGGCCCGCTGCTCGACAACCTCGCCGCGTGGGGACCGACCGTCACATCGGAAGGCACCTTCCAGCTCGTCCCCGCGAGCGTCGACCGCGATCTCGCACTGATCAGCCACTGGATGAACGACCCCGCCGTCGCCCCGTTCTGGGAACTGGCGGGACCCGACTCCGTCACCGCCGACCATCTGCGCGCCCATCTCGACGGGGACGGCCGCAGCGTCCCCTGCCTCGGCGTGCTCGATTCCGTACCCATGAGCTACTTCGAGATCTACCGCGCCGATCTCGACCCGCTGGCACGCCACTACCCCGCTCGCCCCCACGACACGGGCATTCACGTACTGATCGGCACCGTCGCCGACCGGGGGCGAGGCCTCGGCTCCACCCTGCTCAGAGCCGTCGCCGATCTTGTGCTGGACAACCGTCCGCGATGTTCGCGCGTCATCGCGGAACCCGATCTGCGCAACACCCCCTCCGTCTCCGCCTTCCTCAGCGGAGGTTTCCGCTTCTACTCCGAAGCCGACCTTCCCGGGAAGCGCGCCGCTCTGATGGTCCGCGACCGGGCGCTTCGAAGCGTGCTGTGAATGACTCGCCGCTCTCCCTACGAACGCCGTCATGGATTGGTTCCGCCCAGTGGGCCGCCGGCCCGAAACTCGCTCGATCCAGTGAAAGACAGAGCGGAGAACCCGGGGACAAGCCCACTCGATGACACCGTCGGCGAAGCGCGCGGGTCACGGCCCGACCGCATTCTGGCGGGATCGGATCGTGATGTCAGAGGAGAGCCGTAGGGTGGTCCGCCTATGACGAAGCCATCCCTCCCCGAACTCCTCCATGCCGCCGTCACCGCTGTCGGCGGCATGGAAAGGCCTGGTCAGATTGCCATGGCCGAAGCCGTCGCCGAGGCTGTCGACGACGGCTCGCACCTTCTCGTCCAGGCCGGCACCGGCACCGGGAAGTCCCTCGGCTATCTCGTGCCCTCGGTGGCCCACGGCGAGCGGGTCGTCATCGCCACGGCGACGCTCGCCCTCCAGCGCCAGCTGGTCGAGCGCGATCTGCCCCGCACGGTCGACGCGCTGCATCCGCTGCTGCGCCGCCGCCCGGAGTTCGCGATGCTCAAGGGGCGCTCGAACTATCTGTGCCTCCACCGTCTGCACGAAGGAGTGCCGCAGGACGAGGAGGAAGGCCTCTTCGACCCGTTCGAGGCGGCCGCCCCGAGCAGCAAACTCGGCCAGGATCTGCTGCGGATGCGGGACTGGGCCGACGAGACGGAGACGGGCGATCGCGACGCGCTGACGCCCGGCGTCTCCGACCGGGCGTGGTCACAGGTCTCGGTCTCCTCCCGGGAGTGCCTGAGCGCGAGCAAGTGCGCGTACGGCGCGGAGTGCTTCGCCGAGATGGCCAGGGAGCGGGCCAAGCTCTCCGACGTGGTCGTCACCAACCACGCGCTGCTCGCCATCGACGCGATCGAGGGGGCGCCGGTTCTGCCGCCCCATGAGGTCCTGATCATCGACGAGGCTCATGAGCTGGTCTCCAGGGTCACCGGCGCGGCCACCGGGGAACTCACTCCCGGCCAGGTCAACCGCGCGGTGCGCCGGGCGGCCAAGCTCCTCGACGAGAAGTCGGCGGACTCGCTCCAGACCGCCGCCGAAACGTTCGAGCGGCTGATGGAGCTGGCCCTCCCCGGCCGGCTGGAGGAGATCCCGGAGGATCTCGGCTACGCGCTCCAGATACTGCGCGACGCCGCGCGCACCGCGATCTCGGGCCTCGGTTCGAGCCGGGACAAGTCCCTCCAGGACGAGGACGCCGTCCGCAAGCAGGCCCTGGCCTCGGTGGAGAACATCCACGATGTGGCGGAGCGCATCGTCCAGGGCTCGGAGTACGACGTCGTCTGGTACGAGCGCCACGACCGCTTCGGGGCGTCGCTGCGGGTCGCGCCGATGAATGTGTCGGGGCTGCTCCGGGAGAAGCTGTTCACCGACCGTTCGGTGGTGCTGACCTCCGCGACACTGAAGCTCGGCGGCGATTTCAACGGGGTGGGCGCGTCCCTGGGACTCTCCCCCGAGGGGACCGAGGGCGATGATGTCCCCCAGTGGAAGGGCCTGGACGTCGGCTCGCCCTTCGACTATCCGAAGCAGGGCATTCTGTATGTCGCCCGCCATCTGGCGACCCCGGGCCGGGAGGGTTCCCGCGGCGACATGATGGATGAGCTCGCGGAGCTGGTGGAGGCGGCCGGCGGCCGTACGCTCGGGCTGTTCTCCTCGATGCGCGCGGCGCAGGCGGCGGCCGAGGAGCTGCGCGGCCGGCTGGGGAACCGGATTCTGCTCCAGGGCGAGGAGACGCTCGGGGAGCTGATCAAGAATTTCGCGGCCGATCCCGAGACCTGTCTGTTCGGCACGCTCTCGCTCTGGCAGGGGGTGGATGTGCCCGGTCCGAGCTGTCAGCTGGTGGTGATGGACCGGATTCCGTTCCCCCGGCCCGACGATCCTCTGATGAGCGCCCGGCAGAAGGCGGTGGAGGAGGCGGGCGGCAATGGCTTCATGGCGATCGCCGCGACGCATGCCGCGCTGCTGATGGCGCAGGGAGCGGGCCGTCTGGTCCGTGCGACGGGGGACCGGGGTGTGGTGGCGGTGCTGGATCCCCGGCTCGCCAACGCGCGGTACGGCAGCTTTCTGCGGGCCTCCCTGCCCGACTTCTGGTACACGACGGACCGGAATCAGGTGCGCCGTTCGCTGGCGGCCATTGACGCCACCGCGAAGGCGGACGGTTCGTAGCGGACAGCCGGACAGCCGGACAGCCGGACAGCCGGACAGCCGGACAGCCGGACAGCCGGACAGCCGGACAGCCGGACAGGCGGGCGGTGCCGGTGGGCCGGTGGGCTGGGTGATGGGGGCTCTGCGTGAACGCGGCAGGGCCCCGGGACCGGCGCAGTGGGTCCCGGGGCCCGGTCAGGGGCGGCGGATGTCTCAGACCCGCCGCAGCACCGCCACCACTTTGCCGAGGATGGTCGCCTCGTCGCCGGGGATCGGCTGGTAGGCCGCGTTGTGCGGGAGCAGCCAGACATGTCCGCTCTCGCGCTTGAAGCGTTTGACGGTGGCTTCGCCGTCGAGCATGGCGGCGACGATGTCGCCGTTCTCCGCGACGGGCTGGCGGCGGACGGTGACCCAGTCGCCGTCGCAGATGGCCGCTTCGATCATGGAGTCGCCGACGACTTTGAGGACGAACAGCTCGCCGTCGCCGACCAGCTGCCGGGGGAGTGGGAAGACGTCTTCGACGGATTCCTCGGCGAGGATGGGCCCGCCTGCCGCGATCCGGCCGACCAGCGGCACATAGGAGGCGGCGGGCTTGCCCGTGGTGTCGGTGGGCTGGGTGCTGGGCTGGTCGGAGCCGCGTACCTCGTAGGCGCGGGGGCGGTGCGGGTCTCGCCGCAGGAAGCCCTTGCGTTCGAGGGCCATCAGCTGATGGGCGACGGACGAGGTGCTGGAGAGCCCCACGGCCTGGCCGATCTCCCGCATGGACGGCGGGTAGCCTCGGCGCTGCACTGAGTCACGGATCACCTCGATGACACGCCGCTGCCGATCCGTGAGTCCGGAGCTGTCCGCCCTGATTCCCGGGGGTCGCCCGGGCAGAGAACGCGCGGCCCTGGAAGGGTCTGCCCCCTCGGGGCTCGTGGCTGCGTCTGTCATGGCATGCATCGGCTCGAATCGGTTCTGGGAGCGGTCCTGGGCAGTGATGGCGGCACTGTCAGCGGTGGTGGTCACGTCGGCCCCTCTCGAATGGTCTCCCTAGCTGGACAACGGTAGTTGGTTTCGAAAGGTTGCGCCAAACACACGTTCGAGTGAAAAATTGTGGATTGCTTTACGTGTGCAGGTGATTGGGTGTATGTGCGACTACTTCGCACCAGCGGGCAATGGGCTCCGCAATCGCCGAACGATACGGCCGGGTAATACCGCTCGCCGACGGTAAGCCGACGGTAAGTGGATTCGGCTCATTACGGTAGCGTTACCCGCCGATTCGGTTGTCGCGGGGTGGTTCCAGTCTCGCATTCGGAGGGCCGCAAAGCCGTCGGTCGGACCCGGAATGTCGCATGCCGGATCCTTCCCGTACGCTCGTTCCCGGCCGCCCCGCCCCCGCCTCGCGCGCACCGCCGGAGGTCCGTCCGGCGTCGGTCCGGCACCGTCCGGACTGTTCCGTGCCGCCGCGTCACTGGGCGTACGCCCTCCGCGATCATCGCTTGTCACGCGACACGCGCCGGGGGAGTGAAACGCGGCCAAACCCCAGATGTAGTGGTTGGATTGTGTCCGCCGCCCAGAAGTTGTGGTCCCTGGTCTCTCGGGGTCATGGCCATCGCCTATGCTGGGGGCTGCTTCGAAGGGCTGGGACAGCCCGTCGCAGCGATTCAGTCGTGCCATGAAGGAAGGGTTGGGATCCATGCACTGCCCCTTCTGCAGGCACCCCGACAGCCGGGTCGTCGACAGTCGCACCACCGACGACGGGACGTCCATCCGACGCCGCCGCCAGTGCCCCGACTGCTCCCGCCGTTTCACGACGGTGGAAACCGCCTCACTGATGGTGATCAAGCGCAGCGGGGTTACCGAACCCTTCAGCCGTATCAAGGTCATTTCCGGGGTGCGCAAGGCGTGCCAGGGGCGACCGGTCACCGAGGACGCTCTCGCTCAGCTCGGCCAGCGGGTCGAGGAAGCGGTGCGTGCCACCGGCAGCGCCGAGCTGACCACCCACGATGTGGGACTGGCCATACTCGGCCCTTTGCAGGAACTCGACCTTGTCGCCTACCTGCGCTTCGCGTCCGTCTACCGGGCGTTCGATTCACTCGAGGACTTCGAGGCGGCCATCACGGAACTCCGTGAACAACGGCCGTCGGCAGAGAACGGGACCGGCGGGACCCCTGGGGTCCCCGTTCCCGCCCCCGCCGCCGGCTGAGCGCCGCCGGGCGGGGCCGCCGGGCCCGCGCGACCGGCTGATCGGCTGATCCGGCCGACCGGTGGGCCGCAGGGCGGCGACAAGATCCGTCATGGGCGCCGAGCTGCGCCCGCGACACCACACCAAGACTGTGCTCCGGGAAGATCTGGGCACTTCACGATGTTTTTGCCCGTATATGGGAGGCGGCATGACAGAGACGACGAGCGGCCCGGCACGAGGGTCCCGCGCCAAGGGGACCAAGGCCAGCAAGGGGCTGCGTATCGAGCGCATCCACACCACCCCCGGCGTGCATCCGTACGACGAGGTGGTCTGGGAGCGCCGTGACGTCGTCATGACCAATTGGCGCGACGGCTCGGTCAACTTCGAGCAGCGTGGCGTCGAGTTCCCCGACTTCTGGTCGGTGAACGCGGTCAACATCGTCACCAGCAAGTACTTCCGCGGGGCGGTCGGCACTCCCCAGCGAGAGACCGGTCTCAAGCAGCTGATCGACCGGATCGTGAAGACGTACCGGAAGGCCGGGGAGGACTACAGCTACTTCGCTTCGCCCGCCGACGCCGAGATCTTCGAGCACGAGCTGGCTTACGCGCTTCTGCACCAGATCTTCAGCTTCAACTCGCCGGTCTGGTTCAACGTCGGCACGCCCCAGCCGCAGCAGGTCTCCGCCTGCTTCATCCTGGCCGTCGACGACTCCATGGAGTCGATCCTCGACTGGTACAAGGAAGAGGGCATGATCTTCAAGGGCGGCTCCGGCGCCGGCCTGAACCTCTCCCGGATCCGTTCCTCCAAGGAACTGCTCTCCTCCGGCGGCAACGCCTCCGGCCCGGTCTCCTTCATGCGCGGAGCGGACGCCTCCGCCGGAACCATCAAGTCCGGCGGTGCCACCCGCCGCGCGGCCAAGATGGTCATCCTGGATGTCGACCACCCCGACATCGAGGGCTTCATCGAGACCAAGGTGAAGGAGGAGGAGAAGATCCGCGCCCTGCGTGACGCGGGCTTCGACATGGACCTGGGCGGCGACGACATCACGTCCGTCCAGTACCAGAACGCCAACAACTCGGTCCGGGTGAACGACGAGTTCATGACCGCCGTGGAGACCGGCGGCACATTCGGTCTGCGCGCCCGGATGACCGGAGAGGTCATCGAGGAGGTCGACGCCAAGTCGCTCTTCCGCAAGATGGCCGAGGCGGCCTGGGCCTGCGCCGACCCGGGGATCCAGTACGACGACACGATCAACCACTGGCACACCTGCCCCGAGTCCGGCCGGATCAACGGCTCGAACCCGTGCAGCGAGTACATGCACCTGGACAACACGTCCTGCAACCTCGCCTCGCTGAACCTGATGAAGTTCCTCAAGGACGACGGCGAGGGCAACCAGTCCTTCGACGCCGAGCGCTTCTCCAAGGTCGTCGAGCTGGTCATCACGGCGATGGACATCTCCATCTGCTTCGCCGACTTCCCCACCCAGAAGATCGGCGAGAACACCCGCGCCTTCCGCCAGCTGGGCATCGGCTACGCCAACCTCGGCGCCCTGCTGATGGCCACGGGCCACGCGTACGACAGCGACGGCGGCCGCGCCCTGGCCGGCTCCATCACCTCCCTGATGACGGGCACGTCCTACCGGCGCTCCGCCGAGCTGGCCGCGGTCGTCGGCCCGTACGACGGCTACGCGCTGAACGCGGCCCCGCACCTGCGCGTCATGCGTCAGCACTCCGACGAGAACGCCAAGGCCGTCCGCGTGGACGAGCTGGACTCCTCGATCTGGGCCGCCGCGACGGAGGCCTGGCAGGACGTGATCCGCCTCGGTGAGAAGAACGGTTTCCGCAACGCCCAGGCGTCCGTGATCGCTCCCACCGGCACCATCGGTCTCGCGATGTCCTGCGACACCACCGGCCTTGAGCCCGACCTCGCCCTGGTCAAGTTCAAGAAGCTGGTCGGCGGCGGCTCGATGCAGATCGTCAACGGCACGGTTCCGCAGGCGCTGCGCCGCCTCGGCTACCAGCCGGAGCAGATCGAGGCGATCGTCGCCCACATCGCCGAGAACGGCAATGTGATCGACGCCCCGGCCCTGAAGACCGAGCACTACGAGGTCTTCGACTGCGCCATGGGCGAGCGTTCCATCTCCGCGATGGGCCACGTCCGCATGATGGCGGCGATCCAGCCCTGGATCTCCGGCGCGCTCTCGAAGACGGTCAACATGCCGGAGTCGGCGACCGTCGAAGAGGTCGAGGAGATCTACTTCAAGGCGTGGAAGATGGGCGTCAAGGCGCTCGCGATCTACCGCGACAACTGCAAGGTCGGCCAGCCCCTCTCCGCGAAGACCAAGGAGAAGGAGAAGGCCGAGATCACCGAGAAGACCGAGGAGACCATCCGGGCCGCGGTCGAGAAGGTGGTCGAGTACCGCCCCGTCCGCAAGCGTCTCCCCAAGGGACGTCCGGGGATCACCACCTCCTTCACGGTCGGCGGTGCCGAGGGGTACATGACCGCCAACTCCTACCCGGACGACGGTCTCGGCGAGGTCTTCCTGAAGATGTCCAAGCAGGGTTCCACCCTCTCGGGCATGATGGACGCCTTCTCGATCGCCGTCTCGGTCGGTCTCCAGTACGGCGTTCCGCTGGAGACCTACGTCTCCAAGTTCACCAACATGCGCTTCGAGCCGGCCGGTATGACGGACGACCCGGACGTGCGGATGGCGCAGTCGATCGTCGACTACATCTTCCGCCGCCTGGCGCTGGACTTCCTGCCGTTCGAGACCCGCTCGGCCCTCGGCATCCACTCGGCCGAGGAGCGTCAGCGCCACCTGGACACGGGATCGTACGAGCAGCCCTTCGACGAGGAGCCCGACGCCGAGGTCCTGGACCGGCCCGCCGCCCCCGCCCCCCAGGAGCCGCAGGCCGCCGTCCAGGTGCACACCTCGGCGGAGCTGGTCGAGATGCAGCTCGGCATCAGCGCCGACGCGCCGCTCTGCTTCTCCTGCGGTACGAAGATGCAGCGGGCGGGTTCCTGCTACATCTGCGAGGGCTGCGGCTCCACCAGCGGCTGCAGCTGATCCGTGCGGCATCCGCGCGGCACCCGCGTGACATAGCCTCCGCCTCGGGCCGGCCCGCCGGCTGACCCGCGGAGACACGAAGGGGACCGATCACTGATCGGTCCCCTTCGCCATGCGGTCCCACCGTCGTACTCACCGTCGCCGCCTCGCGGCTCAGGCGCCGCCCATGAGCCCGGCAAACGCCTCGGGGTCGGTGTCGAAGCCCCGGAGCGTCTCGCGGTACCGCCAGCCGCCCTTCTCGTCGCGGACGAATTCCGCGACCACCGCCGCCGTGGACCCCGCGACGGCCGCGAGATCGCTCTTCCACAGCTCGGTGTGCCCCTCTGCGACCCTGACCAGGGTCTTCGCGACCTCGCCGAACACCCGGCGGCCGTCGCGCTGCTGGATGACCACGCCCACGACCACCCGCCCGTAGACCGCAGCCAGCCGCGCGAACTCCAGCGTCATGACCTCGTCGGAGCCAAAGCCCTGACCGGTCTTGCTGTCCCTGGCCAGCAGGATCGTGCCGTCGGGCGACCTGCTGTCGAAGTGCACGACATACGCGGGGTCGCCGTGCGGGGCGTCCGCCCGGTAGGTGGCCGCGACTATGTCGAGATCATGGGACGGCGCGCCCATGGGGCTCGGATCCCATCGCAGACTCACTTCGGCCTTGCTGACGCCCTTGTTCAGGCTGCTCACCACATGTCCCTTTCGCGCGACCGCCGGAACTTCTCCGTCGGTCGACCGTATCCGCTCGGCGGGGGTCACGGCGAGTAGTTGACGGCTGTGCGCCGGTTACGATGGCGCGGTGCTGGTCAAGTGGATTCGCTGCACCGTGGTGGACCGTCGTCGGTTCGAGCGGGGACAGCGAAAGTGGGCGGGGCTGCTGGGTGAGCCGGGATTCCGGGGACAGGGCGGCGGGTGGAGCAAGGGGCGTCCCGACGTCGCCCATGTCTTCGCCTTCTGGGAGAGCCGCGCGCTGTACGACTCGTTCATGGCGCGTTCCCACGACCGGCTGGCCGCCGGACAGGCCGGGGCGTACCGCGATATGCAGGTCAAGCTGTTCGACCACCGATTTGATGTGAAGACCGGGTTCGAGCCGAAATTCACCGACGCCGATGTGGTGAGAGTGGCCCATTCCAAGGTCAGGGAAGACAGGTCCGAGCACTACGCGACGATGCAGGAGAAGGTCTGGAATCCGGCGATGGCAGGGTCTCCCGGAATGATAAGAGGCCTGTTCGGTGAGGCACCGGAGAATGAATTCCTGGTGATGTCGATGTGGCTGTCGGAGGCCGAGCACGGCAAATACCGCAGAGAGCGAATAGAACGGCTGCTGCTCCGCACCCAGACCGAGGCGGACGTGTCGGCGCTCTCGGGGGACGTGGTGCGGCTCGAACCCTCGTGGACGGTATGACCGGGCAGTCCGTCCCGTCGCTTCGCGGGTTATCGCGCCGCGGGTTATGACGTCGCAGGTCATCGCCTCGATACGCCGGATGGGCTCGCCCCGCCCGCCCGGGGCCGCCCCGCCCGATCTAGGGTCGGGGTATGGCGCGACCGCGACGTATCGTCCTCGTCCGGCACGGTGAGTCGGAGGGAAATGCCGATGACACCGTGTACGAACGCGAGCCCGACCATGCGCTGAGACTGACCCCCACCGGGCTGGTCGAGGCGACGGAGGCTGGTGTCCGGCTCCGTGAGCTGTTTGGAAACGAGCAGGTCAGCGCCTATGTCTCACCCTATCGGCGCACCCATGAGACTTTTCGTGCCTTCGCCTTCGACTCCGCGCTCGTCCGGGTCCGCGAGGAGCCCCGGCTGCGCGAGCAGGACTGGGGAAACTGGCAGGACACCGATGACGTACGCCTTCAGAAGGCGTATCGGGACGCTTATGGGCACTTCTTCTACCGATTCGCCCAGGGGGAGTCGGGCGCGGATGTGTACGACCGGGTCGGCGCGTTCCTGGAGAGCCTGCACCGCAGTTTCGAGTCCCCGGACCATCCGCCGAATGTGCTTCTGGTGACCCATGGCCTGACCATGCGGCTGTTCTGCATGCGCTGGTTCCACTGGACGGTCGCGGAGTTCGAATCGCTCTCCAATCCGGGCAACGGCGAGATGCGTGTACTGGAAATCGGCGACGACGGGCGCTACACGCTTGACCGGCCGTTCGAACGCTGGCGGACCCCCGAGCCGTACGGCGTCACCGGATAGAGTGGCGGGAAGATGATCGCTGAATCCGCTGACGAACGGCGCTTCGAACGCGCCCTGGGCAGCCTGCTCGGACTGTCCGTGGGAGACGCCCTGGGCTCCCAGTTCTTCGTACCCGTGAACTACCCCCTCCTGCACCGCCGCGAACTGCCCGACGGCCGCTGGCAGTGGACCGACGACACCGAGATGGCCTGCTCGGTACTGGCCGTCCTCGCGGCCCACGGACGCGTCGACCAGGACGCCCTCGCCCGCTCCTTCGCCGACCACCATGACTTCGACCGCGGCTACGGCCCGGCGGTGAACCGCATGCTCCGGCTGGTCAGGGAGGGCGGCGACTGGCGGGAACTCGCCGCCGCGCTCTTCAACGGCCAGGGATCGTGGGGCAACGGCTCCGCCATGCGCGTCGCCCCGCTCGGCGCCTGGTACGGGGAGGACCCGGAGCAGGCCACCCATCAGGCCGAGATCTCCTCGTACACCACGCATCAGCACCGTGAGGCCGTGGTCGGGGCCATGGCGGTGGCGGCGGCCGCCGCGCTGGCCGCGGCTCCCGGCGGGCCCCCGGCCCCCGCCGAGCTGCTCGACGGGGTGATCGCGCTCGTACCGCGCAGCGCCGTGACCGCCGGGCTGCGCCGCGCGCGGGACATGCTCGACTACGACGACGCCACGACCGTCGCCGCCGTCCTCGGCAGCGGCCGGCGGACCAGCGCGCACGACACCGTGCCGTTCGCGCTGTGGTCGGCCGCCCGCTCGCTGGACGACTTCGAGCGGGCGTTCTGGACGACCGCGCGGGTGGGCGGCGATGTGGACACCACCTGCGCGATTGCCTGCGGAGTGGTCGCGGCGGGTGCGGCGGGAGCGCCCCCCGCCGACTGGCTCCGGCGCACCGAGGCGCTCCCGGAGTGGACCCCGCGCCGGGTGGGCTGACCCGCCGCTGGCCGGGGCCGGGGCCTTCTCACGGTGTACGAATGGCCGGAAAACGCCCTCCTCGGCGGTGCGCGGGGGGCACCGGCGGAGCGGGTCCGGAAGCCGGAGGGGAATCCGGTTGCCACCGGCGGGGTGGGGCGGCGTAACCTTGCTGGCGCCATGCCGTACGAACCTCCCACCCACAGAGTCGAGCGCTCGATCCGAGCCACCACCGGCGCCAGGATCGTCGCCGGCGTCGACGAGGTCGGCCGCGGAGCGTGGGCCGGACCGGTCACGGTGTGCGCCGCGATAACCGGGCTGCGCAGACCCCCCGCCGGCCTCACCGACTCCAAACTGATCAGCCCGAGGCGTCGCGAGGAACTCGCCGCCGAGCTGGAGAAGTGGGTGACGGCGTACGCACTCGGGCACGCCTCGCCCGAGGAGATCGACGCACAGGGAATGACCGCCGCCCTGCGGCTCGCCGCCCGCCGCGCGCTGGAGGCGCTGCCGGTCCGCCCGGACGCCGTCATCCTCGACGGCAAGCACGACTATCTCGGAGACCCCTGGCGCGTCCGCACGGTCATCAAGGGCGACCAGTCCTGCATCGCGGTCGCGGCCGCCTCGGTGATCGCCAAGGTGCGCCGGGACGCGATGATGGCCGAACTGCCCGGGGAGTACGCGGATTTCGCCTTCGCCGCCAACGCGGGCTACCCCTCGCCGGTGCACCAGGCGGTTCTCGCGGAACGGGGCCCCACGCCCTACCACCGGCTCTCCTGGGCCTATCTCGACGCCCTGCCCCGGTGGCGGCACCTCAAGAAGACCCGGATCCCCACCGCGGCGTCGGAGCTGGAGAGCGGGGGCCAGCTCGGCTTCGATTTCTGAACCGCCCCTTCCCGCAGGGCAGTCGCACTCGGACGCCCACCCGCCGATGCCGTTCGAACCGGCATTTGATAAACAGTCACCCATGCCTCTCTTCCCCGAGGAGCCTCAGATTCACGAGAGCGCCCAGGGTCCCCGCGTCACTCCGGCCACCGGCCGTACCGCGTCGACCCCCCGTCCCGTACCCGGTCCGCGTTCCATGGCCACGCCGCGTCCCGGAAGCCCGGGCCCCGGCCCGGCCCGGCCCGCGCCGCCGGCTCAGCGAACGTCCCCCGCCGCCGGGAAGCCGCAGGCTTCCCCCGCCGCGGAGAATCGTTCCCAGCCGAAGATCCAGCTGATCCCCGTGGCGGCCGACGCCGCTCTGGACGCCGCCGACGAGGCGGTCGATCTGCTGCTCGACACGGGCCGCGCGCCGGCCGACGTGCTGGTGCTCACCACCGGTGAGGCCCACCCGTGGGCCGCGCACGAGCTGTCCTTCGGCGAGGCCGCCTACTGGGCCCAGCACGACGCCGCCGACGATGTCTTCTACGCGGACGCGGCGGCCCTGGAGCGGGTCGCCCCCCGGCCCGTGGTCGTCGTCGCCCTCGGCGGCGGAGCCGAGAGCGACGCCGTGGCGCTGCCCGCGGCGCTGGCGAAGGCGGGCGCGCTGCTGATCGTGTGCGGCGACGCCCAGCGGATCAACGCCGCGCTCGGCGCGGCGGTCTGAGCCGTACGGCCCCACAGCGCCGTCGGCGAAGCCCCTCGGGGCTCCCGAACGATCCGGTGCTCCGGCTGCCCGCCCGACGGGCAGCCGGACGGGCCGCCGGACGGCGCTCGGCCCGGCCGGGAGGCCGGGCCGGTACGACGACGGGGTGCGGGGTACGGGGTACGACGGATCCCCGGGCCCCGAGGAGCCCGGGGGGATTCAGCGGGCGGCGGTGCGCCGCAGCGCCTCCGGAGCGCCGCTGGCGGTACGCAGCTCCAGCGGTTCGGCAGCCGCCGAGGCCTCGGCCAGATCGCCGGGAGTCGAGGTCAGATTCGGCTGGCGGCCGCCCCGTCCCTCTCCCAGCACCTGCCAGCCGCCGCGGGTCAGCGTGATGTACGCACCGCACCGCAGGCCGTGCAGGGTGCACGCGTCCCTCAGCCCCCACATCCACGCGCCGTCCTCCTCCGTCCACCGCTCGTCCCCCTCGCGGCAGTAGAGCAGTACGGCGGTACGCACCGGAGTGCGGCGGCGCAGATCGTGCGGGATCACCCGGCGCAGATGGGCCAGCAGCGCGTTGCGGAACTCCCAGCCGTCGGCGAGCGCGGAGCGCCGGGTGAACGAGGCGCTCGCCGCGAGGCGTTCTTCGTGGTCGAGCACCGCGACGACCGCTGTCGTCGGAATCGGACGGTGGCGGGAGTGCAGCCCGCTGACCACCTCTCGGGGGTTGCGCAGCAGGGGGATCCCCGCCGAGGCCCACTCGGCAGGCTGGAGCATCCTGGCGAGTCGGCTGGCGGAGTTCGCCGAATGGGTCATCGAGGTGGCTGCGGACGAGGCGAATCCGAAGGTCACAGTCCTCCCTTCGCATACGCGCCCACAGTGCGGGCAGGGTCGGGTGAGGGCGCACCGCGAACAGCCCTTCCGACCGCGAACGGGCCGTGCGGGGAGCGTTTCAATTCTCGCTGTCCCATCGGCATGCGGCAACGAGCAATTTGACGTCGCTGGCAGAAATAACCTGGTATGACCCTGATATCCCTTCCCCTCATTGCTCTCCGCACTCCCTCCCGTGACTCCCGGCCCCGCGCCGCCCTCCGCCCTCCGCCGCCCGCCCCGCCCCGGCGGCTCCGGCGGCCGTTCGTGAGCCGGTGTCACGCTGGGTGAATTGGGCGATTGTCAGTGCCATCGGGTTGCATGGGGGTATGGAAAACCTGGAGCTCCGCGCCGAAGCCGATGCCGTCCTCGCCGAGCTGGTCGGCGCCCCGGTGGGGGCGGCGCGGCTGCGGGAGGACCAGTGGCAGGCCGTGGCGGCCCTGGTGGAGGAGCGCCGGCGCGCCCTGGTGGTGCAGCGCACCGGCTGGGGCAAGTCGGCGGTGTACTTCGTCGCCACCGCGCTGCTGCGCCGCCGCGGCTCCGGCCCCACGGTGATCATCTCGCCGCTGCTGGCGCTGATGCGCAACCAGGTGGACGCGGCGGCCCGCGCCGGTATCCAGGCGCGCACCATCAACTCGGCCAACCCGGAGGAGTGGGAAACGATCTACGAGGAGGTCGAGCGCGGCGAGACCGATGTCCTCCTCGTCAGCCCGGAGCGCCTCAATTCCGTGGACTTCCGGGAACAGGTGCTCCCCAAGCTCGCGGCCACGACCGGCCTGCTGGTGGTCGACGAGGCGCACTGCATCTCCGACTGGGGCCATGACTTCCGCCCCGACTACCGCCGGCTGCGGGCGATGCTGGCGGAGCTCGCCCCCGGCGTACCGGTGCTCGCCACCACCGCGACCGCCAACGCGCGGGTGACCGCCGATGTGGCCGAGCAGCTCGGCACCGGCGCGGGTGAGGCCCTGGTGCTGCGCGGCCCGCTGGAGCGGGAGAGCCTCCGCCTCGGAGTCGTCCGGCTGCCGGACGCCGCGCACCGGCTGGCCTGGCTCGCCGAGCACCTGGGCGGGCTCCAGGGGTCCGGGATCATCTACACCCTCACCGTCGCCGCCGCCGAGGAGGCCACCGCCTTCCTGCGGCAGCGCGGCTTCGACGTGGCCTCCTACACCGGCAAGACGGAGAACGCCGACCGGCTCCAGGCCGAGTCCGACCTCCAGGAGAACCGCGTCAAGGCGCTGGTCGCGACCTCGGCGCTGGGCATGGGCTTCGACAAGCCCGACCTGGGCTTCGTGATCCATCTCGGCTCGCCGTCCTCGCCCATCGCCTACTACCAGCAGGTCGGCCGCGCCGGCCGAGGCGTCGAGCACGCCGATGTGCTGCTGCTGCCGGGCAAGGAGGACGAGGCCATCTGGCGCTACTTCGCCGACACCGCCTTCCCGCCCGAGGCGCAGGTGCGCCAGACCCTGACCGCCCTCGCCGACGCGGGACGGCCGCTGTCCGTACCGGCCCTGGAGGCGGCGGTGGAGCTCCGGCGGACCCGGCTGGAGACCATGCTGAAGGTCCTCGACGTGGACGGAGCCGTCAAGCGGGTGAAGGGCGGCTGGACGTCCACCGGCCGGGAGTGGAGCTACGACTCCGAGCGGTACGCCTGGGTCGCCCGCCAGCGCGCCGCCGAGCAGCAGGCCATGCGCGACTACGTCAGCACGACCCGGTGCCGGATGGAGTTCCTGCGCCGCCAGCTGGACGACGAGGGGGCGGCCCCGTGCGGTCGCTGCGACAACTGCGCGGGAGTCTGGGCCGATGCCTCCGTCTCGGCGGAGACGCTCACCGGGGCGGCGAAGGAGCTGGACCGCCCGGGGGTGGAGATCGAGCCGCGCCGGATGTGGCCCACGGGGATGCCCGTGCTCGGCATCGACCTCAAGGGGCGGATCCCCGCCGGGGAGCAGTGCTCCACCGGGCGTGCCCTGGGACGGCTCTCGGACATCGGCTGGGGGAACCGGCTGCGCCCCCTGCTGGCGGAGAACGCGCCCGACGCACCGGTCCCCGACGACGTCCTGCGGGCCGCGGTGGCCGTCCTCGCCGACTGGGCGCGCTCTCCGGGCGGCTGGGCCCCGGGTGTCCCGGACGCCTCCGCCCGGCCGGTGGGGATCGTCGCCGTGCCGTCCCTGACCCGTCCGCGGCTGGTCGGCTCCCTCGCCCAGGGAATCGCGACCGTCGGCCGGCTCCCCTTCCTGGGCACCCTGACGTACACCGGGCCGGACGGCGCGCACACGGCGCGCCGCAGCAATTCGGCCCAGCGCCTCAGGGCGCTGTCGGGGACCTTCGCCGTCCCCGAGGAGCTGGCGGGCGCGCTGGCCGGCTCTCCCGGTCCCGTCCTGCTCGTGGACGACTACACCGACTCGGGCTGGACCCTCGCGGTCGCCGCCCGGCTCATCCGCCGGGCGGGTGGCGACCGGGTCCTTCCGCTGGTCCTCGCCGCGGCGGGCTGATCCGGCGGCACGGGGCCGCTCATCATCGCGGCGACTTGACCTCAATCAATGTTGAGGTTGAACAGTGGGTCTTCCTCCGTAAGCCAATGGGAAGGAACGACCATGCGCGCTGTCGTACTGCATCAGTTCGGCGCCCCCGAGAACCTCCGCCTCGAGACCGTGCCCGATCCCGTTCCGGGCGGCGGTCAGGTGCTCATCGAGGTGAGGGCGGCGGGCGTTCATCTGATCGAGACGGCGATGAGGCAGGGACTGGACATCGGGCCGCCGCTTCCGGAGCTCCCTGCGGTCTTCGGGGGAGAGGTGGCCGGCGTGGTGGCATCGGTCGGGCCGGATGTGGACACGGCCTGGGTGGGTGCCGCGGTGGCCACCGCGCACAGCGGCCCGGGGGGCTACGCGGAGCGGGTCGTCGCCGATGTCTCGTCACTGCACCGCATTCCGGCCGGGCTGGATCATGAGGCCGCCGTCGCCATGGTCGTCACCGGCGCCACCGCCGTGGGCCTCCTCGACATCGCCGCCCTCACCCGCGAGGACGTGGTCCTGGTCACCTCCGCCGCCGGCGGCGTCGGACGCCTGGTCGTGCAGTTCGCCCGCCATCGCGGTGCCACGGTCGTCGGCGCGGCCGGCGGACCGGAGAAGACGGCGGCGGTACGAGAGCTGGGGGCCGATCTGGCCGTCGACTACAACCGCCCCGACTGGCCGGACACCGTCCGCGCCGGCCTGGGCGAGCGGCGGGTCACCGCCGTGCTGGACGGAGTCGCGGGCGAGAAGGGGCGGGCCGCCTTCGGGCTGCTGGCCGAGGGCGGTCGGTACATCGGCATCGGAGCCTCGTCGCGTGAGGACTTCCTGCCGGACGAGGCGGAGCTGAAGGAGCGGAGGGTGACTTTCACCGATGCCCTGGCCCTGCTGCTGGAGGGGCAGGACGCGCCCGTCGACGAGGCCCGCGCGCTGGCGGCGGCCGCCGACGGGACGATGGTGCCCTCGGTGCAGGCCTTCCCGCTGTCGCGGGCCGCCGAGGCGCACGCCGCCCTGGAGGCACGGGCGACGACGGGCAAGGTGGTTCTCGTCCCGGACGCCGGCTGACGGCCGGGCGGGTCCCGTGTCACCACGCGCCGGCTCCGCCGTCGACGGGGACGGTCGCGCCGGTGACAAAGCTCGCGAGATCGCTGCAGAGCCAGGCGGCGGCCTCGGCCACCTCCGCCGGGTCGGCCACCCGCTTCTGAGGGTTCCGCTGCCGCATGCGCCGTTCGGCCCCGGGGTCCCGGGCGAACAGCTCCTCCGCCATCTCCGACCGGGTCAGGCCGGTGGCGAGCGCGTTGATCCGGATGCCGTCCCCGGCGTACTGCGCGGCGGCGGACTTCGTCAGGCCCAGGACACCGTGCTTGGCCGCGACGTACGCCGGTCCCATGGAGGTCGCGCGCACTCCGGCGATGCTGCTGTTGTTCACGATCGTGCCGCCCGTGCCCGCGCTGAGCATGGCGCTGATCTCGTGTTTCATACAGAGCCACACACCGCGCAGATTGACGTCGACGACTCTGTCGTAGTCGGCGGCGTCGGTCTCGTGCAGCGGCCGGGGAGGAGTCACCGCGCCGGCGTTGTTGAACGCCGCGTCGAGCCTGCCGTACCGGTCGAGGGGGAGGCGCACCGCCCGCTCCACCTCGTCGGTGCGGGTCACATCCCCGGCGACGGAGAGTACTTCGACGCCCCTGTCCCTCAACTCGGCCGCCAGTGACTCCAGTCTCCCGGTCCGGCGCGCCATCAGCACCAGTGCCGAACCGTGCCGGCCGAACACCCGGGCCGCCGCCGCCCCGATCCCGCTGCTGGCCCCTGTGATCAGTGTGACCTTGCCGGCGAGCATCCCCGGCCCTCGCGCATCGGTCGTCATCCGCGGTCCCCCTTCCTGTCCCCAACTGCCATGATCTTGAAGGGATTCGTGCCGCTCGGTCCATGTGTCGCCGCACCGGCACACGCCGGAATGGCCGAGTGATATTGACTGAAACCTTAGAGGGCAGTCACATCAAATATGACTATCCAGCCATTTAGTGCCGGACCCATGGGGGACAACCGGCCGCGACCTGGCCGAACAGAGTGCAGGGGGGTGGGGTGAGTGCTGGATACAGAACCGGGAAGTTGGTTTGATATCCGGGCTGTCATTACCTTTCCCACACCGTGCTCGCCGGACGCAGGGTGACGAGTTCCGCTTCGGGGGTCGCAGTGAGGAAGCAGGAGCGAGCCACGCGAACCCGCCACGCACTGATCCGCTCGGCGGCGCGGCAGTTCGTGCGGCAGGGATACGCGCAGGCCAGGCTGGTGGAGATCAGCGCCGGTGCGGGGGTCAGCGCCGGAGCCCTGCACTTCCACTTCGAGAGCAAGGCGGCCGTGGCGGACGCCGTGCGGGGCGAGGCCGGCCGGCTGCTGCGGGAGGCCGCCGCCCTCGCCCGTGAGCGGCAGCCCCGGGCGCTCCAGGCGCTGGTCGACATGTCGCACATCCTGGGTCAACTCCTGCGCGAGGACGTGGTGGTGCAGGCCGGCTACCAGCTCGACTGCGACCCGAGCGCCACGGCCGGCGGCGCGGAACTGCATGAGGAATGGCTCGAATGCGTGGACCGGATGCTGGCCGCCGCGGCAAGCGAGGGCGTTCTCGGGCCCGGGGTGGACAGGGGGGATCTGGTGACCGTGGTGGTCTCGGCCACCATTGGGCTGGAAGCCCTTGGCAGGCACGACGGAACGTGGCTGCTGAGGTCGTCGCTCACCGGCTTCTGGCGATGGATGCTGCCCTCCGTCGCCACCCCGCAGGCGCTTCCCGGGCTGTGTCCGCAGGGTGACGATCTGGTGCTCTCCGCCTCCGGCCGCCCGGTGGCAGGCCTCATGACCCCCTGATGAAACCGGACGTTCGCCCGGTTCCTGTAGCCTGATCTCCCCTGCCGGTCGCGGGCTCCCGACCGCCTCGAAGCCGCTGTTCAAGCGATGGCTCGACGGCTCATGGGGAACTCCTCGATGGGCCCCGGCGCGCGGCGTGGCAGGAAGACGGCCCTGTGATTCCTTGAAGCGGAGGCCGTCCAGTCCGTATCTTTCCCCCACTTGACCGTCCGAGGATCTCTGTTTGAACGTGACGCTCCGTCATATGGGGGAATGGTGACCATGGAGAGTGCCGAGGCCCAGACCGCACCACCACCACAGACCGCCCGCCTCACCAGAACCGTGCCGCGCGAGTACGTCCACCGCGCCGTGGTCGCCGAGGTCTTCCTCACCAGCTGGACCGAGCTGGAGGGGGAGCGCTGCGCCGTCTCCGCCCAGTGGCCGCGCGGCCACAGCTTCTTCTCGCCCATCGACCGCTCCCTCTACGACCCGATGCTGGTCGCCGAGACCATTCGCCAGATCGGTGCGCTGATCGCGCACACCTCCTTCCGGGTGCCGCTCGGGCAGAAGTTCCTGTTGCGGGAACTCGGTTACACCGTGGACCTGGAACAGCTCGCCATCGGAGCCGCGCCGGCCAGTCTGGACATCGATGTCACATGCTCTGATGTCCAGTGCCGCAAGGACCGGCTCACCGGTCTGCGCTACGAGGCGGCCATCCGGCACGAGGGTGTGGTGATCGGGACGGGCGGGGCCCATTTCACCTGTGTCTCCCCCGCGGTGTACCGCAGGCTGCGCGAGCGCCGGATCCGGTGGTCCGAGCCGCCCCGGAGCGCCCTCCGGATGCCCGTCGCGCCCCAGCGGGTGGGGCGTCAGTCCCCCTTCGACGTGGTCCTCGCCCCGTCCGACACCCCCCACCGCTGGCAGCTGCGCGTGGATCCCAGTCACCCCATACTCTTCGACCACCCGGTCGACCACATCCCCGGCATGGCGCTGCTGGAGGCGGCCAGGCAGGCGGTCCACGCCCTCGCCCCCGAGGGGCGGTCCATGGTGCTCTCCAGCGTCGACAGCTCCTTCCCGAGGTTCGCCGAGTTCGACCGGCCGTGCTGGATCGTCGCCGAGCGGGACCCCCGGCGGCAGGACGACGGCCGATGGCGGGTCACCGGCCACCAGGAGGGCGACACGGTCTTCTCCGCGACCGTCACGGGCCGGCCCGCCCCCTTCCTCCGCGCCCCTCGACCCCATGAGGCCGCGTCCTGCGCCTAGGGCCTGCCCTCACGCCGCGTCCGTCCGGCGAAGCCCGGATCCGGCCGAGTCAACCCCCTCTCGTCCCTGGAGACGCCGTGCGGCAGACGCCGAAGCAGCAGATACGACTCGTTGCCGTGAACATCGACGGGGTCCTGCTCAACGACACGTTCAGTCCGGTCATCCACGGGTTCGTCGAGCGGCGCGGCGGACGGTACACGGCGGAGGTCGAGCGGGACGTCTTCTCGCAGCCCCAGGAGACGGCCCTGCGAGCCCTGGGCCGGGCCGCGGGCCTCGACCGGCCGGTGTCCGAGCTGCGCGAGGCCTACTTCCGGGAGCGGGAGGTCTACTTGGAGGGGGACCCGGTCCGCCTGCTGGACGGTGCTGTCGACCTCCTGCTGCGGCTGCGTTCCCTCGGGCTTCGGACCATTTGCTACGGAGGCCTCGACCGAAGCCATTTCGATCGCTTCCTCGGCGCGTGGAGCCATCTCTTCGACGAGCCTCGATACATATGCACCAATGGCTTCCGGCCGGGTATCGCGGAGATCACCGTCGACCTTTTCGGCCTCGGTTACGACCAGGTGCTTTTCATCGATGATGTGGCGCGTGTGGCGGAGGAGGCCAAGAAGCTGGGTGTCGCGTTCATCGGACACCCCAGTGGATTCGAGCACGGTTTCCAGACGGCCATGATGGTCGAGACGGGGGTCCGCCACCTCGTGGGCTCACTCGCGGAGATCGACGAGGCTCTCCTGGGCACCGTGAACGCCGAGGCGGCGGCGGGCACGTCCTGGAGCGGCGGGTCTGGCCGGTGTTCCACGGGCGCTGCTTAAATGCCTACCCGAAGGTTTCATCGGCGATCCGACGGTGTACCCCGCGGGCGTGAGTGGGCGGTTCGCACGGACAGGCAGGGCACTGGTGGCGAAGCAGGAACGATCGATCCGAACGCGGCGGAAGATCCTGGAGGCCGCTGCCTCCGTCTTCGAGGAGCACGGGTACGGTGCCGCGAAGCTCTCCGCCGTGCTGGAGCGGGCGGAGGTGACGAAGGGGGCGCTGTATTTCCATTTCACCTCCAAGGAGGAACTGGCCTACGCCGTTCTGGACGCTCAGACGGAATTCCCGGTCCGCCGTGTGCAGCGGTGCAGACTCCAGGAGTTCGTGGACATCGGCCTGCTGTTCGCGCACCGGCTGTCGACGGATGTCCTGCTGCGCGGAAGCGTGCGGCTGACCCTGGACCGGGGCAGTGGCGAACTGGACCGGAGCGGCCCGTACCGAGGGTGGATCGAACTCAACCACCAGGTGCTCAAGGAGGCCCAGGAGCACGGTGAGGTGCTGCCCCACGTCGATGTGGAGGAGACCGCGCGGATCGTCGTGGGAGGGTACGCGGGCATCAATCTGATGACTCAGATCACCGGCGGGCTGGAGGATCTGGAGGCCATGGCCGGCGCGTTCTACCGGCATGTCCTCCCGGGTGTCGCGGCCCCGGGGGTGCTCGGCACGCTCGACATGGCCCCCGACCGGGGGGCGCGTCTGCTCGCCGCCGGGCCGGAGCGTTCGACGGGCGGGGAGCCCGCGCCGCCCGGGTGACACAGCCGGTCACGTTCCGCGTTGGTCATGTCCCCATGCAACCCGATGCCGCCGACAACGCGCGAACGCGGCGTCCGCGCCTGTGGACAACCTCGGCGGACAGGAGTCGGCCGGGAGCGAGTTATCCACAGGGGGTCGCGGACTTTCCCGGGGCGCGAGACCGTCGGGTCATGAACAAGCACCATGAACCCACCGGACGTGCCGACGACCCCCGGATCACCCTGCGGGGCCCCGCCGAACTGGCCGACGCGCTGCCGTACATGCTCGGCTATCACCCGACCGACTCCGTGGTGATGGTCGCGCTGCACGGCAGCCGGGGCCGCTTCGGGGGGCGGGTGAGGCTGGGCATCCCCCGCGCGGAGAAGGAGTGGCCGCCCGTGGCGCGGCAGCTCGCGGAGTGTCTGATCGAGGGGAGCGAGCGGCGGGGCGGCCGTCCCGACGGCATCGTTCTCTTCCTCTGCCAGGACCCCGCCGAGGGGGAGACCGGGCACCGGGTGATGGAGCGGCTGAGGCCGCTCGCGCAGTCGCTCCGCACCGCCTACTGCTGCCCCGACGAGCGCTGCTGCCCGCCGGAGGGGAACCCGCTGGCCGTTCCCGGGACTTCGGTGATGGCGGCGACGGCCGCCTACGCGGGGATCCGGGTGCGCGGCTCGCTGCGCGACATGGAGGCCGGACTCGAACCGCTGACGACTCCGGCCGCCGCCGCCGAGCAGCGGCGGGCGCTGGACGGGGCGGCCCTGGCGCTGGTGCCGAGGATCCTCGACGGCAAGCGGCGGCGGGAGGTCGCCCGGGAGACCATCGACCTGGCCCGCACCGTGATGGAGCGCATGGCGAAGTCGCCGGGACCGCCCGGCGGGGCCGGGGCCGATCTGGCGGACGACGGGCTCGTCAGCCCCGGCGAGGCGGCTGCGATGATCATCGGCTTGCAGGACCGGGAGACCAGGGACAGGGCGGCGGAGTGGATGGAGGGGGCGGAGGCCCGGTCCGCGCTCAGGCTCTGGCGGGCGCTCTCCCGCCGCTGCGTCGGTCCCTACGCCGAGCACGCGGTGGCCCCGCTCACCCTCGCCGGCTGGGTCTCCTGGTCCACCGGCGACGAGCCCGCCGCGCGGGTCGCCCTCGGGCTGGCCCTGAGCAGGGACCCCGATTACGTCTTCGCCCGGCTGCTGCACCAGGCGTGCAATGAGGATCTGGATCCGGAGACGCTCCGCGAGTGCCTTCGTCAGGAGAGGGACGCCCGGGAGGCTGCGGCGGCCCCGGATCCCGGAGTCCGTCGCGGCACCGCCGTCCGCCCCGGCGTCCGGCGGCGCGGGGCGCCCGCCGGGCCCGCGGGAGCGCGGAGGCCGCGCGGGGCGGCGCGGCCGAGGGCCCGGGGCGCGACGGACGGAGCCGGGCGCGACGGGCGCAGGAGCGAACGCAAGAGCGGGCGGAAGAGCCGGCGGGAGGAGGGGCGGAGCCGCCGATGAGAGGGCGCTCGCCGCGACCCCGGCGCTCGTCCCGGCCGGGTCGGCGCGGTACCGCCCGGCAGGTCGGCCGAGTCCGGCGGGCGGCCCGAGAAAGGACGGCCCGAGGATGACGAAAGGAGTGTTTATCGTCAGGCAGACGACTATGATCACGGCATGTCTCCCTACGACCCGTCGGCCTTTCCGCCCTTCGCCGTCACCGTCGACCTGGTCGTACTCACCGTGCGCCGGCACGCGCTCTGCGCGCTGGTCGTCCGCCGGGGGGAGCCGCCCTTCCAGGGCCGGTGGGCGCTGCCCGGCGGCTTCGTCAGGGACGACGAGGACCTCGCGACCGCCGCCGCGCGGGAACTCGCGGAGGAGACCGGCCTCTGTGCCGACGACCCCGCCTCCCCGGCACCGGGCAACGGCGCGCACCTGGAGCAGCTCGCCACCTACGGCGACCCCCGGCGGGATCCCCGGATGCGGGTCGTCAGCGTCGCCCATCTGGTGCTGGCCCCCGATCTGCCGGCCCCCCGGGCGGGCGGCGACGCGAACGGCGCGCGATGGGCGTCCGTGGCCGACCTGCTCGGCCGGGAGGACCGCGACCGGGAGAACCCGGCGGGCCGCGCGGGGGAGGAGGCCGAGGCGCTGGCCTTCGACCACGCGGTGATCCTGGCCGACGGCGTGGAGCGCGCCCGCTCCAAGATCGAGTACTCCTCGCTGGCCACCGCTTTCTGCCCGCCCGAATTCACGGTCGGCGAGTTGCGGCGGGTCTACGAAGCGGTCTGGGGCGTGGCCCTGGACCCCCGTAACTTCCACCGCAAGGTCACCGGCACGCCCGGGTTCCTGGTCCCGTCGGGCGGGACGACCACCCGTCAGGGCGGCCGTCCCGCGCAGCTCTTCCGGGCGGGCGGGGCCACCGTGCTCAACCCGCCGATGCTGCGCCCCGAGGTCTGAGCCTCCCGGGGTCGGGCGCGCCGCGCCGCGCCGGGCCGGGTCTGACACCCGGGTGCGCCCAGCTGCGCCAGAAGTCTGAAATGTCGCGTTATCTTGCTGCGGTACCCGCCTGCCGCCGAGCGGTCACCCGTCCGCACCTTTGCGAGAGAAGCGATGCTCCAGGCCATCGGACTGACCAGCGCCCCCCGGCGGGACCTCCCGCCCGCCGTCCACGACCTCACCTTCGACGCGCCGCCCGGCCGGGTCACCGCCCTTCTCGGCGCTCCCGGCTCCGGCAAGTCCACGGCGCTGCGCCTGATGCTCGGCATCGAACCCGGCCGGGGCGAGACCTACTTCCGGGGCAGCCCCCTCCACCGCGTCGCCCACCCCGCCCGCGAGGTCGGCGCGCTCCTCGGAGACGTCCCCGGCCATCCGGCGCGGACGGTCCGGGGCCATCTGCGGATGCTCTGCGCCGCCGTCGGAGCACCCCCGGCCCGCGCGGACGAGGTGCTCGACGCCACCGGCATCGCGGGCCTCGCCCACCGGCGGCTCGACACGCTCTCCCTCGGCGCGGACCGCAGACTCGGAGCCGCCTGCGCCCTCCTCGGAGACCCCCACACACTCATCCTCGACCAGCCCGCCGCCGGTCTGCCCCCGGCCGAGCTCCAGTGGTGGCACGGGCTGCTCAGGGCCCACGCCGACCGCGGCGGCACGGTCCTGTGCACCACCGACGACCCCGGGGACGCGCCCCGGTTCGCCGACCGCGTCGTCACCGTCGAGGCGGGCCGCCTCGTCGCCGACCAGACCGCCGGCGAATTCGCCCGGACCAGGCGGCGGCCCCGCGTCGCCGTCCGCACTCCGCACGCCGCCCGCCTCGCCGACCTCGTCCGGCGCGAGGCGCGCGCCGCCCGCCGCCCGGTGGAGGCGGTCACCGAGGGCGGCGGCCTCCTCTCCGTCTACGGCAGCAGCTGCGCCGAGGTCGGCGAGACCGCCTTCCGCCACAGGGTCCCCGTCCATCTGCTCGCCGACGAGCCCGGCACCCCCGCCCCCGCCCCCGCCCCGGCCGGGCCGCCCCCGCCGCCCGCCCCCCGCCCCGGCCCGGCGGCGCTCCCGGCCCCCGCCCCGCCCGGCCCCCCGCGCCCGCTCCGCTACGAGCTGCTCCGGCTCCTCGGAGTCCGTACCGCCGCCCTGATCGCCGCGGCGGCGGTCGCCGCCTCGCCCGTCTGCTGCGTACTGCTCGCCCGCTCCCGGGGCACCGATCTGACCACCGCGCTCGCCGCCTGGCCCGACCTCCTTCCGCTGCCGCCCGCCGCCTTCGGCGCGGGGGTGATCGGGGCACTCTCCTTCGGCGAGGAGTTCCGCCATCCCGCGCTCGCCGCCGCCCTCGGCACCACACCCCGCCGGGCCGGTCCGCTGACGGCCAAGCTCGCGGTGACGGCGGCCGTCGCACTCCTCGTCGCGGTGCTCGCCGCCGCGGCCGGAGCCTGGGCGCTGCGTCTCGTGTACGGGAGCGAGGCGGCCGGGCTGCCCGACGGCTGGCCCGCGCTCCTCGCCGGCTGGTGCGCCCTGTCGGTCGGCTGCGCCTGGGCCGGGCTGCTCGCGGCCGGGGTCTTCCGTCTCACGGCGGCCGGGGTGGCCGCCGTTCTCGCCGTGCCGGTCCTCGTCGCCCCCCTGGTGCGAGGGGTGCTGGCCGTCCCCTCGGCGCGCCCGGCCGCCGGTCTGCCCGGCAGGCTCCGGGAACTGGCCTGGCCGCGGCTGCCCCGGCAGGCGGACGACTGGCTGTCGGCCGGGGTACACGCGTTCGCCCAACCTGTCGGTGTGGCGCTGATGTTGTCGCTGTCTGTTCTCATCTGCGCGTACATGTTCATCGGCCGTCGTCGCGGGACCCCTTGGTGAGCATGATCGACCGGCGATTGGCGATCTGCTCATAACTCCCTTGAGTACGCCCGTTTCTTTCCGATAAGGCGTCAATTGTGGGGGAAGCGCCGATCACCCTTTCGTGTGCTTTTCACCAAAGACCTCAAGGGGTGCGGGAGCCGGGCCGACAAAGGATGCGTGAGTACCCTTGCGCACACCATGATGACCGCCGCCCGCCCCGCCGACTCCGGCCTCGCCGGCCCGGGCGAACTCGACCGATACCCCTACGCGGAATCGCCCGGAGCCGACCGCGTCGGCCCTCCCGTGTGGGACGGCTCCGACGTGGAACTGGGGCGGGTCGGCCGCCGGGCGGCAGGCAGCCGGGGCCGCGGGCTGCACGGCCAACTCGTCCAGCAGCTCGGCCAGATGATCGTCTCGGGCGACCTGGGGGCGGACCGCCCGCTCGTCCCCGAGGAGATCGGCCAGCGCTTCGAGGTCTCCCGCACCGTCGTGCGCGAGTCCCTCCGCGTCCTGGAGGCCAAGGGCCTGGTCAGCGCCCGCCCCAATGTCGGCACCCGGGTCCGCCCGGTCAGCGACTGGAACCTGCTGGACCCCGACATCATCGAATGGCGGGCCTTCGGCCCGCAGCGCGACGACCAGCGCCGCGAACTCTCCGAGCTGCGGTGGACCATCGAGCCCCTCGCCGCGCGGCTCGCCGCCGGCCACGGGCGCGAGGACGTCCAGCAGCGGCTCGGCGACATGGTCGAGATCATGGGCCACGCGCTCGCCCAGGGCGACGGGATCACCCTCTCCCGCGCCGACACCGAGTTCCACGCCCTGCTCATCCAGCTCGCGGGCAACCGGATGCTGGAGCACCTCTCCGGCATCGTCTCCTCCGCCCTCCAGGTCTCCGGCTCCCCGGTCACCGGCTGTGACCGCCCCAACGAGGTCTCGCTCGCCCACCACGGGCGGATCGTCGACGCCCTCGCCGCGGGCGACTCGTACGCCGCCGAGTCCGCGATGCGGCAGCTGCTCACCGTCCACCCGGACGTCGAGCGGTCGGTGCCCGCCCCCCGCGAGCACTGAGACCTCCCCCGGCCGGACGGCCGGGGCGGGAAGCGGGCGCGGAGCCGTACGCGCCGAGTGTCGCCGGGCATCCCGCGGGGTCCGGCGGCACGATTGTGTGCTGATCGCCCCATATGAGGGTTTCGCCGTAAATCGGGTGTGACTCGGGCCACGCCGATTCGACGTAACACTCCTCGAAACAGGGCGATGACCTAAGAGGTGACAGCCGAGGAGGGAATACAGCAGCCGTTCATGGCGCTGTTTGTTCCAGCTGAGGTTCCGCCCGCGCCACCGGCACATCCGTAGCCCGGTGGTCGTCGGCTCCGGCCCGATCATGGGTGGGGCCGGAAGCCGTATCCATCGTTCCGAGAGGTTGTTCGTGTCGGCCAGCACATCCCGTACGCTCCCGCCGGAGATCGCCGAGTCCGAGTCTGTGATGGCGCTCATCGAGCGGGGAAAGGCTGATGGGCAGATCGCCGGCGATGACGTGCGTCGAGCCTTCGAGGCCGACCAGATTCCGTCAACCCAGTGGAAGAACGTTCTGCGCAGCCTCAACCAGATCCTCGAGGAAGAGGGTGTGACGCTGATGGTCAGTGCCGCGGAATCGCCCAAGCGCTCACGCAAGAGCGTCGCGGCGAAGAGCCCGGCGAAGCGCACCGCCACCAGGACCGTCGCTGCCAAGACGACGACGAGGACGGTCGCGGCCTCCACCGCGTCGGCGGGCGAGTCCGTCGACGCGTCGGCCGGCGACGACGGCACGGCGACAGCGCCTGCCAAGAAGGCCGCCGCCAAGAAGACGGCGGTCAGGAAGACCGCGGCCAAGAAGACCGTGGCGAAGAAGACCGTGGCCAAGAAGGGGTCCAAGAAGGACCTCGACGAGGCCGGCGAGGGCGAGGAGCTGCTCGACGACGTCCAGCCCGGCGCCAAGGGCGACGAGGAGGAGTCCGAGGGCGAGAACAAGGGCTTTGTCCTGTCCGACGAGGACGAGGACGACGCTCCCGCACAGCAGGTCGCGGTCGCCGGCGCCACCGCCGACCCGGTCAAGGACTATCTGAAGCAGATCGGCAAGGTCCCCCTGCTCAACGCGGAGCAGGAGGTCGAGCTGGCCAAGCGCATCGAGGCCGGCCTCTTCGCCGAGGACAAGCTCGCCAACGCCGACAAGCTCGCGCCGAAGCTCAAGCGCGAGCTGGAGATCATCGCCGAGGACGGCCGCCGCGCCAAGAACCACCTGCTGGAGGCCAACCTCCGTCTCGTGGTCTCGCTGGCCAAGCGCTACACCGGCCGCGGCATGCTCTTCCTGGACCTGATCCAGGAGGGCAACCTGGGTCTGATCCGCGCCGTGGAGAAGTTCGACTACACCAAGGGCTACAAGTTCTCCACGTACGCCACCTGGTGGATCCGTCAGGCGATCACCCGCGCCATGGCCGACCAGGCCCGCACCATCCGCATCCCGGTGCACATGGTCGAGGTCATCAACAAGCTCGCCCGTGTGCAGCGCCAGATGCTCCAGGACCTGGGCCGCGAGCCCACCCCGGAGGAGCTGGCCAAGGAACTCGACATGACCCCGGAGAAGGTCATCGAGGTCCAGAAGTACGGCCGTGAGCCGATCTCCCTCCACACCCCCCTGGGCGAGGACGGGGACAGCGAGTTCGGCGACCTGATCGAGGACTCCGAGGCGGTCGTGCCGGCCGACGCGGTCAGCTTCACCCTCCTCCAGGAGCAGCTCCACTCCGTGCTCGACACCCTGTCCGAGCGTGAGGCGGGCGTGGTCTCCATGCGCTTCGGCCTCACCGACGGCCAGCCGAAGACCCTGGACGAGATCGGCAAGGTCTACGGCGTGACGCGTGAGCGCATCCGTCAGATCGAGTCCAAGACCATGTCCAAGCTGCGCCACCCGTCGCGTTCGCAGGTGCTCCGCGACTACCTGGACTAGCGGCGCCCGGTGGCCCCGACCAGGGGTCACCCAAGCGTCATGACCGACTGAACCAGCTGAAATCGGTCGTCACAGGGCCCGGATTCCGCCAGGAATCCGGGCCTTCGCCGTGTCCGGGCGTGCGGACCGCGAGATGCTGTCTGACTCTGAGTGTGCCTCCGTTCGCGCAGAGTCAGGAGAACCCATGCGCCGTCCTCTCGTCCGAGCCCTGACCGGGGCACTGGCCCTGATCCCAGCGGGGGCCCTGGCGCCGCTGGCATCGCCCGCCCCGGCCGCCGCCGACAGCATCGTCGTGGGCGGCTTCGCGGCACGGGCCGCCGACACCCCCTGGGTGGTCGCGCTCTCCAGCCGTGACCGGTTCGGGGGAACGCGCGGGGGCCAGTTCTGCGGCGGCGTCCTGGTCGCCCCGACCAAGGTGATGACCGCCGCCCACTGTCTGAGCCGGACCGTCCTGGGCGGCGAGGTGGCCGATCTGCCGGATCTCCGGGTCGTCAGCGGGCGCACCGAGCTGGCGAGCGACGAGGGCAGGGAGACCGGGATCGCCGGCAGCTGGGTCTCGCCGGACTACGACCCGGCCACCAACGGCTCGGACCTGGCGGTGCTCACCCTCGCCGAGGCCCTGCCCGCATCCCAGGTGATCCCGGTGGCCGAGGCGGGCGACCCCGTGCACCGGCCGGGCACCGGCGCGACGGTCTACGGCTGGGGCGACACGACCGGCGAGGGCGACTACGCCACCTCGCTGCGCGCGGCCCCGGTGAGCGTGCTGCCCGACGCGGACTGCGAAAGGGCCTATCCAGGGGGCCTGGGTGGCCGCTACACGGCCTCCACGATGCTCTGCGCGGGAGATGCCCGGGGCGGCCACGACGCCTGCCAGGGGGACAGCGGAGGGCCTCTGGTGGCCGACGGCAGACTCATCGGCCTGGTCTCCTGGGGCAGTGGCTGCGGCCGGGCGGACAGTCCGGGCGTCTACACCCGGGTGTCGGCCCTCGCGGTGCCGTAGCCCCCGCGCGGCCTGCACGGGCGTAGCCGGTACGGGGCCCGGGGGCTCCGGCGCACTCCGGCGGCGATGCCCCGGGGGTACGCCGGGGGCGGTACGGGCCGCTGCCCGCATCGGCGTACCGGGGCCGGAAGGGCCGCGGGCCGGGCACGGGAGGCCGGGCCGGGGGTCCGGTGACAGCGGGTGAAGGCGCTGACGGCGGTACGTGCGGTGGCCACGGTACGAGAGCGGGCGGTCGCCCCTGATCTCTCAGGGGCGCCGCCCGTCAGCCGGTCCGGGACCGGCCTTAGCTCGTCGTGGATGCAGAGGCGTCAGTGTTCCTCTTGACCGGCACCGGCCGGAACGGCCGTGAGTCGGTCGGTCTCATCCTGTATTTCCGCGGCGATCTTCTTGAGTTCCGGCTCGAACTTGCGCCCGTGGTGAGCGCAGAAGAGCAGTTCACCGCCGCTGGTCAGGACGACGCGCAGGTACGCCTGGGCGCCGCACCGGTCGCAGCGGTCAGCGGCCGTCAGGGGGCTCGCGGGGGTCAGAACAGTAGTCACGTCGCCTCTTCTCTAGCTCGACGAGCTGTCGTACCAGGGTCAACATCCAACCAGTCCCAAAACGTTCCCGCTCGGGGCTTTCCCTGAAAACTTCTTCCGGGAAGGCTGTCTGCTACCGGGTGGCGGCGAATGAGCCGTATTGCTGTGCTCTACGGGTTTCGCGTCGTTTGTCTCATTTGGCCCTCCCGGCTGGCTTGCCGGTTGTTGTTGAGGACGTGCCCGGAGCCTAAATGGTTCATGCCTCGAAGGGAACGTGATGTTCGCGTCACTCCATCGAGGGATCGAACAGGCATACGACGCTGGACTAGCATAAGGAATCATCAGGGTGGCGTTACATCGGCTCTACCAGGCCTCGGTACCCTCTGACCCGGCGACCGACGCCGGGGCCTTACCCCACGAGGCCACATCTGAAATTCAGCGAGGAGCGAACCGCGTGACCGCCGAAACGTCCGTGCCGTCCACAGCGCTGCTGACCGCAGAGCGTGACGGCTCCAACTACACCGCGCGGCACCTGCTCGTCCTTGAAGGTCTCGAAGCGGTCCGCAAGCGCCCCGGCATGTACATCGGCTCCACCGACAGCCGCGGTCTGATGCACTGCCTCTGGGAGATCATCGACAACTCCGTCGACGAGGCCCTGGGCGGCTACTGCGACCACATCGAGGTCATCCTCCACGACGACGGCTCCGTCGAGGTCCGGGACAACGGCCGGGGCATCCCGGTCGACGTGGAGCCCAAGACCGGCCTCTCCGGCATCGAGGTCGTCATGACCAAGCTGCACGCCGGCGGCAAGTTCGGCGGCGGCTCCTACGCCGCCTCCGGCGGTCTGCACGGCGTCGGGGCCTCCGTGGTCAACGCCCTCTCCGCCCGGCTCGACGTCGAGGTCGACCGCAGCGGCGCGACCCACGCGATCAGCTTCCGCCGGGGCGTCCCCGGCAGCTTCGCCGGCGCGGACCCCGAGAGCGCCTTCACCCCGGCCAACGGGCCCCGGAAGGGCAAGCGGGTGCCCAGAACCCGCACCGGCACCCGGGTGCGGTACTGGGCGGACCGCCAGATCTTCCTCAAGGAGGCCAGGCTCTCCCTGGAGACGCTCTACCAGCGCGCCCGCCAGACCGCCTTCCTGGTGCCCGGCCTGACCATCGTGGTCAACGACGAGCGGGACCTGGAGGGCCAGGGCAAGAGCCAGGAGATCTTCCGCTTCGACGGCGGCATCAGCGAGTTCTGCGAGTACCTCGCCCAGGACCGGGCCGTCTGCGACGTGCTCCGGCTGACCGGGCAGGGCACCTTCAAGGAGACCGTCCCCGTCCTCGACGACCGCGGCCACATGACCCCCACCGAGGTCACCCGTGAGCTGGGCGTCGACATCGCCCTGCGCTGGGGCACCGGGTACGAGAGCAAGATCAAGTCGTTTGTGAACATCATCGCCACCCCCAAGGGCGGCACCCATGTCACCGGCTTCGAGCGTTCGATCACCAAAACGGTGAACGAAGTGCTCCGCTCCGCCAAGCTGCTCCGGGTCGCCGAGGACGACATCGTCAAGGACGACGCCCTGGAGGGCCTCACCGCCGTCGTCACCGTCCGGCTGGCCGAGCCCCAGTTCGAGGGGCAGACCAAGGAGGTGCTGGGCACCTCGGCGGCGAACAGGATCGTCGCCAATGTCGTCGCCAAGGAGCTCAAGGCCTTTCTGACCTCCACCAAGCGGGACGCCAAGGCCCAGGCCCGCGCCGTGCTGGAGAAGGCCGTCGCCGCCGCGCGCACCCGGATCGCGGCCCGTCAGCACAAGGAGGCGCAGCGCCGCAAGACGGCCCTGGAGTCCTCCTCGCTCCCCGCCAAGCTCGCCGACTGCCGCAGCGACGACGTGGAGCGCAGCGAGCTGTTCATCGTCGAGGGCGACTCCGCGCTCGGTACCGCCAAGCTCGCGCGGAACAGCGAGTTCCAGGCGCTGCTGCCGATTCGCGGCAAGATCCTCAACGTTCAGAAGTCCTCGGTCTCGGACATGCTGAAGAACGCCGAGTGCGGTGCGATCATCCAGGTCATAGGGGCCGGATCCGGCCGGACCTTCGATCTCGACGCCGCGCGCTACGGCAAGATCGTCCTCCTGGTCGACGCCGATGTCGACGGCGCTCACATCCGCTGTCTGCTGCTCACGCTCTTCCAGCGGTACATGCGGCCCATGGTGGAGGCGGGCCGGGTCTTCGCCGCCGTGCCGCCGCTGCACCGGATCGAGCTGGTCCAGCCCAAGAAGGGCCAGGACAAGTACGTCTACACCTACTCCGACAGCGAGCTGCGGCGGACGCTGCTGGAGTACCAGCGCAAGGGGGTCCGCTTCAAGGACTCCATCCAGCGGTACAAGGGCCTCGGCGAGATGGACGCCGACCAGCTGGCCGAGACGACGATGGACCCGCGCCACCGCACCCTGCGCCGGATCAACATCGGTGATCTGGAGTCCGCCGAGGGCGTCTTCGACCTGCTGATGGGCAATGAGGTCGCTCCCCGCAAGGAGTTCATCACCAGCTCCGCCGCGACGCTGGACCGCTCCCGCATCGACGCCTGAGCCGAAGGCGGGACGCCGAAGCCACGGCGTCGAAGCCGCGCGCAGCCGAAGTCACGGCCCCCGGGTCGTGACTTCGGCTTCGGCTCAGCCGCTCGCCGACCAGAGATAGCGGTGCTCGGGCCGGCCGGTCTCGCCGTACTTGAGGCTGAGCCGGACCCTGCCCGTGCGCTCCAGCAGCTTCAGATAGCGCTGGGCGGTCTGCCGGCTCACCCCGGAGCGCTCGGCGATCTCCTGGGTGGAGAGCGCCCCCTCGGCCGCCAGCAGCACCTGCCGCACCACCTCGGCGGTGGTGGGGGAGTGTCCCTTGGGCAGGTCCGGGGCGATCGAACCTGCCGACAGCGCGCCGAAGATCCGGTCCACCTCGGCCTGTTCCGCCTCGCCGCCCCGGCCCAGGGTGCGGCGGAGTCCCGCGTACGCCTCCAGCTTGGTGCGCAGACCGGCGAAGTTGAACGGCTTCACCAGGTACTGGAGAGCGCCGTGGCGCATCGCGGCCTGGACGGTGGCCACGTCGCGAGCGGCCGTCACCATGATCACATCGGTGTGGTGGCCGAGCCCGCGCAGCTCACGGACGACCGCGAGGCCGTTCCCGTCCGGCAGATAGTGGTCCATGAGGATCAGATCGGCGGGGGAGTCGGCGATCCGGGCGAGCGCTTCGGCGGCCGAGTGGGCCATGGCGGAGACCCGGAAGCCGGGCACCTTGGCGACATAGGCCGCGTTGATCCCCGCGACCCGGACGTCGTCGTCCACGACCAGGACGTCGATCACCTCATGGGCCGCCGCGGCCCCGCCGGGCGGCTGGGGGCGGGCCGGGGCCAGTCGTCCTCGCGTCCATCCGTCGTTCATCGTGCCTCCGCGGTGCCGGCGGGCTCGGGCTCGGGGGTCGGCCCGGTCCCGGTCAGATCGCTCAGGGCCTCGGGGAGCACCACGACGAACTCCGCGCCGCCGCCCTCGGCCTCGCGGACCCGGGCGCTGCCGCCCTGGCGCTCCGCGAGCCGGCGCACCAGCGCCAGACCGAGGCCGCGCTTGCCGTGGGCCGGCAGCTCCTTGGTGGTCCAGCCCTCGGTGAAGATCAGTTCGCGCTGTTCGGCCGGGACGCCGGGGCCGCTGTCGGTGACCCGGAGCACGGCCGTACGGCCCTCGGAGTGCATCTCGACCTCGATCCTCGGGTCGGCGGACCCGCAGGCCGCGTCCATGGCGTTGTCCACGAGATTGCCCACGACCGTGACCAGTCCGCGCGGGTCCACCAGCCGGTCCGGCAGCAGGGTCTCCGGCGCGAGCCGCAGGGAGACGCCGCGCTCGGCGGCCACCGTCGCCTTGCCGACCAGCAGGGAGGCCAGCAGCGGGTCGTGGACCTTCTCGGTGACCTGCTCGGCGGTGGCCCGGTGCACCCCGACCACCTCGGTGACGAAGTCGACGGCCTCCTCGTGCATCTCCAGCTCCAGCAGCCCGAGCAGGGTGTGCAGCCGGTTTGCGTGCTCGTGGTCCTGGGCGCGCAGGGCGTCGATCAGGCCGTGGGTGGAGTCCAGCTCCCGGCCGAGCTGCTCCAGCTCGGTGCGGTCGCGCAGGGTGGCGACCGCGCCGCCGTCGAGCGTCGGCATCCGGTTGGCGATCAGCACCCGGTGGCCGCGCACGGTCACCAGGTCCTCGCCGGTGACCCGGCCGGTCAGCACGTCGGTGGTGCGGCCCTCGCCCAGCAGCTGTTCGAGCGGCAGCCCCCGGCCGTTGGACTCCAGTCCGAGCAGCCGCTGTGCCTCGTCGTTCATCAGCCGGATCCGGCCCTTGGGGTCGAGCGCGACGACGCCCTCGCGGATCCCGTGCAGCATCGCCTCACGCTCGGCGAGCAGTGCGGAGATATCGGAGAACGCCAGGTCGTGGGTCTGCCGCTGGAGCCGGCGGGAGATCAGATAGGCGGCGATCGCGCCGGCGGCCAGTGCGCCGCCCGCGTACAGCAGCAGTCCGGGGATGGCGGAGAACAGCCGGTCGCGGACGCTGTCGTACTCGATGCCGACGGAGACCGCGCCGATGATCCGGCCCTCGTCGTCGTGGAGCGGGACCTTGCCCCGGGCGGAGCGGCCGAGGGTGCCGCTGTCGATCTCCATCACCTCGCGGCCCGCGAGGGCGGCGCTGGGGTCGGTGGAGACCACCTTGCCGATCTGGTCCAGGGAGGTGTGCGACCAGCGGACTCCGCTCAGGTCCATGACCACGACGTACTCGGCGTCGGTGGCCCGGCGGATCCGTTCGGCCTCGGCCTGGACGGGGCCCGTGGCGGTGGGACGGGTGTGGGTGAGCCCGTTGACGATCTCCGGGGAGGAGGCGGTCTGGGCGATGGCGAGTGCCCGGCGCATGGCCTGATCGTCCAGCTGGGCGCTGAGCGGCGCGAGGAAGAAGCCGGTCGCCAGCACGGTGACCCCGGTGGCGATGGCCAGCTGCATCAGCAGGACCTGCGAGAAGACCCGCTGGGGCCAGCCCAGGCGCAGGCGTCTGGGCGGGGCTGCGGGTTCGGGTCTCATGCTTAAGAACGGTAAACGGCTCCGGGGCCTTTCCGAAATTCGACCTTCGAAGATGTCTTCGAATCAGGGGTGGGGGCCCGTGCCGGAGGGCAGCGGCACCGGGGGCCTGGGGCCGGTGTAGTGGCCGCTGACCCGGAGGCGGGGGGAGCGTTCCCCGTACTCCTCCAGGGCGTGGGCGATCCAGCCCGCCGTGCGCGCGACGGCGAAGATCGTCTCGCCGGCCTCGGGCTTCATCCCCGAGGCCACCGAGAGCACCGCGAGCGCCAGATCCACATGGGCGTTCAGCTCCGTCTGGCGCGCGGCCACCGCCTCCACCTCGCGGGCGGCCTCCAGCGCGGCCCGGGCGGACGGGATCCGCTCCAGCGCGGTGAAGAGGGCCTCCGCGCGCGGGTCCCGGCCCGGATAGAGGCCGTGCCCGAGCCCCGGCACCCGCCGTCCGGCCCGCAGATGGTCCGCGACCACGGGGCCCGCGCCGCCGCGCTCCAGCACCTCCGTGAGCATCCGGTGCGCCAGTCCGCTGGCGGCTCCGTGCAGGGGGCCGTCGAGCGCGCCGAGCCCGGCCGAGACCACGGCGTACGGATGGGCCCTGGTCGAGGCCGCCACCCGGACGGCCAGTGTCGAAGCGGCCAGGTCGTGGTCGATGAGCAGGGCCAGCGCCATGTCGAGCGCCGCGAGGGAGGCCTCACCGGGGTCCTCGGCGGTCAGCCGGGGCCAGAGGCGGAAGGCGATGAGCCGCTCCCCTTCGTCGCCGGGCCCGGCGGCGCCCGGGCGGCCGACGGCCTCGGGGAGCGCGTCGACGAGTGTCGGGATCAGCATTCTGGCGCTGCCGAGCACCGCGTCCCGGCCGAGGTCGAAGCGGACCGGATCGGTGATCGCGGCGGCGATCACCGCCGCCCGCAGCCGGTCGGCCGAGCCGCTGCCCCGGGGCAGCGCCGCCATCGCGCGGCGGGCCGCCGCGAGCGCCTGGGGCGGGGAGGTGAAGCGGGTGCCGGGCGTCAGCGTGCCGGTCCAGAGCCAGTCGGCGATCTCCTCGTAGTGGTGCCGCCGGGCCAGCTCGGTGGCGTCCACCCCGCGGAAGTAGTACCGGTCCCGGTCGATCAGCGTGATGCCCGTACGGATCCGGCCACCGGCCTCGCCGCCCGCCGGGGGCTCCCGGCGGCCCCTGCGGACGAGCGCGTCGACCTCCTGGGCGTCGAAGGTGCTGCCCCGCCCGCCCGGCTCGCGGCGGCTGGTGAGCTGCCCGCGGCTGACGTAGGCGTACAGCGTCGCGGGCTTCACCCCCAGCCGTTCGGCCGCCTCGCGGGTGGTCAGCCGCTCCGCGCCGCCCGCCGGACCATGATCCGTCAGATCCGTCATGAGCACACCGTACACATTCCCCTTCATGTTGATTCAATCAATATTGACACTTCATAAGTCAAGAGTGGAGAGTCAAATCAACCTTTGAGTAAGGAGAACTCCGTGAACTCCATCGACAGCGGCACCGCCGTCGACACCGCCGTGGCCGCCGTGCCCCGGGGGCTCGCCGGCGTCGTCGTCACCGACACCGCCCTGGGGGACGTCAGGGGCCGTGAGGGCTTCTACCACTACCGCCAGTACTCGGCCGTCGACCTCGCGCGGAGCAGGGGATTCGAGGACGTCTGGCATCTGATGCACCACGGACGGCTCCCGGACGCGGCCGAGCGCGACGCCTTCCTCGCCCGGACCGCCGCCCTGCGCGAGGCCCCGGCGGAGATCCGCGACGCCCTCCCCGCCATCGCCCGCGCGAGCGCCCCCTCCGGCCCGCTCGCCGGGCTGCGGACAGCGCTCTCGCTGCTCGGGGCCTCGGCCGGGATGCGCCCCGTGTACGACCTCGACGCCGGGGCCCGCCGCGCCGACGCCCTCGCCGTCTGCGCCGTCGTACCCACCCTGCTCACCGCGCTCCACCGGCTCGGCCGGGGCCTGGAGCCGGTCGGACCCCGCGAGGACCTGCCGTACGCCGCCAACTACCTGTACATGCTCACCGGCACCGAGCCGGACCCCGCCCGGGCACGGGCGATCGAGCGGTACCTCATCTCCACCGTCGACCACGGCTTCAACGCCTCCACCTTCACCGCGCGGGTGATCGCCTCCACCGGCGCGGACGTCGCCGCCGCGCTGACCGGCGCGATCGGAGCGCTCTCCGGACCCCTGCACGGCGGCGCGCCCAGCCGTGCCCTGGACACCCTCGACGCCATCGGCACCCCGGACCGGATCCGGCCCTGGATCACCGAACGCGTCCTCGCGGGCGAGCGGATCATGGGCTTCGGCCACCCCGTCTACCGCACCGAGGACCCGCGCTCACGGATGCTGCGCTCCATCGCCGAGAGCTTCGGCGGCCCGCTGGTGGAGCTGGCCGTGCGGGTGGAGAAGGAGGTCGTCGCGATCCTCGCGGAACTCAAGCCGGGCCGGGAGCTGCACACCAACGTGGAGTTCTACGCCGGGGTGGTCATGGAGCTGTGCGGACTGCCGCGCCAGATGTTCACCCCCACCTTCTGCGCGGCCCGCACGGTCGGCTGGAGCGCCCATATCCTGGAGCAGTCGGCGGACTCGAAGATCATCCGTCCGGCGGCCCGCTACGCCGGACCGCCCCCGCCGCAGCCCGTACCCGCAGTCTGAGAGAGGCCACAGGTGAGCCCCGTCCCCGCGCCGAGCGACCAGATCCCCGTCATCGTCCTGGCGGGCTTCCTCGGATCGGGCAAGACCACCCTGCTCAACCATCTCCTCCGGGCCTGCCGGGGCACCCGGATCGGCGCGATCGTCAATGACTTCGGCTCCATCGAGATCGACGCCATGACCGTGGCCGGACAGCTCGGCGACTCCACGGTCTCCCTCGGCAACGGCTGTCTGTGCTGCGCCGTCGACGCCAGTGAACTCGATGTCTTCCTGGAGAAGCTCGCCCGCCCCGCCGCCCGCCTCGATGTGATCGTGATCGAGGCGAGCGGACTCGCCGAGCCGCAGGAACTCGTCCGGATGGTGCTCGCCAGCGAGAACGAGCGGATCGTGTACGGCGGGCTGGTCGAGGTCGTCGACGCGGCCGAGTACGAGTCCACCCGCGAGCGGCACCCCGAGATCGACCGGCATCTCGCCGTCGCCGATCTGATCGTCCTCAACAAGACCGACCGGGTCGGCGCGGCGGAACTCGACCGGCTGCGCACGGCGCTCGGCACCGGGACGGCGGTCGTCGAGGCCGTCCACGGCCGGGTCGACCCCGAGCTGTTCTTCGACCGCAGGCCGGCCGCCGAGCGGGTGGGACAGCTCGCCTTCGAAGACCTGCTCGACGACGAGAGCGAGGGCTGCGGGGCCCACGGCGGCAGCCGCGCGCCGCACCTGCACACCGGATACGAGAGCGTCTCCTTCACCACCCCGGAACCCCTGCATCCGCGGCGGCTGCTGGAGTTCCTCGACGCCCGCCCCGAAGGGCTCTACCGGATCAAGGGATTCGTCGGCTTCGGCCCGGCCGATCCGCGCAACCGGTACGCCGTCCACGCCGTCGGGCGCTTTCTGCGCTTCTACCCCGAGCCCTGGCCGCCCGGCGCCGAACGCCTCTCCCAGCTGGTGCTGATCGGCTCGGGGATCGACGGCCCCGGCCTGCTCAAGGGGCTCGACGCCGCCCGGGTCACCTCCCCGGCGGACCTGCCCGACGAGCGGAGCCTCTGGGGCGTCCTGCGGTATGTGCCGCAGCCGGCGGACGGCGCGGACGGCGCGGACGGCGCGGACGCGGAGGATCCCGAGGACCCCGAGGCGTTCTGACCGTCCCGCCGGTACGCCGGTGCGCGCCGCCGTCGGGCGCGCACCGGCGGTACGGGGCTCAGCTCGCCGGCCCCGCCAGCACCGCCACGTCCGACAGGGGCGGTGTGCCCGAGCCGTCCCGGCGCGGATCCGGCTCGGGGAGCCGCGAAGGGGTGCCGTTCCTCTGCGCCGCGCGGGCCGGTGCGGGACCCGCCCAGGCCAGCAGCAGGACGTCCTCGCCCTTCAGGAAGCGCTGGCAGCGCACCCCGCCGGTGGCCCGGCCCTTGCGCGGGTACTGGTCGAAGGGAGTGAGCTTCACCGAGGTCACCGAGGCGTCCAGCGCGCCCGTCGAACCCGCCGCGGTGAACACCGCGGCCTCCGCCGCCGGGTCCACCGCGGTGAACGAGAGCACCTGGGCCCCGTCGGCCAGCTTGATGCCGGCCATGCCGCCCGCCGCCCGGCCCTGCGGCCGGACCTGCGAGGCCGGATAGCGCAGCAACTGGGCGTCGGAGGTGATGAAGACCAGATCCTCCTCGCCGGTGCGCAGCTCCGCGCCGCCGACGATCCGGTCACCGTCCTTGAGGGCGATGACCTCCAGCTCCTCCTTGTTCGCCGGATAGTCCGGCACCACCCGCTTCACCACGCCCTGGAGCGTGCCGAGCGCCAGCCCGGGCGAGGTCTCGGAGAGCGTGGTCAGACAGATCACGCTCTCGCCCGCCTCCAGCGAGAGGAATTCGGAGAGCGGCGCGCCGCCGGAGAGATTCGGAGCGGTCGCGGTCTGCGGCAGCTGCGGGAGGTCGATCACCGACAGCCGCAGCAGCCGCCCGGCCGAGGTCACCGCGCCCACATCGGCCCGCGCGGTCGCCAGCACCGCCGAGACGATCAGATCGTGCTTGGTGCGCCCGGTCCCGGACTCCGGGAGAGGCTCGCCCGTCGCCGTGCGCGCCAGCAGCCCGGTCGAGGAGAGCAGCACCCGGCACGGGTCGTCCGCGACCTCCAGGGCCACCGCGGCGACCGGGGCCGCGCCCGACTCCAGCAGCACGGTGCGCCGCTCGGTGGCGAACTTCTTCGCGACCGCGGCCAGTTCCCCCGAGACCAGCTTGCGCAGCTCGGCGTCCGACTCCAGGATCCGGGTCAGCGCCTCGATCTCCTCGGTCAGCCGGTCGCGCTCGCTCTCCAGCTCGATCCGGTCGAACCGGGTCAGCCGGCGCAGCGGGGTGTCCAGGATGTACTGGGTCTGGATGTCGCTGAGGGAGAAGCGCTCGATCAGCCGCTCCTTGGCCTGCGCCGAATTCTCGCTGGAGCGGATGAGACGGATCACCTCGTCGATGTCGATCAGCGCGACGAGCAGGCCCTCCACCAGATGCAGCCGGTCGCGGCGCTTGCCGCGCCGGAACTCGCTGCGGCGGCGGACCACGGTGAAGCGGTGGTCGAGATAGACCTCCAGCAGCTCCTTGAGCCCCAGGGTCAGCGGCTGACCGTCCACCAGTGCCACATTGTTGATGCCGAAGGACTCCTCCATCGGCGTCAGCTTGTAGAGCTGCTCCAGCACGGCCTCCGGCACGAAGCCGTTCTTGATCTCGATGACCAGACGGAGCCCGTGGGACCGGTCGGTGAGGTCCTTCACATCGGCGATGCCCTGGAGCTTCTTCGAGCCGACCAGGTCCTTGATCTTGGCGATCACCTTCTCGGGGCCCACCGAGAACGGCAGTTCGGTGACGACCAGGCCCTTGCGGCGGGCGGTGACGTCCTCCACCGCCACCGTGGCGCGGATCTTGAAGGTGCCCCGGCCCGAGGCGTACGCGTCCTTGATGCCGGCCAGGCCCACGATCCGGCCACCGGTCGGCAGGTCGGGACCCGGGATGAAACGCATCAGCGTCTCCAGGTCCGCGCCCGGGTGCCTGATCAGATGGCGGGCAGCGGCGACGACCTCGCCCAGATTGTGCGGCGGCATATTGGTCGCCATGCCGACCGCGATCCCGGACGAGCCGTTGACCAGCAGATTCGGATAGGCGGCGGGGAGCGCGACGGGCTCCCGCTCCTGGCCGTCGTAGTTCGGCGAGAAATCGACCGTGTCCTCGTCGATGGACTCGGTCATCAGCGAGGTGGCGTCCGCCATCCGGCACTCGGTGTACCGCATGGCGGCCGGCGGGTCGTCATTGCCCAGCGAACCGAAGTTGCCGTGGCCGTCGACGAGCGGGACGCGCATCGAGAACGGCTGGGCCATCCGCACCAGCGCGTCGTAGATCGACGCGTCGCCGTGCGGATGCAGCTTGCCCATGACCTCGCCCACGACCCGGGCGCACTTCACATAGCCCCGGTCGGGCCGGAGCCCCATCTCGTTCATCTGGTAGACGATCCGGCGCTGCACCGGCTTCAGGCCGTCACGGGCGTCGGGCAGGGCACGGGAGTAGATCACCGAGTAGGCGTACTCAAGGAAGGAGCCCTGCATCTCGTCGACGACGTCGATGTCGAGGATCCGCTCCTCGAAATCTTCGGGCGGCGGGGTTTTCGTGCTGCGGCGGGCCATCGCGGCTGCTGCTCCTTCACGTACCGGATCGGGAACTGACGCGGACCATTGTGTCCCGTCCCACTGACAACACCCGACGCGACCCGGGCGGACGTGTCCGGGCGGGCCTCGCGGGCCGCCGAAAGAGACCGGCCGGAACCCGGGAACTTCGCCAGCTGTCAGCCCGCGTGCATACAGTGGCGGTGCTGGGAAAACAACACCCCAAGCATCGCGATCGAAGGGACGTACATGCCCATGGGTCACACGGCCACAGCGCAGGCCGGATCGGGCGGCCTGACAGCCACGGAGCACCGGCTGGCCAACGGCCTGCGCGTGGTGCTCTCCGAAGACCATCTGACGCCGGTCGCCGCGGTCTGCCTCTGGTACGACGTGGGCTCGCGCCACGAGGTCAAGGGCCGTACCGGACTCGCCCACCTCTTCGAGCACCTGATGTTCCAGGGCTCCAAGCAGGTCCACGGCAACGGCCACTTCGAGCTGGTGCAGGGCGCCGGTGGTTCGCTCAACGGCACCACCAGCTTCGAGCGCACCAACTACTTCGAGACCATGCCCACCCACCAGCTGGAGCTGGCGCTCTGGCTGGAGGCGGACCGGATGGGCTCCCTCCTCGCCGCCCTCGACGACGAGTCGATGGAGAACCAGCGCGACGTCGTCAAGAACGAGCGCCGCCAGCGCTACGACAACGTTCCCTACGGCACCGCGTTCGAGAAGCTGACCGCCCTCGCCTACCCCGAGGGCCACCCGTACCACCACACCCCCATCGGCTCCATGGCCGACCTGGACGCCGCCACCCTGGAGGACGCCCGCGCCTTCTTCCGGACCTACTACGCGCCGAACAACGCGGTGCTGTCGGTCGTCGGCGACATCGACCCGGAGAAGACGCTCGCCTGGGTCGAGAAGTACTTCGGCTCCATCCCCTCCCACGACGGCAAGCAGCCCCCGCGCGACGGCTCCCTCCCGGAGAACATCGGCGAACAGCTGCGCGAGGTCGTCGAGGAGGACGTGCCGGCCAGGGCGCTGATGGCCGCCTACCGGCTGCCCGAGGACGGCACCCGCGAGTGCGACGCCGTCGACCTGGCGCTCACCGTCCTCGGCGGCGGCGAGTCCTCCCGGCTCCACAACCGGCTGGTACGCCGTGACCAGACGGCCGTGGCCGCCGGATTCGGGCTGCTGCGGCTCGCCGGGGCCCCCTCGCTGGGCTGGCTGGACGTGAAGACCTCCGGCGGGGTCGAGGTCCCGCAGATCGAGACGGCCGTCGACGAGGAGCTGGCCCGCTTCGCCGAGGAGGGGCCCACCCCCGAGGAGATGGAGCGCGCCCAGGCACAGCTGGAGCGCGAGTGGCTGGACCGGCTCTCCACCGTCGCCGGCCGCGCCGACGAACTGTGCCGTTACGCGGTGCTCTTCGGCGACCCCCAGCTGGCGCTGACCGCGGTCGAGCGCGTCCTCGACGTCACCGCCGACGAGGTCCGGGCGGTCGCCGCCGCCCGGCTGCGCCCGGACAACCGCGCGGTGCTGGTGTACGAACCGGTCGCCGCCGCCGAGGGCGACCGGCCCGACCAGGAGGCCCCGGCGGACTCCGACACGACCGAGCAGAGCGACGACGAGGAAGGGGCGCGCCAGTGACCGACACCGCCGAGCCGCTGACCACCATGGAGTTCCACCCGCAGCCGCAGGCGGGCCAGGCCAGGCCCTGGGCGTTCCCCGCCCCCGACCGGGGCACCCTGGACAACGGCCTGACCGTGCTGCGCTGTCACCGCCCCGGGCAGCAGGTGGTGGCCGTCGAGCTGAATCTCGACGCCCCGCTCGACGCCGAGCCCGAGGGGCTCGACGGGGTCGCGACCATCATGGCGCGCGCCCTCTCCGAGGGCACCGACAAGCGCTCCGCCGAGGAGTTCGCGGCCGAGCTGGAGCGCTGCGGGGCCACCCTCGACGCCCACGCCGACCACGCCGGCGTCCGGGTCTCGCTGGAGGTGCCGGTCTCCCGGCTGGCCAAGGCGCTCGGGCTGCTCGCCGAGGCGCTGCGCGCGCCCGCCTTCCTCGACAGCGAGATCGAGCGGCTGGTGCGCAACCGGCTGGACGAGATCCCGCACGAGAGCGCGAACCCGGGCCGCCGGGCCGCCAAGGAGCTGTACCGCCAGCTCTTCCCGGCCTCCCTGCGGATCTCCCGCCCCCGGCAGGGCACCGAGGAGACCGTCGCCCGGATCGATTCCGCCGCCGTGCGCGCCTTCTTCGAGGCGCATGTCCGGCCCGCCACCGGCACCGCCGTGATCGTCGGCGATCTGACCGGGGTCGACCTCGACGCCGTGCTCGCCGAGACCCTCGGCGAGTGGACGGGCGACACCGCCGCCCTGCGCCCGGTGCCGGCGGCCGTCGCCGACGACACCGGCCGGGTGGTCATCGTGGACCGCCCCGGCGCGGTCCAGACCCAGCTGCTGATCGGCCGGGTCGGCGCGGACCGCCACGACCGGGTCTGGCCGGCCCAGGTGCTCGGCGCGTACTGCCTCGGCGGCACCCTCACCTCCCGGCTCGACCGGGTGCTGCGCGAGGAGAAGGGCTACACCTACGGGGTGCGCGCCTTCGGCCAGGTGCTGCGCTCGGCCCCCGACGGCTCGGGCACGGCGCTGCTCGGCATCAGCGGCTCGGTGGACACCCCCAACACCGGCCCGGCGCTGGAGGACCTCTGGAAGGTGCTGCGGACGCTCGCGGCCGAGGGGCTCACCGACGCCGAGCGGGATGTCGCCGTGCAGAATCTGGTGGGCGTGGCCCCGCTGCGGTTCGAGACGGCCGCCTCCGTCGCGGGGACGCTGGCCGACCAGGTCGAGCAGTACCTCCCCGACGACTACCAGGCCCAGTTGTACGTCCGGCTGGCCGAGACGGGCACGGTGGAGGCGACGGCCGCGGTCGTCAGCGCCTTTCCCGAGGACCGGCTGGTCACGGTGCTCGTCGGCGACGCCGGGCAGATCGCCGAGTCCGTCAAGGCGCTCGGTATCGGCGAAGTGACCGTTGTCACCGGCTGATTGAGGTCGCGGAGGGAACCCCGGCGGTGATGACCCGCCGGGGTTCCGCCGTTTGATAGTTAAATGCCCCTTTTGATGGCTGATCAGGTGGAAGCTAGCTGTCTGCCCTGTGGCATGTGCAACAAAAATCGCTCTCTGTTTGGCGAAGGAAAGCCCGCGCGCATAGCGTCGGTCCGGCTGTTCGCCCGCTGTACGCCGCACTCGTGGCACGGGCAGCCATCGCCGAATCCCCACAGGGCGCGAGCCCGGGGAGCCGGGGACCCACCGTCCCCAGGGGTGAATCGTGTGCCTTCGCGTCCGCGCGGAGGGACGCGTAGGAGACCTTCCTGCTCCGAACCCGTCAGCTAACCCGGTAGGCGAGAAGGAAGGAAAGGATCAGCCTCTCCATGGCGTTGACCCGCCCCACCGGGAAACACCGTGCCCCGAGCCGTATGACGCGCAGAAGCGCGACCATCGCCGGAGCCGCCACCATCGCCACCACCGGAGTCTGCGGAACCCTCGCCACCCCGGCGGTCGCCGCCGAGACCGGCACCACGGCGTCCATGGAGGACACCGGAACGACCCTGATCCTCGCCGCCGACGCCGAGGCCGACTCCCTCGCCGACGAGGTCGCCGACCAGGCCGCCACCCAGCAGCGCGCGGCCGTCGCCCGGGTCGAGGCCGCGGAGGAGGCCGAGCGCCGCGCCGTGGCCCGCGCCCTGGAGCTCCGCGAGGCCGAGGTCCGTGCCGAGCGTGAGGCCGAGCGGAAGCGGCTCAGCGCCTTCCAGCTCCCCATCGCCGGTTCCCACATCTCCACCGGCTACCAGACCGGCGGCTCGCTCTGGTCCTCCGGCAGCCACTCCGGCATCGACTTCCACGCCTCCTACGGCACCTCCGTGGTCTCCGTCGGCTCGGGCACCGTCGTCGAGGCCGGCTGGGGCGGCGCGTACGGGAACAACGTCGTGATCAGGATGAACGACGGCACCTACACCCAGTACGGCCATCTCGCCTCCGTCGGTGTGGCCGTCGGCCAGGCCGTCGTGCCGGGCCAGCAGATAGGCCTCGCCGGCTCCACCGGCAACTCCACCGGGACGCATCTCCACTTCGAGGCCCGCACCGGCTCCGAGTACGGCTCGGACGTCAACCCGGTCGCCTATCTCCGCGCCCGGGGCGTCTCCCTCTGATCCCTCCCCGGCCGATCCCTGCCCGAGAAGCCAAGCCCTGAAAAAAGCGAAGCCGTGGTGTCCCGCGAACGGGACACCACGGCTTCGCTCCGCCCCGGGGCGGTCAGGGTCGGGTCAGACCGTCTCGGGGAGTTCTTCGAGGCCCTCGGCGACCAGCTTGGCCAGCCGGTCCAGCGCGGCGTCGGCGCCCTCGGCGTCCGAGGCCAGCACGATCTCCTCGCCGCCCTGCGCGCCCAGACCGAGCACCGCGAGCATGGAGGCCGCGTTGACCGGGTTGCCGTCGGCCTTGGCGATCGTGACCGGAACGCCGGAGGCCGTCGTGGCGCGGACGAAGATGGAGGCGGGTCGGGCGTGCAGGCCCTCGGCCCAGCCGACGGTGACGCGGCGCTCAGCCATAGTGTTGCCCTTCGGGGTAAATCGGTTGTCTAGACCAGTGTGCCATGGTACGGGACCGGGGGGCCGCCGTACGCTTTCGGCATGCGGAGCGCGGCTGAGCAGACCTATCCCGATCACTGGGAAGCAGATGTGGTGCTGCGCGACGGGGGCACCGCGCGCGTCAGGCCCATCACCACCGAGGACGCCGGGCGGCTGGTCAGCTTCTACGAACAGGTCTCGGACGAGTCCAAGTACTACCGCTTCTTCGCGCCCTACCCCCAGCTCTCCGCCAAGGACGTCCACCGCTTCACCCACCACGACTACGTGGACCGGGTCGGGCTCGCCGTCACCGTGGGCGGGGAGTTCATCGCGACCGTCCGCTACGACCGGATCGACGCCGCCGGCCGCCCCGCGAGCGCCCCCGCCGACCGGGCCGAGGTCGCCTTCCTCGTCCAGGACGCCCACCAGGGGCGCGGGGTCGCCTCCGCGCTGCTCGAACACATCGCCGCGGTGGCCCGGGAGCGCGGGATCCGGCGGTTCGCCGCCGAGGTGCTGCCCGCGAACACCAAGATGATCAAGGTGTTCCGGGACGCCGGATTCACCCAGCGGCGGAGCTTCGAGGACGGCTCCGTCCATCTCACCCTCGATCTCGAACCCACCGAGAAGTCCCTCGCCGTGCAGCGCGCCCGTGAGCAGCGCGCCGAGGCCCGCTCCGTGCAGCGGCTCCTCGCACCCGGCTCGGTGGCCGTCATCGGCACCGGACGCGCCCCGGGCGGGGTCGGCCGGACCGTGCTCCGCAATCTCGTCGCCAGCGGGTACGAAGGCCGCGTCTACGCGGTGAACAGCGCCTTTCCCGCCTCGTGGCACGAGGTCGACGGGGTGCCCGCGGTCCGCTCCGTCGGCGAGATCACCGGCGAGATCACCGGCGGGCCCGGGGAGACGGTCGACCTCGCGATCGTCGCGGTCCCGGCCGAGCGGGTGCCCGAGGCGGTCGCCGACTGCGGTGAGCACGGAGTGCGCGGGCTCGTCGTGCTCTCCGCCGGATACGCCGAGAGCGGGGTCGACGGCAGACGCCGCCAGCGGGAGCTGGTCCGCCAGGCCCGCTCGTACGGCATGCGGATCATCGGCCCGAACTCGTTCGGGATCATCAGCACCGCCGCCCCGGCCCGGCTCAACGCCTCGCTCGCGCCGCAGATGCCCGCGCCCGGCCGGATCGCGCTCTTCACCCAGTCCGGGGCGATCGGCATCGCGCTGCTGTCGGGGCTGCACCGGAGGGGAGCCGGACTCTCCACCTTCATCTCCTCCGGGAACCGGGCGGACGTCTCCGGCAACGACTTCCTCCAGTACTGGTACGAGGACCCGGACACCGATGTCGTCCTCCTCTATCTGGAGTCGATCGGCAACCCGCGCAAATTCACCCGACTCGCCCGGCGCACGGCCGCCGTCAAGCCGGTGGTCGTCGTGAAGGGGGCCCGGCACAGCGGCAGCGAGCCGCCCGGGCACGCCGTCCGGGCGACCCGGATCCCGGACGCGGCGGTGGGGGCGCTGCTGCGGCAGGCCGGAGTGATCCGCGTCGACACCGTCACCGAGCTGATCGACGCCGGGCTGCTGCTCGCGGGCCAGCCGCTGCCCGCCGGACCCCGGGTGGCGATCCTCGGGAACTCCGAGTCGCTGGGGCTGCTGACCTACGACGCGTGCCTGACGGAGGGGCTCCGCCCGCTGCCCCCGCTCGATCTGACGACGGACGCCACCCCGGCGGACTTCCGCGCCGCCCTCGCCCGGGCGCTCGCCGACGACGGCTGCGACGCCGTGGTGGTGACGGCGATCCCGTGGGTGGGGGAGAACGGGGAGTCCGAGTCCGGCGACGGCGAGGTACTGGCGGCGGCCCTCCGGGAGGCCGCCGCGGCGGCCCCCGCCCCGGCGAAGCCGGTGGCGGTGGTCCATGTGGAGCTGGGCGGCCTCTCCGGCGCCCTCGCCGCGACCCGCGCCCGCCCCCGCCCGGCCACCGCCGCCGACCCGTCCGGGCACTCCGGTACGCCCGCCGCCGACGACGGCCGTTCCCGTACGGCGTCGGCCCCCGAACCCGGAGCGTCCGACGCGGGAAACCCGTCCGCACCGGACCGCGCCACCGGCGCGCGCGCCGGGGCAGGGGCCGGGCACACCGACACCCCCGGCGCGCCCGCCGCCGGGAACCCGGCCCCACCGGGCCCGCCCGATGGCACAGGCTCCCCGGAGCCGGGCCCCGGCGGCCCCGGCCGGGGCCGTATCCCCGCCTACCCCGCCGCCGAGCGGGCCGTACGGGCGCTGTCGCAGGCGGTCGGATACGCGCAGTGGCGGCGCGGCGCGGCCGAGCCCGGCAAGGTTCCGCAGTACGACGACATCGACGAGGGCGGAGCCGCCGCCCGGATCGAGCGGCTGCTGGCCGAGGGCGGCAGCGGCACCCTCCCCGCGGCCGACGCGCACGAGCTGCTCGCGCGGTACGGAATCGCGGTCCGGCCCACCCTCCCGGCCCCCGAGCCCGAAGCGGCCGCCGCCGCGGCGGCCCGCCTCGGCTACCCCGTGGCGCTCAAGACCACCGCGCCCCATCTGCGCCACCGCCCCGACCTCGGCGGCGTACGGCTCGATCTCGCGGACGAGGCACAGCTGCGCCACGCCTACCGCGAACTCACCGAGCTGCTCGGCAGGCCGGCCGAGCTGCGGCCCGTCGTCCAGTCGATGGCCGCGCGGGGCGTCGACACCGTCGTCCGGGCCGTGATCGACCCCGCCGTCGGCGCGGTCCTCTCCTTCGGGCTCGCCGGAGCGGCGTCCGAACTGCTCGGGGACACCTCCCACCGGCTCATTCCGGCCACCGACCGCGACGCCGCGGAATTGATCCGAGCCATCCGGACCGCTCCCCTCCTCTTCGGCTGGCGGGGCTCGGCCCCCGTGGACACCCCGGCCCTCGAAGAGCTGCTGCTGCGAGTATCACGACTGGTGGACGATCACCCGGAAGTGGTCGGAATCAGTCTTGAACCCGTCGTCGTGGCTCAGCACGGACTCTCCGTCCTCGGCGCGTCCGTCCGTCTCGCGCCGCCCGCGACCTTCACTGACCTGGGGCCGCGCCGACTCCCCAGCTACTGAGCGGACTGAGCGCTCGGTGCCGCTCAGGCCCCGTAGGATGGACCGCATGGCGAAGACCGGTACGACGACCCAGGGGCTGCGCGCGGCGATCGAGCGCAGCGGCTACTACCCGGCTCTCGTGGCAGAGGCGGTGGAGGCCGCTGTCGGCGGAGAGCAGATCTCGTCGTACCTGGTCCACCAGGAGACCACGTTCGACGCCAATGAAGTGCGCCGCCATGTCACGGTCCTCGTTCTCACCGGCAACCGCTTCATCGTCAGCCACACCGACGAGCAGACGGCCGACTCCAGCTCGCCCACGCCGTACGCCACCACCTCCACCGAGTCCGTGAAGCTCGACCGGATCTCGTCGGTGGTGGTCAGCCGTGTGGTCGCCAATCCGGAGTCGTACACCCCCGGCACCCTGCCCCGCGAGGTCGTCCTCACCATCGGCTGGGGCGCGGTCTCCCGGCTGGATCTGGAGCCCGCCGCCTGCGGCGACCCCAACTGCGAGGCCGACCACGGCTACACCGGCAACTCCACCGCCGACGATCTCAGCCTCCGCGTCAGCGAGGCCGGCGACGGCCCGGACACCGTCCGGCAGACCCTCGTCTTCGCGCAGGCGCTCTCCGAGGCGACCGCGGCCACCGGCACCGCCCGCTGATGGTCCAGCCCGCCGCCTCGGCCCTCTGGCCCGACGAACCCGAACTCCTCACCGTCGAGAGCGCCCCGGTGCCCGAGTACGGCAGGGGCTCGCTCGCCGATCTGCTGCCGACCCTCGCGGCCGGTCAGGGTGTGCCGGGGTTCACCCCGCTCATCGAGGAGCTGGCCCCCGCCGACCGGAACTGCGTCTTCCTGATCGACGGGCTCGGCTGGGAGCAGATCAGGAACCACCCGGACGAGGCGCCCTACCTCACCTCGCTCCTCCCCACCTCGCGCGGCGGCACCGGCCGGCCGATCACCGCGGGCTTCCCCGCCACCACCGCGACCTCGCTCGCCTCGGTCGGCACCGGCCTCCCCCCGGGGGCCCACGGCCTCCCCGGCTACACCGTCCGCGACCCCGCCACCGGCGCGCTGATGAACCAGCTCCGCTGGAAGCCGTACACCGACCCGCGCGCCTGGCAGCCGTACCCGACCGTCTTCGGGCGTGCCCACGACGCCGGGGTGCACACCGCCCAGGTCTCGTCCCCGATGTTCGAGCAGACCCCGCTGACCAGGATCGCGCTCAGCGGCGGAACGTTTCACGGCAGGCTCGGCGGCGAGGAGCGGATGGATCTGGCGGCCGAGCAGCTCGCCGCCGGCGACCGCTCCCTCGTCTACACGTACTACAGCGAGGTCGACGGCAAGGGCCACGGCTTCGGCGTGGACTCCGACGCCTGGCGCGGCCAGCTGATGTACGTGGACCGGCTGGTGCAGCGGCTCGCGGAGCAGCTCCCGCCGCGCGCCGCGCTCTATGTCACCGCCGACCACGGCATGATCGACATCCCCTTCGACGAGGAGTCGCGCATCGACTTCGACGAGGACTGGGAGCTGCGGGCCGGGGTCGCCCTGCTGGGCGGCGAGGGCAGAGCCCGCCATGTCTACGCGGTCCCCGGGGCCGAGGCCGATGTGCTCGCCGTCTGGCGCGAGGTGCTGGGCGACAGATTCTGGGTCGCGAGCCGCGCGGAGGCCGTCGCCGCCGGGTGGTTCGGGCCCTCGGTCGACGAGCGGGTCCTCGGGCGGATCGGCGATGTGATCGCCGCCGCCCACGACGATGTGGCGATCACCGCCTCCGTCCAGGAGCGGCACGAGTCGGCGATGGTCGGCCTGCACGGCTCCATGACCGCCGTCGAGCAGCTGGTCCCGCTGCTCGAAGTGCGTACGTGACACCGCGCCGGTAGGCCCCGCCCGCACGGCCGTCCCGCTCGCGGGCGGCATTTCCACCCGGTCCAGCAGGTCCACCCGGTCCACCCGGTTCACCCGATCCACACGACAGCGTCCCGCCATCGAAAGGCCCCCGACTTCCCATGCCCGAGCTGGTGTTCTTCTCCGGAACCATGGACTGCGGAAAGAGCACCCTCGCTCTTCAGATCGAGCACAACCGCTCCGCGCGCGGCCTCCAGGGCATCATCTTCACCCGGGACGACCGCGCGGGCGAGGGCAAGCTGTCCTCGCGGCTCGGGCTGGTCACCAACGCGGTCGAGGCCGGTGAGGGCTTCGACCTCTACGGGCATCTGGTCGACCATCTCTCCCAGGGCGGGCGGTGCGACTACGTCATCGCCGACGAGGCGCAGTTCCTCGCCCCCGAGCAGATAGACCAGCTGGCCCGGGTCGTGGACGATCTCGAACTGGACGTCTTCGCCTTCGGCATCACCACCGACTTCCGCTCCAAGCTCTTCCCCGGCTCGCAGCGGCTGGTGGAACTCGCCGACCGCATCGAGGTGCTCCAGGTCGAGGCCCTGTGCTGGTGCGGCGCTCGCGCCACCCACAACGCCCGTACGGTCGGCGGAGTGATGGTGGTCGAGGGCGCTCAGGTCGTGGTGGGCGATGTCGACGCGGGGGACCAGATCGGCTACGAGGTGCTCTGCAGGCGTCACCACCGCAGGCGGATGACCGCCGCCAGCGCCCGGGCGGCGGCCCTCTCCCCGGACGTTCTGCCGGTGGACGACCGGGGTGCGGCCGTACGTCACTGAGCCGTACATCACCGAGCCCGTCGGCCGTACGCCGCCGGGGCCCGGAGGCGTACGGCCGTGGGGCCCGGTGCGATCACTTCCGGTCGGTCACCGGTGCGAGCGCACGATCGTGAAGACCGCTCCCTCCGGATCCGCCACCGTCGCGCTCCGCCCCCGGGGGCCGTCCGACGGGGGCGTCAGCACCTCCCCGCCCAGCTCGGTCACCCGGCGTGCCGCCCGGTCGGCGTCCTCGACCTCGAAGGAGGTCATCCAGTGCGCGCCGGCCTGGCTGTGCAGTTTCCGGCCGACGCCCCGCAGCTCGGCCACCGGGCGTCCGTTCAGCCGCAGGGTCGTGAGATCGGGCCCGGCCGGATCGACCGGGTCGGTCTCGCAGCCGAAGACGGTCTCGTAGAACTTGCTCACGGCCGAGGTGTCGGCCGTCCGCAGCTCGTGCCAGACCGGGGTGCCGTGGGTGCCGCGGACGGCGGTGCCCGCGTGGGCGGCGGGCTGCCAGAGACCGAAGACGGCGCCCGCCGGGTCGGTCACGATCGCCATCCGGCCGGCGTCGCCCGCGTCCAGCGGGCCGACGCCGACGGTGCCGCCGCTGCACCGGATCGTCTCGGCGGTGGCGTCCGCGTCGTCGGTCGCCAGATAGGGCGTCCACGCGATGGACAGATGCCGGTCGGCGGGCAATCGCCCCAGTCCGGCGACCTCCTTGCCGTCGAGCAGCGCGCGGACGTACGGGCCGAGCTGGCGCGGTCCTGGACAGAACTCCCAGCCGAACAGCTCGCCGTAGAACGTCTGCGTCGCGTCAAGACCGTGCACCATCAAACTCACCCAGCAGGGTGTGCCGGGCGTGTGCCGAGTCGCCTCGGTCATCGTCACTCTCTCCTCGGACCATCGTGGTGGCCGTACCGGGGGGACGGAGCGCGTGCCCTTGGGAGGCCGTGCGCCCCGTGTGAATGCTTCCATGCGCCCGGCGTTCCACGCGCCCCGGCCGCGCCGTAATTGGCGGGTTCCCACGGGCCGAAGCCCGTTTCAGGGGAGTGAATCCGCTTCCGGTCCGCTTCCGGTGTGGCTCCGGTGCGGTTCCGGTGCGGTTCCGCTGTGGCGCGGCTCCCTCCCGGATGCCTGTCGAGGGCCTGATCCGGCGGTGGGCCGTGCGCGAGGATGGGCCTCATGACCTCCTTGAACGGCCATGGGCCGATCATCACCGCGGCCGGGCTGGCCGAAGCGCTCGCCGGGCCCCGCCCGCCCGTCCTCCTCGACATCCGCTACCGGCTCGGCGGCCCGCACGGCCGGCCCGAGTACGACGCCGGTCACCTCCCCGGGGCCGTCTTCGTCGACCTGGACGCGGAGTTGGCCGCCCCGCCGGGGGACGGCGGCCGTCATCCGCTCCCGGACCCGGCGGTGTTCGGCGCGGCGATGCGGCGGGCCGGGGTGTCGGCCGGCTCCTCCGTCGTCGTCTACGACGGGTCCCAGGGCTGGGCGGCGGCGCGGGCCTGGTGGCTGCTGCGGTGGGCGGGGCACCGTGATGTACGGGTGCTGGACGGCGGTCTCGCGGAGTGGACCGGGCCGCTGGAGACGGTGACTCCCGCTCCGGCGGAGGGCGATTTCACGCCCGAGCCCGGCGCGCTGCCGCTGCTCGGCGCGGACGGGGCGGCGGAGCTGGCCCGTTCGGGGCTGCTGCTGGACGCGCGGGCGGGGGAGCGGTACCGGGGCGAGGTCGAGCCGATCGACGCGGTGGCCGGACACATTCCGGGGGCGGTCTCGGCCCCCACCGGGGAGAACCTCGACGAGCGGGGGCGCTTCCTGCCCGCGGCGCGGCTCGCCGAGAGGTTCGCGGGGCTGGGCGCGCGCCCCGGCGGCGAGGTCGGGGTGTACTGCGGTTCGGGGGTCTCCGCCGCCCAGCAGGCAGTGGCCCTGGAGCTGGCGGGATTTGTGCCGGTGCTGTACGCGGGGTCCTGGTCGGAGTGGTCGAGGGACGCGGCGAGGCCGGTGGCGACCGGGGCCGAGCGGGGCTGAGGCCGCGCCCCCGGGATCCGTTCGAGCCCCGGCCCGCCGTCGATCCGTCGACGGCGGGCCGGGGCCTTCGTGTGTCTGAAGCGCGCTATGAGACAACGGAGTTGAGGGTGTGTCAAGGGGCATGGCGTTGCCGGCTCCCCGAGATTGAGTTAGGTTAGCCTTACCTAAGCCTCCTGGTCGGGGCGGGGTGTGCTCACCCGCGTCCGGACCGTGCCGGATGGACACGACCACACGACCAGCGGAGTGCCGTATCACGATGACCGTACTCACCGGGCACCACCGCAAGACCCTCCCCACCGTCCGGCCCCCGCTGGAGCCCGCCGCCGGACTGGCGCGAAGAGAGCCGGCCCCGTACGTGCTCCACGAGCGCGCGGGCGAATGGGCGTTGGGGGCGGGAGGCCTCTCCGGCCCGGCCGCCGCGTGGGCCGCGGAGCCGCTCGGGGACCAACCGCTCCAACGGGTCCACGAGTTACCGGGGGAAGTCGGTGTCGCCGAATGGCGGGTCCATGGCTGGGCCGCCTTCGAGCCGGGGTATCTGCTCCACGGCCCCGCCGGCGCGGTCGGCCCGGGAACCCTGCCGCATCTGATCGTCCCCGAACGGGAGGCCGCGCTCGGCGCACCGCCCGGCGAACACCGGCCCGGGCCGAGGGTGTTCGCCGAGCGGACGGCCGCGGGCGAGGGCTGCCGGGGGGCCGTGAGCGGCGCGGTCGAGGAGATCGCCTCCGGACGGCGGCGGAAGGTGATCCTCTCCCGGACCGTCCCGGTCGACCGCCCCGTGGATCCGACCGCCACCTCTCCGACCGGCCGCCGGGCCAACACCCCCGCCCGCTCCTTCCCGCTCGACCTCGGCGGGATCCGGGCGGCCGGCTTCAGCCCGGAGACCGTCGTCGAGGTCGGCCCACTCCCTGTTCGAGAGGGAGTTCGAGGAGACCTGCGAGAAACTCCGCAGCGTCAGCCGCTTCCTGGTGCCCGAGACCGAGACCGAGACCGAGACCGAGACCGAGACCGAGACCGGATCCGAGGGCGAGGGACGATGACCGCCCCGGACACCCTGGTCGCCCGCTTCGAGACGGCCGCCCGCCGTGACCCCTCGGCCGTCGCGGTCGTCGCCGACGGCGAACGGCTCACCTACGGAGCCCTGGAGCGCCGCGCCGACCATCTGGCCCGACGGCTCATCGCGGCGGGCGCGGGCCCGGAACGCCTGGTCGGCGTCGCGCTGCCCCGCTCCGCCGAACTCGTCGTCGCCCTGCTCGCGGTACTGAAGTCCGGCGCTGCCTGCCTCCCCGCCGACCCCGGGTACCCGCCCGGGAGGATCGCGTACGTCCTGGGCGACGCCCGGCCCGCCGTGCTGCTGGCCGAGCCCGACCCGGCGGCGAGACCGGGGAACTGTACGTCAGCGGGCCCCAGGTCACCCGGGGTCGTCTCGGCCGCCCCGCGCTCACCGCCGCACGGCCGAGGGCCGAACTGATCCGCCGGACGGCCGTCGCCGCGTCCGCCGTACCCGTACTCGAACCCGAACCCTGCCGTACCTGTACCGACCGAAGGGCACACACCGATGACCGCGCTGTACGCGACCGTGGACGAGCTGCGCGAGACCGTCGCGGTCCTGCTGGAGGAGGAGCCCGCGGAACTGGCCGACGAGGCCAACCTCTTCGAGGCGGGCCTCGACTCCATCCTGCTGATGAGACTGGTCACGCGGTGGCGCAAGGCCGGTGCCGACGTCGACTTCGCCGGCCTCGCGGGCCGGCCCACCGTCGGCGACTGGTACGGACTCCTGGAGGAGGGCGCGGCCGGTCCGGTGCCCCCGGCCCCCCTCCTCGCACCCCCGGCCGGCGAGCACTTCCCGCTCGGCCCGATGCAGCACGCCTCCTGGGCGGGCCGCTCCACCGACCACTGTCTCGGCGGGGTCGCGGCCCATCTGTACGCCGAGTTCGACGGCAGCGGCCTGGAGGCCGCCCCCTTGCAGAAGGCGCTGGACGCGCTCGTCGTACGGCACGAGACACTGCGCTCGCGGGTCACCCCCGACGGCCGCCAGACCGTGCTGCCGGCCGCCCCCGCGCTGCTGACCGTGCACGATCTGCGCGAGGTCCCGCAGGCCCGGGTCGACGCCCGGCTGACCGCCATCCGCGACGCACTCTCCCACCAGCTCCTCGACATCGAGAGCGGACAGACCTTCTCCGCCGCGCTCAGCCTGCTGCCCGACGGCCGTACCCGTTTCCATCTGGACGTGGACATGGTGGCCGCCGACGCGGTCAGCTACCGCATCCTGCTCGCCGACCTCACCACGCTCTACACCGCGCCCGACGGGACCGGCCTGCCGGAGACCGGCTTCACCTACCGCCAGTACCTCGCGGGCCGCGAGGCCGGCCGGGGCGCGGCCCGCGCGCGGGCCGCCGCCCACTGGCGCGAGCGCGTCCCGGAGCTGCCCGGCGCGCCGGAGCTGCCCCTCACGCTGCCCCGGCGAGGCCGCCGGCCCCGGCCGCAGGTCGCCCGGCGCCACTTCGGGCTCCCCGCCGAGCGCGCGGCCGGGCTCGCGGCCGAGGCCCGGAAGCGCGGGCTCACCCCGGCGATGGCGGTGGCGTCGGCCTTCGCCGAGGTCGTCGGCCACTGGAGCGCCACCCAGCGCTTCCTGCTCAATGTGCCGCTCTTCGACCGGCTGCCGCTGCACCCGGGCGTCGAGCACATCGCCGGGGACTTCAGCAGCTCCGTGATGCTGGAGATCGACCTCGGCGAGCGGCTGCCCTTCACCGAACGGGTGCGCCGGACCCAGGAGCGGATGCACGCCGACGCCTCCCACGCCGCCCGCGACGGGGGCGACGTGCTGCGCGACCTCACCCACCGCGACGGCCGGCAGACACTCGCCCCGGTCGTCTTCACCAGCGCGCTCAACCTGGGCGATCTCTTCGCCCCCGAGGTGCGGGCCCGCTTCGGCGAGCCGGTGTGGATCGTCTCGCAGAGCCCCCAGGTCCTGCTCGACGCCCAGCTCACCGAACTCGACGGCGGACTCCTGGTCGACTGGGACACCCGCGAGGAGGCGTTCCCGCCCGGCGTGCTCGACTCGATGTTCGACGCCTTCGAGGAGCTGGTGCACCGGATCGCGGCGGGGGGCGCGGTCTGGGACCGGCCGGTGGAGATCCCCCGGCCCGGCAAGCGCCTCCACGACGGCCGTGCCGTACGCGTGGTCGACGCCCACGACCGGGACCGCCCCGACCATGTCCCCGGAGCGCTCCTGGTGCCGGACGGCTCCGGCTGGACCCCGACCGGGGAGCGTGCCCGCGCCCTGCCCGACGGAACCGTCGAACTGCTCGGCGGCCCCGGCGAACACCTCACCTCCGGCGGGGCGCCGGTCGGGGCGCGGGAGGTCGAGGAGGCGCTGCTCGGTGACGACCGGGTCACCGGCGCGTTCGCGGTGGTGCTCGACGGCGAGAGCGGACCGGCCTTCGGCGCGGTCGTCGCCGCCACCGTCCCCGCCGCCGACATCCTCCGCGAACTGCGGCTGCGCGTCCCCGGCCGGCTCGTGCCCCGCCGGCTGACCGCCGTGCCCGCGCTGCCCGTCACCGAAGCCGGCACGCCCGACCCCGCCGCCGTACGCGCCCTGCTCGCCAGGCCCGCCGAGCCCGCCGCCGCCGAGTCCGGGCCGCTCACCGGTCCGGCGCGGGCGGTGGCCCTGGTCCGGGCCGACGTCCTCGGACTCGAAGCGGTCGGCGACTCCGTGCTCGCCGCCGAACTCACCACCGACGAGACCACCGAGACCGGCACCGGGGCCCGGTCCGGCACCGGGGAGCGCCGGTGAACATCGACGGATTCACCCCCTGGCCCGACGAACTCGTCCTGCGCCACCGGGCCCAGGGCCCCTCGCGCTCCCCGCCCACCGGCGGGTGGAGACCGCGCACTTCGTCCGGCTCTCCCGAGCGGTCGGCCACGCGATCCCGGACCGGCACGAGGGCTTCGACTTCCGCGAGCCGGCCGCCGAGCCCGGCGAACCCGCGCCGCGGCACATCCTGGTGGCCGGCGACCCCGGCCCGTACACCGCGCCGAGGAGCGGAACGCGACCGCGCGTCCGGCGTCCGGGCGCTGGAGCCGCCGGTGAACCAGCCGGGCGGAGCCGGGCGGGATGCCGGGCGATCCGCCCGGTGCCTCCCGGCGAGCACCCGGACCGCGAGGCAGGGGCCCGGTCCGAGGGCGGTGGTGAGAGCCTGTACCGTCAGCGCGAAGCGCAGCGGAGTCCGTGCCGCCGAGGTCAGCTCGTGGAAGGCGGTGGGGTCCGTCATCGGCGTGCCGCCCGGTCTCGCCCGTCCCCCGGGCCCGCTCGTCGTGGCCGCCGTGACAGGGCATGACGCATGCCGCCCACGCAACTCTCCCTCGAGTCGGCTCGATTGAGGGCTTAGGTTAGCCTACCCTTATCATTAGTTGACTTACTGGGGAGTTGGCCGTGGCCGGATCGCTGCGTTACTCGGCACTGCATGTCAATCGCGTCGAGCGGATCACGCCGCACATGGTGCGGGTGACCTTCGGCGGCGAGGATCTCGCCGAGTTCACCCATGTCAGCCCTGACCAGCATGTGAAGCTCTTCTTCTCCCGGCTGCCCGACCGCGCCCCGGTCATACCGCCGATGCCCGCCAGCGGCGATGTGGGCCACTGGTACCGCGACTATCTGGCGATGCCCGAGATCGAGCGCCCCTGGATGCGCAGCTACACCATCCGCTCCCACGACCCCCTGCGGCACGAGGTCGACATCGACTTCGTCCTCCACGGCGAGGGCGACACCTCGGGACCCGCCTCCCGCTGGGCCGCCTCCGCCGTCCCCGGCGACATCGTCGGCATGCTGGGCCCGCGGGTCAGCCACTACTGCACGCCCGGCCCCCGGGACTGGACGCTGCTCGCCGGCGACGAGACCGCGCTTCCCGCGATCGGCGCGCTGATCGAGGCCCTGGAGCCGGGCGAGCGGGCGATCGCCTACATCGAGGTGGCGGACGCGGCCGAGGAGCAGGAGTTCACCACCGCCGGCGATGTCACCCTCCACTGGCTCCACCGCGACGGGGCGAACCCCGGCGAGTCCGGCGTCCTCGTCGACGCCGTCCGGGCCGCCGCATTCCCCGAGGGCGAGGTGTTCGCCTGGGTCGCGGGCGAGTCCTCGGCCGTCCGTGCGCTCCGCCGCCATCTCGTCGCCGACCGGGGCATCGACAGGGGCGCGGTCGCCTTCACCGGCTACTGGCGCCTCAAGCTCACCCAGGACGACGCCCTGACCGAGGACGACGCCGCCGACCGGGAAGACGCTCTGGCCGGGGCGTGATCCCTCGGGACACAATCATCCGGTGCCCCGGCCGACCGGCGAGCACGCGCGACAACCGCATATGAGCAGACGAAGAGGGGCAAGCAGGGCATGGCGATCGCACGGCTCAACGGGATCACACTCTCGTACGAGGTGGAGGGGGACGGCGAACTGGTCGTCCTGGTCATGGGCACCGGCAGCCCCGGCCGGGTGTGGAGCCTGCACCAGGTGCCCGCGCTCCTCGACGCCGGATACCGGGTCGCCACCTTCGACAACCGGGGCATCCCGCCGACCGACGAGTGCGTCCACGGAATGACGATCACCGATCTGGTCGCCGACACCGCGGCCCTGATCGAGCACCTCGGCGCACCCGCCCGGGTCGTCGGGACCTCGCTCGGCGCGCGCGTCACCCAGGAACTCGCCCTCGCCCGGCCCGACCTGGTCACCCACGCGGTGGCGATGGCCGCCCACGCCCGGCTCGACGCCGCCGCCCTCGTCCTCAACCAGGGCAAGAAGGCGCTGTACGACGAGAAGGTCGTCCTCCCCCCGGCGTACCACGCGGCGGTCTACGCCCTCCAGAGCCTCTCCCCGGCGACGCTGCGCGACCCGCTGGCGGCCAGGGACTGGCTGGAGATGTTCGAGATCTCCGGCTCGGCGACGGGCCCCGGCACCCGGGCGCAGCTCGACCTCTCCGACTTCGAGGACCGCCGGGCGGCCTACCGGGCGATCACCGTGCCCACCCTGGTCATCGGATTCGCCGACGACACCACCATCCCCTGCTACCTCAGCCGCGAGGTCGCCGAGGCCATCCCCGCCGCGCGGTACGAGGAGATCCCGGACACCGGCCACCTCGGCTATCTGGAGCGGCCGGAGACGGTCAACCGCGTGATGCTCGACTTCCTCGCGAGCTGAGCCCGGGGCCGGCCTTCAGGGCCCCCGGGGGGCCTCCGGCGGCCCGGTCCCGCAGGATGGGACCCGAAGCCGAAGCCGAAGCCGGAGCCGGAGCCGGAGCCGGAGTCGAAGGGAGGCCGCGATGACCACGGAAGAACCCGCGGAAGAAGCCGGGACGCCCGGCGGTGCGCCGCTCAGCCTGGTGACCGGGGCCACCGGCTACATCGGCGGACGCCTCGCCCCCGAACTGCTCGCCGCCGGCCACCGGGTGCGCGTACTGGCCCGCACCCCCGCCAAGCTCCGCGACCACCCCTGGGCCCCGGACGTGGAGATCGTCCGGGGCGACGTCCTGGACCCGGCCCCGGTCCGCGAGGCCATGCGGGGCGTCGACATCGCCTACTACCTGATCCACGCCCTGGGCACCGGCCCGGACTTCGAGGAGACCGACCGCCGGGCGGCCCGGATCTTCGCCGAGGCCGCCCACGAGGCGGGCGTCAAACGCATCGTCTACCTCGGCGGACTCACCCCCGCCGGAGTCGACCCCCGCCGGCTCTCCCCCCATCTGCGCTCCCGCGCCGAGGTCGGCCAGATCTTCCTCGACGCCCCGGTCCCCGCCACCGCGCTGCGCGCCGCCGTGATCATCGGCTCCGGCTCGGCCTCCTTCGAGATGCTGCGCCACCTCACCGAACGCCTCCCGGTGATGGTCACACCCAGCTGGGTCCGGACCCGGATTCAGCCGATCGGCGTACGCGACGTGCTCCGCTATCTCGTCGGCTCGGCCGCGATGCCGCCGGAGGTCAACCGCACCTTCGACATCGGCGGCCCCGACATCGTCACCTACCTCGACATGATGCGGGGGTACGCGGCCGTCGCCGGGCTGCCCCGCCGGCTCATCGTGCCCGTCCCCGTGCTCACCCCCCGGCTCTCCAGCCACTGGGTCGGCCTGGTCACCCCCGTACCGCACTCCATCGCCCGGCCGCTCACCGAATCACTCCGGTACGAGGTGATCTGCCACGAACACGACATCGCCCGGTACGTCCCCGACGCCCCCGGCCGTCCCCTCGCCTTCCCCGCCGCCCTCACCCTCGCCCTCCAGCGCATCCAGGACGCCGAGGTCGCCACCCGCTGGTCCTCCGCCGCCCTGCCCGGCGCGCCCAGCGACCCCCTCCCCACCGACCCGGACTGGGCGGGCGGCAGCCTCTACACCGACCGCAGGGCACTGACCGTCGACGCCTCGCCCGAGGCGCTCTGGCGGGTCATCGAGGGCATCGGCGGCGACAACGGCTGGTACTCCTTCCCCCTCGGCTGGGCCGTACGCGGCTGGCTCGACCGCTTCGCCGGCGGGGTCGGCCTCCGCCGAGGCCGCCGCGACGCCCAGCGGCTGCGCATCGGCGACTCCCTCGACTTCTGGCGCGTCGAGGAGATCGAGCCCGGCCGGCTCCTCCGGCTCCGCGCCGAGATGCGCCTCCCCGGCCTCGCCTGGCTCGAACTGCGCGCCGACCGCGACGCCTCGGGCCGCACCCGCTACCGCCAGCGCGCCCTCTTCCACCCCAAGGGGCTCCTGGGCCACGCCTACTGGTGGAGCGTCTCCCCCTTCCACGCCGTCGTCTTCGGCGGCATGGCCCGCAACATCGCCCGCGCGGCCTCCCGCACCCCCTCCTGAGCCGCCGCCCTCAGTCGTCCTCAGCCGTCCTCAGTTCCCGAACGGCAGCCTGACCCTGATCCGCTTCCCGACCGGCTCCCGCCCCACATGGAACCCCTCGCTCAACGCCAGCACGATCTCCAGCCCATGCCTGCCCACCCGCCCGGGCTCCGCCGCGTACGGCACCGGCGGCTCCGGATTCGCGTCCCACACCGTGATCTCCACCGACCGTCCGGCACCCTGCCCGACGACCTCCAAATCCACCAGACACGGCCCCGGCGCGTACTTGCAAGCATTCGTCACCAGCTCACTCACCACCAACTCCGCCACCTCCACCACCCCCGCCCCACCCCGTACCCGCCCCAGAAACTCCGCCGTGAACCCCCGCGCCGCCGCGATACTCCCCGCCGCCCCGTCGTAACAGACCCCCGCCCGCGAGACCGCCTCCCCCGTCGCCCTCTCACCCCTCTGGGCCAGCCCGATCTGTTCCATTTCCTCCGCACCCCGTTGTCGTCACCAGCCTCACGGCGACTCTCGCCTACCCCGGGCCGCCGGGTTCACTCCCGACAGGGCCGGCCTCGGTGATCCGGTGGACACGTCGCCGACCTCGGCGGGTGTCAAAACGATCGACCGGTCGCGGATTGCGGATCGCGGGTTCGGGGACTTCCCGCCACGACAACGCGGGAAGCGGGCGGGTGACGGTGAGGCGCGCCGGGGTCCGTGCCGATTCGTCGCGAAGACGGTCCGGTGACGTCGTGGTCACGTGGGGGATGCCAGGCTCGGACGGAGTGGCCGCCCGGTGTCGGCTCTTCCTCGGTATCGGCGGATTCGGCGCGAGAAGGGGGCAGGGCCCATGGTTCAGCCGAAGAGCCACGTGCCGCGGCCACAGCGCGTGGAGCCGGAGCGTGCCGCGCCCCGGAGCCGGGGGGAGTTATCGGGCCCGGCGCGGGCGTCGGACGCGTCGGTGTCCAACGCCGGTGTGGCGGCGGCACTCCTGTCGGCCCGGCCGAGGACCGGGTCTCCCGCGCGTCCGGCGGGGCGACCGCCGGGCGGGGCCCAGACGCAGGTGGGCAATGGTGCGGTGGCGGAGACTTCGCGCGGGGAGTCCGTGCCGGGGGCCGCGGGCACCAGTGCGTCCGGCGGTGGCGGTGGCGGTGACCGTGACGGCGGGAAGACATCGCGGCGTCCGGGGCCGCGCGCCGATCCGAAGTTCGTGGCGTTGCAGCAGGACGTGGGGCGGAAGAAGCGGGCGGTGGCGTCGTCGCATCCGCCCGCGCGGGTCGAGGCGGACGCGGCGCAGGCGGCGGCGGTGCCGCCGAAGGACGACGCCGTCGCTCAGGGGAAGACCACCAACGCGGAGCGGATGAACGAGGCGAAGCCCGGCGTCTTCGACAAGGCGGCGTTCATCGCGGCGGTGGAGAAGGCGATCGCGGACCGGGCTCCGAAGAACCTGGACGACGCGGAGAAGTTCGCCGGCTCCGGCAAGGCCGAGGAGGTGAAGGCCGAGGTCCAGGGCAAGGTGGGGGAGGGCAAGGAGTCCTCCGCCGGGGAGATCGCCGACACCACGGCCGCACCGCCGGACACTTCGGCCGCCGTGGTGAAGGAGGTGACTCCGCTCGCCGGCGACCGGCCTCCGGGGGCCCCGGGCGCGCCGAACGCCGCGAGCGCGGTGCCGGACCGGCTTCCCCCCTCGGCGACGGATCTGTCCGCCGGTCCGGCGCGGATGAACCGCGATCTCGCGGCGAACCGGATCACCGAGGCACAGCTGCGGAAGGGCAATGAGCCGTCGTTCACCGGTGCGCTCGCGCACAAGAAGAAGGCGGAGCGGCATGCGGCGTCGGCACCGGGGCGGATGAGGCGGCACGAGGCGGGTGAGCTGTCGGCGGCGACGGCCGGGGCGAAGACCACGGGCACTGCGGCGATGGCGGGGATGGCCGATGCCAGGGTGACCGCCGGCCGGCGGGTGGGTGCGGGGAAGGCCGGGGCGAAGACCCGGGACGAGGACCGGCGGGCTCAGGTCACCGCCCTGCTCCAGACGGTGTTCGACACGATGAAGAAGGATGTCGAGTCGATCCTCACCGATCTCGACAGAAAGGTGGACGAGCGGTTCACCCGGGAGGAGAAGGCCGCGCGGGACGCCTTCACCGCCGAGCACAAGCGCGAGATGGAGGCGTACAAGGACCGGCGGTACGGCGGGTGGGCGGGGAAGGCCCGGTGGGTGAAGGATCTCTTCGCCGGTCTCCCGGCGGAGGCGGACAGGATCTTCGACCGGGCGCGTGAGAACTACATCCGGCGGATGAAGCTGGTGATCGCGGGGGTCGCGGATCTGATCGCGGTCGAGCTGGGGCGGGCGAAGAAGCGGATCACGGACGGACGCGGAGAGCTTCAGTCGGAGGTGAGGCGTCTGCCGCTGGGGCTGCGGGCGATCGGCCGTGAGGCGGCGGCCGGGTTCCAGAGCCGCTTCGAGGAGCTGGCGCAGTCGGTGGACGACAAGGGCACCGAGCTGGTCGACACCCTCGCCGCGAAGTACACCGATGCCCTCAAGGCCGTGGACAGTGAGGTCGCGGAGGAGAAGGAGAAGAACAAGGGGCTCGTCGACAAGGCGAAGGACGCCATCACCGGCGTCATCAACACCCTCCGGGAGCTGAAGGCGCTCCTGGCGGGGGTGCTGGCGAAGGCCGGCACCGCGATCATGCTCATCCTGGCCGATCCGATCGGATTCCTGAAGAACCTGGTCACCAGTGTCGGCGCCGGACTGAAACTCTTCCTGAAGAACATCAAGACCCATCTCCAGCGGGGCATCATGTCCTGGCTGCTGGGCCGGGCCACCGCCGCGGGACTCCAGCTCCCGGCCCGCTTCGACACCCGGGGTGTGTTCGTCATGCTGGCCTCACTGCTGGGGCTGTCCTGGGCGAACATCCGTGCCCGCCTCACCCGCCGGGTGCCGGAGGAAGCGGTCGCGGCGGCGGAGGCCGCCGTCCCCGCCGTGGCGGAGGTGAGGCGGCGCGGGGTCGCCGCGTTGTGGGACGACGTCCGGAACCGAGTCGGGGATCTGCGCAAGGACCTTCTCGACAAGGTGCTCGCCTACGTCACCCCGACGATCGTCACCGCGGGGATCCGGTGGATCCTCTCCCTCCTGAACCCGGCCTCCGCGTTCGTTCGCGCGGTGAAGCTGATCGTCGACATCGTCACTTTCGTCGTCACCCGCGCCCGCCAGATCATCGACTTCGTCAATGCCGTCCTGGACGCCGCGATCGCGATCGCCCGGGGCGGTACCGGAGGTGTCCCGAGCCTGATCGAACGCGCTCTCGCCCGCGCGATCCCCGTTCTCCTGGCATTCCTCGCCGCTCTGGTGGGCGTCGGCGGGATCACCGGCCGGATCCGCCAGATCGTCCAGGCCATGTCCAGGCCCGTCGACCGAGCCGTCGACAGAATCATCGACTTTCTTGTGAACAAGGTCAAGAATTTCCGGAGAAAGCCGCGAAAGAGTCTCGACGGAAGAGGGAAGGGGGCGAAGAAAACCACAACCGACAACAGGGTGCAGGCCGGTCCGGTCGGCGACCGTCTCACCTGGAAGGTGGAAACCAAATCCCATCGTTTGTGGATCGGTAAAACTGGTGGTCGATATGTTCCGATGCTGGCCAGTGAGCCACACCCGGTCACCACGGCGATTGCTGCCTACCGAAACCAGGCTGCTTCGCAGACCGACCCGGCCGAACAGAACAAAATAGCCATCGCGATCGACAGGGCGGAGAGCAGCCTGGAGTCTTTGCTGGACAGGCTCGCCGACTATGAGGGCGATGTGAGGGGAGGCGTGGCGAGCCGGAATCTCGCCCTGAAGAGGAGAGGGATCGTCAAGGCTCAGTCCGGCCTGAGGCGGTCGGTCGCCAGAGTACAGGGGCTCCTGGGTCACGACACGGTCGAGCGACTGAAGAAGGCCCGGGAACATTTCGGGTCGAGCAAGTTCCCCACCAAGGATCTGGGTGTTCTCCTGAACATTAAGAAAGACACTGCGGTGGGTGTGGTCAGAGACTGGAAGATCAAGGGGATGATTTTCCGTATCGAGTCCCACCCGAATGACCCTCTGGGGGTGAATACATTCGATCCGACAGTTGCCGAGCTACGCAAGGCCAATCAGGGAAACCGGCATAAATACGGATACAGTAACCCGTCCAAGACGTCTGCCGAGGGGATGAAGATCCTCACCAAGGGGCTGCTCGGGAAGAAGGGCCCGAACAATACATACGTACCTGCCACAGCCGGTGAGGAGGCGAGTCCGGCTTACCATCAGGGCCAGGCCCTCTACAGGAGTGTGGTCAACCCTCATATTTATAAAGAATTCCCGTTCCCATTTGCCGTCCTCGGGCATGCGGGTAAGGGTGCTTCGGGGCATTGGAATAGATATGGGCAATTCCAGACCAGAAGTGAGAACATGGTCTGGAACAAAGATCCGAAAAACTATCACGGACCTGAACACAAGAAAGAGTCCGCGGCGAGCGGAGGTTCGGCGGAAGGTTATGAGACCCCGTCTCGGGAAAAAGGAAGCCACGAATCATGGTGGAAGAACGGTTGAGCATGGACGGAAACTTCATCACATCGGTCGTCGCCGCGTACGCGGATATTTTTGATCCACCCGGCCGTACGATTCGATTCTCTCGCCCGGAGCCGCTCTTGGGGGAATGTTCTGTCGTGGTCTACCTTCCGAACGAGGTCGAGCAAATGGATCCGGTGACCAATCTGGGTTTACTGGGAACCGCTGGGTTCAGTTCGGCCAAAATCTGTGCCGATTTCCCCTGCGAGCTGGGCATAGCACTCAAGGGGCCGCTGGGCGAAGCCTCCGTCGATTCCCTGGCGGAGGCATTGGTCGAGCTGGCATCAGTGCCGCTGAAGACCGGACGCCTTTTCAATGACGGGCAGATTCTGGAAAATATTTCACTGCCCGGCTTCCCTCGATTCACCATGGCCTTGCTCGTCGACTGGGATCCGATGGATGGGTTCCGTTTCCTTGCGCCGCATGCCGGGACCGCTTTCCTCCGGGTGGTCCCGCTGTTCCCGGCGGAGGCGGATTTCGTGGAGTCCCGCACTGACCGGAAGAAGGGGTACTGCGCCCTTGTCAATCGAGGAATGGTCGATCAGGACCCCGATCGGGGTCCGGTCGTGTGACAGCCGCCCGCACGGTGCGGGTCCCGTACACGGCCCACGGGCCGTGCCCCGCGCCGTCGGCCAGGCGCTCGGCGAAGATCTCGTCGCCGAGCGCGGCCCGGGGGTCGCCGGTGGTGCGGGCGGTGGTGAGGCCCTCCTCCTGGGGGCGGAGGGCGGCGTCGCCGCGCAGTTCGGCGCAGAAGCCGAGTTCGGCGAGGTCAGCGCGTTCGCGCCGTCGAGCCCGGCGCTTCGGGTCCTGCGCGGACGGTGTTACGGCCCTGTTCGGCACCGCGTACGGCCCGGCCTCCCCCGCCCGGCCCGGCGGCCCGGAGCGGACTCAGACAGCCGGCTTGGACCAGGTGAGGGAGTACCGCCAGAGGAGATGGCGGCGGAAGCGGGAGCCGGGGAGGAGGCGGTGGGCGGTGTGGCGGACGGTGGACCAGGTCATGGTGGGGGTCTGGACGGGCATGCCGGGTGGGACGGTCTCGCCGCCGTGGCGGCGGGCGCGGAGGCGGGCGGCGGGGACGGCGGCGGCGCTCAGGAGCCAGTCGAGGGGGGTGCGGTTGCGGGCGAGGCCGATGATCACCAGACGGCCGCCGGGGGCCAGGAGGCGGTCGAGGGCCTCGACGGCTTCGGAGAAGTCGACGTGGTGGACGACGGCGACGGCGCTGACGAAGTCGAAGCCGCCGGCCGGGAGCGCCTCGTGGGCGGGGTCCCGGAAATCGGCGCGGGCGAAGGTCAGGGAGGACGGGCCCGTGGCGCGGGCGCGGGCGATCATCTCGCCGGAGAGGTCGACGCCGGTCACGGAGGGGACGCGTTGGGCCAGTCTGCGTGCCAGCAGCCCCTCTCCGCAGCCGATGTCCAGGGCCGTCGCGCAGCCGGGCGGCAGGGCGTCGAGCACCAGCGGGTGGTAGTGGGCATTGTGATTCCAGTACTCCTCCATCTCCCCAACCTAGACCCCTATCGGGCCCCTAAGTATCGCGACGGGGGGCGACAAACGGGGTGAAGTCCGTTGGTATGGAGGCCTGATGGGGGAATGTCGCACACCGTGGAAGACCGGGACGCGGGTCCCGGTGCCACGGGGGTGGGTTCGGCGGCGTCCCCGGGGGAAGCGGCGGGGGAGCATGTCTTCTGGATCTGCGTACCGCACGGTGGCCGTGCGAGGGCGGGCCGATTTCCGGCTGAGCATCACGGGGACGGAGCGGTTGACGCCGGAGCTGATCGGCGCGGTGGAATCGCTCTGCGCGCGGGTGGCGGAGGCTCCCGGGGCGCCGGTGGTGATTCTGCGGCTGGGCACGCCTCGGGCGAGTGTGGCGGCGGGGCCGCCGGTGGTGGAGCCGGCGGCGATTCATCTGGTCAGCCGGTGGGAGCGTTCGCTGAGGAGGCTGGAGCGGTCGGCGGCGGGGGCGTTCGCGGTGGCGCACGGATGGTGCGGGGGGACCGCGTTGGAGGCGCTGCTCTCGTGCGACTACCGGATCGGTACGCCGGATCTGCTGCTGGCGCCGCTCGGGGCGGCCGGTGAACCCTGGCCGGGGATGATCGCGCACCGGCTCACCGGTCAGCTCGGGCCCGCCCGGGTGCGGAGGCTGTCGCGGTACGAGGGCGGGGTGCCGGGGCCGAGGGCTCTGGACGCGGGGCTGGTCGACGAGATCGCCCAGGACACCCCGCGCGCGCTCGCGGCGGCCGTCGCGCCCGTTCGCAGGCTGGGCGGCCCGCCGCAGGCGCGCCGCCGCCGGCCGCTCGCCGAGACCGGGGCCGTGACCGCGACCCGTTTCGACGAGGCGTTCGGCATTCGCCCGGCCGCCGCGCCCGGGCCTTCGCGGCGGAGGCCGGGACCGGCGGTCTGACGGCCCGTTCGACCCGGCGGCGCTCGCGGTCTGGCCTCAAGCGGCCAGGCCGCTTGAGGGCATTGCCGCTCTCTCACGGCCCGGCCTAGCTTCTGAGGAACGCGTGATGAGGGCGCAGGGGCGACAGTGCCGCTGCCGGTGGGTGAAAGGTCTTGTGCGCATGGTGAGTTCACTGATCGACAGCAACGACCGTTTCCTCGGAATCCTCGATCGGCTGTCGGAGAAATCGGTCAATGACTACTACAATCCCTACCGGGTTTTCGAATGGCCGGACACACTCCCGGAGTCGATGTGGTGGATGAGCCCGGAGCTGACCACCACCCATGGGACGGCGGCGGCCGAGCGGCTCACCCAGGAGCAGCTGTACGCGCTGTCGAAGTACGAGAGCATCAACTTCTACAGCCTGAATGTGCACGGCATCCGTGAGCTGCTCATCGAGGTGACCAAGCGGATCCACACCGCGGGGTTCGAGACGCCTTCCGAGTTCTTCCACCACTTCATCGGTGAGGAGAACGAGCACATGTGGTTCTTCGCCGAATTCTGCCTGCGGTACGGGAAGAAGCTCTACCGCCAGGTCCCCGGCGACACCGTCAGCATTCCCCAGTCGAAGGTCGAGAGTCTGCTGGTGTTCACCCGCATCCTGATCTTCGAGGAGCTGGTGGACTTCTTCAACGCCAAGATGGCCGCCGACGAACGCCTTCACGAGACGATCCGCAACATCAACCGCATTCACCACCAGGACGAATCACGGCACATCGCGTTCGGCCGCGAACTGGTGGAGATCCTCTTCGCGGACGTCCGGAGCACCGCGACGCCGGAGGAATTACGGCAGATCGACGTCTACGTCAAGCGGTACATGATCTACAGCTTTGAGTCGCTGTTCAATCCGAAGGTCTACCGCGACGCCGGCGTCGAGAATCCGCAGCAGCTGCGCAAGGACCTGCTGACCGGTCCGGCCCGGCCGGAGTTCGAGCGCCAGGTGTTCCGCAAGACGCTCAGGTATCTGGAGAAGACCGGGATCATCGGCGATCAGGAGCTGGTACTGCGATGAGTACGGTGGACGAGCGCACGGTGTCGCCCGGCACGGTGACGGGCGTGGACGGGGAATTCGACACGGACGGCGCGGTGCGGATACTCGGGCCGGACCAGACGGAGCTGCTCAAGGAGCTGGACCGGATCTTCGCGGGCTGGGGGGTGGCCGCCGGGGCGCGGGAGATCTGCCCGCCGCCGGTGTTCCCGGTCTCCGATCTGGCGAAGTTCGACGTCTACAAGAACTTCCCCCATCTCACCTTTGTGGCGGGCCCCCTCAACACGGACCACGCCGCCGACATCCTGACGGGCGGCGCCCGCGTCGAGCCCGCCGTGATGAACGACGCGCGGTTCGGCCTCCCGCACGCCACCTGCTACGGGGCCTATCTGTACTACGAGGGCCGGCGGCTGGAGTCCGACACCCTGGTCACCCTGGTCAACCGCTGCTTCCGCAACGAGACCCGGTACAACGGACTGCGCCGGCTGCTCAGTTTCCAGATGCGCGAGGTCGTCGCGCTCGGCGGCTTCGAGCACACCCAGCGGCTGCTGGAGGAGTTCTCCGGCCGGATCGAGAAGTTCTCGGACGCACTCGGGCTCGGCCTGGAGAAGGAGGCGGCGACCGACCCCTTCTTCGAGAGCGGCGGCGCGCGGGCGCTGCTCCAGAAGCTCAGCCCGGTGAAGTACGAGTTCCACCGGGGCGGCCTCGCCATCGCCTCGGTGAACACGCACCGCAACTTCTTCGGCGAGCGGTGCGGAATCACCCTCGCGGAGCAGGACGAGCAGGACGAGCAGGCGCAGCAGGCGCACGCCTTCACCAGCTGTGTCGCCTTCGGTCTCGAACGCTGGCTCGCGGTCCTCGACGAGGTGTACGAGGGAGACACCCGGGCCGCGCTCGCCGCCGTGCGGACGGCCGCCCAGCAGGTCTCCTGAGATGGGGAGCGGGCGGGTCGGCGTCGACCTGGTGCCCTTCGCCCGGGTCCGGGAGATGCTGGCGCGCGACGACGGACTCCTGATGGCCCGGATGCTCACCGAGGCCGAGCGCGCGCTCTGCTCCCCGGGGCGGAGCCCGGACATCGCCGGTATCGCGGGGCGGCTGGCCGCCAAGGAAGCCGTCTTCAAACTCTTCCACTCCTCGCGGGAGACCCTTCCCTGGCAGGGGATCGAAGTACTGAAGGGCCCCGGCGGCTGGCCGGAGGTGCGCCTCAGCGGCCGGGCCGCCGAACTCGCCGAGGCCGCGCTGATCGGCCGTATCGAGATCAGCATCGCGCACGACGAGCCGTGTGCCATCGCGGTCGCGTGCGCCGCCCGCCCCTGACGGCGGCCCGCCGGGCCCGGCCGGAGCGGCCGTCCGGCAACAGCCCGGCCCACCCATAGGCAATGGACAGAGGGGAAGCGATGATTTCTACCCGTATCGACGAGGTCCGGGCGTGGATTCTCTCCCGGCACCCCGAGCGTGAATCGGTGGCGAGCGACGAGAACCTCATCGAGAGCCGCCTCGTGGACTCGCTGTCGTTCGTCGAGCTGGTCTACACGATCGAGGCCGCCGCCGATGTGGAGATCGACTTCGACGCCATCGACATCCAGGACTTCCAGACGCTCTCCGCCATCGAGAAGGCGTTCTTCGCCCGAGCGTGAGCGGTGAACGGCCCGCGAGGCCCCCGCACCGGCGGCCGCCCCCGACCACCGCCGGTGCGGGCCCCGCGCCGCCGAGGAGCGCCACCCCCGAAGCCCCGCACCCCGGCGGGGCCCATGAGCCAGACGCCGAGAAAGGGTTGAGCAGTGGAAGCCGTCTCGTACACAGCGCAATGGACCGCGGCCGCACGCGCGGTGGAGACCGAGCGCGAGTCGGGATCCCTCTTCGAGGACCCGTTCGCCCGCGCGCTCGCCGCCCCGCGCGGCTTCGAGCTGCTGGAGGAATACGGCGGCGGTGGCCTGCTGCCCTTCATCGCCATCAGAACCCGCTTCTACGACGACGCCACGCGCGCCGTCCTCGCCGAGACCGGCATCCGCCAGGTGGTGTCCGTCGCCACCGGCATGGACACCCGGGCCTTCCGGCTCGACTGGCCGGACGGCACCGTGCTGTACGAGGTCGACCACGGCGGCCTCATCCAGGAGAAGCGCGCCCGGCTGGCCCGGCTCGGCGCGTCTGCGCGGGCCGAGCGGCGGGAGGTCTCCGCCGATCTGGCGACCGACTGGCTGCCCGCCCTCGCCCACGCCGGGCACGACCCCGGCCTGCCCACCCTCTGGCTCGCCGAGGGCCTCTTCTTCTTCCTCACCGAGGAGCAGGCGGGCGGGCTGCTGAACACCCTGGCCGCCGCCTCCGCGCCGGGCAGCCGGCTCGTCACCGACATGGTCAGCCGCCAGCTGCTGCGCAGCCCCTTCAACCAGAGCTTCCTCGCGGCGCTGAAGAAGGACGGCACCCCCTGGCGGTTCGGCACCGACGAGCCCGAGGAGTTCCTCGCCGCCAACCGCTGGAAGACCTACGAGGTCCGCGAGCCGGGCGAGCCGGGCGCGGGCGAGGGCCGCTGGCCGTACGAGGTCCAGCCGCGCGCCCGGCGCGGCGTCTCCCGCTCCTGGCTGATCGGCGCGGAGGTCACCGGTGCCTGACCGGGCGGCCACCACCCTGGAACGGATCGAGTCCTTTCTGCCGGAGCGCACGGTACGGGTCGACGAACTCGCCGAGAGCCTCGGACTGCGACGGGCCGAGGCCGGTGTCTTCCGGAAGATCTACGGACTCGACGAGCTGCGCCTCGACCCCGCCAACACCCTCTTCGACCTGGCCCTCCCGCCCGCCCGGCGCGCCCTGGCGGCGCTCCCCGAGGGCGCCCGCGTCCGCTACGTCGTCTACGCCCACACCATCCAGACCCTCGCCCCGCCCGACCTGGACCCGGCCCGCATGATCCGCGACGCGCTCGGACTGCACGAGGCCGAGGCCTTCGCCGTCAGCCAGCAGGCCTGTGTCAGCAGCCTGGGCGCGATCGACGCGGTGGCCGAACTGCTGCGCGCCGAGACGGACGAGACGGACAGGGCCGACGGGCCGGACGGGCCGAGCAGGGCGTACGCGCTGATGGTCACCGGCGAGCGCGCCTTCTCCCCGACCGTCCAGCTCATCCCGAACACCGCCGTGATGGCCGACGCCGGAGCCGCCTGTCTGCTCACCGTCGGCGGCCCCGGCGACATCGTGCGCTCCTACGTCACCCGCACCCTCGGCGAGTACGCGGCCGGCCTGCGGCTGACCAAGGAGGAGACCAGGGAGTACGGCGCGGTCTACGCCCAGGCCCTCGCCGGGGTGATGCGCGGGGCCGTCGCGGAGGCCGGACTCGACTTCTCCGGCATCGAGATGATCATCCCGCACAACGTCAACCTCATCTCCTGGCGGGGCGTCATCAAGGAGATGGGCCTTGACCCCGACCGGGTCTTCCTGGAGAACGTGCCGCGCTACAGCCACTGCTACGCCTCGGACAACTTCGTCAACTATGTGACGCTCAGGGACAGTGGCCGCCTCGTCGACGGCGCGGACTACCTCTTCGTCTCCGTCGGCCTCGGTGCGACGCTGGGCGCGATGGTGGTCCGCCACCGGAGGCGGTGAGCGCCGATGAGCATCGCCGCGCACCCGCCCGGATACACCGCCGGCCTCAAGGAGGCCCTCACCGGACGCCGGGACGCCCGCTTCGTCTGGCTGTGCAACTTCGAGGCCGAGAACGAATGGGCGCACCGCCACCGGGGCCTCCCGGCCCCCCGCCCGCCCGCCCGGGGCCCGCTGACACAGCGCATGGAGGAGCTGGGCGCACTGCTCGCCGAACCCGGCGACACACTCCTGCTCGGCACGGGCCTCGACCCCGGCTACCGCCGCTACGCCGAGCGGGCCGGGCTCGCCCTCCCCGCCGAACTCGTCGTCCCCGCCGCGCCCGGCGCGAGCGCCGCCGACACCAGCCGGGCGGTGCTCGCCTCGCCCGACGCGCTGCGGCGGCTGCGCGCACTCGCACGGGACGGCGCGTATCTGATGCCGATGGGCAACACGGCCCTGGAGGAGCGGATCGCCGCCGAGACCGGACTGCGCCCCGCGGTCGCCGGGGCCGGGGTCACCGAGCGCGTCAACAGCAAGATCTACAGCCGCCGGGTGACCGGGGCGCTCGGTCTGCGGACCGTCCCGGGCCAGGTCTGCGAGAGCGTGGACGAGCTGCGCGAGGCGCTCGGCCGGTACGACACCGCGCGCCGGCCGCTGATCGTCAAGGACGCCTACGGGGTCTCCGGGCGCGGACTCTTCGTGGTCGACGGCCCCGCCAGGGCGAAACGGCTGCTGAGGATGGCCGACCAGCGCGCCCGCAGGATCGGCGACGGAGCGCTCCACGCCGTCGTCGAGCACTTCCTGCCCAAGAAGGCCGATCTCGCCTACCAGTTCGTGATCGACCGCCGGGGCCGGGTACGTCTGGACTTCGTCAAGGAGGCCCTGATCGTCCAGGGCGTGCCCGGCGGCCACCGGATGCCCGCCGCCCTGGACGACGGCCTCCACGACGAGCTGGCGAAGGCCGCCGAGCTGCTCGGCCGGCGGCTGTACGAGGACGGGTTCTTCGGGGTGGTGGGCGTGGACGGGCTGCTCGGCGCGGACGGGCTGCTCTACCCCGTACTGGAGATCAACGCCCGGCTCAGCATGGGCAGCTACCAGGGCCGGGTGCTGGAGCGGTTCCTGCGGCCCGGCACCGCGGCCCTCGCCCGGCGGTATCCGCTGAGGCTGAGCCGGCCCGTGCCCTTCGCCGACCTCCTGGAGGCGATCGGCGACCCGCCCCCGGACGACGGCGGCCCGGGCGCCGTCATCACCTGCTTCGGCACGGTCAACGCGCAGGCGGGCGAGGACGGTTCCTTCCGGGGCCGGCTCCACACCGTGCTGTTCGCCGCCGACCGCGCCGGGCTCACCGCCCTCGACGACGAGATCACCGCCGCGCTGGCGCGGGTGGCGGGCATCGAAGGGACCTCATGAACGCCGCCGAACTCCATGTCCAGGGAGTACCGGTCTCCCGGCTCGCCGAACGCTACGGCACCCCGCTGTTCGTCTACGACGCCGAGGAGCTCCACTCCGTCCACCACCGGCTGAGGGAGCTGCTGCACCCCGCCGTCGACATCTTCTTCTCCCTCAAGGCCAACCCCAACATCAGCGTCTGCGCCTACCTCAACTCCCTCGGGGCGGGCGCGGAACTCTCCTCGGCGGTGGAACTCCTCACCGCCCGCCGGGCGGGCGTCGCCCCCGCCGACATGATCTTCCTCGGCCCCGGCAAGACCCGCGAGGAACTCCGCGCCTGCCTCGACGCCGGGATCTCCGCGATCGTCTGCGAGTCGCTCGCGGAACTCCGCCTCCTGGACGGACTCGCCGAGGAGGCCGGCCGCGCCGACGTACCCGTACTCCTGCGGATCAACCCCGACTTCGCGGGCCGGGGAGCCGGCCTCACCATGGGCGGCAAACCCCGCCAGTTCGGCATCGACGCCGAGGCGCTGCGCGGCGCGCGCACCGAGCTGGCCGCCCTGCGGCGGATCCGGGTGACCGGATTCCACGCCTATATGGGCACCCGCTTCCTCGACCCCGCCCACATCGTCGCCAACACCCGCCGGATCCTGGACCTCGCCGAGGAGCTGTCCCGCACCCTCGACGTCCCGCTGGAGACCGTCGACATCGGCGGCGGCCTCGGCGTCGCCTACTTCGACAACGAGAAGGACTTCGACCTCGGCGAACTCACCGGCGGCCTCAACGCGGCGGTCGAGCCCTTCGTACGCGCCCACCCCGGCTGCCGGCTGATCACCGAACTCGGCCGCTATCTCACCGCCACCGCGGGCCGCTATGTCACCCGCGCGCTCTATGTGAAGGAGTCGATGGGGGAGACCTTCGTCGTCGCCGACGGCGGCACCAACCACATCATGCCCGCCGTGGGCATCGGCGGCTTCGTCAAGCGCAACTTCCCCATCCGCTCCCTGAGCCGGTACGACGCCGAGCCGACCCACGCCTACACCGTCACCGGGCCGCTCTGCACCCCCAGCGACGTCATCGCCAAACGGGTCGCGCTGCCCGCCGTCGAACCCGGCGACCTCATCGGCGTCGAGCGCGCGGGCGCGTACGGACCCTCCGCCTCGCCCGGCCACTTCCTCGGCCACGGCTTCCCCGCCGAGGTCCTGGTCCACCGGGGCGTACCCCATCTCGTCCGGGAACGGGACACGGCCGAGGACCTGCTGGTCCGGCAACGACTCGTCGACCTCGAACCCGACCCCGACCCCGACCTCGAACCCGCACGGAACCGGAACGGGAGCGCATGACCATGGAACGCCCGAAACTGCTGTACGCCATCGAGTCGGCGCTCACCGAGGTGATGGAGCGCGACCCCGCCGAGATCACCGAGATCACCGAGGACACCCGGCTCTTCGAGGACCTCTTCCTCGACTCCACCTCCGTACTCGAACTCCTCGTCACCCTGGAGGACCTCACCGGACTCGAAGTCGACCCCGAGGAACTCGACATGGACGACTTCCGCACGGTGGGCACACTCGCCGACCGCGTCGGGAGCCGGCTTCCCGCCGGGGCCCCCGCCGGCCCCGACGAGGCATGAGAGGAGATCACGGAGGATGCCAGCTCTCCAGGCCGCCGTCAGCGTGGTCGCGCCGCCGCGCAAGCCCTATGCGAGCGATCCGCGGCTGCTCGCCTTCCACCGCGATCTGGTGGAGCCCTTCGGGGGGAGCGTCGACGAGTCCCTGCTGCGCGCCGGACCCAACATCAGCCATCAGGACCTGGTGGACCACCTCGCCCGCGCCGAGGAGATCCGGGACGCGAAGCCGGATCTGATCGTGCTCAGCCACGCCCTGCCCGACCTCCACCCCTTCACCGCCGTCGCCCCCCATCTCAATATGCTCCTGGGCGGCGGGGCCACCAGCACCGGCGTCTCCCAGCAGGGACTGGCCGCGCCCTTCACCGCGCTGCGGCTGGTCGCCGGATACCAGCGCGCCGGGCGCTGCGCCCAGGCCGTGATCGCCGTGCTCGAACAGACCACCCTGCCGGTGTACTTCCCGCTGGCGCACGACACCCCGCTGGTGGACTCGGGAGTGCTGCTGCTCCTCGGCACGGACGAGGGCGAAGGACCCGTGCTGGGCGGGGTGGAGACCCTGCCGGCCGGGACCTCGCCCGCCGGGCGGCTGGCCGCGCTGTCGGCGGCCGACCCGGACGGCACCCTGGTGGTCGCCGGGCCGTGGGTCGAGGAGACGGAACTCGGCCCCCGGGTCCACCGGGCGAACCGGGGCACCTACTGCACCAGCGTGTGGCTGGCGCTGGCCCGGCACTGGCGCGCCTGGCGGGAGGAGTACGCGGCGGTCGTGCTCTGCGACACCGACCCGCTCTCGGGCGCGAGCCATCTCGCCGTCCTGCGCGGCGGGCGGTAGACCGTGTGGCTCGGCGTCGACGTCCTGCGCACGGACGAGCTGGCCCGGCTGCTCGAACGGCCCTGGTTCCGCGCCTGGGCCTACGCGCCCCAGGAGCTGGAGATCGCGGCCTCCTTCGGCGCGCAGCGCGCCCGGGAGTTCCTCACCGGCAGGTTCGCCGCGAAGGAGGCCGTCCTCAAGGCGCTCGGCACCGGCGTCGGCGCGGGGATCGTGCCGAGCCGGGTGGCGGTGGTGCGCACCGGGGCGGGGGCCCCGCTGGTACGGCTGGCGGGGCCCGCCGCCCGGCGCGCCGAGGAGCTGGGGATGGCCGGGGTGACGGTCTCCATCACCCACAAGCGGGGGCTCGTCGTCGCGGCGGCGATCGGCCTGCCGCGACCGGGCCCCGGCGCGGACCCCGGGCCGGACCCCCGGGCGGCGGCGGGCACGGCCGCCGAGGTGGTGCGGCGCGTCCACGAGCTGGCGGCCCTGCCCTGAACCACCCTCCGGGCGCGCCGGAACCGCCGGGCGGCTTAGCGCCCGGACCCCGCCCGGAGACGGACCGCCCCGCCCGGACCCACACCCCGGGCGGGGCTCAGGGCGTTCCCGGCGCCCCGAGCCGGGCCCGGAGTTCCTTGTTCTCCGCCTCCAGCGCGGCCATGCGGTCGCGGACGGGCTGGAGCGCCTCCTGAAGCTCCTCCTCGCTGAAGCGCGGGGTGATGTGCTGGGGGCAGTTCCAGTTGAGGCCCTCGACCTCGATGGTGAACAGCCGCTCCACCCGGCCGTCGGTGCGCGGTTCGGTGAGCCGCGCCGTCAGCTCGGGGTTCTCCTCGGGCCGGCTCTCCGTGGCGTGTCCCAGGAGTTTGAGCCGGGTCTGGCGCGCGTAGTCCATGAAGAACAGCGCCACCCGGTCGTTCTGGCGGAGGTTGCCCGCGCTGATGTACTGGCGGTTGCCCCGGACGTCGGCGAAGGCGAGCGTGTGCGCGTCGAGAATGTGCAGGAAGCCGCGCGGGCCGCCCCGGTACTGGATGTAGGGCCAGCCGGTGTCGCCCACGCTGGCCATGTAGAAGCCGTCGCGGGAGGCGATGAACCCGGCCTCGTTGGGACCCAGCGGGTCGGGCCGGTCGCCCTCGGCCAGCTGCCGCTGGGCCGCGAGCGCGCTGCCGTTCTCGCGCTGGGTCGCGCGGACCGAATCGGTGTAGGCGATACGGGCGAATCTGGTCATGACGCGTCCTTGCCGTAGAGAGGGTGCGCGGCGGGGCGGGCCCGCCCGTGGTGTCCGGGCCGGCCCGCCCCGCCGTGCTGGGTGGGGAGGGTCCGTCACAGATCCAGCGTGACGGAGTACGAGGTCAGCCAGGAGTCGAGGCCGAGGACCAGCTCCACGCCGGTACGGCTCTGCTGCGGGCTGATGTCGCCGACGGCGGAGCCCAGCAGCCGGCGGGCCGCGGTGGTGTCGAGCAGCGGCAGCACCGGCGAGGAGGGGTTCGCCAGCACCGCCTCCAGCGACCGGCGGAGCGCCCGGTCGTAGGCGGGGTCCTGGGTGGTGGGGTACGGGCTCTTGACCCGCTCGGCTATGGACCGGGGCAGCAGATCCCTGGTGGCGGCGCGCAGCAGGCTCTTCTCCCGGCCGTCGAAGGTCTTCATCTCCCAGGGCACGTTGAAGACGTAGTCGACCAGCCGGTGGTCGCAGAACGGGACGCGGACCTCCAGGCCGACCGCCATGCTCATCCGGTCCTTGCGGTCCAGCAGGGCCTGGACGAAGCGGGTGAGGTTCACATAGCTCAGCTGCCGCATCCTGCGGTCGGTGCCGCTCTCGCCGGGGAGCCGGGGGGCCTCGCCCATCGCGCCCGAGAAGCTGTCGCGCAGGAAGTCCGGCATGTTGAGCTTCTGGAGCAGCCCCGGGTCGAAGAGGCTCTTGTCGTCGAAGAAGGCGCGGGTCGCCGAGGCCAGCCAGGGGAAGACGTCGCCCTGGACGGCCTCGGGGTCGAAGAACCAGCGGTAGCCGCCGAAGACCTCGTCGGCGGACTCCCCGGAGAGCGCCACCGTGGAGTGCTCGCGGACCGCCTGGAAGAGCCGGTAGAGCGAGGGCCACATGTCGCCCCAGTAGGCGGGGGGCAGATCGACGGCGCGCAGGATGGCGGCCCGCAGCTCCGGATCGGCCATCTCGGAGCTCTCCAGCAGGATCTCGCTGTGGTCGGCCCCGACGTGGGCGGCGAGATCGCGGACGAAGGGCGCGTCCGCGGTGCCGCGCAGATGGTCGACCACATGCTCCTCGCCGTGGGTGTCGAAGTCCACGGAGAAGGAGCGCACCGGGCCCGCGCCGTCCCTGGCCAGGCCCTTGGCGGCCAGTGCGGTGATCGCGGAGGAGTCCAGGCCGCCGGAGAGCAGGCTGCACAGCGGGACGTCGGAGATCAGCTGACGGTCCACGATGTCCTCGAGGAGCCCCCGGACGGTGGAGACCGTGGTGTCCAGGTCGTCGGTGTGCTCCCGGGCCTCCAGCGCCCAGTAGGTGCGCTTGGTGAGGCCGGTCCGGCTGACCCGGACGATCTGGCCGGGGCGTACCTCGTACATCCCGGAGAAGACCGCGTGCTCGGGGGTCTTGACCATCTCCAGGATCTCGCGCAGCCCGTCGGCGTCGATCCGGCGGGGCACCGAGGGGTGGGCGAGGACGGCCTTGGGCTCGGAGCCGAAGAGCACCCCGCCGGGGAGCGGGTGGTAGTAGAGCGGTTTGACGCCCATCCGGTCGCGGATCAGGAGGAGTTCCTGGCGGCGGACGTCCCAGATCGCGAAGGCGAACATGCCGTTGAGGCGGTCGACGACGCCCTCGCCCCACTCCAGATAGCCGCGGAGCACCACCTCGGTGTCGCTGCGGGTGCGGAAGGAGTGGCCCCGGGTGGTCAACTCCTGGCGTAACTCACGGAAGTTGTAGACCTCGCCGCTGTAGGTGAGGACGGCCAGTTCGCGCCCGTCCTCCTGGGCGGCCATGGGCTGACGGCCGCCTTCGAGGTCGATCACGGAGAGCCGGCGGTGGCCCAGGGCGGCGTGCTCGTCCGCCCAGGTGCCCTCGTCGTCGGGGCCCCGGCAGGACATGGTCTCGGTCATCGCGGCCAACTGGGCCCGCTCGCCGCGGAGGTCTCGCTCGAAGTCCACCCAGCCGGTGATTCCACACATGGTGACTCCTCGGGTCGTGGGGATCGCCGCACGGGGCTCGTCTCCTGAGGTGTGCCGTGCGGTCTGCCATGGGACGCGTACGCGGTATCGGGAGCGCCGTGGGGACGCCCGGGGTGGGGCGGTGGTGGCTCGGGGGCTCGGCGCTCGCGCGGAAAGGGGGGCCGATGGGTGGGATCCCGGAACTCGGCCGTCCTGGGGCTCGGTCGCCCGGGAAGCCAACTACATCGATGCCCATCGACTGTTCCGATGAGGATCGTAACACTGTCCGGCACGTATCATAAGGGCCGACTCTCATCGGAGGCTGGCATGGACGATCGGCGATACGCCTGGCTGCCCGAACCCGACCTCGACCGGGTCGAACTGGGCACGGTGCTCCAGGCCCTGGCGGATCCGGTACGGCTGCGGATCGTCCGGCTGCTGGACACCTCGGGCGAGGGCTCGTGCAGCACGCTCGATGTGACGGTCAAGCGCTCGACCGTCTCCCACCATCTGCGCACCCTGCGCGAGAGCGGTCTGGTCTCCACCCGGATCGACGGCAACGCCCGCTTCAGCCGGCTGCGCAGACAGGATCTGGAGCGGCGCTTCCCGGGGCTGCTGGACTCGGTGCTGTCGGCGTCCCCCGCGCGCCCCTGAGCCGCGGGAACACGGGAGCGCTCGCGCCGCGAGGGCGGCGGCCGGGCCTTCCCGTACACGGCTCTTCCGCGCACGGCTCTTCCGGGTGCCGCCCTCACGCGCGCGGCCCTCGTCCGTAAGCCCTTCATGACAGCAGCCCCGCCGCGATCCCGCGCGCGCACCGGATCGGCTCGGCGCTGCGCTCGCGCACGACGGTGACGGTCGCCCCGTCCATCAGCAGGACGAACTTCCGGGCCAGCGCGGCGCAGTCGCGCTGACCCGCCTCCGCGAGCAGCCCGGCGATGAAGGCGGCGACGGCTCTCTTGTGCTCGGTCGCGACCCGGTGAACCGGGCCGTCGGCGTCGGAGAACTCCGTCATGGCGTTGCTGAAGGCGCAGCCCCGGAAATTCCCCTGCTCACAGTCCTGTTCAAGGGCGTCGAAGACGGCCAGCGGGGCCCGGCCCCGGGCCTGGACCTCCGCCTCCAGCCACTGCCGCCAGAGCGTGTCCCGCTCCTCCAGCACCGCCACGACCAGCTCGTCCTTGCTGGCGAAGTGGCGGTAGAACGACGCGCGCCCGATGCCCGACGAGGCCAGCAGGCGTTCGACGCCGACCGCGCGGATGCCCTCCGCGAAGAAGAGTTCCCTGGCTGCCTCGATGAGCCGTTCGCGAGCGTGTGTGGCCATGGAGCCACCGTAATCGACCTTGACGGCAAACGGAAACGATCGGTACTGTCTTGCGGAACGGTACCGATTGGTTCCGAATGTTCGACTCCCCGCGCGGGCAACTCCCCAGGGCCCCTCGCTGCTCCGACGCCCCCTGGTACGCCCCCCAGTTGCCCGTTGAAACCTAAGACTGGACGGTTATGGACAGCGGTATCCAAGGCAAATCCGAGGCCTTACCTCCGAGCCCTGAGGGAGATCTCCCCGAGCGTCGAGCCCCTCGCGGCAGCATCTTCATGCTGGGCTTCGCCACGTTCGCCATCGGCACGGACGAGTTCGTCCTGGCCGGAGTGCTCCCCGAGATCAGCGAAGACCTCAGTGTCTCCGTCACCACCGCCGGCCAGGTGGTGACCGTCTTCGCGCTGACCTGCGCGGTGCTCGCGCCGATCCTGGCCACCGCCACCGCCCGGCGGGCCCGGCGCGGTGTGCTGATGCTCGCCGTCGTCGTCTATCTGGTGGGCAATGTCGCCACCGCCCTCGCCCCGACCTTCGCCACCGTGCTGATCGCCCAGATGGTCGCCGCCGCCGGAGCGGGGCTCTTCGTGCCGACCGCCGCGGTCACCGCGGCGGCGCTGGTCCCGCCGGGCCGCCAGGGCCGTGCCATCGCCGCGGTCACCACCGGATTCACCGCGGCCACCGCGCTCGGCGCGCCCATCGGCACCGCCCTGGGCGGCTATCTGGGCTGGCGCTCGACGATGTGGTTCGTCGCCGTGCTCGCCGTGCTCGGTCTGATCGGCCTGCGGATCCTGGTGCCCGCCAAGATCGAGGCCCCGGCGGCGGAGAGCCTGCGGGCGCGTGTCGCACCGCTCAAGGACCGCCGGGTGCTGGCCATCCTGGCGACCACCCTGATCGGCTTCACCGCCATCTACATGCCCTACACCTATATCGCCGTGGTCTTCGAGCCCGCCACCGACGGCAGCGGCGACCGGCTCGCCGTCCTCATGTTCACCCTCGGAGTGATCGGCACCCTCGGCAACCTCGCCGCCGGACGGCTCGCGGACCGCATCGGCGGGCGCGGCGTGGTGGCGGTCGCCCTGGTGTGGATGGCGCTGAGCCTGGCCGTGTTCCCGCTGGCCACCGGCGCGTTCGTGTCCGCGCTCGTGATGATCGTCGTCTACGGCGCGGCGGCCTTCGCCATCACCTCTCCCCAGCAGCACCGGCTGATCACGCTCAACCCGCAGGCCGCCTCCGTGCTGGTGTCGCTGAACGCGGCGATCCTGTACCTGGCGATCTCCCTCTCCGGAGCCGTGGGCGCGGTCGGCATCAGCTGGGTCGGGGCCAACTCGCTGCCGCTGATCGCCGCCGCGCTGGCCCTCGTCGCCCTCGGGATCTCCGAGGTGGGCCACCGGATGTCCCGCCGGGCCCCGGCCGGGGAACCCGAGGCCGGGCCGGCCGCCGCCGAACCCGCGCCGCTCAGCAAGGGCTGACCCATGAGGGAACTCCAGCGGCCGGCGCCCGGGCCGGCCGAAGGCCGCCCGGACGCCGGCCCGGAGGGACCCGGGCCCGCCGCCCCCGGCCGGGCGGCAGCCCCGGCGGCCGGGCCGTCAGGCCGAACGGCACTCCCGGTCGGCCCGGCGGGGGAGGGGCATCGCCGTCACCCCGTCCTCCCGGAGAGCCGCCGCCCCGGACTCGGCCCCGCCCCCGGCGGCCGGGGGGCGGGGACAGCCGGATCCGTCGAGGCCCAGCAGACCGGCCCGGGCGGCGACCGCCCCCGCCTGGAAGCGGCTCTCCGCGCGCAACTCCTCCATGATTCCCGAGATGTGCCGCCGGAAGGTGCGCGGCGACATCCCCAGCCGGCGGGCGACGACCTCGTCCTTCAGCCCCGAGGACAGCAGCTGGAGAATGGCGCTCTTCACCGCGTCCAGCGTCCCGCCGTAGGAGGTCGAGCCGTCCTCGAACTCCACCGCGGCGTGCCAGGCGTGGTCGTGGAACCGGCGCAGGATCTCCACCAGCGTCGGGTCGTAGACCATCAGGGGCTTCACCGCGTCCCCCGAGGGCGAGGGCAGCAGCACCAGCGCCGCCCTGCTGTCGAAGACCACCAGATGGCCGAAGAGATCGTCGGAGGTCCGGGCGTCCGCCCCGGCCGCCACCGCCTCGTGCACCCGTCCCCGGGCGTCCGTGTCGGTGCGCACGGTGTGCTGATGGAGGGTGCGCACCGACACCCCCCGGCCCAGCGCCTGGAGCGTCAGCGGCCAGACCAGCCCGAAGAGCTGCCGGGTCTCGGCGACCCCCGCCTGCATCATCAGCATCTCCGAGGAGCAGTGCCGGGCCGCGTCGGCCAGCCGCAGCCGCAGCTGCTCCTCGTTCTCGGTGACGACGATCGCCTCGTGCCGCAGCTGGGCCCGCTGCGAGGTGCTGAAGATGTCGGAGAAACGTTTCAACCGCCGGTGCGCGGCGGCGAGACTGCTCTGCTGCTCATGGATCCGCCGCTCCATGGGCGCGATCAGCTCCACCTGGGCGGCGCTGGGACTCTCCCCGGAGAACGTCCTGGTCGACTCGTCCAGCCGCACCAGCCTGAGATCCCGCAGCAGCCGCAGCGCCTGCTCGGCCTCCAGCCGCGAGACATGGAACTCCTCGGCGGCCTCCCGCACCTGGACCGCCCCGCGCGGCAGCGACCAGGAGTAGATCTGCAGGGCCAGCTCCTCCGATCTGCCGTCCGCCGGGGGCGGCGGACGGTCGTTCCCCCCGGCGCCCTGCCCTCTGAAGGGACGAGGGATTTCCAGCGGTACCGTGCGCTTCGTCATGATCGCTTCCCTTCAGCAGTCGAGATCTTCAAGAATCGCCGTGACGAACTCCGCCGTGCGGGCGGTCCAGAAAAAATGGTCACCGGGGAATTCGGCCACCCGGAAATCGCCTTCCGTATGGCCCTTCCAGGCGAGTGCCGCGGCCCTGTCGACGTAGGGGTCGTCCGAGGAGAGCAGAAAGGTGACGGGACAGGCCACCGTCTCGCCCGGAGGGCGGAGATAGGCGGAATTGAGCCGGTAGTCCTGGCGTGTCACCGAGAGGATCATCCGGCGGAACGCCGGTCTGCCGAGCAGTTTCGGCGATACGCCGCCCAGGGCGCGGAGTTCGTCGACGAGGTCGTCGTCGGTCTCCAGCGGCCGGAGCCCCAGACCGGCGGAGGGCGAGGGCCGGCCCGAGACGAACAGCCGCGCGGGAGCGCCGCCCCCGCGCTCCAGGGCGCGGGTCAGCTCGAAGGCGACGGCCGCCCCCATGCTGTGGCCGAGGACGGCCAGCGGCGGGCTCTCGCGCCAGGGGCGCAGCTCGTCGTGGATCCTTCCGGCCAGCTCCTCGATGTCGGCGGCGGCCGGTTCCGGGCCGCTGCCCCGGCGGCCCGGGTACTGCACGGACAGTACTTCCACCGAGGGCGGGAAGGCGGCGGAGAGAGGCGAGAAAGCGCCGGCCGAAGCCCCCAGATAAGGGCAGCAGACCAGCCGGAACCGTGGCTTCGGCACTGGACGGAACACTTTTATCCAGCTGCTCGGGTCGAGGTCGGGGTGGGCAGGGGACTCCGATGGCGGTGGGGTTGAAGTGCTCATTGAGCCCTCCGGGGTCGGGGGTGCCCCGGCGCGGCAGCGCGCGTCGGCGGAGTGGGCGGTTCCGGGAATCGTGGGGCCCGGACCGTCGTCGTTCGTGATGTGCTCGTGCCCATGACGGTCGGACAGCTGCGAACCTCCTCGAAGAGGACGAAGGAATCACCTTGACCGATCTTGCCGAATGGATATGCACACGTCATCGCCCGAACCGGATTCACTTTTTCGGTTCGGCACGCCCCTTGCGACCAGGGGGTGTTCTTGATCGATTTTTGAAATATCCTCAAAGGGAACACTGATTCCTCGGGGCCCGGTGCCGTCGGCTCCCGAACCCCGCCGGCCTCCCCCGTAAGGAATGCGTAAGGAACCGGTCCCGCGCGCCGGACGAAGCGCGAGTGGACCACCTTCAATCAGCTCATAGGTCTCTGCTGGGAGAATCATCCGTGAGTGGCGTCGCCAAGCCGGGCAGCAAGGCGTACAGAACGAAATTACGCACCGAGTTGACAGAGCTGGGCCTCTCGGAACACCAGGCCGCCGAGCAGATGGTGGCCGATCTGATCAGAGAGTGCGCCATGCGGCCGAGAACCGCGCACCGGGTCGCCCGGGAGATCTCGCTGGAGAAGGCGGCGGCCGACTACAACGCCCTCTCCCGGGACCCCCGCGCCACGATGACCGGCGGGCGCGTCTGGGAGTACGAACAGTGGCCGCAGCGCGGCAGCCGCCCCTCCCCGAGAGTGCTGCGCCTCCTCGCCGCCGTCTACGGCACCACCTGGGAACGGCTGGTCGACGTGGACGACCTCCGGCACATGCCGGAACACGACCGGGCCGCCTATCAGTCCGCGCTCGCCGGCCCCACCGCCGGCCGGGGCCGCGCCGGGGCCGCGAGCGACACCGGCGACGGCACGGAGCCCGAGACGGCCGCCGCCTTCGAACAGAGCGCCGTCGACTCCCTCGCCCTGGCGACCAGGGTCTCCGGGACCAATGTCGACGCCGCCACCATCGAGCTGCTCAACCAGGAACTCGTCGACCTCACCTACGTCGTCATGCACCACTCCCCGCACCGGGCCTTCCAGCGCGCCCTCCTCCTGCGCGACCAGGTCTCCCAGCTCCTCAAGGGCCGCCAGCGCCTCACCCACACCCGCGACCTCTATGTCATCGCCGCCAAGTGCTGCGCCCTGCTCGCCTGGTTCGCCGAGGACCTCGGCTACCACGCCTCGGCCCTGGACCACGCGAGGGCCGGCTGGATCTGCGCGGAGCAGGCCGACCACAACGGGGCCCGCCGCTGGATCCGGGTCGTCCAGTCGCGGACCGCCTTCTGGGCCGGCGACTACATCGAGTCCGCCCGGCTCGCGGCCGACGGCCGCGGACGGCTGTACGCGGACGGCGTGGAGCCCTATCTGATCCTGCTGGAGGCCCGCGCCTGGGCGGCGGCCGGCGAGGAACCCTGCGTACGCGAACTGCTCTCGCACTGGCAGGACGAACCCGTCTATCTCGCCGACACCCGGAGCGAGGACCTCTTCTTCAACCTCACCCGGGACCGGCAGCACTATCTGGCCGGCGGCTCCCTGCTGCTGCTCGGAAAGAACGAGGAGGCCTCCGGCGAGCTGGAACAGGCCCTCACCCTCTTCGGCGATCTCCGCCGCGAGCACCGCTACTTCGGCATGGAGCTGCTCAGCCGGATCGACGCGGCCCGCGCCCGGCTCCGCCACCGCGAGCTGGAGGCCGTGCCCCAGCTCCTCGACCCCGTACTCAACAGCCACCCCTCGCAGCGGCTGAACATGTGCATCGTCGGCATGCACGGCATGCGCGCCGAGATCTCCGAACGCCGCTTCCGGGGCAATCGCACGGCCCGCGTCCTGGCGGAGCGGATGCGGGACTTCTGCGCCCACTGGGCCGCCGCGGGCGAACAGACCGGCACCACGACCGCGTAGGCCCGCCCCGGGCCCCGGCGGGCGGACGATCACCGAAGCGAGAGAAGGACGAGAGCCCCATGCCCCGCAGCACCCCGCCGCCGCCCACCGGCATCGGCCTGACGGCCCTCCTCACGGCCGGCGCGCGCGTCGCCGAGAACATCCGCCTCGACCCCCTCTACCGGGACCATGTCGCCCCGCTCTTCCTGGAGTCGGCCGGGCCCCCGGACACCTGGTGGCCCTTCCCCGGCCGGGAGGAGGACCCCCTCTGGCACTGGCTCAACGGCTACATACCCCTGCGCACCCGCTTCTTCGACGACTGTCTCCTCGACGCCGGCCGCCTCGGCTGCCACCAGGTCGTCGTCCTCGGGGCCGGACTGGACACCCGCGCCTTCCGGCTGCCCTGGACCTGCCCCGCGCCCGGCGGGGAGCCGGGCGACCGGGCGGCGACCGTGTACGAGATCGATCTGCCGTCCGTACTCGACTTCAAGGAAGCCGTCCTGGCCGGCCGCCGCGGACGGCCCCGGTGCGCGCGCGCCGTCGTCCGCGCCGATCTGCGGGGCAGCTGGACGAGCGGCCTCCTCGCCGCCGGATTCCGCCCCGACCTGCCGACCGCGTGGCTGGCCGAGGGGCTCGCCGCCCATCTCGGCCCGGAGGAGAACGACCGCCTCATGGAGAGCGTCACCCGGCTCTCCGCCCCCGGCAGCCGGTTCGCCACCGAGTACTGGAACAGCACCACGCTCCGTACCTGGAGCGAGGCGATGGAGGGCGCGCCGTCGATGGACTTCCTCCGGCACCATCTGCGGCCGGGCTGCCGGGGCGAGCCCGAGGAGTGGTTCGCCGCCCACGGCTGGCAGGCCGACGTCCACGCCCTCACCGAACTCGCCCACACCCATCTGCGCCCGCGCGCCCTCGCCGGCGGCCCCCGGACGTCGGCGGCAGCCCGCGCCATGAACCGCGCGCTGGTCGTCGCCGCCGCCTGAGACCGCGGCCCCGCACGCGGCCCCCGCACACGGACGCGACGACGGCGGGGACCGGACACGCCCGGTCCCCGCCGTCCGCCGCGTCAGCCCCGGCCGATGAACGGCATCGTCGTCGGCATGACCGTCAGGAACTGCACATTGGTGTCCGCCGGCATGGACGCCATCAGCAGCAGCGCCTCGGTGAAACGCGCCACCGGAATGGTCGCCTCCACCGCCATCGATCCATCGGCCTGCATCGCGGCCGGCTGCGGACCCCCGTCCATCGGGGTCACATTGCCGACGTCGATCTGACCGCAGGAGATGTTGTACGGCCGCCCGTCCAGCGAGAGACCCCGGGTCAGCCCCAGCACCGCGTGCTTGGCCGTGGTGTAGGCGATCGCGTTCGGACGCGGCGCGTACGCGGAGGGAGCGCCGTTGTTGATGATGCGCCCGCCCTGCGGGGACTGGTCCCGCATCAGCCGGAACGCCTCCTGCGCGCAGAGGAAGGTCCCGGTGACCGTCGTGTCCATGATCCGGGTCCAGTCCGCGTACTCCACCTCCGTGACCGGCCTGCGGGGCACGGCCGCGCCCGCGTTGTTGAACAGCAGGTCCAGCCGGCCGAACCGGCTCCGTACGGTCTCGAACAGCGCCGCGACCCCGGCCGGCTCCCTGATGTCCGTGGGCACCGTGATCACCCGGTCGGAACCGGCCCCCGAGAGCGCGACGGTCTCCTCCAGCGCGTCCGCGCGCCGGCCGGCCAGCGCCACCGTCCACCCCTCGCCGAGCAGCGCCAGCGCACTCGCCCGGCCGATGCCGCTGCCGCCGCCGGTGACGACGGCGATCCTGCCCTCCCCGCTCATCGGGTCTCGTCCATCCAGATGCGCAGCATCCGCCGCGACGGCGCGCCCGGCGTGTCGACATAGGCCGAACGGCCGTGCATCACCCGGCTGTTGCGGATGACCAGCAGATCGCCCGCGCCCAGCCGCATCCCGAAGGCGATCTCCGGCCGGTAGAGCACCTCGTCCAGATAGTCCAGCGCCTCCCGCCGGGCCGGGCTCAGCTCGGCGGACGCCCGGACCGTACGGGTCTGGTAGTAGCAGCAGATCTTCCCGTCGTCCTGGGTGAACAGGATGGGGGTGACGATGTGCTGCTGTCCCGCCCGGCCGCTGCGGTCGAAGGTCCACTCCTCCTTGAGGAGGGCGAGCACATCGGGCCGCTCCCGCTCGATGATGTCGTGGACGTGTCCGGCGCTGGCGAGCTTGGTGTTGCCCCCCTCACTGCCCGCGGCGGGCTGGAGACAGAGGAGCACCAGCAGATCGCAGGTGTCGCAGTGGAAGCCCAGCTCGGTGTTTCCGTCGCCGTCGCGGTCGCGCAGCACCTGGGTCAGATCCCCCGCGGCGTTCTGCGGGATGATCTCTCCCAGCTCCCGCAGGGTGAACGACAGCGCGGAGACGATCGACTCGTCGGGGGCGGCGGGGTCCATCAACCCGCTGACGTGCGCGAAACCCACGGTCTTGAGGCTGTTGTCGAGGAAGGAGCCCAGCTTCTCGCGTACCGGGTCGCCCGTCCCCCACTTCTCGGCGACGGCGTCGTCCCACAGCAGCCGCCGGTCCTCGCCGGTGAACGGCAGGGACCACACCTCGCGTCGGGTGTCGAGATAGTCGCTGTTCCAGGCGATGTCGCGGAGCCTGTTCTCAGTCATGTCGTGATCAGTCCTTTCAACGGCGGCACGGTGTCGTTCACTCCGCCGCGGCGGAGACGGCCGCGGACCACAGCGTCAGCGCCTCGTCGATCTGCGCGGCCTTCACGACCAGCGCCGGAATCATCCGGATGATGTTGCCGTGCTCCCCGCAGGGCAGCAGCAGCAGTCCGCGCTCGGCGGCGGCCCGCTGGGCCCGCTGGGCGGTGAGCGGGTCGGGAGAGCCGTCGGGCAGGCAGAACTCGCTGCCCGCCATCAGCCCGAGCCCCCGGACGTCGGCGATGACGGGGAACTCGGCGGCGACCTTCCGCAGCCCCTCCAGCAGCCGTGCGCCCTGCTCGGCGGCGTTCGCCACCAGGCGCTCGTCGCGGATGACGTCCAGCGTGGCGAGCGCGGCGGCGCAGGCCACCGCGTTGCCGCCGTAGGTGCCGCCCTGCGAGCCCGGCCACGCCTTGGCCATCAGCTCGGTGGGCGCGGCGATCGCGGAGAGCGGGAAACCGCTCGCCAGCCCCTTGGCGGTGATCACCACATCGGGCACGACGCCCGCGCTGTGCTGATGGGCCCAGAACCGGCCGGTACGGCCGAAACCGGTCTGGACCTCGTCGAGGACCAGCAGGATCCCGTGCCGGTCCGCCCGCTCCCGAAGGCCCGTCAGGAAGGCCGCGGGCGCGGGGATGTAACCGCCCTCGCCGAGCACCGGCTCCACGAACATGGCGGCCGTCTCGGCCGGCGCGGTCACGGTGGCCAGCACCCGGTCGAGGCCGCGCAGCGCGTACTCGACGGCCTCCTCCTCGCTCATCCCCAGCCGGAAGGCGCTGGGGAAGGGGGCCACCGCGACGCCGGGCATCAGCGGGCCGATGCCCGCCCGGAAGCGGGTGCCCGCGGTGGTCAGCGAGGCGGCGCCCATGGTGCGCCCGTGGAAGCCGCCGTCGAACACGATCACGTTCTGCCGGCCGGTCGCGTGACGGGCCAGCCGCAGCGCCGCCTCCACCGCCTCGCTGCCGGAGTTGAGGAAGAACAGCGAGTCCAGCCCCGGCGGCAGCACGTCGCCGAGCCGCTCGGTGAGCTGGAGCAGCTGGTTGTGCAGCACGGTCGTGTACTGCCCGTGGATGAGCTGTCCCGCCTGCTGCCGCACCGCCTCGACCACCCGGGGGTGGCAGTGGCCGGTGCTGGTCACGCCGACCCCGGAGGTGAAGTCGAGATGGCGCCTGTCGTCGGCGTCGTAGAGGTACATCCCCTCGCCGCGGGTGGCGACGACCGGGGTGGCTTGCTTGAGCACCGGGGAGAGCTGGGGCATGGCGTCACTTTCTGTGGGAACGTGCTGGTTCATCAGGACGGCGGGGCCGTCAGGTCAGCTGGGCCGAGGCGGCGGTCGCGGGAAGGAAACCGGTCGTGGCGGCCCAGGAGAGAGCGGCCGACCACCACTGCGGGGTCGGCGGGGCGAAGCGCACACCGAGCCGGTCGAGCACCGACGTCGTCCATGAGCTGTCGACCATGATGTTGCGGTCGCCCAGCTGGGACCAGGTCGAAGCCAGCCGGGCCGTGGCCGGATCGTCGCGCTCCGCCCGGGCGAGCGCCGCGGCGAACGTGGCGTCGTCGGTCAGCCTGATCCGGTAGCCGTGGTCGATCATCCACGCCACCAGCTCGTCGTGCGCCACGGCGTGCGGGGTCTCCACGTGGTAGACGCCCGGGGCCGCGTGCGGATGGGCCGCGATCGCCGCGATGCCCGCCGCGACGGTGTCCGCGTGCGAGAACTCGAAGGTCGTCGCCGGCCTGCTCGGGGCCGCGCCCGCCAGCACATAGCCCCGGACCACCTGATAGATCCGGTTGTCCTGGACATTGCGCTGGAACGCGCCGGTCCGGCTGTCCGCCGCGATGTGGCCGCTGCGGTGGATGTACGCCTGACGGCCGGAGGCGGCCCACTCGCGCACCGACTCCTCGGCCCGGAACTTCGCCTTCTCGTACGGGGTGCGGAAGGTCTGGCCGATCCGCAGATCGGCCTCGCTGAACCGCCGGGGCGTCCCCTCGACCCCGCCGGAGACGGCGAGCGTGGAGACATGGTGGAAGCGCGCCCCGGGGGCCTCCCGGTCGATCCAGGAGAGCAGCCGCCGCACGGCGGTGTTGTTGGTGCGCTCCAGCTCGGTGGGCGATGCCACCAGCCGGACGTCCGCCGCCGAGTGCACCACGATCTGCGCCGCCCGCGCGCTGGCCAGACCGGCGGGGGAGAGCCCCAGACCCTCCCGGTCGATGTCCCCGGCGATCACATCGGCGCCGCCGAGCCGGCGGGCCGCCGCCGCGTCGCTCTCGCCGCGCACCAGACAGGTGACCCGCGCGCCCCGCTCGCTGAGCTGACCGAGCAGATGCCCGCCGAGATAGCCGGTCGCGCCGGTGAGCAGCACCCGGGTCGGCTCGCGCACCACCCGCCAGCTGTCGCGGGGAGGTAAGGCCCCGGTGTGCAGCAGCTGGCCGGAGGTCGAGGCGCTCGCCCTGGTGTGGGGGAGCGCCGTGGTGTCCGCGAGGGCGGCGACCGAGCGGGCGAAGGCGGCGAAGACCGCCTCCGCGTTCTCGTGGGAGAGCCGGGGCCACGCGTACACCAGGTCCGTCACCAGCCTGCCGCCGATGATCCGGGCGGTGAGCCGGATCCGGTAGAGCGAGTCGCCGGAGGCGCAGCGGGCCGAACCGGCCCGCTCGTCGGCGATCGTCCACTCCAGCGAGGGCTCGTCGGTGAGCTGGAAGGTGCCGAGGAAGTTGAACCCGGTCTCCGGGCGCGCTCCTTCGACGTCCATCGGCAGTTGGGGAGCCTGCCGCAGCTCCTCCTCGGCCCCGGCGGCGGCCCGCTCGGGCCCGCCGGTCCCGTCGACCGCCACCCACTTCACCGCGGTGAACCAGCCCACGGTGTCGAGATGCTGTCCGTCGTCGCCCTCGGTGGAGCGGCCGTGCGTCTCCACCTCCACCCCCAGCCGGGGCTGGCCGCTCCAGCCGGAGACGGCCTCGGCGAAGGCCGTCAGCAGGATCGCCTCCAGCCGCTGCGAGCGCCCGTGCCGCTCGACCAGCCGGGCGGTCGCCCGCTCGTCGAGACTCCAGATCAGCGTAGCGGGCTCGGTGCCGCCCGCCGCCTCGTCCGCCGGGAGCCGGGGCGCGACCGCTTCCTGTACGGGGACGGCCGGGGCGGCCGATCCCGCCCAGGAGTAGAAGTCGGCCGTCGGCGGGAGTGCCGCCGGCTGTCCGTCGCGGGCCGCCCGGTAGGCGCAGGCGAGATCGTCCAGCAGGATCCGCCAGGAGAGACCGTCGACCACCAGATGGTGGGCGATCAGCGCCAGCCGGTCCTCCACGCCGGGCCCGCCGCGGAACAGATGGACCCTCAGCAGGCGTCCGGCCTCCGGATCGAGGCTGCGGTGCAGCTCGGTACAGATCCCGCCGACGGTCTCGGCCACCGGGTCCGTCGCCCGGATCGAGGAGTGGCTGACCGCGTCCGGGTCGCCCTCGGGGAGCGGAACGCCGGGTCCGGCCGGGCCGACGGGGGTGCGCAGCGCCGGGTGGCGGCGCAGTACGGCGAGGACGGCCGCCGCGAGGGCGGGGGCGTCGACGGGTATCGCGCACCGCAGCACCACGGACTGGTTCCAGTGCCGGGGGTCGTCGACGGGCTGCCGGAACAGCCACCGCTGGGCGGGGGAGAGCCGGCGGTCCCCGGTGTCGACGCGCTCGGCGGCCGGGGCGGGCCGCTCCCCGGCGGCGAGGGCCGCCGCCGCCAGCAGGGTGGGCGTGGGGTGCTCGTAGAAGTGCTCGAAGCCGACCCGGTGCCCGCGCCTGCGCAGCGAGGCGATGGTCCGCATGGCGAGGATGGAGTCCCCGCCCAGGCTCAGCACATCGGCGTCCAGGTCCACCAGGGGCAGGCCCAGCGCGTCCGCCCACAGCTCGGCGACGGCCCGGGCGAGCGCCGTGCCGGCCCCGCCGTCCTCCCCGTTCCCGTTCCCGTCCTCGTGCGCGGTGCGCGCGCCGCGCGCCCGGGTCTCGATGAGCCCGGCCACGACGGCCGCGAGCCGCTCCCGGTCGAGCTTTCCGTTCGGGCCGAAGGGGAACTCCGGCACCGCGAGGATCGGCTGCGGGACCGAGTAGCCCGGCAGCCGGTCGCGGAGATGGGAGCGGAGCGCGGCGAGGGTCTCGCTCTCGCCGCCCGTACCGGTCAGCCGTACGGCGGCCAGCAGCTGGCTGCCCGTCGGGGTGCCGCGCACGATCACCGCGGACTGGCCGACCCCGGGGAACTCCTCCATCGCGTGCTCTATCTCGACCGGGTCGACCCGGAAGCCCCGGACCTTCACCTGCCGGTCGGAGCGGCCGACGAAGACCAGATTCCCGTCCGGCCTGCGGCGGCAGACGTCGCCGGTCCGGTACATCCGCCGTCCGCCGTGGCTGATGAAGCGGCGCGCGGTCTCGGCCGGGCGGCCGAAGTAGCCCGCGCTGACGCCCCGTCCGCCGATGTGGAGTTCGCCCACCGCGTCGTCGGGGGCGAGCTGGAGGTCCACCTCGCCGATGGCGGTCCCGATGGGCACGGTGGCCTCGTCGGCGGGGAGTTCACCGGCGGAGCGGGCGAGGAAGCAGGTCGCGCCGACGGTGGTCTCGGTCGGGCCGTAGTGGTTGGCGACCCGGGCCGCGACGCCCTGTTCGAGCAGGCTCACCGCGAGCGGCCGGGGCAGCGCCTCGCCGCCGAGGATCACCGTGTCCAGCGTGGGCGCGTCGGCGGGCCGGCCCGCCAGCAGCGCCGTCAGATGCGAAGGGGTCGTCTTCAGCATCGTCACCCCGGCCCCGCGCAGCGCGGCCCAGAAGCGCTCCGGGTCGCGCACCTCGTCGTCGGGGACGAGGTGCACCGACCCGGCGGTCGCCAGCGCGAGCAGCCAGGAGGTGTGCCCGAGGTCGGCCGCCAGCGTGGTCACATGGGCGACCCGGGGCGCGTCCGCCTCGGTGAGGCCCAGCCGCTCGCTGAGCGCCCGGGCGTAGTGGACGGTGTTCGCGTGGGTGACCGCGACGGCCTTCGGCTCCCCGCGCGAGCCCGAGGTGAAGGACAGGTACGCCACGTCCTGGGGCGCGCAGCCGTCCGGCGCGGGGCCGGGGACGGCGCCGATGGGCGCGCTCCCGAGGAGCGCGGCCGGGTCGATCACCTCGGTGCGGTACGGCTCGGGCGCGAGGAACTCCGCACTGGTGGAGAGCGCCAGGCCCGCTTCGACGGCCTCCAGCCGTCTGCGTATGTCGGGCGGGCTCCACCCGGGGTCGACCAGCACGGCCGTCGCCCCCGAGCGCAGCACGCCGAAGAGCAGCGCGCACACCCGGGCGTCCCGGGGACCGAAGACCGCCACCCGGTCGCCGCGCCCGACGCCGGCCCTGGCGACCAGGGCCGCGACCCGGCTCGCCACGGTGTCGAGGGCGCGGTAGTCGAAGGTGCGCACCCCGTCGCCGATCGCGGGCCGGTCCGGGTGGGTCAGGGCGTTGTGGGTCAGCAGCTCGGGCAGCGAGGCGGCGTGTCGCTTCGCTAGCGTCATGTACTCAGACCTCCGGTAGTGGCGCGGGCCGCGATGTCGCCGGCGACGAAGACGGTCAGCTCCTGCTCGGGCGACAGCCGCCGGCCGAGTTCCCAGGAGACCATCCGGTGCAGGCCGTCGAGATGGACGAGTCCCTTGCCGAGGGTCAGGCCCGAGTAGTCCTCGTGCGGCAGCGGGAGGGTGCTCAGATAGATCGAGGTGGGCGGGGCGTCCCGGAACCGGTCGAGCTTGGCCCGGCAGACCGGGTTGGCCTCGGACCACTCCGCCTCACGCGAGCGCAGCAGCCGCACGGCCCCGCCGACGGTCAGCCCGGAGCGGGGCACCAGCTCGCACCCGCCGCCCTCGCTCAGATGCCAGGGCAGCATGACCTCGCTGACGTCGGCCCCGGTGATGCTCACCCTGGACCAGCTGCCGAACGTCGCGTCCGCCAGCTCCAGGGCGTTCACCGCGTCCTGATTGGTGTTCGCCTCGTGCTCCCGGTCCACGGGGTGGTCCCGCCGGAAGTGCGACCGCACCTCGTCAAAGGTGACCGAACTGACCACATGCATCGCTGTGACTCCTCCTCATGCCGATGGGGCGTACTCGGTGAAGTGACGCTCCGAGAACAGTTCCGGCCAACGGCCGCCGTCGAGCTCCAGGTCACGGGCCCGGGCGAGCATGTGCCGCCAGTACGGCTTCACAGGCCGCCAGCGGGCTCCCGTCTGGCAGTACGAGGCGTCGACGAAGTAGCGGGGGCGAGGGGGGCCGCTGGGGCTCGGGGCGGGCCGGCGAGCGTGCAGCAGGGCCGAGTTGATCAGCAGGGTGGTGCCGGGGGGCAGCTTGTCGATCACGATCTCGCCCGGCAGCTCGGAGGTGTCCAGGTGGGCGAGCGCGGCCTTGTCGCGGGGCTCGTGGTGGGAGCCGGGGAGCAGGGCGAGGCTGCCGACCGTGCCGTCGAGGCCGCCGAGGTAGTGCAGCGCGTGGACCATCAGCAGCTTGGGGTTCTCGGCGTCGTTGGGCTCGTGGTCGTGGTGCCAGGGCTTGCCCGCGACCCCGGGGCCGTGCCGGTCGCTGTGCAGATGATGGAAGACGAAGGGGTCGCCCATCAGCTCGGAGATGATCCGCATCAGCGGCTCATGGGTGAGCAGCTCGCCGTGCGCGGGCTGCTCCAGCTCCATCACCGGCGGCGGGTCGTCGGGGGAGGGGTTGACGCAGGCGGCTATCGACTTGGCCCGCAGTCCCTCGTCCACCCATCGGTCCACCTCCGGCTTGAGCCTCTCGCGCAGCTCCTCCGGCAGTAAGCCGGGCAGTACGAGGTATCCGGACTCCGCGAACTGTTCCCGCTGAGCCGGGACGATGCCGTTGCCCTCGAAGAACAGTGTCATGGGGAATCACTCCCTTTCCCGTGATGATGATGCCGTGTGTGTGTCTTCGGCGCGGTCCTTTCGAACGGACCGCGTTCCGTGGCGCTTCTCGCTGTCGTGATCCTGGTCTCGGTATGCCGGACAAGCCGGGAATCTGGTGATCAACTCCTGCCGGGGGACGCTGAGCCCGCCCTGCTCAGCGGCGCGTAGAAGGTGCCGAGCGTGACGAGGCACTGGATGGCGGCGATGACCACGAACAGCGTCGTGGCACCGAACTCGGTGAGCAGCCAGCCGCCCATCAGGGCGCTGAAGGGGATGGCCGCGAAGGGCACGGCGCGCTGGAGTCCCACCACCCGGCCCAGGAACGCGCCGTCGACGGCTCCCTGGCGGTAGGTCCGCCAGGGCACCAGGAAGACGGAGGTCGCCAGGCCCGCGAGGAACCAGCAGACGCTCAGCACCCAGACGTCGGTGGAGAACGCGGGCAGCAGCAGGGCGGTGGCCATCGCCGCCCGCGCCGTCCACATGAGGAGGTCGCCGTCGAGCCTTCGCATCAGGGCCGGCGCGACCGTCGCGCCGAGGACCGCGCCCACCCCCTGGGCCATCGAGACGACGGCGAGCGAGGCCGGGATCTCCCCGCCGGGACCGGCCACGATGAAGATCAGATTGGCCGCGGCGGCGGGGAAGGCGAAGTTGCCGAGGGTCAGCAGGACGGTGGCCCAGGCCAGTCCCCGGTCCCTCGATATCAGCTGGATCGCCGCGACGGAGTCCGGCTTCAGCGACCGGCAGGCCTTGACGATCGAGGGGATCAGCCGGCGTCCGGTCGCCATCACCGCCGTGGAGGCGATCAGGGCGGCGGACACCGCGAACGAGACCCCGTTGGCGAAGCTGGCGGCGGTCGGTCCCAGCAGGGTGACCACGGCGACGCCCGCGACCGGGCCGAGAGTGCTGAGGGTGCCGTCCGCACCCTGCACCCAGGCGTTCATCGCGGGCCTGCGCTCCTTCGCCACCCGCTCGGCCAGGAAGCCCTGGAAGGCGGGGAAGGAGAACGGCCGTACACAGCCCAGCAGAAAGGCCGCCGTCATGATCAGCACGACCGAGGGCTCGAACAGGCAGAGCACCCCGATCCCGATGACGATCACCGAGGAGACCACATCGCACAGGATCATCAGCTGACGCCGGTCGGCGCGGTCGGCGACCACTCCGCTGAAGAGCCCGATCACTACAAAGGGAACAAACTCGACCGCGTACGTCAGCGCCGTCGAGATCGCCGAGCCGGTGAGCTGGAGCACCAGGACCGGCAGCGCGAAACGGAAGATCCAGTCGCCGCTGCTGGAGACGATGAACGCCGCACGCAGTAACGATTCATCGCGGCGGCGCGCCTCCTCGTTCATGACGTACCGGCAGTGGATGGGGAGCGGCTGTCCACAGCCGCGGAAGGTCTTTCCGGGTCAAGACGTGCGCAGTGCAAAACAAGCCCCCGTGTGGTCCCCCGGGCGGCTCTCCCGGGCGGGTCGGTCGGCTTCTCGGCGCGGCGGGGCCGGCCCGGAACAACGGGCCTCGGGGGCGCGACGCTGCGCCCCGGCCACCGCCGCGCCGTGACGGCGGAGCGGCGGGGCTCAGGGCCTCCCGCCGCCACGCCGCCGTCGGGTGGTCCACACCGACCGCCCGGCGGCCGTGGGGAAGTCGGCGCGGGCGGCGGTGGCATGGGACGAAAGGAGAGTTTCGGAGCGGCTCATCGACTGGTCCTTTCGTGTGGTGCGCCGGCCCTGTCGCGAAGGGCCGGGCCTTGAGTGTCTGTCCGGCCGCTGACGGGCGGCCTCCGCTACAGCTTCTCCGGAGGCACCGGTGCGGGGCATCGTGGAAAACCACGAGTTCAGTACCGCGCTTCCATGAGGCGACTCTCATCAATCAGCCCATTTCGTGCATTGATCGCGCCAACCGCACGGCATTCCGAGCCGACTTGGCCGAGAACTGTGGCGGTGGGGGCGGGATCGGCGCAGCATCGTCCGCCACCGGCCTCCGGCCGGGTCCCCTCCCCACAGGAGCCCCCCATGGACACCCGCACCACCCCCGCCGCCCCCGCCGCCCCCGCCGCCTCCCTCGACGCGGTCGTCGTCGGCGCGGGTCTCTCCGGCCTCTACCAGCTCCACCGACTGCGCGAACTGGGAATGCGCACCCGGGTCTTCGAGGCGGGCGACGACGTCGGCGGCACCTGGTACTGGAACCGCTACCCGGGCGCCCGCTGCGACATCGAGAGCATGTCGTACTCGTACTCCTTCTCCCCCGAGCTGGACCAGGAGTGGGTGTGGAGCGAGAAGTACGCGGGCCAGCCGGAGATACTGCGCTATCTCCGGCATGTCGCCGACCGGTTCGGGCTGCGCGAGGACATCACCCTGGGCACCCGGGTCACCCGGGCGGTGTACGACGAGGACGGCCGCGTCTGGCGGATCACCACCGACACCGGGGAGAGCGTCACCGCCCGGTTCCTGGTGATGGCCTCGGGCAGCAACTCGGCCCCCAAGACGCCGGACGTCCCCGGCTTCGGCTCCTTCGCCGGCCCCACCTACCACACCGCCCGCTGGCCGCGGGAGGACGTCGACCTCACCGGCCTGCGGGTCGCCGTGATCGGCACCGGCTCCTCCGGGGTGCAGATCATCCCGGAGCTGGCCGGGCGCGTCGCCGGGCTGACCGTCTTCCAGCGCACCCCGGCCTACGCGCTGCCCGCCTTCAACCGCCCGCTCTCCGCAGCCGAGGTCGCCGAGCGCAAGGCCGGCTACCCCGAGTTCCGCCGGGCCCAGCGCCGCTCCAAGGGAGGCAGCGTCGTCGAGCTGCCGACCCGCTCCGCCCTGGAGGTGACCCCGGCGGAGCGCACCGCCACCTATGAGGCCGGCTGGCAGTCGGGGCTGCTCAGCGGGTTGCTGCGGTCGTACACCGACCTCCTCGTCGACGCGGAGGCCAATGAGACGGCGGCCGAGTTCGTCCGGGGGAAGATCGCCTCGATCGTCGCCGACGAGGAGACCGCCGAGAGACTCACGCCCCGCACCTTCCCCTTCGGGACCAAGCGCCCCTGTCTGGACAGCGGCTACTACGCCGCCTACAACAGGCCCGGGGTGAGCCTGGTGGACCTCTCCGCCACCCCGATCGAGGAGATCACCCCGAAGGGCGTCCGCACCTCGGACCGGGAGCATCTCTTCGACGCGATGGTCTTCGCCACCGGCTTCGACGCCCTGACCGGGGCGCTGACCGCCGTGGAGATCGTGGGCAGGGGCGGGGTCACGCTCCGGGAGAAGTGGGCGGACGGCCCGAGGAGCTGTCTCGGGCTGCTGACGGCGGGCTTCCCCAACCTCTTCACCGTCGCCGGGCCGCTCAGCCCCTCGGTCCTCACCAATATGGTGGTCTCCATCGAACAGCATGTGGAGTGGATCACCGACTGCGTCGCCCATCTCCGCGACCGGGGCCTCACACAGATCGAGGCCGACCCGGCGGCCGAGGACGCCTGGACGGCCCATGTCGCCGAACTCGCGGACCAGACCCTCTACCCGGCCGTCGCCTCCTGGTACACCGGGGCGAATGTGCCGGGCAAGGCCCGGGTCTTCCTCGCCTATGTGGGCGGCGCCGACCGCTACCGCGCGGAGTGCGACGCCGTGGCCCGGGACGGCTACCGGGGCTTCGCCCTCTCCTGAGTTCCCGGGCGCGGCCCGCGCCCGCCGGGGGCGCGGGCCGCACCCGGGCCGGTGCGCCCGGGGTCAGACCGTCTCGGTGTCGTAGAAACAGAAGTGGTCCTTGATCCCGGCCACCTCCGGCCTCGGCTCCGGATAGGCCCACACCAGGTCGTTCGCGCCCGGGACCGACCAGTAGTCGGCGTCGCCCTTGAAGGGGCAGTGGGTGTGGGTGTCGGAGCGGGTCAGCAGATCGGTCCTGACGTCCTCCGGGGGCAGGTAGTAGCGGACCGGGCAGCCCGTCTCGCGCAGTACGAGGGGACGCCGGCTCTCGGCGAGCACCTGCCCGTCGCGTACGACGCGCACATGCTCGCTGCCCTGTTCGACGGTGATGCGGTGTCCTGGAGTCATACACGTCTCAGCGCCCGGGAACGGGGGCTTGTTCCCGCCCGGCGCGCGGCACGTAGTACGGACGGTTGTGGGCGGCGACCGGGGCCGACTGGTACGTCCACACCCCGGCGGCGCTCCCGTCGCCGATCAGCGCGGTCACATCGGCCCCGACCGGCGACGACGGCTCGTGCACCCGCAGCCGCACCCGGCCCGCCGTGTCGCCCGTGCCGCCGCCACCCGTGTCCTCGCCGAGCGGGATGTACTGGTAGGGCTGGTAGACGTTCATCGGCCCGGCCAGCGGACGGCCGGCGGCGTCGACCCCGTAGCCGGTGACGGGGGTGTTGTTGACCGGGATCCGGGGCAGCCCGGCCAGCCGCGCCGAGAGGGAGATCAGGGGCCGCTCCCGCCGCTCGATCCCGTCCCCCGCGAGCACCGCCTCCTTGCAGACGATGTCCCAGGTGTCGCCGCCCGGACCGTTGAGCGAGGGCATGGTGACCTCGAACCACGCCGGATACTTGGGCTCGCCGTAGAGCGCGGTGCCGGCCGCGATGGCCGGCGCGCTGTCGCACAGCACATGCAGCCGGGCGATGCCGAGCAGCTTGGTCTGGTCGTACCCCCGGGCGTACTGTCCGTACGACAGCCGGGCGAGCCGCCCCGCGCTCGCCGTCGGGTACGCGACGACGCTGTACTCGATCTCCTGGATCACCGCCGCGCCGTTCGGGTACTGCGCGAAGTACAGCTGGTAGTTGAGCGTGACACAGGACCGGCCGCCGAAGTCGGCCGCGCTCAGATCGGGGTGGCGCTCCGCGAGCAGCGCCCGCACCGGCGCGGGGTCGACCAGATGGTCCACGCCGATGTTGTGCAGCGCCCCGTAGTGGAAGGGCAGCAGATACGGGGCCGCGACGGGCGGCAGGGCGAGACCGCCGCCCACGGGGTGCTCGCCCACGGGGTGATCGCTCACGGGATGCTCGCTCATGGAGTGTCGGTCTCCTCGGGAACGGCCGGCGCCGGGGCGCGGCCGAGGGACGGCAGCGCGATCGCCCGGTGCCGGCCGGTCAGATCGCGGTGGATCCGCTCGGCGCTGCGCAGGGTGATCGCGGCCATGGTCAGGGTCGGGTTGGAGGTGCCGAGGGAGGGCATGCTGCCGCAGCCCACCGCGTACAGATTGGGGTGGTCCCAGCAGCGCTGCCAGGAGTCGACCACGGAGTCGGAGCGGCGCGCGCCCATGATGTGGGTGCCGCCCGCGTGGCCCGCGCCCCGATAGGCGTAGGACCGGCCCTCGTGCTCGAAGCGGCCGGGCTCGGCGGTGCCCGGTGCGTACCGGCTGTGGTCCTCGGCCCCCACCAGGGCGAAGAGCTGGTCGGAGACCGACTTCGCGGCGGCGATGCCCGCCTTCACATGCTCGGACAGGTCGTAGGTGAGCACCGGGCGCGGCAGCCCCAGCGCGTCGGGGCGGCCGGGGGCGAGCCGGACCCGGTTGGCGGGATCGGCGCTCTGCTCCATCTCGAACTGGAGCGCGAACTGCCGTCCCACCCGGTCGTCGAGGGCCCGGCGCAGCGCCGGGCCGAGGAGACCGGCCTCGATCCGCGCGGCGGCCTCGTGCTCCGGCGGGCCGACCGCCCAGGTCCAGCCCCAGTTGCCGAACTCGACGCGGAAGGGGGCGCGGGCCGCCCGGCCCGGGCCGAAGCGGAATCCTTCGAGACCGGAGGTCGAGCCGGGGCCCCGGTAGGGGCCGGTGCGCCGGGGCAGCAGGCCCCAGGTGAGGAGCACCGGGTGGTCCATCAGATTGCGGCCCACCTGGCCGCTGGAGCCGGCGAGGCCGGAGGCGAGCAGCAGCCGGGCGTTCTCGATCGCGTGGGCGGCGAGCACCACGGTGTCCGCCCGTGCCGTGTGCCGGGTGACGGATCCGGGGCGGGCGGGGTCCTCGTACCGCTGGTACTCGACGCCGGTGATCCGGCCCGAGGGGTCCGCCGTCAGCCGCCCGGCCACTGCCCGGGTCAGGAGGGTGACGCTCGGGCCCCAGCGCCGCTGGGTGCGGGCCGGGGTGTACTTCGCCCCGGTGGGGCAGACGGGGATGCAGCTCGCGCTGCCCTCGCAGACCGGTCCGTGCTCCCGGGTGGCGGCGGTGTTGCGGGCCTGGGGCGTTTGGGCGACCCGCAGTTCCACCGGGTCGGGGCGGCCGGGGTCCCTGGCGTGCCGGCCGTCCAGCCGCTCGGCCAGCAGCCGGTCGAGATGGCTGGCGGGGACCGGGCGGTGCGGGAAGGCGTACCCCTCGGGCAGGGGCAGCCCGACCAGCTCGCGCTGCTGGTCCGGGTCCCCGGCGACGCCGAGTTCCCGTTCAGCGGCGCGGTAGTGGGGCTCCAGTTCGGCGTAGCCGATGGGCCAGTCGCGGCCGTAGCCGAAGTGCTCGGCGGTACGGAAGTCCTCCGGGTGCATGCGCGGGGTGAGGCCCGTCCAGGCCGTGCCGGTGCCGCCGTTGACGCGTACATAGCCGCTGGCGTACGGCAGCGGGCCGTCCTGGAGGAGATGGCCGGCGGCCCGGTAGCCGCCGCCGGGGCGACCGCTCAGGTCCGTCACATCGGGGGAGGGGACCAGCGGGTTGGGCGCGACGGCGGAGCCGGGCGTCTTCGCCCGCGCCGCGCGGAACCGCGCCGGGTCGGCTGCGGGGCCGCCGCCGTCGGCGTCGCCCACGCCGGCCTCCAGCACCAGGACCCGCCAGCCGCGCTCGCCCAACTCCTTGGCCAGCAGCGATCCGGCGATGCCGGCTCCGACCACGAGCACATCGAAGCGCTCGGAGTGCTCGGAGTCCTCGAAGCCCTCCCGGCCGGTCAACTCCGCCCGCCCGGGGCCGGGTCGGCGGGCGGCCGTGCCCAGGAGCCGGGGCCGGGCCGCCCCGCGCCCGGCGGTTCGCCGCCGAAGCTCCGCCACACCAGCCCCTCGGCCGGGGCCGGGGCGGGGGCTTCAGGGGAAGGGCCCGGCCACACCCCCGCGTACCAGAGGTGGCAGATCGACCGTGCCAGCTCGCGCACCCCCTCGTCCCGCTCGATCAGGCCGTACGGATCGGCGGCTCCGGCGAGCCGGCCGTAGCGCGCGGGGTCGGCCCGCCGGGCGGTCAGGGCCCGATGGGCCTCGGCGAGGCCGGTCTCCCGCAGCTCGGCGGCCTCGAATCCGGTCAGCGCGACGGAGAGCGCGAGAAACCGCCCCGCCTCCGGGTCGCTCATCCGGAGCCCCGCTCGCCGCACCGGGCGTGGACGGTCGACGACATCGGCCAGAACTCCCCTCCTCGGGCCGCCCGTTCCCGCCGCCGGGCGTGTCCGCCGTGATCCCTACCTCGACGGCCCCGCGTTCATGCCTGGCGCTCTCGCCGAGTGTGAGCGACCGCCAACCCGCTGTGAGGCCAGGGGGATTCGCGTGGCCCGCGCTTGCGCTCCCTCGTTCTTATGAGTCTAATACGTTCGTGTCTCAAGCGAACGTTTTGAAAGTGAGCGATTCAAGGATGCGCATATGAACCCGGGCGACAGCGGACGGAACGGCTCCCGGATCCAGGACATCGACGTGCTGAGGAGCTTCGCGCTCTTCGGCATCCTCATGGTCAACATCACCTATCTCGCCTCCGCCCACCACGGCTTCGGCCTGGCGGACCCCGGCCTCGACTCGGCCCTCGACAACGCCGTCCGCCGGCTGACGGCGATCTTCTTCGAGGCCAAGTTCTATCTGCTGTTCTCCTTCCTCTTCGGCTACAGCTTCACCCTCCAGCTGAAGTCGGCGGAGCGCGGCGGCGCCCGGTTCACCCCCCGTTTCCTGCGCAGGTGCGGAGCGCTGTTCGTCATCGGCGTGTGCCACGCGGTGGTGCTCTTCCCCGGCGACATCCTCACCACCTACGCCGTGCTGGGGCTGATCCTGCTGGCCCTGAGGGGCATCCGGCCGCGCACGGCGGTGATCACCGCCGTGGTCCTCTTCACCGTGACCGCCGCCGGTCTCCTCCTCCTCGCCGGGGCGCAGCACCTGGCGGGCGGCGGCGGCACCGACGCAGCCGCCGCCGGCGAGCGGGCCCGGCGGGCCACCGAGGCGCTGCGGGGGAGCCCCGGATCGGTGATCGGCGCCCATCTCGACCAACTGCCCGACGTGGTACTGCTGCTCGTCCTCTTCCAGGCCCCCGCCGCGCTGGCCGCCTTCCTGCTCGGCCTCGCGGCGGGCCGGCACGAGGCCCTGGCGGACATCGCCCGCCACGGCGTCCTGCTGCGGCGGCTCCAGTGGACCGGCTTCCCCGTCGGGATCGCGGGCGGCGTCCTCTACGCGCAGACCTCCCGGGGAAACCCGGACACCGCCCTCCAGCTGGCCGGCCTCGCCGTCGACATGGTGACCGCGCCCCTGCTCGCGGCCGCCTACGCGGCGACCGTGCTCCGGCTCGCCGCCACCCGGCGGGGCCGCCGGCTCGCCCCGCTGCTCGCACCGGCCGGACGGATGACCCTCACCAACTACCTGACGCAATCCCTCGTCCTGGCGCTCCTCTTCACCGGCTTCGGAACCGCCCTGGTGGGCCGGGTGCCCCCACCGCTCGTCGCCCTCATCGCCGTGGCCCTCTTCGCCGCCCAGCTGGCCGCCTCCCGCCACTGGCTGCGCCGCCACCGGTACGGACCCGTCGAATGGCTGCTCCGCGCGGTGACCAACGCCGAACGGCCCCGCCCGCGCCACCGGGCGGGGTGACGGCGGCCCGGCCGCCCGACGGGTGGCGGGAGTCGGCCTCCGTCCGCCGGTCGCGGGGCCCGGCCGCGACCGCCAGGCTGGAGCGGTGCCGCCCCCCGCGCCGCCCCGCGCCGGGCGCACCGTCCGGCGCGGGCCCGCTCTCCCGGCCGCCCCGGGGCCCCACCGCCGCCTTGTGCTTGCTTTGTGAGGGCTTCGACCGCCGCCCTGGAACATGGGAACGCCAGGGTCTTGGCCGGTTTCCCGGGGCGTCGCTGTCAGACCGCAGCCGCCGTCCCCGGCCACGGGCCACCGGTTGGACGGTCAATCTGGGGGAGCGATGCAGTTCCGCATGCTGGGTCCGTTGGAAATCGCCGACGACTACGAGGGAACAGTGGGGCTGGGCGGCACCAAGCAGCGCGCCACACTCGGATATCTGCTGCTGCACGCCAACAGGGTCGTCGCCACGAGCCAGTTGCTCAACGCGCTGTGGGAGGTGGACGACGCGCCGATGACCGCCCGCAAGATTCTCCAGAACGCGGTCTACGGACTGCGCGGAGTCCTGTCGGCCGGATACGCCGGGGGAGAGCGGGCGGCGACGCTGCTCACCCAGTCGCCGGGGTACATGATCCGGGTGGATCCGGGCCGGGTCGATCTCCACCTCTTCCAGCAGTGGGTCGGCCAGGCACGGGAGAAACAGGCCCAGGGCGCGCCGGAGTCGGCGGCCCGGCTGCTGCACGACGCGCTCGCGCTGTGGCGGGGCCCGGCCCTGGCCGACCTCGTGGAGGCGGGCATCGAGTGGCCCGAACTGGCGGCGGTGCAGAAGGCGCGCATCGACGCCACCGAGGACTACTTCGACGCTCAGCTGGCCTGCGGCCGGCACCACACCATCCTCGCCGAACTGGAACGGATGGTGCAGACCGAACCGCTGCGCGAGCGCTCCTGCGGACAGCTGATGCTCGCGCTCTACCGCTGCGGACGCCAGGCCGACGCGCTCAATGTCTACGGCCGGGTCCGCTCCGCCCTGGTCGAGGATCTCGGCCTCGAACCGGGCCGCGGTCTGCAACGCCTCCAGCAGGCGATCCTCACCCAGGAGGCCACCCTCTCCCTGGAGCCCGGCGGGGGAGCGCTCCCGGCGCCCGCCGAGCCCCACGGGCCCGTACCCGCCCGGGGACCGGCCCGGCTCGCCCCCGAGAGCCCCGCCCGGCGGCCCGGAGCCCCCGGAGCGGGAGGACCGGCGGAGCGGACGCCCGCCGCCGTCCGGGACACCCCGGCGCACCGCACGGGCACCGAGCGCCGCCGCGTCGGCGTCGTCTCGGTCCGCACCCGGCTCGCGCCCACGCTCGGCGGCAGCGACCACGAGGACCTGGACGACCTGCTCGACGGCGCGGCCTCCGTGGTCCGGGAGCAGATCGAGCGGTTCGGCGGCACCGTCACCGCCTCCATCGGCTCCACCTTCCTGGCCCTCTTCGGACTGGACGGCCCCGGCGACGAGGACGCCTGGCAGGCGGTGCGCGCGGCGCTCGCCGTACGGGACGTGCTCGACGTGTCCGGCGGCCACGGGTCCGACGGGGGCGGACTCAGCGTCTGCGCCTCGGTGGACCTGGGCGAGGTGCTGCTGCGCCAGCGCGGCCCCGCCGACCCGCCCACCGTCGTCGGCGCGGTGCTCGACGCCTCGCAGGAACTGCTGTCCGACGCCGACGTCGGCGAGGTGCGGGTCAGCGACGCCGTCCGCCGGGCGGTCGAGGACACTTTCGTCTGTGTGCCGACGGAGCCCTCGGAGACCATGGCCTGGCAGGTCATCGGCACGGGCGGGACCCACTCCGGCGTACGGGGCGCGGAAGCCTCCACCCGCGCCTGCGAACTGGACTTCCTCCAGGAGCTGGTACGCCGGACCCGACGCCGCTCCGTGCCGCACCTGGTCACCCTCCTCGGCGAGTCCGGCGCGGGCAAGACCCGGCTGCTGGGCGACCTCGGACACCGGATCACCGTCCAGCCGGAGCCGGTGCGCTGCCTGACCGGCCGCACCCCGGCCGCCTCCGACGACCGCCCGCTGCTCGCGCAGGCCCAGATCCTCGCCTCGTACTGCGGAGTCCGGGCCGGGGACGGCGCGCCCGAGGCGCGGGCCGCGCTCACCCGGGCGGTACGGTCCCTCTTCCCCTCGGTCCCGACGGCGAGCCGGCTGCTGACCCAGCTCGCACCGTTGATCGAACCGGCCGGTGAGAGCGACGACCCCCGGTGCGCGCTGGCGGCCTGGCGCGACTTCTTCCACGAGGCCGCCCGCCGCGCCCCGCTCGTGCTGTGCCTGGACGATCTGCACCGCGCCGACGACGTGGTGCTGGAGGCCGTCGAGGAGCTGGCCGAGGCGACGGAGGCCTGCCTGGTCGTGGTGGCCGCCGCCACCCCCGAACTCCTGCTGCGCCGCCCGACCTGGGCCGGTGGCAAGGGGCACGCCACCACCGTCACCCTGGACCGGCTGGAGCGGATCACCCACGAGAAGCTGGTCGAGTTCCTGCTGTCGGCGGCGGGCAGCGAGCGGGCCCAGCTGCACGGCTGACGCCCGTCAGGCTCCGGCCGGCGAGGCGGAGGAGGACGCCACCCGCCGGAAGGCTCCCTCGAAGAAGAGGAGGCCGTCGTGTTCCGGCCCCACCCTCGCGCTCAGCACATCGCCGATGAAGACGGTGTGATCGCCCGACTCCAGGGAGTCGGACAGCTCGCACTCCAGCCAGGCGAGGGCCCCGGGGATCAGCGGGGCCCCGGTGAGCGGCCCCGGCTCCCAGTCGACCTCGCTGAACTGGGCGGGTCCGAGCGGTCGCCGTTTGTCGGCGAAATACCGCGCCAGCTCCGTGTGTTCGGCGCTGAGCAGCGAGACCCCGAAGCGCCGTTCCGCGGTGATCGCCGAGTGCATGACGGCGCTGTGCGCCACGCTGCACAGGACGGAGGGCGGCGCGAGGGAGACCGAACTGAACGCGTTGGCGGTCATTCCGTGAATGCTCTCGCCGCCGACGCTCAATACGATGACACCGGTCGCGAACCGTGACATGGCCGCGCGCAGATCGGACGGATTCATTTCTGTTCGTCCCACCGTTTCCTGGTCGTCTCCACCTGCCCGCCGAAATACCCGGAGGGCGGTGAAGTGCGGGTGCGGCCAATTCCCGGAGCAATCCTCCAGGGCTGTGACGTGCTTGGCCGTGCGGCTCACGCTATAGCCGTGCGTCTCACCTCCCGGTCACTGTCCGGTCGGTGTCGACAATGCCCGGACGAATGCCCCAACGGACGCGGAAATCATGGTTACCGGACCATTACCGTACGGCTGTCCCGCGGCGGTATTCTTCGCTTTCCGCGCGACGGCGGGAGATACGGTCGCGCGCGCCGCGCGCGTCCCGGCGGCCCGGCCCCGCTCCGTCCCGCGCGTGCTCACCCATGGAGGTCGGCCGGTCGCGGTGCGTAGCGCAAGAGGGTCTACCTGGCGGTAACTTGACATTGTTGAGCCTGGTGTGACGGGTCGGTGGCAACCGCTCTCTACTGTCGGGATCATGACTCCGAGCACCCAGCCAGGCGCCAACCACGCCGGATCAGGAGCGCGCACAGTGTGGTTCAATCTCATGGGCCCTTTTGAGATCATCACCGACAGCGGCGAGACGCTCGCTCCGAAGGCTCCGAAGGTCTCCCAGATGCTCGCCGTGCTGGCGCTCCAGCCGCGTGAAACGGTGCCCATGAGCACGCTCATTCGCGAGCTGTGGGGGGAGAATCCGCCGAGCGGCGCCATGAGAACGCTCCAGACGCACGTCTATCACGCCCGCCGGATGCTCGCCGACGCCAGAGTCACCCGCACCGATCGCCGTCTTCTGACAACGATGGCACCCGGCTACCGCCTCGATGTCGCCGACGACGAGGTCGATGTACGCGTGTTTGAACGGCTGGTCAGGCAGGCCCAGGGCGAACTGGAGCGCGGCACCCCCGAATCCGCCGCCGATCTGCTGGAGCGGGCCCTGACGCTGTGGCGCGGACCGGTCCTGAGCAATGTGCCGATCGCCGATGTGCTCGCGGGCCGCATGGCGTACCTGGAGGAATTACGGCTCCACGCGCTCGAATTACGGGTGGAGACCGAGATGCGGCTCGGCCGGCACCGCGAGTTCCTGCCCGAACTCCGTGTCCTGGTGCACGAACACCCGCTGCACGAATGGTTCCACGGCCAGCTCATCTCGGCACTGCACCAGTCGGGCCGCAGGGGCGAGGCGCTCCAGGCGTATCAGAACCTCTACTGCATCCTGAAAAGAGAACTCGGCCTGGAGCCCTCGCCCGAACTCAGGCGGCTCCAGTCGCAGATACTCAATTCAACGACGGGAAAACACCCCAGAAGGCTCCGCCGCCGCGATGCCGTCCAGCCCGACCACGCATTCACTCCGTTCTGGTTCGCCGCGGACGTCGGCTGACGTTCGGCCGGAATCGGCTGACGTCCACTGATGTCCGCGGCGGAGTTCCGGTGGTGCGCACAACGGTAAATGTACGCCAAATGCGTCACCGTGCGGTCAATCACCGGCCCATCACCCGGTAATGCGATGCGGTGCCGGGTCCCGGATTCACCTGGTTACCGATAGATGACCGGAAGGCGGGAGCGCGGAGTTTACGGTCGCCTTTCTGATGGGTTTTTGAGGTCAATCGGAAGGGCGACCCGGGCGCGATGACGAGTAACCGTGGTTCAGTGGAGGTCGGGGCGCGGGGCGAGGACGTCGCGGTCGTCGGCATGGCGTGCCGACTGCCCCGGGCAGCCGGCCCGGAGGCTTTCTGGGAGCTTCTGCGCAGCGGTTCGGACGCCATCACCGAGGCCCCGGCCGGCCGGTGGGAGGGCGCGCCGCCGCCCGCCGGCGACCGGCTCCGCAGGGGCGGATTCCTCGACGACCCCGGAGGCTTCGACGCGGCCTTCTTCGGCGTCTCGCCGCGCGAGGCCGCCACGATGGACCCGCAGCAGCGGCTGGTGCTCGAACTCGCCTGGGAGGCGCTCGAAGACGCCTCGATCGTCCCGGAGCGGCTGCGGGACTCCCGTACCTCCGTCTTCGTCGGAGCCCTGCGCGACGACTACACCGGCCTGGTGCACCAGTACGGCGAGAGCGCCATCACCCAGCACACCATGACCGGCATCAGCCGGGGCGTCATCGCCAACCGCGTCTCCTACCACCTGGGGCTGCGCGGCCCCAGCCTCACGGTGGACACCGCCCAGTCCTCCTCGCTCGTCGCCGTCCACCTGGCCGCCGAGTCCGTACGGTCCGGCGAGTCGGCCCTCGCCCTGGCGGCCGGCGTCCATCTCAACCTCCTGGCCGAGAGCGCGGTCACCGTGGAGCGGTTCGGCGGGCTCTCCCCGGACGGCGTCACCTACACCTTCGACGCGCGCGCCAACGGCTTCGTCCGGGGAGAGGGCGCGGGGCTCGTCGTCCTCAAGCCGCTCTCACGGGCCCTCGCCGACGGAGACCGCGTCTACGGAGTCATCCGGGGCAGCGCCGTCAACAACGACGGCTCCACCGCGGGCCTCACCGTGCCCGGCGTCGACGCGCAGCGGCAGGTGCTGCGCGAGGCGTACGAACGGGCCGGGGTCCGGCCGTCCGAGGTGCAGTACGTCGAACTCCACGGCACCGGGACCCCGGTCGGCGACCCCGTCGAGGCCGCCGCGCTCGGGGCCGAGCTGGGCGCGGCCCGGGACGCCGGAGATCCGCTGCTGGTCGGCTCGGCCAAGACCAACGTCGGCCATCTGGAGGGCGCGGCGGGCATGGTGGGCCTGCTGAAGGGCCTGCTGAGCCTCGCCCACCGGGAGATCCCGGCCAGCCTCAACTTCGAGACCCCCAACCCGGACATCCCGCTGGACGAGCTCCGGCTCGCCGTGCCGGGGACGGCGACCGGGTGGCCGCACCCGGACCGGCCCCTGGTGGCGGGCGTCAGCTCCTTCGGCATGGGCGGCACCAACTGCCATGTGGTCCTCGCCGCCGCGCCCGAACCGGCGGACGGCGGCCGGACGGCGGAGGCCGCCGGGTCCGGGCCGGTGCCGTGGCTGCTCTCCGGACGCGGCCCGGACGCCCTGCGCGCCCAGGCCGCCGCGCTGGCCGACTTCACCGGCGACACGGGCGGCGGCGGGGCCGGGTCCGGGCCGGTCGAGCTGGGCTGGTCCCTGCTCACCGCCCGCACCCTCTTCGAGGACCGGGCCGTCGTCATCGGCTCGGACCGCGAGGAGCTGCGCGAGGGCCTCACGGCGCTCGCGGGCGACCTGCCCGCGCAGGGCGTGGTGCGCGGCACCGTCCAGGACGACGGCCGCCTCGCCTTCCTCTTCACCGGCCAGGGCGCGCAGCGCGCGGCCATGGGGCGCGAACTGCACGCCGCGCACCCGGTGTTCGCCGCCGCCTTCGACGAGCTGTGCGCCGCCTTCGACCGCCACCTGGACCGGCCCCTGGCCGAGGTGGTGCTCAGCGGCGACGGACTGGACAGCACCGGCTACACCCAGCCCGCCCTGTTCGCGCTGGAGGTCGCTCTCTTCCGGCTCCTCGAATCGTGGGGCGTCCGCCCCGACGCCGTCGCCGGGCACTCCATCGGCGAACTGGCCGCCGCCCATGTCGCCGGGGTGCTGGACCTCGACGACGCGGTGACCCTGGTGGCCGCCCGCGCCACTCTGATGCAGCGGCTGCCCGGGGGCGGCGCGATGACCGCCGTACGGGCGACGGAGGACGAGATCGCGCCCCTGCTCGCGGGCCGTGCGGACCGCCTCGCGCTCGCCGCGGTCAACGGCCCCGAGTCGGTCGTCGTCTCCGGCACGGAGGAGGCCGTCGCCGAGCTGTCGGCCGAGCTGGCCGGGCTGGGCCGCAAGACCCGGGGGCTCACCGTCAGCCACGCCTTCCACTCGCCGCTGATGGACCCGATGCTGGAGGGGTTCCGCCGGGTCGCGGAGGGGCTGACCTACCACCCGCCGCGTCTGACGGTCGTCTCGACGCTGACCGGACGGCCGGTCGACGGCCAGGAGCTGCGGACCGCCGGCTACTGGGTCGACCAGCTCCGCGGCACGGTCCGCTTCGCCGATGCCGTACAGGCCCTGACCGGCCTGGGCGTCACCGCCTTCCTCGAACTCGGCCCCGACGGAGTGCTCACCGCGATGGCCGGCCCCTCGGCGGGCGGCGGTCTCACCGTGCCCGCCCTGCGCAAGGGCCGCGAGGAGCGGAGGACCCTGCTGGCCGCCGTCGCGGCCCTCCATGTCCGGGGCTTCGACGTCGACTGGCGGCGGCTGTTCCCCGAGGGCGGGCGGGCCGCCGTCCCGCTGCCCACCTACGCCTTCCAGCGCCGCCACCACTGGATCGGCGGCCGGGCCGGCACCCGCCCGCCCGCCGCGCTCCGCCCCGGGCCCTCCGCCGCCGGGCCCGGGCCGGAGCTCCGCACGGGGCCGGGGGACCAGGCCGGGCGGACGCCCGGCACCTCCGCCGCCGACCTGGTCACCGCCCATGTCGCCGCCGTCCTGGAGTACGACCGGGGGCAGCGCGTCGATGCCCGGCTGCCCTTCAAGGACCTCGGCTTCGACTCGCTGATGTCGGTCGAGCTGCGCGACCGGCTGAGCGAGGCCACCGGACTGAGCCTGCCCGGCGGACTCCTCTTCGACCACCCCACCCCCGCCGCCCTCATCGACCACATCGCCGCGGAGCTGACCGGGACGGCGGGCCCCGACGCCCCCGAGGACGGCCCGCCGGCCGCCGGCCGGTACGACGAGCCCATCGCCATCGTCGGCATGGCCTGCCGATACCCCGGCGGCGTCGCCTCCCCCGAGGACCTGTGGCGGCTCGTCGCCGAGGGCCGCGACGCCATCGGGTCCTTCCCCGAGGACCGGGGCTGGGACGAGTCGCTGTACGACCCCGACCCGGAGCGCTCCGGCCGGAGTTCGGTGAACGAGGGCGGCTTCCTCTACGACGCGCCGCTCTTCGACGCGGGCTTCTTCGGCATCTCGCCGCGCGAGGCGCTCGGCATGGACCCGCAGCAGCGGCTCGTGCTGGAGACCGCGTGGGAGGCCGTCGAGCGGGCGGGCATCGACCCGAGGCGGCTCACCGGCACCCGTACGGGCGTCTTCGTCGGCGCGACCTCGCTGGAGTACGGACCCCGGCTCGCCGACGCCCCCCACGCCGTCGAGGGACACGTCCTGACCGGCAGCACCAACAGCGTCGTCTCCGGCCGGGTCGCCTACCAGCTGGGCCTGGTCGGCCCCGCCGTCACCGTCGACACCGCCTGCTCCTCCTCCCTGGTCGCCCTGCACATGGCCGTGCGCTCGCTGCGCTCGGGCGAGACGACCATGGCCCTCGCGGGCGGCGCGAGCGTCATGTCCACCCCCGGGATGTTCGTCGAGTTCTCCCGCCAGCGCGGACTCGCCTCCGACGGCCGCAGCAAGGCCTTCTCCGCCGACGCCGACGGCACCTCCTGGGCCGAGGGCGTCGGGCTGCTGCTGGTGGAGCGGCTCTCCGACGCGCGCAGGAATGGCCACCCCGTGCTCGCCGTCATCCGGGGCACCGCCGTCAACCAGGACGGCGCTTCCAACGGACTGACCGCCCCCAACGGCCCCTCGCAGCGCCGGGTGATCCGCCAGGCCCTGGCCGACGCCGGACTGGACGCCGCCGACATCGACGCCGTCGAGGCGCACGGCACCGGCACCGCGCTCGGCGACCCCATCGAGGCCGAGGCGATCCTCGCCACCTACGGCCAGGGGCGCGAGGCGGGCGGACCGCTCTTCCTCGGCTCGCTGAAGTCCAACATCGGGCACGCCCAGGCGGCGGCCGGAGTCGGCGGCGTCATCAAGATGGTGCAGGCCATGCGGCACGAGACACTGCCCAGGACACTGCACATCAGCGAGCCCACCCCGCACGTCGACTGGAGCGCCGGCCCCGTCGAACTCCTCACCGAGGCCGTCGAGTGGCCCGCCGGGGAGCGGACGCGCCGCGCCGCCGTCTCCTCCTTCGGCATCAGCGGCACCAACGCCCACCTCGTCATCGAGGAGGCGGCACCCGAGACCCCCCGCACCGAGCGCCCGGCCCCGGCCCCCGAGCCGGTCGCCGCCGCCGGCCCCGTGCCCTGGGCGCTCGCCGCCCGCGACGAGCCCGCGCTGCGCGCCCAGGCACGCAGGCTCCGGGAACACCTCGCCGCCGGGCCCGCGGCGGACATCGCCGACATCGGCCTCTCGCTCGCCACCACCCGTACCGCCTTCGAACAGCGCGCCGTGGTGACCGGCGGCACGGCGGACGAACTCCTCGCCGGACTCGACGCGCTGGCCGAGGGCCGGGAGACGGACCGGCTCGTGACGGGCGGCGCGACGGGCGCGGGCCGCACCGCCTTCCTCTTCACCGGCCAGGGCGCGCAGCGCCTCGGCATGGGGCGCGAGCTGTACGAGACCCGGCCGGTCTTCGCGGCGGCGATGGACGCGGCCTTCGCCGCCCTCGACCCCCATCTCGAACGCCCGCTGCGCGAGGTGGTGTTCGCGGCCGAGGACGACGCCGAGCACTCCCCGCTCCACGAGACCGCCTACACCCAGCCCGCGCTGTTCGCCCTCGAAGTGGCCCTGTACCGGCTGCTCGAACACCACGGCGTCACCCCGGACCTGCTGGCCGGCCACTCGATCGGCGAGGTCGCGGCCGCCCACGCGGCCGGAGTGCTCTCCCTCGCGGACGCCGCCGCGCTCGTCGCCGCGCGCGGCCGGCTGATGCAGTCCGCCCGCCCCGGCGGCGCGATGATCGCCGTCGAGGCGAGCGAGGAGGAGATCGCCGCCGATCTGGCCGGCCAGGAGGACGCACTCTCCGTCGCCGCCGTCAACGGCCCCCGGGCCGTCGTGATCTCCGGCGACCCGGCCGCCGCGACGGCCCTCGCCGAGCGGTGGCGGGCCCTGGGCCGCCGCACCCGCGCGCTGCGGGTCAGCCACGCCTTCCACTCGCCGCACATGGACGGCGTCCTGGACGAGTTCCGCGAAGTGGTGCGCGGACTCACCCTCGACGCCCCCCGGATCCCCCTGGTCTCCACCCTCACCGGCGCGCTCGCGACGGCCGGGGAGATCACCGACCCCGACTACTGGGTACGCCAGATCCGGGGCGCGGTCCGCTTCAAGGACGCCGTCACCGCCCTGGAGGAGCAGGGGGCCACCGTCTTCCTGGAGGTCGGCCCGGACGCCGTGCTGACCGCCATGGCCGAGGACTCCTTCACCCCCGGCGGCTCCACCGCCGAGGGCTCCACGGCGCTCGCCCTGCTGCGCCGGGGCCGCCCCGAACCCGACACCCTCCTCGCCGGGCTCGCCCGCGCCCACACCGCCGGGACCGCCGTCGACCTGGCGTCCTTCTTCCCCGCCGCCTCGCCGGTCCCGCTGCCCACCTACGCCTTCCAGCGCGACCGCTACTGGCTCGCCGCCGAGACCCGCGGCGACGCCAGGGGACTCGGCCTCGACGCGGGCGGCCACCCGCTGCTCACCGCCGCCGTGGACTTCGCCGACCGGGACGAACTCCTCCTCACGGGCCGGCTCTCGCTCCGCACCCACCCCTGGCTCGCCGACCACGCCATCGCCGGCACCGTGCTGCTGCCCGCCACCGCCTTCCTCGAACTCGCCTTCGCGGCGGGCGACCGGGTGGGCGCCCCGCGCCTCGCCGATCTCACCCTGGAGGCCCCGCTGGCCCTGACCGGGCGGCGGGCCGTCCGGGTCCAGCTGGCCGTCGCGCCGCCGGACCCCTCCGGCGCGCGCGCCTTCACCCTTCACTCCAGGCCCGAACTCCCCGACGAGACGGCCGCCCCCTGGACCCGGCATGTCACCGGCCTCCTCACCGAGGCCCCGACGGCCGCCCCGGACACCCCGGCCGCCGGGCCCTGGCCGCCCCGGGGCGCGACGGCGCTCCCGGTCGACGGCGTCTACGAGCGGCTGGCCGATCTGGGCTACGCCTACGGGCCCGCCTTCCGGGGACTGCGCGGGCTCTGGCAGCACGGCGAGGACATCCACGCGGAGATCGCGCTGCCGTCGGAGCCGGGGGAGAGCGCCGGCGGATTCGGCCTCCACCCGGCCCTGTTCGACGCCGCCCTGCACCCCCTCGTCCTGGCCGCCGCCGACCCCGCGGCCCCGGAGACGATCCGGCTGCCCTTCTCCTGGGACGGCGTCGCCCTCCACGCGGCCGGAGCGACCGCGCTCCGTGTCTCGGCCACCCTCACCGGCGAGGACACCTACGCGCTCCGCCTCACCGACCCGACGGGCGCGCCCGTGGCCTCCGTCGACTCGATCGTGCTGCGGCCCGTCCCCAGGGACCGCCTCGCGCGGGCCGACGGCCCCCGCACGGACGCCCTGCTGCATGTCGACTGGTCGCCCGTCGCCCCCGGCGATGCCCCCGCCCGGCGCACCGCCGAGGCACGGGACGGCGAACTGCCCGCCACCGCCGGCTTCGACGACCTTCTCGTACGGCTCGACGGCGACAGTCACGGCGGCGACGGAGGTGCCCCGCACACCCCCGAGGCCGCCCACCGGATCGCCCGGGACGCCCTGGACCTCCTCCAGCGCTGGCTGGCCGACGAGCGGTTCGACGGCTCCCGGCTGGTCTTCGTCACCTCGCGCGCCGTCCCGGCGGGGCTCCACGAGGAGAGCGTCCGGCTCGACGCGGCCCCCGTCTGGGGACTGGTCCGCGCCGCGCAGTCCGAGCACCCCGGCCGGCTCGCCCTCGTGGACCTCGACACAGGCCCGGACGCCGAACGGCTGCTCACGGCCGCCCTGGCCACCGGGGAGCCCCAGATCGCGGTACGCGGGAACGAACTGCGGATCCCCCTGCTCAGCCGTACCGAGGCCCCCGAGGCCGCCGAGGCCGCCGAGGCCCCCGTGGTCCTCGACCCGGCCGGCACCGTGCTGCTGACCGGCGGCACCGGCGGCCTGGGCGGGCTCTTCGCCCGTCACCTCGTCAGCGCCCACGGGGCCCGCCATCTGCTGCTGACCAGCCGCCGGGGCCCCGACGCGCCCGACGCCGAGGCGCTCACCGCCGAACTCGCCGGGCTCGGCGCGCAGGTGACGGTGGTCGCCGCCGACATCTCCGACCGCGCGTCCGCCGCCGCCCTGATCGACGGCATCGACCCCGGGCACCCGCTGACGGCCGTGATCCATCTGGCCGGAGTCCTCGACGACGCCACCACCGAGGCCATGACCGCCGAGCGCCTCACGGCGGTCCTGCGGCCCAAGGCCGACGCCGCCTGGCACCTGCACGAACTGACCCGGGACCGGGACCTCGCCTCCTTCGTCCTCTTCTCCTCCGTCTCCGGCCTCATCGGCACGGCGGGACAGTCCAACTACGCGGCGGCCAACACCTATCTGGACGCACTCGCCGCCCACCGCCAGAGCCTCGGACTCCCCGCGACCTCACTGGCCTGGGGACTGTGGGGCGGCGGCCACGGCATGGGCGCGGGCCTCGACGGCGCGGGCCTCGCCCGCTGGGCCCGCGGCGGCATCGCCCCGATCGACCCGGAGACCGGCCTCGCGCTCTTCGACGCCGCGCTCACGGACGGCCGCGCCCTCGCCGTACCCCTCCCGCTGGCACCGGCGGGACCGCGCACGGCCGAGGAGATCCCGCCGCTGCTCCGGGGGCTGATACGCCCCCGCAGGACCGCCCGCGCCACCGCGGCGGGCAGCCCGGCGGCGGACGGCTCCTGGTCGCAGCGGATCGCGGGCCTCCCCGAGGCCGAGCGCTCCACCGCCGTGCTGGAGCTGGTACGGGAGACCGTCGCCGGGGTCCTCGGGCACTCCGGGGCCGACCGGATCGTCCCCGAACGCGCCTTCAAGGACCTCGGCTTCGACTCGCTCGCCGGGGTCGAGCTGCGCAACCGCCTCAACCGCGCCACCGGCCTGCGGCTCTCCACGACCGTCGTCTTCGACCATCCGACGACCGCCGCGCTCGCCGCCCATCTGTACGAGCGGGTCGCCGGCGCGCCGGTCGCCGCACCGCCCGCCGCGGTCCGGGGCGCGTCCGCCGACGACGAGGCGATCGCCATCATCGGGATGGCCTGCCGCTTCCCCGGCGGGGTCGCCTCCCCCGACGACCTGTGGCGACTGGTCGCCGACGGCACGGACGCGATCGGCGAGTTCCCGGAGAACCGGGGCTGGGACCTGGAGTCGCTCTACGACCCGGACCCGGAGACCACCGGCACCTCCTACACCCGGCACGGCGGATTCCTCTACGAGGCCGACCAGTTCGACCCGGAGTTCTTCGGGATGTCCCCCCGGGAGGCCACCGCGACCGACCCGCAGCAGCGGCTGCTGCTGGAGACGGCGTGGGAGACCTTCGAGAACGCCGGGCTCGACGCGGCCGAGCTGCGCGGCTCGCGCACCGGCGTCTTCACCGGGGCCATGTACGACGACTACGCCTCCCGGCTGGCCAAGAGCCCCGAGGAGTTCGAGGGCCTGCTGCTCGCCGGGAACCTCTCCAGCGTGGTGTCGGGCCGGCTCTCGTACATCTTCGGCCTGGAGGGGCCCGCCCTCACGGTCGACACGGCCTGCTCCTCCTCGCTGGTCTCCCTGCACCTCGCCGCGAACTCGCTGCGCGGCGGTGAGTGCGATCTCGCGCTCGCGGGCGGTGTCACGGTGATGTCCGGGCCGCACACCTTCGTGGAGTTCTCCCGTCAGCGCGGCCTTGCCGAGGACGGCCGCTGCCGCTCCTTCTCCGCCGACGCGGGCGGCACCGGCTGGTCCGAGGGCGTGGGCCTGCTGCTCGTGGAGCGTCTCTCGGACGCGCGGCGCAACGGCCACCACGTCCTCGCGGTGGTACGCGGTTCGGCGGTCAACCAGGACGGCGCGTCCAACGGGCTGACCGCGCCCAACGGGCCCGCCCAGGACCGGGTGATCCGGCAGGCGCTCGCCAACGCCGGGCTGGAGAGCGCGGATGTGGACGCGGTCGAGGCGCACGGCACCGGCACCACGCTCGGCGACCCCATCGAGGCGCAGGCGCTGATCGCCACGTACGGCCAGAACCGCCCCGCCGACCGGCCGCTCTACCTCGGCTCGCTGAAGTCCAACATCGGCCACACGCAGGCGGCGGCCGGAGTCGGCGGCGTCATCAAGATGGTGCAGGCCATGCGGCACGGCACGCTGCCCCGGACACTGCACGTCAGCGAACCGACTCCGCATGTGGACTGGGACGCGGGGGCCGTGGAGCTGCTCACCGACGAGCGGCCCTGGCCGGAGACGGACCGGCCGCGCCGCGCGGCGATCTCCTCGTTCGGGATCAGCGGCACCAACGCACACGTGATCATCGAGCAGGCGGAGGGAGCGGCGGCCGTCGCTGTCGCCGCCGCCGGGGAATCCGACGGGGACGGGGACGCCCCGGCTCCTCAGGCCGAGGTTTCAACGGGTGGGGTGGTGCGGGCGGGTTCGGGATCGGCGGGATGGCCGGTGTCCTGGACCCTGTCCGCCCGTACCCCCGCCGCTCTCGCCGGACAGGCCGCCCGCCTCCTGGACCACGTCACCGAACACCCCCACCTCGACCCCGCCCACATCGGCACCGCGCTCGCCCTCACCCGCACCCCCATGGAACACCGCGCGACCGTCACCGCCACCACCACCGAACAGCTCCACCAGGGCCTCGCCGCCCTGACCACCCACACCCCCCACCCGGCGGTCACCGGACCCCACACCCCCCACCCCAACCCCCGCACCGCGTTCCTCTACACCGGACAGGGCACCCAGCGCCCCGGCATGGGACACCACCTCCACCAGCACCACCCCGTCTTCGCCCACCACCTCGACACCGTCGTCGAAGCCCTCCAGCCCCACCTCGAACACCCCCTCCACGACATCATGTTCGCCACCCCCGGCACCCCCCAGGCCGACCTCCTCAACCAGACCCAATGGGCCCAGCCCGCCCTCTTCGCCCTCGGAACCGCCCTCCACCACACCCTCACCCACCACGGACTCACCCCCCACACCCTCACCGGACACTCCCTCGGCGAAATCACCGCCGCCCACCTCGCCGGCATCCTCACCCTCACCGACGCCGCCACCCTCATCACCGCCCGCGGCCGACTCATGCAACAAGCCCCCGCCGGCGGCCTCATGATCGCCGTCCAAGCCACCGAAGAAGACATCACCCCCGACCTCCAGCAACACCCCCACCACATCAGCCTCGCCGCCGTCAACGGCCCCACCTCCCTCGTCGTCTCCGGCGACCGCACCACCCTCGAAACCCTCACCCCCCAATGGAACGCACGAGGCCACAAAACCCGCACCCTCCACGTCAGCCACGCCTTCCACTCACCCCACATGGACCCCATCCTCGACGAGTTCCACCACATCGCCTCCACCCTCACCTACCACCCACCCCACACCCCCCTCATCTCCACCCTCACCGGCCAACCCGCCACCCCCACCGACCACACCACCCCCCACTACTGGACACAGCAACTCCGCCAAACCGTCCGCTTCCACGACGCCCTCCAAACCCTCCACCACCAACACCACACCCACTACACCGACATCGGACCCGACCACACCCTCACCACCCTTACCACCCAAACCCACCCCACCAACCCCCCCACCACCCTCACCCCCCTCCGCAAAAACCAACCCGAAACCACCACCCTCACCCACACCC
>NZ_BAAASB010000016.1:0-187873 GCF_039532665.1 Streptomyces amakusaensis | reverse complement strand
GCCTGTTCGGCTTCGTCGAGGAGTTCGAGCGCGGCGATCGGACGGGTCGGGTCGGCGACGGCCTGTTCCAGCAGCCTCAGCAGCCGGTCGGCGAGCGTCCCGACCGTCACCCGGTCGAAGAGATCCGAGGCGTAGAACACTTCGAGATCGAGATCGTCGCTGTGCGCCGTGTCCGAGAAGGTGATGTCCAGATCGAACTTGGTGACACCCGGGTCCACCCGGTCGATCTCGGCCGCCAGCCCGAAGAGCGTCCGGATGTCCTGGGTGACTGTGCTGTGGGACACCATCGTCTGGAAGAGCGGGTGTCGGTTCAGGGAGCGCTCGGGGTTGACGGTCTCCACGACGCTGTCGAAGGGGAGATCGGTGTGGTCCAGTGCGGCCAGGTCGGTGGTGCGGACCCGGTCGAGGAGTTCGGCGAAGGTCGGGTCGCCGGAGAGGTCGGCGCGCAGCACCACCGTATTGACGAAGAAGCCGACCAGGTCGTCGAGGGCGGTTTCGCCCCGGCCCGCGACGGGGCTGCCGAGGGGGATGTCGTCGCCCGCGCCGAGCCGGTGCAGCAGCGCGGCGACCGCCGCGTGCACCACCATGAAGACACTGCTGCCGCTCTCCCGCGCCAGCCGCCGCACCCCGGCGGCCAGTTCGGCGGGAACCGCCCGGTGGACCATACCGCCCGCGTCGCTCGCGACGGCGGGACGCGGCCGGTCGGTCGGCAGGGCCAGCTCTTCGGGGAGCCCGGCCAGCGCGGTGCGCCAGTAAGCGGACTGCCGCGCGGTGAGCGAGCCGGCGTCCGCGGGGTCGCCGAGCAGAGCGCGCTGCCACCGCGCGAAGTCGGCGTACTGCACGGCGAGTTCGCCGAGCGAGGGATCCTCGCCCGCGCGGTGCGCGGCGTAGGCGCGCTCCAGGCCGCCGAGGAACGGGCCCATCGACCACTCGTCGCTCGCGATGTGGTGCAGCAGCACCACCAGGGCGTGGGCCCCGGTCGCCGGGTCCCGCAGCACGGTCGTCCGCAGCGGGGGCTCGGTGGCCAGGTCGAAGAGATGACCCAGCGCGGCCTCCGCCTCCGCGTCGAAGCGCTCGGCGGGCACCTCCAGCACCCGCAGCGGCACGGCCGCGTCCCCGGGGCTCAGCACCCGCTGGTACGGCTCGCCCCCGACCTCGGTGAAGACCGTCCGCAGCGTCTCGTGCCGGGCGACGACCGCGTCCAGCGCGACCCGGAGGGCGTCGACGTCCAGCGGCTCCGCGAACCGGGCGACGAAGGGGATGTTGTACGTGGCGCTCGGCCCCTGCATCTGGTGCAGGAACCACAGCCGGCGCTGCGCGTGCGAGAGCTGCGCGGGCTCCGGCCGCTCGACGGCGGTGAGCGCGGGCCGGTCCGCGGCGGCGGAGCGGGTGGAGAGCAGCGCGGTGAGCGCCGCGACCGTACGGGCCTCGAAGACGTCGCCGATCGTGCACTGGGTGCCCAGCGCGGTGCGGACCCTGGCCACGACCCGCGCCCCGAGCAGTGAGTGGCCGCCCAGCGAGAAGAAGTCGTCGTCCGGCCCGACCGCCGCCAGCCCGAGCACATCGGCGAAGATCCCGGCGACGATCTCCTCCCGGGCCCCGCGCGGGGCCCGGCCGCCGGCGGCGTCCCGGCCCGCGAGGTCAGGTGCGGGCAGCGAGCGCCGGTCGATCTTGCCGTTGGCGGTCAGCGGGAAGGAGTCGAGGACGACGACGACCGTCGGCACCATGTACTCGGGCACCCGGTCGGCCACGCCCTGCCGCAGCTCGGCGGGGTCGAGCGGCCCGGCGGTCCCGCCGGGCCCGTCCGGCCGTGCCGAGGGGGTGACATAGCCGACGAGATGCTGCACCCCGGGACGGTCCTCACGGACCAGCACCACCGCGCGGCCCACCTCGGGACGGGCGGTGAGGGCGCTCTCGATCTCCCCCGGCTCGATCCGGAACCCGCGCACCTTCACCTGGTCGTCGGCGCGGCCGATGAAGTCGATACGGCCGTCCGCCCGGCGGCGTACCAGGTCTCCCGTGCGGTACATCCGGCTGCCGGGCTCCCCGAACGGATCTGCGACGAACCGCTCGGAGGTCAGCGCGTACCGGCCCAGATACCCCCGGGCCAGCTGGGCCCCCGCCAGATACAGCTCGCCGGGGCGGCCGGCCGGGGCCGGGCGCAGCGCGCCGTCCAGGATGTAGGCCCGGGTGTTCCAGAACGGGGCCCCGATGTCGGGCGCGCCGGTGTGCGCGGGGTCGAGGGTGACGGAGGTCGCCCAGACGGTGACCTCGGTGGGCCCGTACACATTGGTCACGGACCGGGTGGCGCGGGCGAGCCGCTCGGCGAGGTCGGCGGGGAGGGCCTCGCCGCCGACGAGCACACGGACGTCGCCGAGCGAGCCGGGGCGGCCGTCCTCCAGGAGGGCGTGCCACAGCGAGGGCGTGGCCTGCATGACGGCGGGCCGGTGGGTGTCCACGAGCGCGGCGAGCGCGCCCGGGTCGCGCACGGTGTCCCGGTCGGCCAGGACCACGGTCGCCCCGCTGATCAGCGGTACATGGATCTCCAGCGCGGCGATGTCGAAGGAGATGGTGGTGACGGCGATCAGCCGGTCGCCCGGCCGCAGCGCCAGCTCCTCGGCCTGCATCTCCAGGAAGTTGGCGAGGGCGGAGTGCGGCACGATCACGCCCTTGGGGCGGCCGGTGGACCCCGAGGTGTAGATGACGTACGCCGGGTGCGCGCCGTCCGGGCCGACGGCGTCGAGAGGCATCGAGGGCAGGTCGGCCAGTGCGGCGAGGGTGTCCGGGGCGTCCAGTACGACGGTCTCGACGCCGGGCACGTCGGGTGCGGACGCGGCGGAGTCCAGCGTGGTCAGGACGCACACCGGGCGGGCGTCGGCGACCATGAACTCCAGCCGGTCCGCCGGGTAGTCCAGGTCGAGCGGCAGATACGCGCCGCCCGCCTTGAGCACGGCGAGCACGGCGATCAGCAGATCGGCCGAGCGGGGCAGCGCGAGGCCGACGATGCCCTCGGGGCCGACGCCCCGGCCGGTGAGCAGCCGGGCCAGCCGGTCGGCGCGGGCGTCGAGTTCGGCGTAGGTCAGGGTGGTGGAGCCGGTGATCAGGGCGGGGAGGTCGCCGTGGGCGCGGGCGCGGTTGGCGAAGGACTCGACGACGCCCCGGCCGGAGAGCGGGTGCGCGGTGTCGTTGGAGTCGTGGATCAGCGCACGGCGGGCGTCGGCGGGGAGGAGATCGATCCGGGCGGCCGGCACCTCGGGTCCGGCGGTCGCCGCCCCGGTGAGGAAGAGGGCGAACTCGGCGCTGCGCGCGGCCAGCGTGTCGGCGTCGTAGGCGCGGGGGTTGCCGTCGAACTCGAAGCGGATCCGTCCGCTCTCGGCGTCGTGGTACAGGCCGAGGGTGAGATCGTCGACCGGGCCGGCGGCGACGTTGTGGACGGTGCCGGGGGAGCCCGCGAAGTCGAGGGCGTTGTCGAACGCCTTGACGTTGATCATGGGGCCGAGGAGGCCCTGCTCGCGGCCGACGAGCCCGAGGTCGCGGCGGATGTCCTCGGCGCGGTAGCGCTGGTGGCGGCGGAGGTCGCGGACATGGGCGGCGACCTCGGCGGTCAGCTTCGCGAGCGGAGTGCCGGGGTGGACGGCGACGCGCAGCGGCAGCACATTGACGACCATCGCGGGCACATTGAGCGCGGCGGAGCCGAGGCGGGCCATCGCGGGCAGCGACAGCAGGATGTCGCGGCTGCCGGTGGAGCGGTTGAGGAAGGCGGCGAAGGCGGCGGTCACCGCGTCGGCCCAGCTGGCGCGGGCGGCGCGGGCGATGGCGAAGAGCCCGGCGGTGGTCTCGGCGGAGAGGGTCGCGCCCTCGCGCAGGAAGGTGGGGGAGGCGGCGAAGGAGGCCCCGCTGAGCGGCTCGGGCTCCGGCCGGTCGGCGAGCCGGTCCAGCCAGTGGGCGCGGTCCTGCGCGCAGCGCTCGGAGTCGCGGTAGGCCAGCTCCTCCTCGACGACGGAGGCGAGCGAGCCGAAGGCGCGGGGGGCGGGCTCCTCGCCGCGCGTCAGCGCGGTGTAGATCTCGGCGGTGCGCCGGGAGAGCAGGGAGAAGCTGTAGGCGTCGAGCGCGATGTGGTGGGCGCGCTGGTACCACAGGGTGCGGCCGGGGCCGACGGTGTGCAGGGCGAAGGCGAAGAGCGGCTCGGCGGCCGGGTCGGCCGGGCGGTCCATGTCGGCCCGCATCGCCTCCACCGCGCAGGCGTGCGGGTCCTCGGCGGCGCTGTGGTCGGTGACCGTCAGCGCGGGCCCGTCGCCGGCCGGCCCGCCGGTCAGCTGCACCGGCTCGCCGTTCTCGTCCTCCTCGAACCGCACGGTCAGCGCGTCGGCCTCGGACACCGTCCGCCGCAGCGCCCGTGCGAACAGCTCCACGTCGAGCGGTCCTTCGATCTCGACGTACTGTCCGACGTTGTAGACCGGTGACGACGGGTCGAGCCGCTGGCCGTACCAGACGCCCGTCTGGGCCCCGGTCAGGGGAAGACGCTGGGAAGCACGCTCGGTCATGGGATCTTGCTCCAGGTTTCGGACGCGACTGCACGAGGTGTCGGCGGGAGGCTCACCCGGCCGTCGAAGGCGGTGCGGGGAGCGGGCGGGGGAGAAGGGGGGCCGGGTTCCGCCCCCGTACCGCCGCTCGCCGAAGCGCTCGCGGTGGCCGGAGGCGGAACCCCCACGGGCCTTACCGGTCCTGGGGCCTGGAGGACCGGTACGGGTCCGTGGCTGTGCGGCGGCCGGACGGACACAAGGGCCGGGCCGCACAGGACTAGGGGAGGGCCTTGAGGATCTGCTCGAACTGGTCGAGGATCTTGACGCCCTCGGGGTAGCGGCTGATGAAGAAGCCGGGCACCGGGTGGACCTGCTTGTTCTTCGCGGCCGGCAGCTCCGACCAGTTCTTCTGCGAGATCAGCGACTTGGTCTCGGCGACGGGTGCGCCGTTCGGGCCGTCGCCGTCGACCAGGACGACGTCCGCGTCCTTCAACTTGCCGATCTGCTCGAACGACAGGTCGTAGGAGAACTCGTCCTTCGGCGCGCCCGCGACCGGGGCGAACTTCAGGCCGGCGTCCTTGGCGACCGCGCCCAGCCAGGAGGTCTCGGTGTAGACGGAGAACTTCCCGGCCTCGCCGGAGTTGACGATGGCCCAGTCGGTGCGGCCCAGCTTGTCGGCGTAGGTGCTCTTGATGCCGGCGAGCTTGTCGTCGTACGCCTTCTTGAACTCCGCGCCCTTCTCGGCCGCGCCCGCCGCGTCGAGCACGCTGAGGGAGGCGGGCAGCAGCTCGGTCGGCTTGCCGATGCCGTACGACAGGACGGGGGCGATCGGCTTGAGCTTCTCGATGTTGAACGGGACGTGCTTGGGGGCGGAGATGACGATCAGGTCGGGCTTGAGCGAGAGGATCTTCTCGAAGTTCAGCTCGTTGCCCTCGCCGACGATCGTCATCTTCTTGACGGCGGCCTTCTGGTCGGCCGAGAGGGCGCCCTCGTCGATGTCGGTGACGCCGACCATGGGCACTCCGGCGTCCAGCATCCAGGCGGAGGCGTAGGAGAGGCCGATGATGCGCTGGGGGTCGGTGGGTATCTTCACCGGTCCGTCGGGCGTCTGGACGGTCCGGGTGGCGGAGCCGCCGTCCTTCTTCTCCCCGGTCTCGGCACCGGTCTCCGTGGTGGTGGAGCAGGACGCGGTGAGGGTGACGGCGACCGCGGCCACCAGACCCGCCGCGGTCCGGCGGAGGCGGGCGGCGCGGACTCCCGGAGTACGCGCGGTGCCGCTCGCGTGTGCACGGGTTCGGAGCATGAGGGTTCTGCCTTTCTCGGTCCGCGCGCGGCGGACGGTGTTCTTGAACATGGCTCAGCCGGTGGGGGCGGGGCGGGGGCTCTTCGCCGGCACGGGGGCGTCGGCGGAGGGATCCGTCCCGGCGTCCCCCTCCTCGGCCTCGGCCTCGGCCTCGTCGTCATCGTCGTCCCAGCCCGCGGGGAGGGTCGCCTCGCGGAGCGCGGGCACCGCGACCGCGACGACGACCGCCGCCAGCGCGCAGATCACGCCGTTGACGATGGCGGCTCCGGCGGGGCTGAACCACTTGGCGACCAGGGCCGCTTCGACGTCGCCGATGAGATCGCCCGCGGTGTCCTGGGTGGTGCTGACGCTGACGATCCGGCCGCGCAGCCGGTCGGGGGTGTTGTGCTGGATGAGCGCGTACTCGAGGATCTCGTACACGGTGCCCGCGGCTCCGGCCACGGCCAGCATCACCATGGCGAGGGCGAGATGGCCGACGAGGCCGAGGCCGAGCAGTCCGCTCACACCGAAGCCGATGGTGGCGATGCCGCCGGTGAAGGCGGCCGTCAGCAGCACCTTGCCGGGCCGGGCGGCCCGGGTGAGCCATCCGCTGCCGGCCGAGACGAGGACCGAGCCGATCGCCGGGGCGGTGTAGAGCAGGCCGAGGATCACCTCGCTGTCGTTGAACTGCTTGTCGACCATCTCGGGGAAGAGCACGACCGGCATGGTGAACAGCGCGGTCACACCGCCGAGGGAGAGCAGTCCGCCGACGACCTTGTTGCGCCAGGCGTACGTGAAGGCGACCAGCAGCGAGCCGCTGTCCTCCTCCGCCTCGTCATCGTCGTCGTCGCCCGTGCCGGGCGGCAGCGAGCGGATGCGGGAGATGAGGAAGGTGGTGATCATGGTGGTGACGGCGGCGAGGGTGTAGACCGGGCCGGGTCCCCACAGGGCGAGCAGCACACCGCCCAGCAGCGGCGCGCCGATGGAACCGATCTCCCCGGTGAGGGAGATCAGCGCCCCGGCGGCGGGCAGCTGGTCGGGGCGTACGAGGGTGGGGGCGACCGCCATCAGCGCGGTGACGCTGACACCGGTGGCGAGACCGTCCCAGGCGATGCAGACCAGGATCGCCCACAACCGGGGTTCCGGCTGGAAGGCGTTGACGGCGAGCCCGGCGAAGGCGAGCGCGGCGGCCCCCCGGGCGAAGACGATGATTCCGCGCCGGTCCATCCGGTCGGCCATCACCCCGCCCGCGAGCGAGCCGAGGAGCACCGTGATGCTCATGACCGTGCCGGCCACGGCGACCTGGAAGGTCGACTCGGTCAGGTCGTAGACCTGGTCGCTGAGCGCCACGGTCGCCATGCCGAGGCCGACCAGGGAGACCACCCGCGCGATGAAGATGGCGCGGAAGTCCCTGCTGTCGCGCAGCGGCGAGATGTCGATGAGGTGATCACGCACTGACACGGGGGGCCCCTGCCGCAGCTCGGTCCTCGGTCCTGTCGCGGCCGGCGCGGGACTCCCGCGCCAGCGGCAGCACCAGCGGGGTGTCCGTCTCGGGGTCGGTGATGATCCGGCAGCGCAGCCCGAAGACCTCCTCGACCAGCTCGGCGGTGACGATCTCGGCGGGCGGGCCCTGGGCGATCACCCGGCCGTCGCGCATGGCGATCAGATGGGTGGCGTACCGGCAGGCGTGGTTGAGGTCGTGCAGCACCGCGACCACGGTCCGCCGCCGCTCCTCGCGGAGTTCGGCGCAGAGGTCGAGCACATCGACCTGGTGGGCGATGTCGAGGAAGGTGGTGGGCTCGTCGAGCAGCAGGATGGGGCTCTCCTGGGCGAGCGCCATGGCCAGCCAGACGCGCTGGCGCTGGCCGCCGGAGAGTTCGTCCACCAGCCGGGTGGCGAGTTCGGTGACGCCGGTGGCGCGCATCGCGGTCAGTACGGCCTCGTCGTCCTCGGCCGACCACTGCCGCAGCAGCTTCTGGTACGGGAAACGGCCGCGCGCCACCAGGTCCGCGACGGTGATGCCGTCGGGGGTGGTGGGCGACTGGGGCAGCAGACCCAGCTGCTGGGCGAGCGCCTTGGGGGACATCGAGGCGATGGGGCGGCCGTCGAGGACGATCGCCCCCGCCTGGGGCTTGATGATCCGGGCCAGGGCGTGCAGCAGGGTGGACTTGCCGCAGGCATTGGGTCCGACGATCACTGTCAGCGATCCGTCGGGGATGCCGATGCCGAGGTGCTCGGCCACGACGCGCCGGTCGTAGGCCAGGGTCAGGCCCTCGGCCCGCAGCCTCTCGCCCATGAGTCTCTTCCTTCGTTGAATTTCATGCACCCGACGGCCGCCGGGGGCGGTTCGGGGCGGTGGCCCCGTCGGCGGGTGCGCTGTCAGACCCGGGCGTTCAGCAGTTCGGCCCACTCCTTGAGGGTGGGCCGCTCGGCCAGTTCGACGAAGCTGATCCGTGCGCCGTCGGTACGCCAGTTCTCGACCAGGGTCATCAGCCGGATCGAGTCCAGGCCCTGGTCGAGGAGGCTCTCCGCCACATCGACGTCCTCGGTCTCGACGTAGAGCATCTCGGCCACGTCGCGGACGAGCCGCTCCAGCGCGAAGGTGCCGTGGGGCGATGCGTCCGGTGCGGACGGCTCCTGGGCCGTTTCGGCCATCGTCCGTGTCCTCTCTCTGACGGGACTCCGCGACCCGTCGGCGGAGATTAGGTAAGGCTCACCTAACTATCTGGGATCGCCCCGCGTCAAGCCGGAGAGGGCCGTGAGTCCGGAACCGCCCGTTTCGGTCAACTTCCCTCGGCCGCCCCCGTGGTGGGGCGGAGGGCGTCGTGTCGTACTGTAGCCCTTGATAAGGCAAGCCTTGCCTAAGTATTGCGGTCGTGCTCGGCGGTGCCCCGTGCGCTCGGCGCACCCCGCACCCGGTGGGACCGAGGAGAGGGAACCCATTGACCACGGCCCTGCCCCGTTCCGTCATGCCGCCGCGCTCCGCCGCCGTCCCGGGCCCCCCGCGCCCGACGGTCCGCCGGGCCCGCGCCGCTGACGCCGAGGCCCTCCACGGGCTCTCCCGGCTCTTCTTCCGCTGCGGCGCGCTCCGCGAGCGCCCGCTCGCCCTCTACGCCGCCGACGCGGCCGACTTCCTCGTCGTGGAGCGGGCCGACGGGACCCTCGCCGGCTGTCTGGGCCTGCGGATCAACCCCGACGAGCCGAGTGGCCCCGGCGGGGTTCTCTACAACTTCTGCGTCGCGCCCGGCAGCCAGGGCCGGGGCGTCGGCTCCGCGCTGCTGAGGGCCGCCCTGGCGCGGGCGTCCGAGCGCTCGCTGCGGGCGGTGTTCACGGCCACCGGGGGCGGCGGGGAGCTGTTCCTGAGACACGGGTTCACCCCCGCCGCCGCCGGTCTCGCGCCCGCGTCCTGGGCGAGCGCCCTCGACCCCCGGCGCGGCTCCCGGGTGCTCGCCCGCACCCTCTGAGGAATCCGGGAAGAACGCCGGGGGCCGGACCGGATTCCCCGGTCCGGCCCTCGGCGTTCGGCTCAGGACTTGGCGATCAGACTCGCCGGGCGCATGTCGGTCCAGTGCGTCTCGACGTACTCCGCGCAGGCCTGCCGCGAGTCCTCGCCGTGCACCACGGTCCAGCCCGCGGGGACCTCGGCGAACACCGGCCACAGCGAGTGCTGGTTCTCGTCGTTGACCAGCACGTAGTACTGGGCGTCGTCGTCCTCGAAGGGGTTGGTGGCGGTCATGATGATGTCTCCTCAGATATGTCGTTTCCGGTCACAAGGGTCGTGATCGTCATGGTGATACGCGTGGTGAGGCGCAGGGCCTCCTCACCGGTGAACAGCCTGCCCGCCCAGCGCCAGCGCAGAACCGCTCCGCCCGGATCAACTGCCGGCACGCTCAGTTCGAGCGCACCGCGCACCGGCGGCTCCGCACCGGGCAGCTCGGCCAGCGCCGCCCGCAGCGCCGCCCGCTCGGGACCCGGCGCGAGGCCCCAGCCGGGCGCTTCCGCCCAGTGGCGGGAGGATTCGCCGCGTGTGTAGCGCACGGCGGGACGCGCGCCCGCGGCGAGCACCGGCCCCGCCTGCGGATGCAGATGGCGCAGCTGCTCGTGCCCCCGGCCGTGGTCCGGCACGGCGGCGGCCCGCGCCGCCCCCCGGGCCGTCCTCGGCCCGGCCGGGGCGACCCGTACCGGATGGACGGGCGTCAGCGCGCCGACCGTTCGCTCCGGCCGGAGCACGGAGGGCAGCTCCACCTCGGCCAGCAGCTCGCCGCCGTCCGGGCGCAGTCTCGGCTCCTCCCGCGCCGCCAGCGCCAGCGCGCCGAGCACCGCCCGGTCCAGCAGGGCGGGTTCGACGCCGGCCGGCAGCGCGGACTCGACGGTGTGGTCGAGGACCCCGGCCTCGTCCGGCGCGGCTGCCGGCCCCCCGCCGGCGGCGGGGGCGAGCAGCTCGCGCCAGTACGGCAGTTCCGCGATCCGGCCCGGCTCCTGGGCCTGCTCGGACAGGTGCGAGGCCCAGCTCCGCAGCCCGCCGCCCGAACGCTCCTCCGGCGGCTCGTGCCCCTGGGAGAGCGCGGCGGCGACCGCCGCCAGCCGCTCGGCGATCAGCGGCCAGGAGGCGTCGTCCACGGCCAGCCGGTGGCCGGTGAGCAGCAGCCGGCCGGGTGCGTCCGGGCCCGCGTCGAACCAGACCGCGCGCAGCACGGTCCCCGAGCAGGGGTCCAGCTCCGCCGCCGCCGCGCGGGCCCGGCCCGCGACGGCGGAGACCAACTCCTCGCCGCCGAGGCCCCGGACGTCCACCCGGCGCAGGGTGGACGGGTCCACCACGGCCGGAGCCGCGGCCGACGGCAGGATCTCCGTCGCCCAGACCCCCGCCGTCCGGTGCAGCCGCAGCCGCAGCGCGGGCTGCTCCCGGGCCAGGCGCGCCAGCGCCCGGCGCAGCGGCCCGGCGGCGAGGCCGGGCCCCACCGTCAGCAGCAGGGACTCCTGGAGCCGTGCCACCGGCCCGCCCGCCTCCCGCAGCCGGTGCGCGGAGGGCAGCAGTGGCAGCGGGCCCTCCTCCTCCCCCCGGGAGGCGGTGCCGTCCCCCGCCCGGGGCGCGGGCTCGGCGGCCTCCAGGGCGACCGCGATCCGCTCCTCGTCCAGCAGCGGGAAGCCGGACAGCGGCCGGCCGGGCCCGGCGCACAGCCGCCGCAGCAGATCCGTGTACCGCACCGCGTGAGAGGCGAGCGCCGGTACGCCGTACAGCGCCGGGTTGGCGTCGAAGTCGAGCCTCAGCCGCCCGTCGGGGTGGCGGACGGCGGAGAGCGAGAGATCGTCCACCGGGCCCGAGGCGAGGGTGACCACATGGCCGGGTGTCCCCGCGAAGTCCAGCTCGGTGTCGAAGGGCCGCAGATTGAGCAGCGGCCCCGGCAGCCGGGCCGGTCCCGGCCGGTTCCCGTCCCGCAGCCCCGGCCACAGCTCATGGGCGATCCGGGCGCCCCGGAACCGCTGATGGGCGCGGACGGCGGCGAACTCCCGGCCGGTCCGCTCCAGCACCTCGCCGAAGGTGTCACGGCCCGTCAGCGGCAGCCGTACGGGCAGGGTGTTCAGGGCCATGCCCGGCACCCGGAGCGTCCCCGGGCCGGTGCGCGCCATCACATGCATCGCCAGCACCGGTTCCGGGGTCCCGGTGTGCCGGTGCAGCTGCACGGCGAGCGCCGCGCCGACGGCCTCCGCCCAGGTGACCCGGGCGGCCCGGGCCGCCTCGGCGACCGCCGCGCCCGCCCGGCGGTCGAGCACCACCGTGTGGCGCAGCGCGGTGTCGGACGCGGGCGCGGAGCCCGCCGCGAAGGAGGCGGCGGGCGGGCCGTCGGCGTAACGGGCCGCCCAGTGGGCGCGGTCGGCCGTCTGCCGCGCCGAGTCACGGTAACCGCGCTCCGCCGCCACCAGGGCGGCGACGGGTTCGAACGGCGATTCGGGTGGCGCGGTGCCGCGCACGCGGGCGGTGTAGACCTCGGCGATGCGGCGGGTGAGCAGGGAGAGGCCGTAGCCGTCGACGGCGAGCTGGTGGAAGTACTGGAAGAGCAGATGCCGCCGGGGTCCCACGGTCACCAGGACGGCCCCGGTGAGCGAGGGCGCGGCGCGGCCCGCCGCCGGGCCGGGGGGCGCGAACAGCAGATCCAGCCGGGGCGGGCAGGCGAGCTGCTCGCGCACCAGCTCCACGGCGGCGGCCGTGGGATCGCCCGCGCCCGAGGTGTCGAGCCGGGGCAGCCGCCAGTTCCCCGCGTCGAAGCCGGCCGGCTCCTGGCCGAGCCGGCCCCCGCTCTCCCGTACCCGGAAGTGCAGTCCGGCCGCTTCGGCGAGGGTGTGGCGCAGGGCTCCCTCCAGCGCGGCGACGTCGAGCGGGCCGGTCAGCTCGATGTACTGGCCCACATTGTGGGCCGCGTTGCCGGGGGCGGCGCGCTGGGCGGCGAGCACCTCGGCCTGGGCCTCGGTGAGTTCGAGGGGCTCCGCGCCGGCCGGCGCGGGGTTCCGGAGGGTCGTCTCCGACATCGTCCCGGCCGCCCTCAGCCGCTGTGCGCGGCGACGCTGCCCGCGGCCTCGCCGAGGTCCGCGTCCAGCCGGTCCAGCTCGTCGCTCCCGGCGCGGCGCAGCAGCAGCGAGTCGCGGATCTCGCCGGAGCGCACGGCGAGCGTGGAGAGCAGCGAGGAGGTGATGCCGTGGGTGTGTTCGGTGCCCGCGCCCTGGAGATAGACGCCGCCGCGCACCCGGTCCGACATCCGCACCCGGTGGTCCCGGTCGATGCGCAGCCGGCCCTGCCCGTCGGTGAGGCACTCGTCGGCGAGCGGCCCGAGCAGCTCGCGCGGGTCGCAGGGGCGGTAGCCGGTGGCCAGCACCACCGCGTCGGAGTCCAGGGTGATCAGCTCCTTGGTGGTGAGGGAGCGCACCACCGCCCGTGCTCCGTCGGGCAGTTCCTCGACGCCGGTCAGCTCGCAGGTGTTGAGGATCCGCAGCCGCCGCGCGCCCGCGACCTTCTCCTGGTAGACCGTGCGGTAGAGCTGTTCGATGAGGTCGCCGTCGACCACCGAGTAGTTGGTGTTGCCGTGGTAGCCGAGCAGCGCCTGCTTGACGTCCTCGGGGGCGTCGTAGAAGTCGTCCACGGCCGAGGGGTCGAAGATCCGGTTGGCGAAGGGGCTGTCGTCGGCCGGGCTGTAGCCGTAGCGGGTGAAGACGGCGCAGATCTCCGCGTCGGGGAAGGTGCGGTGAAGATAGTCGGCGGTCTCGGCCGCCGACTGGCCCGCGCCCACGACGGTGAATCTGCGGTGGGGCCGCTTCTTCAGCGCGGGGGCGCGGAAGAGCAGATCGCGGTTGTGCCAGACGTGTTCGCCCGCGGTGACGCCCTGCGGGAGCCGGGGCCGCAGCCCGGTGCCCAGGACCACATTGCGGGCGCGCACCACCCGGTCCGGGCCGCCCTCGCCGTCCGCCGGGCGGCTGAGCACGTCGAAGCTCTCCACCGGTCCGTCGCGCTCGACGGGGCGGACGGCGACCGCCTCCCGCCCGTAGGACACCCGGTCCGTGAAGGACGCCGCGCACCAGCGCAGATAGTCGTGGAACTCGACCCGGGTGGGGAAGAAGCTCTTCTGGTTGATGAAGTCGGCGAGCCTGCCCCGCTCGTGGAGGTAGCGCAGGAAGGTGAAGCGGCTGCCCGGGTCGCGCATGGTGGCGAGGTCCTTGAGGAACGACACCTGCATGGTCGCGCCCTCCAGCAGCATGCCCTGGTGCCAGCCGAAGTCGCCCTGGCGCTCCACGAACGCCGAGGCGATCGTCTGCCCGGGGGCGCACTCCCCGTTGTGCTCCGCGATGGCTATGGCCAGTGCGAGATTGGCCGGGCCGAAGCCTATGCCCACCAGGTCCTGGGTGGGGGTGGTCTCCTGCTGTGCGGTGCTCGCGTGCCCTGCCGACATGCTCGTCCTTACTGGGTGGGGGCCGGCTCGGGGGTGATGAGCCGGCGGGCGGTGTGGGGGTCCGTCGGGTACGGCGGCGTCAGCCGGGGGTGCCGAGGATCTCGGGCAGCGCCGCGACGAACGCGTCGGCCTCCTGGGCGGTGAGGGTCAGCGCGGGCGCGAGGCGCAGCAGGTCCGGGCCGGTCGCGTTGACCAGGAAGCCGGCGTGCTGGGCGGCGAGCGCGGCCCGGGCGGCCACCGGTTCGGTGAGCGCGATGCCGAGGAGGAGTCCGGTGCCCCGCACCTGGCGCACCCGGGGGTGGTCCACCGCGAGGACGGAGCGCCGCAGCCGCTCGCCGACCCGCCGGACATGGTCGAGCAGACCGTCGGCCTCGATGGTGTCGAGGACCGCGAGCGCGGCGGCGCAGGCCACGGGGTTGCCGCCGAAGGTGGAGCCGTGCTGGCCGGGGGTGAGCAGCTCGCCCGCGGCCCCGAAGGCGAGCACCGCGCCGATCGGCAGTCCGCCGCCGAGCCCCTTGGCGAGGGTCACCACGTCGGGGACGATCAGCGGGTCCGACTGGTGGGCGAACCAGTGGCCGGTGCGGCCGATCCCGGTCTGGATCTCGTCCAGCATCAGCAGCGCGCCGGCCTCGCGGGTGATCTCCCGGGCCGCCCGGAGATAGCCCGGCCGGGCCGGTATCACCCCGGCCTCGCCCTGGATCGGTTCGAGCAGCACCGCCGCCGTCTCCTCGGTGACGGCCTCCCGCAGCGCGGCCGGGTCGCCGAAGGGAACATGGACCACCTCGCCGGGCAGCGGCAGGAACGGGTCCCGCTTGGCCGGCTGGCCGGTCAGGGCCAGCGCGCCCATGGTGCGCCCGTGGAAGCCTTCGGCGGCGGCGACGATCCGCCTCCGGCCGGTACGGCGGGCGATCTTGAAGGCGGCCTCGTTGGCCTCCGCGCCGGAGTTGGCGAAGAGGACCCGGCCGCTCCGGCCGCCCGAGAGCCGCAGCAGCCGTTCGGCGAGGGCGACCGGCGGCTCGGCCGCGTACAGATTGGAGACATGGCCGAGCCGGGCGATCTGCTCGCTCACCGCGCCGACGACGGCGGGGTGGGCGTGGCCCAGGGCGTTGACCGCGATGCCGCCGACGAGGTCGAGATAGGCGGTCCCGTCGGCGTCCCACACGGTGCGGCCCTCGCCCCTCACCAGCGCCAGCGGGGGAGTGCCGTAGTTGTCCATCATCACGGCCCGCCAGCGGTCGGTCAGATCGGCGGTGCCGCCGCGCCGGGCGACGGCGTCGTCGGCGGGCGCGGGGTGTGCGGTGGTCGTCATCTGCCGTCCTCTGATGCGGGGGAGCCGGTGTTCGAGCGGCCCTGGTCCCGGGGGTCGGGCACCACCGTCGTGCCGGTGCGGTCGTCGGTGAAGACTTCGAGCAGCAGGGAGTGCGGCACCCGGCCGTCGAGCACATGGGCCATGCGGACGCCGCCGTCGCGCACCGCGCGCAGACAGCCCTCCATCTTGGGGACCATCCCGCTGGCGAGCCCCGGCAGCAGCTTCTCCAGCTCGCTCGCCGTCAGCCGCTCGATGATCTCGGTGCTGTGCGGCCAGTCGGCGTACAGCCCCTCGACGTCGGTGAGCATCACCAGCTTCTCCGCGTCGAGCGCGATCGCCAGCGCGGCGGCGGCCAGATCGGCGTTGATGTTGTAGATCTGGCCGTCCTCGCCGCGTGCCACGGGCGAGACCACCGGGATGCGGCCCCCGTCGAGCAGCGCCCGCAGGGTGCCCGGGTCGACCCGGACCACCTCGCCGACCAGCCCGATGTCCACCGGTTCGCCGTCCACCCACGCCGGGCGGCGCACCGCGGTCATGGTGTGCGCGTCCTCGCCGGTGAGCCCGACGGCGAACGGGCCGTGGGCGTTGATCAGTCCGACGATCTCGCGCTGCACCTGGCCCGCGAGGACCATCCGTACGACGTCCATGATCTCGGGGGTGGTGACCCGCAGGCCCGCCGCGAAGCGGACCTCCAGATCGAGCCGGCCCAGCAGGGAGCTGATCTGCGGGCCGCCGCCGTGGACGACGACCGGGCGCAGCCCCGCGTACCGCAGGGAGACGACGTCCTGGGCGAAGGCCGCCTTCAGCTCCTCGTCCACCATCGCGTTGCCGCCGAACTTGATGACGACGACCCGGTCGCGGAAGGTCTCCAGCCAGGGCAGCGCCTCGATCACCGTACGCGCGCGGTCCCGCGCCCCCGGTCCCCGGTCGCGGCTGCCGGGGGCGCGGGAGGCGGGCTTGGCCGGGTCGGCCGGGAGCGGGCCCGGGGCGCTCACGAGCTGTACGCGCTGTTCTCGTGGACGTACTCGGCCGTCAGGTCGTTGGTCCAGATCACGGCGGACTCCCGGCCGGCCCGCAGATCGATGGTGAGGGTGATCTGACGGCCGGACAGATCGACCTTCTCCCTGGCCTCGCCGGGCGCGCCGTCCCGGCACACCCACACCCCGTTGATCGCCACGTCGAGCCGGTCGGGGTCGAAGACGGCGTCCGTGGTGCCGACGGCCGAGAGCACCCGGCCCCAGTTGGGGTCCTCGCCGTGCAGGGCGCACTTGAGGAGGTTGTTCCTGGCGACCGACCGGCCCACGGTGACCGCGTCCCGCTCGGAGGCCGCGCCGACGACCTCGACCTCCATCTCCTTGGACGCGCCCTCGGCGTCGGCGACGAGCTGGCGTGCCAGGTCGAGACAGACGGTGTGGACCGCCTGGGCGAAGGTCTCCGGCTCCGGGACGAGGCCCGAGGAGGCGGAGGCGAGCAGCAGCACGGTGTCGTTGGTGGACATGCAGCCGTCGGAGTCGACCCGGTCGAAGGTGGTGCGGACCGCGTCCCGCAGCGCCGTGTCCAGCGCGGCGGCGTCGACGTCGGCGTCGGTGGTGAGCACCACCAGCATGGTGGCGAGGCCGGGGGCGAGCATGCCCGCGCCCTTGGCCATGCCGCCGACGGTCCAGCCCCCGGCGGTGACCGCTGCGGTCTTCGGCACCGAGTCGGTGGTCATGACGGCGACGGCCGCCTCCTGGCCGCCGTCCGGCGTGAGCCGTCCCGCGGCCTCGGTGACGCCCGCGGCGAGCCGGTCCATCGGCAGCCGTGTCCCGATCAGGCCGGTGGAGCAGACGGCCACCCGGTCGGTGTCGACGTCGAGCGCCTCGGCGGTCAGCTCGGCGGTCCGCCGGGTGTCCTCGTGCCCGGCGCGCCCGGTGCAGGCGTTCGCGCCGCCGGAGTTGAGGACGACGGCGGAGAGCAGGCCGTCCGCCAGCACCCGGCGCGACCAGCGCACCGGGGCGGCCTGGACCCGGTTGGAGGTGAACACCCCGGCCGCCGCCCGCGACGGCCCGGTGTTCACCACCAGCGCGACGTCCGGGGCTCCGGACTCCTTGATCCCGGCGGCGACGCCGCTCGCGAGGAATCCCTGGGCAGCGGTGACACTCACGGGGCCACTCCATTCATGGGAAGTCCCAGGGTCTCCGGCAGCCCCAGGGCGATGTTCATGCTCTGCACGGCACCGCCCGCGGTGCCCTTGGTGAGGTTGTCGATCGCGCTCACGGCGACGAGCCGCCGGGCGCCCTCGTCCAGGGCCATCTGCACCTGGGCGGTGTTGGAGCCGAGTACGGCCGAGGTCGAGGGCCACCGCCCCTCGGGGAGCAGCCGGACGAACGGCTCGTCGGCGAAGGCCTTCTCATAGGCGGCGCGCACCTCGTGGACCCCCTCCCGCACCCGTGCCGAGCAGGTGGCGAGGATGCCCCGGGGCATCGGCGCGAGGGTCGGCGTGAAGGAGACGGTCACCGCCTCGCCCGCCGCCGCCGAGAGGTTCTGGACCAGCTCGGGGGTGTGCCGGTGGCCGCCGCCGACTCCGTAGGGGCTCATCGAGCCCATCACCTCGGAGCCGAGCAGCCGGGTCCTGGCGGCGCGGCCCGCGCCCGATGTGCCGCTCGCGGCGACGATCACCGCCTCGGGCTCCAGCAGCCCGGCGGCGAACGCGGGGAAGAGCGCGAGCGTCACGGCGGTCGGGTAGCAGCCGGGCACGGCGATCCGGCGGGTGTTCCGCAAGGCCTCGCGGCAGCCGGGGAGTTCGGGGAGCCCGTACGGCCAGACGCCGGCGTGCGGCGAGCCGTAGAAGGTCTCCCAGGCCGCCGGGGACCGCAGCCGGAAGTCCGCGCCGCAGTCCACCACCAGGGTGGAGTCGCCGAGCCGCCCGGCCAGCTCCGCCGACTGCCCGTGGGGCAGCGCGAGGAACACGACATCGTGCCCGGCCAGCGAATCCGCGGAGGTCTCCACGAGCAAGCGGTTGTGGAGGGAACCCAGTTGGGGCTGCACTTCGCTCAGGGGGCGGCCCGCGCTGCTGTGGGCGGTCAGGGTGCCGATCTCCACCTCGGGGTGGGCCGCCAGCAGTCGCAGAATCTCACCTCCGGCGTAACCACTCGCGCCCGCAACAGCCACGCCGAAGGTCATCTCGGGAATCTTCTCTTTCGATCGCTGGTGACACGCGGTGACTGTCACCCCGCCCGACAGGAACTTAGCTTAGCCTAACCTAAGGATTGATTTCTGAGGGTGCGGCGGAGCTGTGACCATGGCGACCCTCCGTCCACCGGACCGCTGTTGGGGTGTGACCGGGGTGCGCGCCAAGGGGCGACGGGATGATCTTCAAGCCCTGATCTGCGCCGGATTCACGTGCGGCGACATGCGGCGACATGCGGCGACGTTTGGCGATGTGCGGCGGGGTGCGGCGGGGTGGCGTCCGGCCCTTTACCGCGGCGGTTCTTCCGGTCGCCGTTCAGCGGCTGCGGTGAGCCGGGCGGCGAGGTTCTTGAGGGCCTGTCGCAGTTCGTCGGGGTGGTGGATGGTGAAGGGCCATTCCAGGGAGGCGAGCAGGTGTGCCATGCCGTCCAGCCGGTCCGCTCGTGCGTGCATGAGGACGCCGGCGGGCTGGGCGGTGAGGGTGACCGCCGATCGGGGCAGTCGGCGGGCGATCTCGTCGAGGGGGCCGTGGACCGTCACCTCGACCTGCCAGCGGTAGGGGCCCTGGGCCAGGGTGGAGGTCAGATGGGCGACGGGATCGAAGCCGTCGGGTGCGGTGAAGCCGTCGGCTCGGGGGGTGACGGAGGCGATGCGGTCGATGCGGAAGGTCCGCAGGCTGTCGCGGAGGTGGTCGTGGCCGACGGCGTACCAGCGGCCGGTGTGGAAGACGACGCCGTAGGGGTCGATGTCGCGTTCGGTCTGCTCCTGCCGCCAGGACCGGTGGCTGATGCCGACGGTCGTGCCGGCGCGGGAGGCCTGGGCCAGGGCCAGCAGGACGCCGGTCCCGGGTGCCTGCCCGATCACGGCGTTGGCGGTGAACGAGAGGGCCTCCCGCATGGCGGCGAGCGGTTCGCGCGTGGCGTGCGGGAGCACCCTCTCGATTTTGGCCAGGGCACCGGCACTGGCCGGTGCGGCCGTGCTCATGCCCAGGCGTTCCGCGGCGAGCAGCCCCAGGACGACGGCGAGGGCCTCGTCGTTGGTGAGGACCAGGGGTGGCATCCGGTAGCCGCGGGCCAGTCGGTAGCCGCCGTGGCGTCCGCGTTCGGCTTCCACGGGGATGCCCAGTTCCCGCAGGTGGGACATGTACCGGCGCACCGTGCGGACGTCGGTGTCCAGACGGTCCGCCAACTCCGCCCCGGTGAGTCGGGCGTGGGACTGGAGGAGTTCCAGCAGGGTCAGCACACGGGTGAGGGGATGCGACATGGATCACTCGGCATTTCAGGGCGGAAAATGTCCTGTATCAACTCTACGCTCCCGACAGCACCTCACATCAGGGAGATCGCATGGCCACCTTCGTACTCGTTCCCGGCGCCTGGCTCGGCGCGTGGGCCTGGGAAGACACCGCCCGCACTCTGCGGGAGAACGGCCACACGGCGCTGCCGCTCACGCTGACGGGCCTGGCCGAGCAGGCGGGCAGGGGCGGACCCGAGACGGACCTGAACACGCACATCGCGGACATCACCGGCTTCATCGAGGAGAACGGTCTGCGCGGCGTCACGCTGGTCGCCCACAGCTACGGGGCCGCCCCGGTCACCGGGGCGGCCGGGCGTCTCGGCGACCGGCTGGAGCGCGTGATCTACGTGGACAGCGCCCCGTTCACCGCGGGCATGCGCATGCTCGACCTCATGCCGCCGGAGGCGGCGGACCGGCTGAACCGGCAGGTCTCCGCCTCCGGCGACGGGTGGCGGCTGCCGATGCCGCCGTTCGAGGTCCTGGGTCTGTCCGGAAGCCTCGACGGGCTCGGTGAGGGACAGCGGGACGCGCTGTGCTCGCGTGCCACCCCTCACCCGTTCGGCACCTACACCCAGCGCCTCGCCGGCCCGGCCGAGCCCGGGGCCGGTGTGGACCGTGTCCTGATCGCCTGTCATGACTTCACGGGCCTGCTGGACGCCGGGACACCGATGCTGGCGTATCTGAACCAGCCGCCGTGGCGGCGCTTCGACCTGCCCACCGGGCACTGGCCGATGCTGTCCACACCCACCGAACTCGCCGACGTCCTCGACAAGGCCGTCTCCTGACCGCGCTGGACGAGAGAAGCGGCCCGACGCGTGACCGCGAAAGCCTCCGCGGGCCGCGGGCCCACGCTCGGGCCCCGGCCGGCGCGGCACGGGAGACGTCTCGGCATCACCGCCAACCACACTGAGGGGGCTCCGGGCGCGCGGCGGCCGTCCACCGCCGGTGCGATCCGCGCGGCGGCGCTCCCCGCGGATGTGCGTTCCGCATGCCCGAACGCTGCGCGCGGGCGTGCGGGAGGCATGCGTTCCGCATGTCCGGCCGTACACCGGAGTCATGACAGCGATGACTGTCAGCCCCCCGGACCGGTGTGAAAGCTTCCTCTCACCAGGACAACCGGAGCCGACCTGAGAGGGGTACGGGGTGAACCCGGAGTACGCCGCGTACTGCCAGACGGACCGGGACTTCTACGACGCGCCGCACCGCGACCGGGGCGGCGTCGCCGCCGAGGAGTCGTTCTACGCCGCGGCCCGCACCCCGGCCCCCGAAGGCTGGGAGACCTCCCGCCGGGGCGACTGGCTCTCCCTCACCCCGAGCGGGCTCACCCTGCCCCAGCAGGGCTGGAAGATCCACATCGCGGCCGCCCTCGACAACGCGGAATCGATTCTGCGCCGGGTGCTGGACCACTGCCTCCCCCGGCGGATCCCGCTCAAGTTCATCCCCGGCCCCGGCCTGCTCCTGCTGCGCAACGCCAAATACGCGGACCGCGCCGGCAGCGGCAAGTTCATCACGGTCTACCCGCACTCCGAGGAGATGTTCCCCGAGCTCTGCGCGGAGCTGACCGCCCTGCTGGACGGCGAGCACGGCCCGTACATCCTCAGCGATCTGCGCTGCGGCGACGGACCGGTGCACGTACGGTACGGAGCCTTCGCCGCCCGCTACTGTCCCGGCCCGGACGGCCGGCTGGTCCCCGCCATCGCCGACCCGACGGGCACCCTCGTACCCGATCCGCGCGGCCCCTCGCTGAGCATCCCCGACTGGGTGACGCCCCCAGAGATCCTCCGGCCCCATCTGGAGGCCCGGCAGGCCGTCGGCATGGACGGCATGCCCTACGAGATCCAGGGCGCGCTGCACTTCTCCAACGGCGGCGGCGTCTACCGGGCCCGCGACACCCGCACCGGGCGGACCGTCGTCCTCAAGGAGGCCCGGCCGCACGCCGGCCTCGCCGCCGACGGGGCCGACGCGGTCGCCCGGCTGGAGCGCGAGCGCACCGCGCTGGAGAAGCTCGCCGGACTCGACTGCGTCCCCGCGGTGCTCGACGGCTTCGAGCTCGGCGGCCATCACTTCCTGGTGCTGGAGCATGTGCCCGGCACCACCCTCAACACCGTCTTCGCCCGCCGCTTCCCGCTCTCCTCCGCCTCCCCGGACGCCGAGCGGCTCGCCGAGCACGCCGCCTGGGCGGCCGGCACGCACGCCCGGGTGGAGCGCGCGGTGAGCGCCGTCCACGAGCGCGGCGTCGTCATCAGCGATCTCCACATGAGCAATGTCATGGTCTCCGAGGACGAGTCGCGGATCACGCTCCTGGACTTCGAGGCCGCCTTCCCGGCCGAGGAGAACCGCCGCCAGGTCGTCGCCAACCCCGCGTTCGTCGCCCCGCGCGACCACCGGGGGACCGACATCGACCGCTACGCCCTCGCCTGTCTGCGCCTCGCCCTGCTGCTCCCCCTGACCACGCTCCTCGCCATCGACCGGGGCGTCGCCGCCCGGCTGGCACGCGAGATCGCCCGCGTCTTCCCGGTGACCGAGGAGGAACTCCGCCCGGCGGTGACGGAGATCCTGCGCGAGCCCGTGTACGAGGACGCCGGGCCTGCTCCGGCCCGTACCGGGGCCCGGGGCGTGGACCGCCCGGCCGCCGCGCCGTCGGCCGCCGCGCCGGAGCCGCCCGAGCCCGGGGAGTGGCCCCTCAGCCGCGACTCCATGGCCCGCGCCATCACCGCCTCCCTCACCCCCGAGCGCGAGGACCGCTGCTTCCCCGGCGACATCGCCCAGTTCGCCTCCCCGGCCGGCGGCCAGTCCTTCGCCCACGGCGCGGCCGGAGTGCTCTACGCCCTCCACCGGACCGGCGCGCCCCCCTGCCCCGAAGCCGTCGAATGGCTCCTGGACAAGGTCAAGGAACCCGCCTCCGGCACCCCCGTCGGCTTCTACGACGGCCTCGCCGGGATCGCCTGGACCCTCGACCGCCTCGGCCACCACGAGCAGGCCGCCGAGACCGCCCGGCTGGTCGCCCGCCAGCCGCTGGAGGGCCTCACCCCCGATCTGCACGGCGGCCACGCGGGCATCGCCCTCGCCCTCGACGACCTGGCCGGCTCCGCCACCGGAGCGGAGGCCACCGCCCTGCGCCGGGCCGCCGACCGCTGCACCGCGCTCGCCGCCCGCGCCCTGGTCTCCGGTCCGCCGTCCGCCCGCACCGGGCTGCTGCACGGCGCGACCGGCCTCGCCCTCCTCTTCGTACGCCGCTACGAGAGGACCGGCGACCCCGCCCTCCTCGACCTCGCCGCCACCGCGCTCCGGCGCGATCTGGCCCGCTGCAAGGCCGGCCAGGACGGCGCGCTGATGGTCGTCGACGGCAAACGGCTCATGCCCTACCTCGGCGGCGGCAGCGCCGGGCTGGCCGCGGTGCTCGACGACTATCTCGCCCACCGCCGGGACGACGCCTTCGAAGCCGCGCGCCGGCAGATCGAACCCGGTCTCCGCTCGGCCTTCTACGTCCAGCCGGGAATCTTCCGAGGGGTGGCCGGACTCATCCTCCACCTGGTCCGCACCCCCCTCGGCGACCCCGGCGAACGGCGGCGCGCCATCGACCGCCACACCGGACTCCTCGGCCGCCAGGCCACCCCGTACGCGGGTGAACTGGCCTTCCCCGGAGAGCAGCTGATGCGCCGGTCCATGGACCTGGCCACCGGCACCGCCGGATGTCTGCTCGCCCTCGGCAGCGTGCACCGGCCCGACCGGGCCGCCCTGCCGTTCCTCTCGCCCCGCGAGAGCCCCCAGACCCGGCCCCAGCCAGGGGCCGCGCACCAATGAGAAAAATACGTCCCCACGAAAGGAATTCATCATGGCTCTTCTCGACCTTCAGGCCCTGGAGACCCCCGCCGAGGACGCCTTCGGCGACGTGGAGCACGGCAGCCAGGTCAGCCTGCTCGTCTGTGAGCACAGCTCGCTGAGCGTCGTTCTCTGCACCCCGTGACACCACGGCCGAGTGTCTGACCGGTGAACAACCGCACCGGAGACCCCTCGGCCCACCGGCCGGCACCCGGGCACTTCGCCCGGGGCCGGCCCCGCCGGCCCGCGCCCGGCCGATACCGGAAGGACCGTGAGTGTGACGAGCAGTCGGCCCGTGGCGAAGTCCTCCCCGCCACAGGCGACGGTTCTCCGGCCGCCGGGCGCCGGGCGGCTCTCCCTCGCCGCCGTCGTCATCTGCTCCACCGGAGCGGCCCTCGCCGCCCTCGCCCTGCCCGCGGCCCTCGGCCACACCGTCGACGAACTCCTCGCGAGCGGCCGGATCCCCTGGACCGGACTGCTGCTGTGCGCCGCGCTCACCGCCGCCGAAGTCGTCCTGGACGCGCTCGTCGCCCTCCTCGGCGGCACCACCACCGCGCATCTCACCGCCCGGCTGCGCACCGCGGTCATGGACCGCCTCGTCCGGGCCGAACCCCGCCACGGCGGCGCGATCGCCCCCGGCGACCTCACCACCCGGCTCACCGCCAACGCCGCCGAGGCCGCCGCCGTCCCGGTCACCACCGCGAACGCCGCCTCCGTCGTCCTGCTCCCGCTCGGCGGAGTCGTCGGACTGCTGCTCATCGACCCCTTCTCGGCCCTCGCCCTCCTTCTCGGCGCCCCCGCCTTCATCCTCCTGCTGCGCACCCTCGTCCGCCGCACCGCCGACGTCTCCGCCGACTACCAGCGCGAACAGGCCCTGATCGCCACCCGGCTGACCGAGACGCTCGACGGGATCGCCACCGTACGAGCGGCCCACACCGCCACCCGCGAACACGCCCGGATCATCGAACCCCTCGCCGCGCTCGCCGCCCACGGCCGCCGCACCTGGGACGTCCACGGCCGGGCCGTCGGCGGCAGCGCCGTGCTGCTGCCCCTGCTCACCGTCCTGGTGCTGGCCGTCGCCGGTCTGCGGATGTCCTCCGGCGCGATCAGCGTCGGCGATCTGTTCGCCGTCTCCCGCTACGCCGTGCTCTCCGTGGGCCTCGGCTCGCTCACCGGCGCGCTCGCCGCGATCTCCCGGGGCCGCACCGCAGCCCGCAGGCTGAGCCCGCTGCTCGGCCTCCCGCCGGTGCCCCACCGCTCGCTCGCCCTGCCGCCCGGCGGCCCCGGCACGGTGCGGCTGCACGACGTCGACCTCGTACGGGACGGGCGGCCGGTGCTCCGCGCGGTCCGCCTCACCGTGCCCGGCGGCACCTCGATGGCGGTCGTCGGACGCTCCGGCTCCGGCAAGTCCGAGCTGGCGGCCGTCGCGGGCCGGCTCACCGACCCCGACGCGGGGACCGTGACCCTGGACGGGGTGGAGCTGGACGGCGTCGACCCGGCACGGCTCCGCGAGGAGATCGCCTTCGCCTTCGCCCGGCCCGCGCTGCTCGGCACCACCGTCGAGGACACGATCGCCTTCGGCGCGCGCACCCCCTCCGCCGCCGAGGTCCGCGCGGCGGCCCGCGCCGCCCGCGCCGACGGCTTCGTCGCCCTGCTCCCGCTCGGATACCGCACCCCGCTGGAGCACGCCCCGCTCTCCGGCGGCGAGTACCAGCGCCTCGGCCTCGCCCGCGCCTTCGCCCACGCCGGCCGGCTGCTGATCCTCGACGACGCCACCTCCAGCCTCGACACCGTGACCGAGGCCCACATCCAGCGCGCCCTCGCCGCCCGCGCGGGCACCGGCACCCGGCTCGTCGTCGCCCACCGCGTCTCCTCCGCGGCCTCCGCCGACCGCGTGGTCTGGCTGGAGAACGGCTCCGTCCGCGCCGTCGGCCGCCACGACGACCTCTGGTCGGACCCCGCCTACCGCGCGGTCTTCACCGCCGAATCCGGCGCTCGCACCGAGGCGGAAGCAGGGGCCGCGCCGCGTGGCCCCGGTGCCGCCGGTCCGGTCCGCGCGGACGGAGAGACGCCTTGACCCCACAGCAACCGGCCGCCGCCCCGGCGGACCTCCCGGACCTTGCGGACCTCACGAGGGAAGCCCCCGCGCGGGAAGCGGAACCCAGGAGCGCGCTGGGGCGGGTCGTCCGCGAGGGGCGGCCGTTCCTGCGGGCGCGCACCGGGGTTCTCGTGCGGCTGGGCGGCTGGTCGCTGCTGGAGTTCGCGCAGACCTTCCTGGGCGGGTTCGCGATCGCCCGCGCGATCGACGCGGGGTTCCTCGCGGGCGAGCCGGGCACCGGACTGCTCTGGCTGGCGGTGGCCGCCGTCGCCACGCTTCCCGCCGCGCTCGCGACCCGGGGGGTCTTCGGCCGGCTGGCGGACCTGGTGGAGCCGATGCGCGACGGGCTGGTGCGCCGGGCCGTCGCCCGGGCCCTCGGCACCGCGCTCGACGGCCCGGCCGCCGCCACCACCCGCTCGGTCTCCCAGGTCACGCATCAGAGCGAGATCGCCCGCGACGGCTGGGCCGGGCTGGTGCTCTCCCTGCGCTCCTTCGTCTTCACCGCGGCGGGCGCGCTGGCCGGTCTCGCGGTCCTCTCCCCCCGGCTGCTGCTGGTGGTCCTGCCGCCGCTCCTGCTCGGCCTGGGGCTCTTCCTCGCCACGCTCTTCCCGATGGCGGCCCGTCAGCGGGCCTATCTCGGCGCGGACGAGGCCTTCGCCGCCCACGCGGGCCGAACCGCCGCCGCGCTCCGCGACATCGCGGCGGCCGGGGCGGCCGACCGGACCGTCGGCGAGGCCGAGGCGCTCGCCCGCGACCAGGCCGACCAGGCCCGGGGCCTGGCCCGCTGGGCGGCCGTGCGGATCCTCGCGCTCGCGGTCTGCGGGCGGGTGCCGCCGCTGGTGCTGCTGCTCGCCGCGCCCTGGCTGATGCGGCACGGGCTCACCAGCGGTGCGCTGGTGGGGGCGTTCACCTATCTCACCTACTCGCTGGCCCCCGCCGTGCACGCGCTGCTGAGCATGCTCGGCACCGCGGGCGGCCGGCTCGTGGTGGTCCTGGACCGCTTCACCGGCCCCGCCCCGCTGCCCCCGGCGGACCCGCCCCCGCCCGCGCCCGTGTCCGTGCCCGCCCCCACTCCCACTCCCACGGCGCGCCCGCGCCCGCCCGTCGCCGAGCTGAGGGGCGTCAGCTTCGCCTACGGGCCGGCGGCCCGCCCGGTGCTCGACCGGCTCGATCTCACCCTCGGCGAGGGGGACCGTCTCGCGGTCGTCGGCCCGAGCGGCAGCGGGAAGTCCACCCTCGCGGCGGTGCTCGCCGCGGTGGCCGCGCCCACCGGGGGAGAGGTCCGCTGGCTGGGCCGTCCCGCGGCGGGACAGCGGCCCACCGCCGTCCGTACGCTCCTTCCCCAGCAGGCGTACGTCTTCACCGGCACGCTCCGCGACAATCTGCGCTACCTCCGGCCCGACGCCCGGGACCGGGAGATCGCCGAGACGGTGGCGGCGATCGGCCTCGGCGAACTCGCGGACCGGCTCGGCGGACCGGACGCCCCGCTCGACCCCGGGCTGCTCTCCCCGGGCGAACGCCAGCTCATCGCGCTGGGCAGGGCCCATCTGACCACCGCGCCCCTGCTCATCCTGGACGAGGCGACCAGCCGTCTCGACGCGGGGGCCGAAGCCCGGGCCGAGAGCGCGCTCGCCGAGCGGGCCGGGGCGCTGGTGGTCATCGCCCACCGGCTCAGCTCGGCGGCGCGCGCCGGCCGGGTCCTGGTGATGGACGGCACGCGGACAGCCCTCGGCACCCCCTCCGAACTGCTCGCCGGATCGGCGCTCTACCGCAATCTGGCCGGCCACTGGTCCGGTGTCCCCGGAGTCCCCCGTTAGCGGCCCCGGACCGGCTAGAGCCAGCCGAACTCCCGGGAGAGCCGGATGGCGTCGAGCCGGTTCCGGGCGCCGGTCTTGCGGATCGCGGCGGCCAGATAGTTCCGTACGGTTCCACTGGCCAGATGCAGTGCGCCGGCTATCGACGAGACGGACTCACCCTCCGCCGCGAGAGCCAGCACCCTTAATTCGCGTGGCGAGAGCGGCACTTCGCTCGCCTGGAGCAGACCGAAGGCGAGCGACTGGTCGATGTGCCGGCCGCCCGCCGCCACTTTCCGTACGACCTCGCACAAGTGGTCCACCTGGCCGAACTTGTCGATGTAGCCCCGGGCCCCCGCGTCCGAGGCTCTGCGCAGATCCCCGGCGCGGTCCCCCCGGGCGAGCACCACCAGGGCCGTGCCGAGCCCGGCCGGGTGCCTCGACGACTCGACGAAACTGAGGACTTCCACGGAATCCGGACAGTCGAGGTCGGTGACGAGTATGTCCGCCGCGCGCTCGGCCATGGCGGTGCGTACCCCGCCCTTGTCCGTGGTGCGTACATGGAGTCCCTGGTCCCTGCCCAGCAGGGAGGCCAGCGAGGCACGCCACAGAGCCACCGCGTGTACCAAGAGAACCGATGTCATGGGGGTGCTCCTCAACTCTCGTTGCCGAAGAGTGCGTTGGGTCAGTTGGTTCTATGCGCAACTACCACTAGTTCATCGCAGACGACCTGCGTATCACTGACGAACTGCCTAATACCCGTGCGCGGGCGGACGCGAGGGGGGCGTGAGAGCGCACACCGTGACCCTCCGTGTGCCTCCGTTCACCGAACCCCGCACCCGTGTACGGGTTTGAGTCGCGGAGGGCTCCGGCCGAGAGTCTCCTTCCCGGTCGTCGCGGAACCAGTCGTGCCCCGGCCGTACTCCGTCAGGACGCCGCCTCCCGTGCCAGATCAAGCCAACTCTCTTTCATTGCAAGGCAGTTCGGCGAAATGCGGACTCACCGGCTCCGTACGGGCCGGCCTCCGCCGGGCGGGCGCGGAAGACACACCGGGGCCGTCAATGAGGACCGGAACCGTCCGCGAGCCTCCGTAACGTGTACGCCATGGCCCCCAAGACCACCCACCCCCGGCTCACCGCCCGCGACCTCGGCCGCGCCACCCTCGCCAGACAGCTGCTGCTGCGCCGGACGCCCCGGAGCGAGCTGACCGTCGAGGGAGCCGTGGAGCACCTCGTCGGCCTCCAGGCGCAGAACGTCAAACCGCCCTACTACGCCCTCGCCGCCCGGCTCGCGGACTTCGACCCCGCCGAACTCTCCGGGCTGATGGCCTCCCGCCGGGTCGCCCGCATGGTCACCATGCGCTCCACCCTGCACACCCACACCGCCGACGACTGCCTCGCCCTGCGCCCCCTGCTCCAGACGGGCGGCCCCGACCGCGAGCTGAAGGCGTTCCGGGCCGGACTCGCCGGAGTGGACCTCGACCGGCTGGGCGAGCTGGCCCGGGCGCTCGTGGAGGAGGAGCCGAGGACCATGAAACAGCTGCGCGAGGCGCTGCTGACCGAGTGGCCGCACGCCGACCCCTTCGCGCTCTCGGTGGCCGCCCGCTGTGTGCTCCCGCTGGTGCAGACCACCCCGCGCGGACTGTGGGGCGGCGGCGGACAGGTCACGCTCACCACCGCCGAGCACTGGTTCGGCCGCCCCGCCGGGCCCGCCGCCGCTCTCGACGAGGTCGTACGGCGCTATCTGGCCGCCTTCGGACCCGCCTCCGTGAAGGACTTCCAGTCCTGGTCGGGGCTGACCCGGACCGGACCGGCCTTCGAGCGGCTCCGCCCGGCGCTGGCCGTCTTCCAGGACGAGAAGGGCGTCGAACTCTTCGATCTGCCCGAAGCGCCGAGGCCCGGCCCGGACACCCCGGCCCCGCCCCGCTTCCTCCCCGAGTTCGACAATCTGCTGCTCTCCCACGCCGACCGCTCCCGCGTGATCGCCCAGGACGGGCACCGGGCCCTCACCTGGCGCGGCAACCAGTCCTTCCCGACCCTTCTGGTCGACGGAGTGCTCGCCGGGATCTGGCGGCTGACCGGGACCGGCGGCCACACCACCCTGACCGTGCGGCCCTTCGGCGACCTCTCCCGCCCCCGGCGCGAGGAAGTGGCCGCGGAGGGGGAGCTGATGCTCTCCGCCCTCTCCGCGGCCACCTCGTACGACATCCGCTTCGGCCCGCTCGACTGAATCGGGTGGACCGAAGGTCCCGGCGGGCCGTCAGAGGCCCACGTCCCGGCTCCGGTGGTCCTCGAAGGTCTCCCGCCGCACCAGCAGCCGCGACCGCCCCCCGGCGACCGCCACCACCGGCGGCCGGCCCGTCAGGTTGTAACCGGAGGCCATCGAGACCTGGTACGCGCCCGAGGCGGGCACCGCCAGCACATCGCCGGGCCGCAGATCCTCCGGCAGCTCCACCGACTCCGCGAGCACATCGCCCGCCTCGCAGTGCCGGCCGACCACCGTCGTCGCCCGCATCGGCGCGGCGGACGGCCGCCCCACCATCCGGACCGTGTACCGCGCCCCGTACAGCGCGGGCCTCGGGTTGTCACTCATCCCGCCGTCCACCGCCGCGAAGACCCGGCCGCCGGTGCGCTTGACCGCCAGCACCCGGTAGAGCGCCACCCCCGCGGTGGCCACGATCGAGCGGCCCGGCTCCACGGTCAGCCGGGGCAGCGGAAGGTCGAACTCCGCGCAGGCGCGCACCAGCGCGTCATTGATCCGCCGGCCGTACGCGGCCGGCGAGGGCGCGGGCTCCCCGGGCAGCTGGGCGACCGCGAAGCCGCCGCCCGCGTCCAGCTCGGGCAGGGTGACGCCGTAGCGGTCGCGGATCCTCGCCATGAACGCGACCACGCGCCGCACCCCTCGCGCGTAGGGCTCGGCGGAGGCGATCTGGGACCCCAGATGCATGTGCAGTCCCACCAGTTCCAGCTGCGGCTGGCCCAGGATGCGGGCCACCGCGTCCTCGGCGTCGCCGCCGGCGATCGAGAGGCCGAACTTCTGCCCCTCCGCGCCCGTGCTGATCTTGTGATGGCCGCCCGCCGTTATCCCGGGCAGCACCCGCACCATCACCTGCTGCGCCTCGGGCCCCGGCACATGGGCCGCCAGCCGGGCGATCTCGCACTCCGAGTCGATGACGATCCGGCCCACGCCCACCCGCAGCGCGGTCCGCAGATCCCGGGGCGACTTGGCGTTGCCGTGCAGCACGATCCGGTCGGCGGGGAAGCCCCGGGAGGCGGCCAGCTCCAGCTCGCCCGCCGAGCAGACGTCGAGTCCCAGACCCTCCTGCTCCATCCAGTCCACCATCGCCCGGCACAGGAACGCCTTGGCCGCGTACACCACGTCGGCGTCCGGCAGCGCGCGCCGCCAGGCGGCGGCCCGGGCCCGGACCTCGGCCTCGTCCAGCACATAGACGGGGGTGCCGTACCGCTCGGCCAGCTCGGCGAGCGGCACCCCGCCGACCGAGACATCGCCGCCCCCGGCCGTCACGGCGGACGCGGGCCACACCGAGGGGGCGGTCAGCTCGGGGAGCGGGACGGGGATGGTCGACAGGGTGGTCATCCGTACACCTCGGTCCAGGAGAGCCGGCGGGAGCAGGGCCCGGCGGGGGCCCCGGAGGCGCGGGCGGCGGGGGCGGGGGCGGCGAGCCGGGGATCCACGGTCACGGTGGTCACCCCGAGGGGTTCGGCGAGAGTGCGCAGCGCGGGTTCCGCGAGCCTGATCCACTGCTGGCGCGCGCCCAGGACCCGGGCGAGCAGCTCCGGGCCGGTGAATCCGACGGCGGTGCGCTCCCCGAGCGGGGTGCGCAGAAAGCGCAGCTGACGTCCTCCGGCGGAGCCGAGCCGAACCGGCACGTACAGCGGCCCCGCCGGGCCGAGTTCGTCGGGGTCGGCGGTCTCCGCGTCCTCACGGGTGAGGGTGTTCATGGTGTCCTCCGCAGGGGAAGTCGATGGCGGACCAGCGGCCGGCGGGAGACCCGCCGACCTCGTGAAGCTATGCCCGCTCCGGGGTCCCCCAGCGGTTCCCTGACGCGCCGCTGATCGTTCGCCGCCGCTATTTGACGCGCTCTTGGCGCGGCGGCCGAGTGTCGTGGCGCAGGCCCTACGGCAGCAGGCCCGCGCGGCGGGCCGCGACCACCGCCTCCAGCCGGGTGTGCGCCCCCAGCTTCCGCATCGCCGCCCGCAGATACCCCTTCACGGTCTCGGGCCGCAGCCCCAGCCGCTCCGCCGCCGCCGCGTTGGTGGAGCCCGCCGCCACACAGGCCAGCACATCCACCTCGCGGGGCGAGAGCGCGACCGCCCCGGCTGACGCCTCCCCGCCGCCCGCCGCCGCCAGCCGCCCGCACACCGCGAGCAGCTGCTCGCGCAGCCCCCCGTCCACCACCTGCGGGGCCAGCGCCCGCAGCACCCCGTGCACCTCGCGGACCTCCTCCCACGCGCCGAGCCCCGCCACCGGCTCCCTGGCCAGGGCCAGCAGCCCCCGCACCTCGTCCCGGACCACCAGCGCCTGCTCCACATCGCGCGCCGCCGCCACCGCCGCGTCGAAGGCCCGGTCACCGAGCGCCACCGGCCGCCGCAGCGCCCCGTACAGCACCCCCCGCACCTTGCGGCGCACCACCACCGGCACCGCGAGCACCGAACGCAGCCCCTCCGCCGAGACCGCCGCGTCGTACTCGTGGCTGATGTGGCGCGCCTCGCGGTAGTCGGTCACCGCGCACGGCCGCGACAGCGCCATCGACTTCCCGCCGAGCCCGTGCCCCGTACAGATCGCCAGCCCGTGCAGCGCGTTGGTCCGCGCCCCGCTGATCTCGGCGATCCGCAGCCGCTGGGCGTCGTGCAGCATCCCTCCGAAAGTGATCGGGATCCCGGTCGCCCGGCGCAGCCGCAGCAGCGCCGCGCGCATCTCCACCGCCTCGGCAGGCTCGGACACCGCTCCACTCCCTCCGTACCTCCTCCCCGGGGCCCCGAGGAGGGTTCACACCCCCCGATCGGGGGTGGTGAGACGTACGTCACTGATTACACGATGCTACTGAGTGGTGAGGCAATGAGGAGGGCACATGACGGCAAGCAGCGTGACCGAGGAGTTCCGGGCGGCCCGGGACTTCCTGCTGCGACACCGGGAGGACTACCGAAGCGCGTACGACGGCTTCGTCTGGCCCCGGCCCGAGCGGTTCAACTGGGCACTCGACTGGTTCGACGCCATCGCCGAGGGCAATGACCGGACCGCGCTCCACATCGTGGAGGAGGACGGCTCCGAGACCCGGCTCTCCTTCGCCGAGCTGTCCGCCCGCTCCGCCAGGGTCGCCAACTGGCTGCGCGCCCGGGGCGTCCGGGCCGGGGACCGCCTCGTCGTGATGCTCGGCAACCAGCACGAGCTGTGGGAGACCGCCCTCGCCGCGATCAAGCTGCGCGCCGTCGTCATCCCCGCCACCCCGCTGCTGGGCCCCCTCGATCTGCGCGACCGCGTCGACCGCGGCGGCGCGGCCCATGTGCTCGTACGCGCCGAGGACACCCCCAAGTTCGACGAGGTGCCCGGCGACTACACCCGGATCGCGGTCGGCGGCGGGGCCGGGCCCGGCTGGCTGGCGTACGAGGACGCCCACACCGCCGACGCCGTGTTCCGGCCCGACGGGATCACCCGATCCGACGACCCGCTGATGCTCTACTTCACCTCCGGCACCACCGACCGCCCCAAGCTGGTGGAGCACACCCACGCGTCGTACCCCATCGGCCATCTCGCGACGATGTACTGGATCGGCCTCCGGCCCGGCGACGTCCACCTCAACATCTCCTCGCCCGGCTGGGCCAAGCACGCCTGGTCCAATCTCTTCGCGCCGTGGAACGCGGAGGCCACCGTCTTCATCCACAACTACACCCGCTTCGACGCGGCCCGGCTGATGGCCTCGATGGACCGCGCGGGGGTCACCAGCTTCTGCGCGCCCCCCACGGTCTGGCGGATGCTGATCCAGGCCGACCTCACCCAGCTGCGGGTCCCGCCGCGCGAGGCGGTCGCGGCGGGGGAGCCGCTCAACCCCGAGGTCATCGAGACCGTGCGCCGGGAGTGGGGCGTCGCCATCCGGGACGGCTTCGGCCAGACGGAGACCGCCGTCCAGGTCGCCAACAGCCCCGGCCAGCTCCTCAAGGCCGGCTCCATGGGCCGCCCCAGCCCCGGTTACCGGGTGGAGCTGCTCGACCCCGTCACCGGCGCGCCCGGCGCGGCGGAGGGCGAGATCTCCCTCGACCTCTCCGCCGCCCCGGTGGGGCTGATGACCGGATACCGGGGCGATCCGGAGCGCACGGCGGAGGCCATGGCGGGCGGTCACTACCGCACCGGGGACATCGGCTCGCGCGACGCCGACGGGTACATCACCTACATCGGCCGCTCCGACGACGTCTTCAAGTCCTCCGACTACAAGATCTCGCCGTTCGAGCTGGAGAGCGCGCTGCTCGAACACGAGGCGGTGGCGGAGGCGGCGGTGGTGCCCGCGCCCGATCCGCTGCGGCTCTCCGTCCCCAAGGCGTACATCGTCCTGGCGGACGGCTGGCAGCCGGGACCGGAGACGGCGAAGCTCCTCTTCACCCACTCGCGCTCCGTCCTCGCGCCCTACAAACGGGTGCGGCGCATCGAGTTCGCCGAACTGCCCAAGACCGTCTCCGGCAAGATCCGCCGGATCGAGCTGCGCGAACGCACCGCGAAGGGATCCACCGCCGAATACGACGAAGGGGACTCGCGATGACCACCGTGACCGGCACAGGCGCGGGGAGCGGAGCCCGTGTCCGTACCCGCACCCCGCTCTCGTACGACCACGGCACCGGCACCACCCCGCTCCTCGGCGACACCATCGGGGAGAACCTCGACCGCGCGATCGCCGCCCACCCGGGCCGCGAGGCCCTGGTGGTCGCGGACGGACCCCGCTGGACCTACGCCGAGTTCGGAGCCGCCGTCGAGGAGCTGGCCAGGGGCCTGCTCGGCATCGGCGTCGCCCGGGGCGACCGGGTCGGGATCTGGGCGGTCAACTGCGCGGAGTGGGTGCTGACCCAGTACGCCACCGCCCGCATCGGCGCGATCATGGTGAACATCAACCCCGCGTACCGCGCGCACGAACTGGAGTACGTGCTCAACCAGGCCGGGGTCTCGGTGCTCTGCGCCTCCCTCAGCCACAAGACCAGCGACTACCGCGCCATGGTCGACCGGGTGCGCGCCGACTGCCCCCGGCTGCGCTCGGTCCACTACATCGGCGACGCCTCCTGGGACGCGCTGCTGGCGGCCGGCCGGACGGTCGCCGCCGGGCGGCTCGCCGCCCGGGAGGCCGAGATCTCCTGCGACGACCCGGTCAACATCCAGTACACCTCGGGCACCACCGGCTTCCCCAAGGGAGCCACCCTCTCGCACCACAACATCCTCAACAACGGCTACTTCGTCGGCGAGACGCTCGGCTACACCGAGCGGGACCGGATATGCATACCCGTGCCCTTCTACCACTGCTTCGGCATGGTGATGGGCAATCTCGCGGCCACCTCGCACGGCGCGTGCATGGTGGTCCCCGGGCCCTCCTTCGACCCGGCCGCCACCCTCCGCGCGGTCGCCGCCGAGCGCTGCACCTCGCTCTACGGCGTCCCGACGATGTTCATCGCCGAACTGGGCCTGCCCGACTTCGCCTCGTACGACCTCAGCTCGCTGCGCACCGGCATCATGGCCGGCTCGCCCTGCCCCGTGGAGGTGATGAAGCGCGTCGTCGCCGAGATGCACATGGCGGAGGTGTCGATCTGTTACGGAATGACCGAGACCTCCCCGGTCTCCACCCAGACCCGGCGCGCCGACGATCTGGAGCGCCGCACCGGCACGGTGGGGCGGGTGATGCCGCATGTCGAGGTCAAGATCGTCGACCCGGCCACCGGGGTGACCCTGCCCCGGGGCACGGCCGGTGAGCTGTGCACCCGGGGCTACAGCGTGATGGCCGGCTACTGGGGGGAGCCGGAGCGGACCGCCGAGGCGGTCGACCCCGGCCGCTGGATGCACACCGGGGATCTCGCCGAGATGCGCGAGGACGGCTATGTGCGGATCGTCGGCCGGATCAAGGACATGATCATCAGGGGCGGCGAGAACATCTACCCCCGGGAGGTCGAGGAGTTCCTCCACACCCATCCCCAGGTCTCCGACGTCCAGGTCGTCGGCGTCCCCGACCAGCGGTACGGCGAGGAGATCCTCGCCTGCGTCGTCCCCCGCGACCCCGCCGACCCGCCGACCCTGGAAGGCATCGCCGCCTTCTGCCGGGACCGGCTCGCGCACTACAAGATCCCGCGCCGGCTGGAGATCCTGGACACCTTCCCGATGACGGTCAGCGGGAAGGTGCGGAAGGTGGAGCTGCGCGAGCGGTACGGGGCGGCCGGCCACCGCTGACCGGCCCGCCCGCCGTCCCGACCGTCACAGCTCGCGGCGCATGCACACCCTCGGCCACCGGTCGAGACCGATCTCCCGCTCCACGCCTCTGATCCTCCGCAGCCCCTCGGTGAGCTCCCCCTCGCCGAGGGCGCGGAAGCCCAGCCGGGCGTAGTACGGCGCGTTCCACGGCACCTCGGTGAACGTCGTCAGCGTCAGGGCGCTGAGCCCGCCGGCCCGGGCGCGGCCGGCGAGCCGCTCGATCAGCTCGCGGCCCAGCCCCCGGCGGGCCGCCGCCGGATGGACCGAGACCTGCTCGATGTGGGCCGCGCCGTCGACCTCCTCGTGGAGCAGATACGCCAGCGGCGGACCGTCCCCGCCGCCCGCGGCCGGCTCCACCGCCACCCAGGCGCGGCCCTCGCCCCGGAAGCCCTCCAGCACCGTGAGGGCGGGCGGCTCGTCATCGGCGACCCACCCCATCCCCAGCCCCCGGAACGCCTCTCCGGCGGCCCGCTCGATCTCCTGGAGCCGGGGCAGTTCGGCGGCCTCCGCCTCTCTCACACATATGCGCATACCGGAATTGTCACTGTTCGGAGGGGCTGCGGGCGAGTGGATTCCGTGCCGCGCGGATCCGCGCGCCGTTCGGACGGGGGCAGCCCTCAGGCCCCCGTCTCCACCAGCTCCTCCGCCGCCCCGTTCACCGGCTGCGGATTCCCCGTGAGGTCCATCACGAAGAGCGGCACGCCCAGGCCGTCCGCCCGCTCCCGGGCCTGGGGCGCGTACCCCGCGAGCGAGAAGAACGCGGTCGCCGACGCCTCCGCCATCCCGTTCAGCCAGAGGCACTCCACGTCCCGGAGCGTGGCGGGCCTGGTGGAGGGGTCCACCTGCACGATCAGCCCGGCGGCGCGCAGCTCCACGGTCGTGGCGGCGGTCCGGACCTCCGGCGGCCCCTCCGGCCGGGCCTCGGCGGGATGCGTCTCCCGCTCGGTCACGTCATGGAATCCCAGCCACCGCAGATACAGCGTCACGACGCTCACCGCGTCCCGCTCGGTCCTTATGGTGACCGGCCGGAACGGGGGGCGCGGCGAGCGGGCCGGGCGCGCCGGGGCGAACGGGGGCGCGGGCGCTGGCTCCACGGCGGCCGGCCGGTCCTCCTCGCGCACGTCCGGCAGCGCGGCGGAGCCCATGGACGCGCCGCCCTCCGTCCGGCGCACCGGCACCCGCAGCAGCGTCCCGCAGGGGCAGCCGAGCTCCGGCTGCGGCCAGTGGTCCCGCCGTCCGCACGCCGTGCAGCGCACCACCACCCACTCCTCGTCCCAGCTGCGCCGGACCATCCGCTCGGGCGGCGCGCCCAGCAGCAGCGGCGGGGCCAGCGGGGCCCCGCAGGCGCACGGGTACACCGGTGAGGCGAACAGATGGTCCCGCAGACAGGACGGGCACCGCACCGGCACCGAATCGGCCATCGCTCACACCCCCACCGTCTCCGTCGGCCCTCCATCGTCCACCAACGCCCCCCGTACGGCGAGCGGGTTCGGCCAACCCCGGCGATCCTCCCGCAGGTCCCGCCCCGGCGGCGGCGATTCCTCCGTACCGTGATCCCCGGGGGCCGCGCCGCGTTAGGTTGTGCGCGTGCGATTAAGACTGGAGTTCACGACCGAGCCCTTCGACCTGGAGGAGCCGCCGGAGCACGCGGTCGCCGCGCGCGAGGCGATCCGGACGGCGGGGCTGGACGCCGTGGACGTCGGGCCCTTCGGCAACACCGCCGAAGGCGGCCCCGACACTGTACTCGCCGCCGTCGACACGGTGTTGCGCCGCGCTCTCGGCGCCGGGGCGACCCGGGTCACGCTCCAGGTCAATGTGGTCGGTCCGGCTCTTCGGGCCGAGCCGCCCGCCGCGCCGGGGGAGTCCGGGGAGTCCGGGGCATGACCGGCGACGCGGATCATCCGCTGGTACGGGCCGTCCGGCCGCTGATCGACGCGCTGGGCGCGGAGCTGGTGCCCCCGGGGCGGGCGGGGCCCGAGGACGTGGTGCTCGACTGGGAGGGCGAGAGCGTCGTCGCGGTACGGCTGCCCCAGCTCTCCGAGTCGCTGGACCGGCTGCTGGCCGCGCTGGAGCGCCGCCACGGCATGCCGCTGGCCGAACTCGACCGCAGGACCAAGCAGTTGATCGTACGGAATCTGGAGGCGCGCGGCGCTTTCTCCGTACGCCATGGCGTGGAGCGGGTCGCCGGGGCGCTCGGCGTCAGCCGTTTCACCGTCTACAACTATCTGAACAGGGCGAACGCGGGGAACGAAGGCTGATCCGCCGGGGCGGGGCCGGGTGCGCCGGGGCGGCCCCGGCGGCACGGATCCGGATCGGCGGTCTCCGGACCCTGTTCGGCGGTGCCCGCCCTTCCCTATTCTTCAACAGAGAGTTGAGGCCGGCCGGCCTCGGGCGTCGGCTGCGCCTGCCCGATCGCGCCCGATCGCATTCTGGCTGATTTCTCTAGGGTTTTGACCGTATTTCGCTCGCGGCCTCTCTGTACGGTCCGCTCCCCGGCGGGGCGGCGAGCGAGTCCCGGAGGCTCCCGTGACGCCTAGTCCACCGCCCCCGTCGGCGCTCGCCCGGTTCAACGCGCGACCGGAGGCCGAGGCCGCCGCCCTGCTCCACGGGGTGTGCGCCTGCCGCGCCTGGGGCCGGGGCCTGCTCGCCCGGCGGCCCTTCCCCGGCCCCGAGGCCCTCCTCGCCGCGAGCGACACCGCCGTCGCGGAGCTGACGGCGCGGGAACTGGCGGAGGCGCTGGCGGGACATCCGCCCATCGGCCGCCCGGAACCCGGCGATCCGGTCTCCGCCCGGGAACAGCGCGCCATGGCCGGGGCCACCGCCGGCCTCCGGGCCGAGATGCGCGCGCTCAACCAGGCCTACCAGGAGCGATTCGGCCATGTCTTTCTGATCTGCGCCACCGGACTGACGGCCGAGCGGCTGCGCGACGCGATCCGGCTGCGCGTCGAGAACCCGCCCGAACGCGAACGGGAAATCGTCCGCACCGAACTCGCCAGGATCAACCGCCTGCGGCTGGCCCGGCTCCTGGACGGCCTCCAGCCGCCCGCCGCACAGCGCCCGCCGACGCCGAGGGAGAACGTATGAGCACGGAAACCACCGCCTCCGTCTCCACCCACGTCCTCGACACCGGCGTCGGCCGCCCCGCCGCCGCCGTCCCCGTACGGCTGTCGGCCCGCGCCGCGGGACCGGGCGACGCCCCCTGGACGGTCCTCGGCGACTTCGCCACCGACGCGGACGGACGCTGCGCGGATCTGCCGCCGCTGCCGGAGGGAACCGCCCACGCCCGCCTGGAATTCCGGACCGGAACCCACCGGGAGGGCGGCGGCGATTTCTTCCCCGAGGTGGCGGTCGTCTTCGCCGTCGTGCCGGGCGAGCACTTCCATGTGCCGCTGCTGCTCGGCCCGTTCGGCTACTCCGTCTACCGAGGGAGCTGAGTCAGGAGCCGTGTCCACGATTCTCGGTGAGAACAGTTACGGAAAATCGGAGAACCGCGTCGTCAGAATCGTCCGCGAAGGCCCCACCCACCACATCAAGGACCTCACGGTCTCCATCGCCCTCTCCGGCGACATGGACGAGGTCCACTACTCCGGTTCCAACGCCGGAGTCCTGCCGACCGACACCGCCAAGAACACCGTGTACGCCTTCGCCAAAGAGCACGGAATCGACTCCGCCGAACAGTTCGGCATGCGGCTCGCCCGCCATTTCGTGACCTCGCAGCCGGTGCTGCGCCGGGCCCGCGTCCAGATCGAGGAGCACGCCTGGGAGCGCGTCGGGACCACCGGCCCGACCCGGCACTCCTTCGTCCGCAGCGGCCGGGAGACCAGGGTCTGCCGGATCGGCTACGACGGAGCGGACTGGGAGATCGTCTCCGGCCTCCAGGACCTCTCCGCGCTCAACTCGACCGACTCCGAATTCCGGGGGTACGTCAAAGACGCGTACACCACCCTCGAAGAGACGTCCGACCGGATTCTCGCCACCGAGATATCGGCCCGCTGGCGCTACCGCTGGAGCCGCGACGGCGAACCCGCGCCCGACTGGGACCGCGCCTACGAACGGGCGCGGACGAACATTCTCGGGGCATTCGCCGGCACCTACTCCCGATCGCTTCAGCAGACCCTCTACGCCATGGGCTCACACGTCATCGAGCGGAGCGGCGGGGAGGTGGACGAGATCCGTCTCTCCCTGCCGAACAAACACCACTTCCTGGTGGATCTGACGCCCTTCGGGCTCACCAACGACCATGAGGTCTACCTCGCCGCCGACCGCCCCTACGGCCTGATCGAGGCCACCGTCCTCCGCGCCGGAGCCCCGGCCCGCATTCCGGCGGACCTGCTCCGCCCCCGCTGACCCCACGGCAGAATCGAGGCCCGCATGCCGGTCCCGCGCACCGTCATCGAGAACTGCGCCGTCGCGACCGTGGACGAGCACGACACCGAGTACGCCCGGGGCCATCTCGTCCTCGCCGGCCCGCTGATCGAGTCCGTCGGCGACGGACCCGCGCCCCGGGGGCTGGAGGGGGTCGTCCGCCGGATCGACGCCACCGGCCATCTCGCCACCCCGGGCCTGATCAACACCCACCACCACTTCTACCAGTGGCTCACCCGGGGACTCGCCGCCGAACACGGCCTCTTCGACTGGCTGGTCGCGCTCTACCCCCTCTGGTCCAGGATCGACGAACCGATGGTCCGTGCCGCCGCCCGGGGCTCCCTGGCCGTCCTGGCCCGGGGCGGCGTCACCACCGCCGCCGACCACCACTACATCCACCCGCGCGGCTCCGGGGACCTCTCCGGGGCGATCGTCGGAGCGGCGCGCGAGACGGGCGTACGGCTCACCCTCGCCCGGGGCTCCATGGACCTCGGCGCGTCACGGGGCGGACTGCCGCCCGACTTCGCCGTGGAGAGCCTCGACGGCGCGCTCGCCGCCACCGAGGAGACCATCGACGCCCACCACGACGCCTCGCCCGACGCCATGGTCCAGATCGCCGTCGCGCCCTGCTCGCCGTTCTCCGTCTCCGCCGAACTCCTCCGGCAGGGGGCCGAACTGGCCCGCCGCAAGGGCGTACGGCTCCACACCCACGGCTCGGAGACCGCCGAGGAGGAACGGTACTGCCGGCAGCGGTTCGGCATGGGACCCACCGACTATCTGGCGTCCACCGGCTGGCTCGGACCGGACGTCTGGATGGCCCACTGCGTGCACATGACGGACGAGGACATCGCCGCCTTCGCCCGCACCGGCACCGGAGTCGCCCACTGCCCCTCCTCCAACGCCCGGCTCGCGGCCGGCATCGCCCGCGTCCCCGATCTGCTCGCGGCCGGCGTGCCCGTCGGCCTCGGTGTCGACGGGAGCGCCTCCAACGAGTCCGGCGAACTCCACACCGAACTCCGCAACGCCCTGCTCATCAGCCGCCTCGGGGCCCACCGCGAACACGCGCTCAACGCCCGCCGGGCCCTGCGCCTCGCCACCCACGGCGGCGCCCGCGTCCTCGGCCGCGCGGACCGCATCGGCTCACTGGAGCCCGGGAAACTCGCCGATCTCGTGCTCTGGAGACTGGACACCCTCGCCCACGCCTCCATCGCCGACCCGGTGGCCGCCCTGGCCCTGGGCGCGCCGGCCCCGGTGACCCTCTCCCTCGTCGGCGGCGAGACCGTGGTCGAGGACGGGCGGCTCACCGGGGTGGACGAGGAGGCCGTGGCCCGGTCCACCCGCGAGCAGGCCCGCCGGCTGGGATCCGTCTGACCTCGTCCGGTGCTCTCCGGCCCTCTCCGGCCCTCTTCCGAAGGGGCGTTGTCAGACCCCCGTGCGATGCTCTGAGGCATGGATCTTGAGCGGCTTTTCGTTGATCTCGACGGTGTGCGCTGGGCCGATGCCGACCACGCCTACGGCGAGGCGGACGACCTGCCCGGCATGCTGCGCGCGCTCACGGGCGACGAGGAGCGGGCCTCGGAAGCACTCGACGAGCTGTGGAGCAGCATCCTCCACCAGGGCACGGTGTACGCGGCGACGGCCGAGGCCGTGCCCTTCCTCGCCCGGCTGGCGGCCGGCGGGGTCCGCACCGGGGATCTGCTGGTCCTGCTCGGCGGCATAGCGGAGAGCCGGGACGAGTACGGCCTGCCCCGGCCCGGAGCCTGCCGCTCGGCGGTCGCGGACCAACTGCCGCTGATCCTGCCGCTCTTCGACTCCCCGGACCCCGAGGTGCGCCGGGCCGCCGTCTGGGCCGCCGGGTGCACCGGCGCGGCCGCGGCGCTCCCCGCGCTGCGCGCCCGGCGGGCGGCCGAGGAGGAGCCGTCCGTCCGGGCGGAGCTGCTCGCCGCCCTCGTCCTGCTCGACCCGGAGGAGGGCGCGGCGGCGGCGACCGCCGCGCTCTCCCCGGAGCTCCCCGCCGAGGTGCGGATCGTCGCCGTGCTCGGCTGCCTCGACCTGGGCCTGCCCTGGGGTGCCGCGCACCGCGAGACGACCGTCTCCCTGCTGCCCGCCGGACCGCTCGTCGCCGCCCGCTTCGACGAGGAGCGCGATGAGCCCCTGCACTACGCGGTGGACGCGCTGCTGCTGCGCGACACCGACGCGGACCGCGCGGCCGCCTACGAGCTGATCGAGGCCGCGCTGCGGCTGCCGGGCGCGGAGGCGAGGGGGGAGGCGCTGTGGGCGGCCGAGCACGCGTGCATGATCTCCCGGGGCGCGCCGCTCCGGCTGGCCCCGGCGCTGCTGGCCCTGCTGGCCGACCCGTCGTTCACGGATCCCGTGCCGATGCTGCCGGTCCTGGGCAGGCTCGGCGGACACGCGGCCCCGGCCGCCCCGGCGCTGGCCACCCTCGCTGAGCTGGACGGCGAGTCCGCCGACCGCGCGCTCGAAGTGCTCGTGCGGATCGCCCCCGACCAGGCGGGCCCGCTGCTCGCCCGCGATCTGGACGGCCGGCCGCGCACCATGCGGGCGGTGACCGGCTTCCCCGGCATCCGGCCCGCGCTCCCGATCCCCTACACCCCGGAGCTGCTCAACGCGATCCGGATCCGGCTCACCGGGATCGCGGGCGCGGACGACACCACGACGGGCGACGCCCGGGGGCTGGCCTCGCTGCTGCTGAGCTGGGGCCGGCAGGCCTCGGCCGCCCTGCCCGAGCTGACCGCCGTGTTCGAGCGGCTGCCCGCCCCGCTCGCCCCCGCGCTCGCCGCCATCTGTCCGGCGGAGAGCCGCGAGCGGACGGCCGGGCTGCTGAGAAGGGCCGCCGCGGCGGGGGAGTCGGGGCCGGAGGACCGCTGTGCGGCGGCCCAGGCGCTGCGGACGCTCACCGGCGAGACCGCCCCGCTGGTGAGCGCCCTGAAGGACGCGCTGGCGGAGGAGTCCGCGCCGGAGCTGTCCCGGGCGGCGGGGGAACTGGGGCCCGAGGGCGATGTGCTGGTACCCCAGCTGTGGGCGGCCCTGACACCGCCGGGCACCCGGCGGACCGTCCCCGACATGGACGCCGACATCGAGACGGCCCTCGCGCTCTGGCGGCTGACGGGGGACGCGGCCGAGCCGGTGCGGGTGCTCGGCGGAGTCCTCGCGGAGGCCGCCGACCGCGAGTGGACCCGGCGTACGCTGTCCGCCGCCGCCCGGGCCGCCACCCTGATCGGCCCGGCCGCCGCCGCTCTGGCCCCCGCCCTGGAGGCGCTCCTCGACGACCACGAGCAGGTTCCCGCCGCGCTGCTCGCCCTCGGCGCGCTGGGCCACGAGACGGACCGCGCCCGCGCGGCGGATCTGCTGCTGACCTCGGTGGAGCGGGAGACGGACTGGACCACCGCCCTCGAAGCCCTGGCGGCGCTGGGCCCCGAGGCGCTGACCGGGGAGGTGACCGCCCGGCTGACCGCGATCGCCGAGCGGGACCTGAGGGTCGTCGAGCCCGCCACGGCGGACGAGAGCCTGCGCCACCGGGTCCGCGAGCTGCTGGCCACCGCCGGCTGAGCGGCCCGGACCCGGCCGCTCTCACTTCACTTCGGTCAGCCGTCCGCTGTCCACGTCGAAGACGAATCCGCGCAGTGAACCGGTGTGCGGGATGAAGGGGTTCACCCGAATGCGGCGCATCGACTGGAGAACGTCGTCCTCAAGATGGGAGAAGGCCTCCGGGGCCCACGGCGGGCGAATCTTCGTGTCCTCTTCGACCTCCCGTTTGAATTCATCGTCGGTGAAGGTGAGCATTCCGCAGTCCGTGTGATGGATCAGCATGATCTTCCGGGTGCCCAGCAGCCGCTGGCTGATGGTCAGCGAGCGCACGGTGTCCTCGGTGACCACGCCTCCCGCGTTGCGGATGACATGGGCGTCGCCCCGGCGCAGCCCCAGGATCGCGTAGACGTCGATACGGGCGTCCATACAGGTGACGATCGCCAGTTTCCGGGCCGGCGGCAGGGCGAGCGGCCCCGAGAAAGTCGCCGCGTACGTCTCGTTGTTCGCCAAATACTCTTCGGTCGTGGACATCTCTACCTCGCGCTCTGGAATACCCGGGCGAACGCCCAACGATCTTCCCCCGGAAAGGTGCCGATCGAAAATATGAACACGGGGCGGGACGGGGCGGGACGGGCTTCGCCGATGTGCGGCCGGGGCGTCCGTGTGATCCATTGTTCTCAGCCGCACCACATCGACCGAACCGGCCGCGCCGGTCGCGAACGGGGGTTCAGCGATGGATCCGGGACCCGGGGCGGGCGGGCCGACGGCCGCCCCCGAGCAGGCCCCCGAGGAACCCGCGGACGGCAGGCGCCTCGTCTTCCCCAGCGCGCTGACCGTCCTGGTCCTGGTCACCCTCGCGGTGTGGGCGCTGGCCTTCCTCGTCCCGCCCGGCGTCTACGACCGCGACGAGGACGGCGCTCCCGTCGAGGGCACCTACCACCGGGTGGAGAGCGGCCAGAGCCTCGCCGACCGTCTCAACGATCTCTTCCTCGCCCCGGTCAACGGCCTCTACGGCATCCAGGACCTCAGGACCGGCGTCGTCGGCCCCGATCTCGCCGGCGAACTGTACGGCAGCGCGGGCGTCTTCCTCTTCGTCCTCGCCATCGGGGCCTTCATCACCGTCGTCTTCGCCACCGGCGCGCTCGACCTGGGCATCGCCCGGCTCGCCCACCGGCTCCGCGACCGGGGGGCGCTGCTGATCGCCGGGGTGATGCTGGTCTTCGCCCTCCTCGGCACGGTCGAGGGCTTCGCCGAGGAGACCCTCGGCTTCTACGGGCTGATCGTGCCGCTGATGCTCGCGCTAGGCTACGACCGGATGGTGGCGACTGGCACGATCATCCTGGGCGCGGGCGTCGGCGTCCTGTGCTCCACCGTCAACCCGTTCGCGACCGGGGTCGCCTCCTCCGCCGCGGGCATCTCCCTCGGCGACGGCATCGCCCTGCGCGCCGCGATGTGGGTGGTGCTGACGGCGGTCACGATCGGCTATGTCGTCCGCTACGCGCGGCGCGTGCGGCGGGACCCCGGCCGTTCGCTCTCCGGCTTCCTCCCCGGCGACCGCGAGCACGCGGCGGCCGGGGCCGCCGACCCGCCGGAGCTGACCGCCCTGCACCGCACGGTCCTCGTCCTCGTGGTCCTGGTCTTCGCCTTCATGATCTTCTCGGTGGTCCCCTGGGCGAGCGCCCTGACCGGGGACGCGACCGCCACCCCGTACGGATTCGAACTCGGCTGGTCCTTCCCCCAGCTGGCGGCGCTGTTCCTGGTCGCGGCCGTCCTGGTCGGCATCGTCGCCCGCTTCGGCGAACAGCGGCTCAGCGCCGTCGTCGTCCAGGGCGCGGCGGACTTCATCTCCCCGGCGCTGGTGATCGTGCTGGCCCGGGGGGTCACCGTCATCATGAACAACTCGCAGATCACCGACACCGTGCTCCACTCGATCGAGGGCGTGGTGCGGGGCACCTCCTCCGGGCTCTTCGCCGTCATCGTCTTCGTCGTCAATCTGCCGCTGGCCTTTCTGATCCCCTCCTCGTCGGGCCACGCCACCCTGGCCATGCCGATCCTGGCCCCGCTCGCCGACTTCGCCGGGGTCTCCCGCGCGGTGGTGGTGACGGCGTGGCAGGCGGCCAGCGGCTGGATGAACCTCTGGGTCCCCACCACCGCCGTCACCATCGGCGGCGTCGCGCTGGCCAAGGTGGGCTACGACAGATATCTCCGGTTCGTCTGGCCCCTGCTGGCCCTTCTCGCGGTGCTGATCTGCGGCTTCCTGGTGGCGGGCGCGAACCTCTCCTGAGGGCCCGGCCCGGCGGTCATGTGCGGACGTCCCAGGACGAATCCCCGGCCGGCCCTTGATGTCGGGTCGCCCCCCGTGTCATATAGGTCTGGACCATTCTCAGTCCGCTTGCGGAGGTCCCACCCGTGCAACGTCCCCCCACACTCCTGGCGCTGGCCGCCCTGGCCGCGCTCACCCTCACCGCCTGCGGAGGCGACAACAAGGACACCGAGGCCCCCACGACCCCGGCCGACGTCACCGCGCAGGCAGGCAGTTCCACCTCGGTCCACGTCATGTGGAAGGCGTCCACCGACGACAAGGCCGTCACCGGCTACGAGGTGTTCCAGAAGGACGTCAAGGTCAAGACGCTCCCCGGCACCAAGACCATGGTCGACGTCGACGGCCTCAAGCCCAACACCGCGTACAGCTTCACCGTCCGCGCCCGCGACAAGGCGGGCAATCTCTCCGAGCCCAGCCCCGCGAAGGCCGTCACCACCCCCCGGCCCACCCCCGAGGACAAGAAGGCCCCCACCACCCCCTCGGAGCTGCGCGGCAAGCTCGACGGATCGCACGCGGTCACCCTCGACTGGGGCAGGGCCACCGACAACACCGCCGTCACCTCCTACGACATCTACCAGGAGGACTCCCGCATCCACAGCGTCTCCGGCACGGAGACCAGCGCCAAGGTCACCGGGCTGCGCCCCGGCACCGTCTACACCTTCACGGTCCGGGCCCGGGACGCCGCCGACAACTCCTCCCCGGACAGCCGGGCCGTGGACCTCACCACCCCCGCAGGGGAGGGCGAGGGCCCCAGCACCGCCCCCACCGATCTGACGGCCACCGCCCGCAAGGGGAGCATCGAGCTGTCCTGGACGCCCCCGAAGGCGGACGGCGACATCGAGTCCCACGAGCTGTATCTCAACGGGAAGCCCGCCACCACCATCGTCTGGGGCACTATGCCGGAGGGGAAGGCGAAGTACACCATGACGGTCACCGAACCGGCCGGCACCCGCTACAGCATCAAGCTCCGCGCCAAGCTCCCCGACGGGAAGTGGGGCGACTTCTCCGCCCAGCGCACGGTCGTCGTCCGCTGACCCGACCGGACCGACCGACCGGGCGGCGGCCGGGACGTCATCCGTCCAGCCGCCGCCCGCCGAACAGCCCCGCCGCGTCCGCCTCCTCCCACCAGGCGTCCAGCCCCGCCCGGTCCAGCGAGCCCCAGGGCGGGGTCGCCTCGACCAGGGCGTGGCCGAGCCGGCGGCCGAGGTCGACCATGCCGCCGCCCACGGCGGAGCGCGCGGTGTCGTACGCGGCGAGGGCGGCCGGCAGCGACCGGTGCGCCGTCAGGGCGTCCTCGAGGAGCGTGGCGTCCTGGAGGGCCTTGACGGCCCCCGCGCCCGTGTGGGGGCGGGCGACGGCCGCCGCGTCGCCGAGGAGCGCGATCCGGCCGGTGACGCCCGGGGCGGCCGTGAAGTCGTACATCGGCTGGACGATGAGTTCGCCGGGCGTGGTGAGCCCGACCAGGGTGGACCAGAACGGCGGCAGCCGGTCCTCGACCAGCCCGGCCAGATACGGATGGAGCGGTGCCGCCGGCCCGCTCACGCCGGTGCCCGCCCCGGGCGGCGGGGCCGTGTAGAGCACCCAGTTGACGAGATGGCCGCCCCCGCCGTCCGGGATGCGGTAGATCACCGCGTGGCCGCCGTCGAAGACCGCGTACACCGTGGCACTCCTCTCCCACCGCCCCGGATCCGGCAGCCTGCTCTCCGGATAGGCCCCGCGCCACGCCAGATACCCCGCGTGCGCGGGGCGCACCCCCGGACAGACCGCCTCCCGGATCACCGAGCGACGGCCGTCGGCCCCGACCACCAGGTCGTAGTCGGCGACACCGGAAGCCGTGCCGATCCGTACCCCGGCCGCCGACTCGGCCGCCGAGCCCACCGCCGTACCGGAGCGGAAGACGACCGAGGCCGGGAGCCGGGAGCGCAACTCCCGCCAGAGCGGACCCCAGTTGTAGGTGCGGAAGGGGAAGTGGCCCGCCCCGATGAGACGGCCCAGCGGTTCGCCGCCGTCGCGGACGTACCAGCGGCGCTCGACCATCGGCGTCCACGGCATCGCCGCGTCCAGATAGCCGCGCCGCTCCAGTTCCGCGTAGCGCGAGCGGTGGACGGCGACGCCCAGCCCCCGCGAGGCGAGATCGCCCGAGGTGCGCTCGTACACCGTGATGTCCTCGTGCCCCGCGCGATGCGCGGCGAGGGCGGCCGCGCACCCCCCGATGCTGCCGCCCACGACGGCGACCCGCAGTCCGCTCATGCGCGCATCATGACAGCGGCGCGCCCCCGCCCCCGCCCGGGCCGCGGGGGCGCGACGGCCCGAATCGGCCGGCCGGCCGCCCGGGGCGGGGCGGCGGACCCGGGCCCTCCAGGCGGGCGAGGTCGGCGGCGGTGTCGATGTCGTACGGATCGGCCACGTCGCCGCACTCCACCAGGACGAGTGACGAGGCGTGCTCCCGCAGGTGCGCGCGGGCCCCCCGGTCGTCCGTCGCGCCGGCCGCCACGGCCGCCCAGTGGTCCGCGCCCAGCAGGACCGGATGGCCGCGCTCCCCGCCGTACGAGGCCGCCGCCAGGGTCGCCCGCGAGCGGTACGCGGCACGCACCCGGGCGACGGCGGCGGGCCCGATGCCCGGCTGGTCCACCAGGCAGACCAGCGCCGCGTCCGCGCCCGCCGCGGCCAGCGAGGCGAGCCCCGCGCGGAGCGAGGAGCCCATGCCCGCGGCCCAGCCGGGGTTGTCGAGCAGGACACAGCCGGTGAGATCGGCCTCGGCCCGCACCCGGTCGGCCGCCGCGCCCAGCACCACATGGACCGGGTCGCAGCCGCCCTCGCGCAGACTCCGTACGGCGTGCTCGGCCAGCGGCCGGCCCCGGTGGCGCAGCAGCGCCTTCGGCCGCCCGCCGAGCCGACGGCCGCCGCCCGCCGCGAGCAGCAGTCCGGCGACGGCCGGACGCGGGAGGGGAGAGGTCATGGGGACAACTCTCCCCGACGGTTCGCGGGCGCGCTCCGCCGCCCGGTGTCGACGCGATATACCTCCGTCGTCCTGAATTCGGTCCTCGGAGTGGCGCGTACCGCACACAATGGCGTTAACTTGCCCGCAACTCTGGGTGGTTGGCTGTCGACTGACGGTCGTGGGGACCGGTTCCAGGGGTGTGCGAGGGGGAGTGCTTTGTTGCGGAGCGTGGGGCAGACGCCGGTGACAGGGAGCGGGAAGGACCCGAGAGCGGCCGCGCTGGGGGCGGCCGTCTCCAGATTGCGCCGTGAACTGGCCGGGAATCCCGGGAGGTTCCCCGACCGGGACATCGCGGAGGACGAGCTGGCGGCGCTCGCCGCGATGGTGACCGGCGGAGGGCCCGAGATCGCGCGGATGCGGTGCTCGCTGCTGCTGATCGCCGGGGCCATCGGCTCGGTCAGCGCGCTCGGGCCCGCCCTGATGCAGGTGAGACATGCCGTGGATCTCTTCGGCGAGGTCCCGCCCGGGCCGCCGGCCGGATCCCCGGGGTGGCCGGCGGGGTAGCGGGCGGGGGCGGACCGCCGGGCGGGGCGTCAGCGGTGGCAGCTCCGGCACGGTCGTTTTAGCGTGGGGAGGAAAGCCTCGAAACGACCGTCCACTGATCAAGGGAAACGGATATGGCCGACAAGCCGGCAGTCGTTCTGGTGCATGGATTCTGGGGCGGAGCCGCCCACTGGGGCAAAGTCATCCTGGAGCTGCGGAACCGGGGATACGGTTCGCTGTACGCCGTGGAGAACCCGCTGACCTCCCTCGCCGAGGACGCCGAGCGCACCCGGAAGATGGTCAACCAGGTCGACGGCCCGGTCGTCCTGGTGGGGCACTCCTACGGCGGCGCGGTCATCACCGAGGCGGGAGATCTGCCCAATGTCGTCGGGCTGGTCTATGTGGCGGCCTTCGCGCCCGACGCGGGGGAGAGCCCCGGCGGCATCAGCCAGGAGCTGCCGCCCGCGGCCTTCGAGAATCTCGCGCCGGACTCCGACGGGTACCTCTGGATCAAGCAGGACAAGTTCCACTGGAGCTTCGGCCAGGATCTGAGCGACGACGAGGCGCTGGTCATGGCGGTGACCCAGAAGGCCCCGCTCGCCTCGACCTTCGGTGACAACATCACCGCGCCGGCGTGGAAGAAGAAGCCCGTCTGGTACCAGGTCTCCACCGACGACCGGATGATCCACCCGGACAACGAGCGGAAGATGGCGGCGCGGATGTCGCCGCGCAAGACCATCGAACTCGCCGCCAGCCACGCCTCGCTGGCGTCCCACCCGAGGGACATCTCCGACCTGATCGACGAGGCGGCGGCCGAGGCCGGCTGAGAAGAGACCACGGAAGGCGCGGCTGAGCGGGCCCGGTTCTCCCCGGCCCGCTCAGCCCGCCGGTGCGCCCGCGCCCGCGTTCGCGCCCGTGCTCGTGGCCGCTCCCGCTCCCGCGCTGTTCAGTGTCCGCGACAGCTCACGGGCGACCTCCTGGAGCACCGGCACGATCCGCACCGTGGCCGCGTCCGTCACCCGGCCCGCCGGGCCCGAGATGGAGATGGCCGCCACCGTCGGCGAGTCGGGCACCGGGACGGCCAGACAGCGCACCCCGATCTCCTGCTCGCTGTCGTCCACCGCGTACCCATGGCGTCGCACCAGCTCCAGCGCCTGGAGGAAACCCTCGGGCGTGGTGATCGTCCTGTCGGTGGCGGCCGGCATGCCGGTCCTGCGCAGCAGCGCCCGCACCTCGTCCGGGGCCGCGCCCGCGAGCAGCGCCTTGCCGACCCCGGTGGAGTGCGGCAGCACCCGCCGCCCGACCTCGGTGAACATCCGCATGGAGTGCTTGGACGGCACCTGGGCCACATAGACGATCTCGTCGCCGTCGAGCAGCGCCATGTTCGCCGTCTCGCCGGTCTCCTCGACCAGCCGGGCCAGATGGGGGCGCGCCCAGGTCCCCAGCAGCCGGGACGCCGACTCGCCCAGCCGGATCAGCCGGGGGCCGAGCGCGTAGCGGCGGTTGGGCTGCTGACGGACATAGCCGCAGGACACCAGGGTGCGCATCAGACGGTGGATGGTCGGCAGCGGCAGCCCGCTGCTGGCGGACAGCTCGCTCAGCCCGACCTCGCCGCCCGCGTCGGCCATTCTCTCGAGCAGGTCGAAGGCGCGCTCCAGCGACTGCACGCCACCGCTGCTGGCGGTCTTGGCGGCGTCGGAGGTGCTGGCGCTGGACGTCGGCACGGGTGGCGGTCCTTTCGGGCGGGCGGACAAGTGAGCAGCCTACCGGGAGGCGGTCGCCGCCAACCCGCCCCCGAACCGGCGTTGATGCCGGTCAGATGGTGTTTGTCCGGTGCGGACGAGCGCCGTGGGCACCCCTCTCGCACGGCCCCCCGCCGTCCCGTGACCGAACTCTTGACGGGCGGGACACCCGGGTGAAGACTCCTTCGACAGTTCGTTGAATTTCGCCCGTGGGCGCGGAAGGAGAGCGGATGGCCGAAGCCGACGCGCGTCCGGGACGGCCCCTGCTGCTGCGCTCCACCCGGGTGATCACTCCGGAGGGGGCCCGCGCGGCCTCGGTGGCGGTGGCGGACGGCCGCGTCACGGCGGTCCTCCCGTACGACGCCGGGCCGGGGCCCGGTGCGCGGGTCGAGGACGTCGGCGACGACGCCGTGCTCCCCGGCCTGGTCGACACCCATGTCCATGTGAACGACCCGGGCCGCACCGCCTGGGAGGGTTTCTGGAGCGCCACCCGCGCCGCGGCGGCGGGCGGGGTGACCACCCTCGTCGACATGCCGCTCAACGCGGTCCCGCCGACGACCACCGTCCGCGCGCTGCGGGTCAAACAGGCGGTGGCGCGCTCCCGGGCGCATGTCGACACCGGCTTCTGGGCCGGTGCCGTACCGGACAACGCGGCGGCGCTGGGGGAGCTGCACCGGGCCGGGGTCCTCGGCTTCAAGTGCTTTCTGTCGCCGTCGGGGGCCGAGGAGTTCCCGGCGCTGGACCGGGCGGGCCTGGCCCGGACGATGGCGGAGACCGCCGCGTTCGACGGCCTGCTGATCGTCCACGCGGAGGACCCGGCGCGGCTCGTGCCCCAGCGGCCGGGCCCCCGTTACGCCGACTTCCTCGCCTCCCGGCCCCCGGCGGCGGAGCACGCCGCGATCGAGCTGCTGATCGCGCTGGCCCGGCGGCTGGACGCCCGGGTGCACATCCTCCATCTCTCCTCGTGCGGCGCGGTGCCCCTGATCGCGGCGGCCAGGGCGGACGGCGTACGGATCACCGCCGAGACCTGTCCGCACTTCCTCGCCCTGACCGCCGAGGAAGTCCCCGACGGCGCGACCGAGTTCAAGTGCTGCCCGCCCGTCCGCGAGGCGGCGAACCGGGACGGGCTGTGGGCCGGGCTGGCCGACGGCACGATCGACTGTGTCGTCTCCGACCACTCGCCGTGCACCGCCGACCTCAAGACCGCCGACTTCGCCACCGCCTGGGGCGGTGTCTCCTCGCTCCAGCTGGGGCTGCCGGTCCTCTGGACCGAGGCCCGGCGGCGCGGGCACACCCTGGCGGACGTGGCCCGCTGGATGTCGCACGGCCCGGCCCGGATCGCCGGTCTCGGCGGCAAGGGCGCGATAGCCCCCGGCCACGACGCCGACTTCGCCGTCCTCGCCCCCGAGGAGACCTTCACCGTGGACCCCGCCCGTCTCCACCACCGCAACCCGATCACGCCCTACGCGGGGAGGACACTGCACGGGGTCGTCCGCTCCACCTGGCTGCGCGGCGAACGGATCGCGGCCGGCGGCGTCCTGGCCGCACCGGCCGGGCGGCTCCTGGAAAGGACCGGCTGAGGCCATGCCCCGCACTCCCGCCGAGCACCCGGCCCCCGCCGGGGACACCTCTTTCACCGGGGCCGCGGAGCCGTACGCCGGGGGTGATCCCTACGCCGACTACCGCGCCGCCGCCGGCCCCGCCCCCGCGCACTGGGTCGACCTCGCCGACCGCCGTCTCGGCTCCGGAGTCGTCGCCGCGAACGACGAGTTCTTCGCCGAGCGCGAGAATCTGCTGCTGCCCGGCCGCGCGGAGTTCCACCCCGGGCGCTTCGGCCACAAGGGCAAGGTCATGGACGGCTGGGAGACCCGCCGCCGCCGGGGCGGCTCGGCCGGCCGGCCGCATCCCCTCGCCGACGACCACGACTGGGCGCTGATCCGCCTCGGCGCGCCCGGCGTCGTACGCGCCGTCGTGGTCGACACCGCCCACTTCCGGGGCAATCACCCGGCCGCCATCTCCGTCGAGGCCGCCTCGGCCGAGGGCACGCCCTCCCCGGACGAGTTGCTGGGCCCGGCGGTGAGATGGACGGAACTGGTCCCCCGTACCCCCGTCGGCGGGCACGCCGAGAACCGTTTCACCGTCCGTGCCGAGCGGCGCTTCACCCATCTCCGGCTCAACCAGCATCCCGACGGGGGCGTCGCCAGACTGCGGGCGTACGGCGAGGTCGCGCCCGATCCGCGCTGGCTCGGCACCCTCGGCACCTTCGACCTGGTCGCGCTGGAGAACGGCGGCCGGGTGGAGGAGGCCTCCGACCTCTTCTACTCGCCCGCGGTGAACACCATCCGGCCCGGGCGCGCGGGACGGATGGACGACGGCTGGGAGACCCGCCGCCGCCGCGACCGGGGCAACGACTGGATCCGCTACCGGCTGGCGGAGCGGGCCCGTATCCGGGCGGTCGAGATCGACACCGCGTATCTCAAGGGCAACAGCGCCGGATGGGCCTCCCTCTCCCTCCGCGACGGCCCCCACGCGCCCTGGACGGATCTCCTCCCCCGCACCCGGCTGGAACCCGACACCGCACACCGGCTCCTCCCGCCCGAGCCCGCGATCGGCGCCGAGCTGCGGCTCGACGTCTACCCGGACGGCGGCATCGCCCGGCTCCGGGTCTTCGGCGAACTGACCCCGGACGGCGCGGCCCGGCTCGCCGAACGACACCGGCAGCTGACCGCCTAGGGCCCGGTGGTTCTCGGTGGCTCTCGGTGTTGGGCGGGGACGTGTGATCGCTCGTTCGAGAAGTCCCCGGAGGGCGCGCGGGTGGAAACGGGACCGGGGCGGCCGTGGCTTCGGCGGTCCGGCGGGGTGCCGGGGGAGGATCGGAGCGGCGTCGGTACTCCCCGTACGGAAGCAGGTGTTCCCCCATGTCCCGGCTCACTCTCACCACCTTCCTCACCCTCGACGGTGTGATGCAGGCCCCCGGCGGCCCCGACGAGGACCGGGAGGGAGGCTTCGGCCAGGGCGGCTGGTCGGTGCCCCACGGGGACGAGGACTTCGGACGGTTCATGGTCGAGGTCTTCGACCGGGCCGGGGCGTTCCTGCTGGGCCGCCGCACCTACGAGATCTTCGCCGGGTACTGGCCGAAGGTCACCGACCCCGCCGACCCGATCGCCTCCCGTCTCAACTCCCTCCCCAAGTACGTGGCGTCCACCACCCTCACGCACGCCGACTGGGACGGCACCACCGTCATCGGCGGCGATCCGGCACGCGAGGTCACCGCGCTCAAGGAGGCCACGGACGGCGAACTCCAGATCCACGGCAGCGGCCGGCTCGCCCAGTCGCTCTTCGCGCACGATCTGATCGACGTCGTGCGGCTGCTGATCTTCCCCGTGGTCCTCGGCGAGGGCCTGCGCCTCTTCCCCGAGGGCACGACCCCCACCGCCTTCCGGCACCTCCACGCCCGCACCACCGGCTCGGGCGTGGCCATCCACGTCTACGAGCGCGCGGGCCGCCCCGAGTACGGCAGCTACTGACCACCCGGCCCACGGAGCCGGGCCCTACCGCCCCCGGCGGTCCGCGATCATCAGGACCGCGAAACCCACCACCGCGATCACGATGTTGGTGAAGACCGCCCGGCCCGCCAGGAAATCGACGTTCTCGGTGAGGAAACGGGTGTACCCCATGAAGGGGAACCACCCCGTCAGCTCCTGGATCACTCCGCTCACGCCGCCGAACAGCAACACCACACCGAGGACTTCGTACAACTTCTTCATGCGCCGATCCTGGAACCCGCCGCGCCCGCCGCGCGTCGGCCCTGCGGATGGGCCGCCGGGCCGAAAGTCTCCTGTTGCGCGACTTTGGTAGCCGTTCACCGCAGCGGGGAGCCCGGGGGCGCCGATCCTGCGTACGTTGGCCGTATGACGCGTACGGAATACCCCTGGCTGCTCCCCTCGGCCATGGCGGACCCCCACGACCCGGAGCTGCCGGGCGAGCCGCCGCCGCAAGGGGGCGGCCGGCCGAAGGGCCGCAGGCCGAGGCGGACCGTGCGCGACTGGGTCGTCGACACCGTTCTGTTCCTGCTCGCCGCCGCGGTGGGGCTGCTGGCGGCGGAGAGCAGCGAACAGATCAACCCGGGCGGCGCGGTCGTCCTCTTCGACCAGCTGGTCGGCGCGGCCGCCTGCTGCGCGCTCTGGCTGCGGCGGCGCTGGCCCGTCCGGATCGCGGTGGTCCTCGTGATCGCCGGGGTGTTCTCACCGGTCGCGGGCGGGGCGTTCCTCGTCAGCCTGTTCAGCCTCGCCGTGCACCGGCCGTTCCGCCCGGTCGCCCTCGTCGGGGCGCTGGCGCTGGTGACGGCCTTCGTCCAGCCTCTCGTACGCCCCGAACCGGGCGTCGGCCTCCTCGCCTCGATCATCGCCGGAATCGTCCTCATCCTGCTGGCGATGGGCTGGGGCATGCTCGTCCGCTCCCGCCGGCAGCTCGTCGTCGTCCTGCGCGAACGCGCCCACCGCGCCGAGGCCGAGGCGGAACTCCGCGCCGAGCAGGCTCAGCGGCTGGCCCGGGAGGCCATTGCCCGGGAGATGCACGATGTGCTCGCCCATCGGCTGACCCTGCTGAGCGTCCACGCGGGCGCGCTGGAGTTCCGGCCCGACGCGCCGCCCGCCGAGGTGGCGCGCGCGGCCGGGGTGATCCGCGACAGCGCGCACGAGGCGCTCCAGGACCTGCGCCAGATCATCGGGGTGCTGCGCACCTCCGGCGAGGGCGAGGGCGACCGGCCGCAGCCGACCCTGGCCACCCTGGACGCGCTGGTCGCCGAGTCCCGGGAGGCCGGGATGAAGGTCGTCCTCGTCAACCGCATCCCGGAGCCGGCCGATGTCCCCGCCGCCACCGGCCGCACCGTCTACCGCATCGCGCAGGAGGCCCTGACCAACGCCCGCAAGCACGCGCCGGGCGCGGAGGTCACGGTCGCCGTCCGGGGCGCCCCGGGCGACGGCGTCGTCGTGGAGGTCGACAATCCCGCCCCCGTCGGAGAGCCCGGCCGGGTGCCCGGCTCGGGCCAGGGGCTGATCGGGCTCACCGAGCGCGCCACCCTCGCCGGCGGCAGCCTGGAGCACGGCAGGGCGGGCGACGGCGGATTCCATGTGAGGGCCTGGCTACCGTGGGCGGCATGACTATCCGGTTGCTCGTGGTCGACGACGATCCCCTGGTCCGCGCGGGACTCGCCCTCATGCTCGGCGGGGCCGACGATCTGCGGATCGTGGGGGAGGGGGCGGACGGCTCCGAGGTCCCGGCGCTGATCGAGCGGTACGCCCCCGACGTGGTGCTGATGGACATCAGGATGCCGCGCGTGGACGGACTGACCGCCACCGAGGAGCTGCGCCGCCGGCCCGGCGCTCCGCAGGTGCTGGTGCTCACCACCTTCCACGCCGACGAGCAGGTGCTCAAGGCGCTGCGGGCCGGGGCCGCCGGCTTCGTCCTGAAGGACACCCCGCCGGCGGAGATCGTGGCCGCGGTGCGCCGGGTGGCCGCGGGCGACCCGGTGCTCTCGCCCGCCGTGACCCGCCAGCTGATGTCGCACGTCGCGGGCGGCGCGGTGGCGCGTGCGACGGACGCCCGGGGGCGGACGGCGGCGGCCAGGCTCGACTCGCTGGCCGAGCGCGAGCGGGAGGTGGCGATCGCGGTCGGCCGGGGCCAGTCCAACGCGGAGATCGCCGCCTCGCTCTATCTGAGCGTGCCGACCGTCAAAACCCATGTCTCGCGGATTCTCGCCAAACTGGGCCTCAACAACCGGGTCCAGATCGCGCTGCTGGCCCATGACGCGGGCCTGCTGGACGAGGACGGCTGACGCCCCCGCGGGTGCTCAGCCGCCGGGGATCTCCGCCAGCGGCACCGGCCGGCGCTCGCGCCGGGACAGCTCGCAGGCCTCGGCGATCCGCAGTGCGGCGAGCGCCTCGCGCCCGTCGCAGGGGTTCGCGGCCTCGCCGAGCAGCACCCGGACGAAGGCGTCCAGCTCGGCCTCGTACGCGGGCGCGAACCGCTCCAGGAAGCCCGGCCAGGGCTTGTCGGCGGCGGGCGGGCCCTGCGCCTCGGTCGAGGTGATCGGCGTACGGTCGTCCAGGCCCACCGCGTAGGTGTCCCGCTCGCCCGACAGCTCCATCCGCACGTCGTAGCCGGCCCCGTTGCACCGGGTCGCCGTCGCGGTCGCCAGCGTCCCGTCGTCCAGGGTGAGCACCGCCGCTGCCGTGTCGACGTCGCCCGCCTCGCGGAACATCGCCGGGCCCGCGTCCGAACCGGTGGCGTACACCTCGACGACCTCCCGGCCGGTCACCCAGCGCAGGATGTCGAAGTCGTGCACCAGACAGTCCCGGTACAGCCCGCCGGAGAGCGGCAGATACTCGGCGGGCGGCGGCGCGGGGTCCGAGGTGATCGCCCGTACGGTGTGCAGCCGGCCGAGCCGCCCCGAGCGCAGCAGCTCACGGGCGGTCCCGTACCCCGCGTCGAAACGGCGCATGAACCCCACCTGGAGCACTGTCCCGGCCGACTCGACCGCCTCCAGGGCGCTCAGCGTGCCGGGCAGATCCAGCGCTATGGGCTTCTCGCAGAAGGCCGGCAGCCTGGCGCGGGCCGCCCGGCGGATCAGCTCGGCGTGCGAGGCGGTCGCCGAGGTGATGACCACCGCGTCCACGCCCCAGGAGAAGATCTCGTGCACACCGGGGGCGGCGGTCGCTCCGGTGCGCTCCGCCACCGCCGCCGCGCGCGCGGGGTCCGTGTCCGCCACCACCAGGGAGCCGACCTCGCGATGACGGCTGAGCACCCCCGCGTGGAAGCTGCCGATCCGTCCGGTCCCGATGAGTCCGATGCGCATGCGCCAAAAATGGGCCCGGCCCGGTCACCGTGTCAAGACTTTGTCCTGACAACCGAACCTCACGACTTCCCGTCAACATGAGCGGCGACTACGCTCGCCCCCGTGCCCAAGCAGCCCAGACACGTGACGGAACCGTCCCTGTCGCTCCAGCTCGGCGTGGACCGCACCAGCCCGGTCCCGCTCTACTTCCAGCTGGCCCAGCAGCTGGAGGCGGCCATCGAGAAAGGCGCTCTCACCCCCGGCAGTCTGCTCGGCAATGAGATAGAGCTGGCCCAGCGGCTCGGCCTCTCCCGCCCCACCGTGCGCCAGGCGATCCAGTCCCTCGTCGACAAGGGACTGCTGGTGCGCCGCCGGGGCATCGGCACCCAGGTCGTGCACAGCCAGGTCAAGCGCCCGCTGGAGCTGAGCAGCCTCTACGACGACCTGGAGGCGGCGGGCCAGCGGCCCGCGACCGAGGTGCTGCGCAATGTCGCCGAACCCGCGAGCGCCCGGGTGGCGGCGGCCCTGGGGATCGCCGAGAACAGCGAGGTGCGGCGGATCGAACGGCTGCGGTACGCCCACGGCGAGCCGATGGCCCTGCTCACCAACCACCTCCCCGCCGAGCTGCTCGACTGCGACACCGAGCGGCTGGAGGCCACCGGCCTGTACCGGATGATGCGGGCCGCCGGGATCACCCTGCACAGCGCCCGCCAGTCGGTCGGCGCGCGGGCCGTCGGCGGGGAGGAGGCCGCGCTGCTCGGCGAGGAGCCGGGCGGACCGGTGCTGACCATGGAGCGCACCACCTTCGACGACACCGGACGCGCCGTCGAGTACGGCTCGCACATCTACCGCGCCTCCCGCTACTCCTTCGAGTTCCAGCTGCTGGTCCGGCCCTGACCCGTGCCTGACCCGCGCCCACGGGACCCGCTGTCGCGTAAGAATGTTCGGACAAAGCCTTGACGGCCTCCCCGGCCCGCCGTAGAAACTCCCCAGCCGCAACCCGGCGGCCAGGGAGAGAAGGCGGATCCCCATGCGTACCCCTCCCCGTACGGCGCGCACCCCCCGTACGGCCCCTCCCGACGGCCCCGGCGCGGCCCGCCGAGGACGCCCCGCGAGCCACGCGGCGTACCCGATGCCCACCCTCCTACCTGCCGTGACCCATACTTGGTCGGCTGGGGTGCGACAAATCGCCCCCCGGTGGCACCGGAGAGCAGTACGGCAAGAAGGGCACGGCACCGTGGCAACGGCAAGGACAGGGGTACGCGCGATCGGCGCGCTGCTGGCGGCGGTGCTCGTGGCGTCCCTCGCGGGATGCAGCAGCACCGGCGGCAAGCGCGCCGAGGACGCCCGCAAGGCCCAGGCCGCGGCAGGCAAGGCGGCGGTGAGCACACCCCGCTGGACATTCGCCATGGTGACCCACTCGGGCGACGGCGACACCTTCTGGGACATCGTCCAGAAGGGCGCGGAGGAAGCCGCGGCCAAGGACAACATCAACTTCCTCTACTCCAAGAACGACGAGGGCCAGCAGCAGGCCCAGCTCGTCCAGACCGCCATCGACAAGAAGGTCGACGGGCTGATCGTCACCCTCGCCAAGCCGGACGCCATGAAGGCCGTCGTCGAGAAGGCCGTCGCCGCCGGCATCCCGGTGGTCACCGTGAACTCCGGGTCCGAGCAGTCCAAGGCCTACGGCGCGCTCACCCACATCGGCCAGGACGAGACCGTCGCCGGCGAGGCCGTCGGCGACGAGCTGAACGAGCGCGGCAGGAAGAAGGCCGTCTGCGTCCTCCACGAACAGGGCAACGTCGGCCACGAGCAGCGCTGCGCCGGAGCGAAGAAGACCTTCGACGGCGAGATGCTGAACCTCTACGTCGACGGCACCAACATGCCCGACGTCCAGGCGTCCATCGAGGCCAAGCTCCAGACCGACAGCTCCATCGACGCCGTCGTCACCCTCGGCGCGCCCTTCGCGGACGCCGCCGTCAAGGCCAAGAAGTCGGCCGGCAGCAAGGCCGAGATCGACACCTTCGACCTCAACGCCAAGGTCGCCGCCGCCCTGAAGAACGACACCCTGGGCTTCGCCGTCGACCAGCAGCCCTATCTCCAGGGGTACGAGGCGGTCGACCTCCTCTGGCTCTACCGCTACAACGCCGACATCCTCGGAGGCGGCAAGCCCGTGCTCACCGGCCCGCAGATCATCACCCGGGACGACGCCGCCGAGCTGGAGGACTACACCAGGCGGGGGACCCGATGAGCGCCGCCGCGCCGCCCGCCGGAACCCGCGACCCGGGCGCCGGCGACGAACGGCTGCTGCGCACCTCCCCGCTGCGCCGGCTGATGGGCAGGCCCGAGCTGGGCTCGGTCGTCGGAGCCGTCGCCGTCTTCCTCTTCTTCGCGATCGTCGCCGACTCCTTCCTGCGCGCCGCCAGCCTCTCCACCGTGCTGTACGCCGCCTCCACCATCGGGATCATGGCCGTACCGGTCGCGCTGCTGATGATCGGCGGCGAGTTCGACCTCTCGGCCGGCGTCATGGTGACCAGCTCCGCGCTCGTCTCCTCGATGGTCAGCTACCAGCTGACCGCCAACGTCTGGGTGGGGGTGCTGGTCTCCCTGCTGGTCACCCTGGCGATCGGGGTTTTTAACGGGGTGCTGCTCACCCGTACCAAACTGCCCAGCTTCATCATCACGCTCGGCACCTTCCTGATGCTGACCGGCCTCAATCTCGGCTTCACCAAGCTGATCAGCGGCACGGTCTCCACCAAGTCCATCGCCGACATGGAGGGCTTCTCCTCCGCCAAGGCGCTCTTCGCCTCCGAGTTCACCCTCGGCGATGTCACGATCAAGGTGACCATCCTGTGGTGGATCGGACTGGTCGCCCTCGCCACCTGGATTCTGCTGCGCACCCGCTTCGGCAACTGGATCTTCTCGGTCGGCGGCGGCCCGGACGCGGCCCGCGCGGTCGGCGTCCCGGTCGTCAGGACCAGGATCGGCCTCTACATGGGGGTGGCGTTCGCGGCCTGGATCTCGGGACAGCATCTGCTGTTCTCGTTCGACGTGGTCCAGTCGGGCGAGGGCGTCGGCAATGAGCTGATCTACATCATCGCGGCCGTCATCGGCGGCTGTCTGATCACCGGAGGGTACGGCTCCGCCATCGGTTCGGCGGTCGGCGCGCTCATCTTCGGCATGACCAGCAAGGGCATCGTGTACGCGGAGTGGAACCCGGACTGGTTCAAGTTCTTCCTCGGCGCGATGCTTCTCCTGGCCACCCTGCTGAACGCATGGGTCCGCAAGAGGGCGGAGGCGACACGATGACGGAACCCGCTCTGATCGAGCTGGACGAGGTCAGCAAGTACTACGGGAACATCCGGGCGCTCGAAGGGGTGTCGCTGGAGGTCCACGCCGGGGAGATCACCTGCGTCCTCGGCGACAACGGCGCGGGCAAGTCCACCCTGATCAAGATCATCGCGGGGCTGCACCAGCACGACGCGGGCTCCTTCTCGATCGAGGGCGAGCCGGCCCGGCTGGCGAAGCCGAGGGACGCCCTGGACCGGGGCATCGCCACCGTCTACCAGGATCTGGCGGTCGTACCGCTGATGCCGGTCTGGCGGAACTTCTTCCTCGGCTCCGAGCCGACGAAGGGCGTGGGCCCCTTCAAGCGCCTCGACGTGCAGCTGATGCGCGAGACGACCCGGACCGAGCTGCTGCGCATGGGCATCGACCTGCGCGACGTCGACCAGCCGATCGGCACCCTCTCGGGCGGCGAGCGCCAGTGCGTCGCCATCGCCCGCGCGGTCCACTTCGGCGCGAAGGTGCTGGTCCTGGACGAGCCGACGGCCGCGCTCGGCGTCAAGCAGTCCGGCGTGGTGCTGAAGTACGTGGCGGCGGCACGGGACGCGGGGCTCGGCGTGGTCCTGATCACCCACAATCCGCACCACGCGTTCCTGGTCGGCGACCGCTTCGTGCTCCTCAAGCGCGGCCGGATGTCCGGCAGCCACACCAAGGGCTCGGTGACGCTCGACGAGCTGACCCGTCAGATGGCGGGCGGCAGCGAACTCGACGACCTCCGCCACGAGCTGGAGCGCGCCTCCGGCCCGGGCGGCGACGACCCCGCGTAAGGTCCCGTCACCCCCGCCCCCGCCCGGCGCGGGGGCGGTCCGGCCCGCCCGCCGGGGAGAGCCGGCGCACCACCACCCCGAGGATCTGCCCCTCGGGGCAGGGCCCGTACTGCTTGGAGTCCTGGCTCAGCGGATAGTCCCCGACGACCACCACCTCCCCGGCCGCCACCCGGTCCCCGCCGCCTGCCACCCGCGCCGGCATCGGGTCGCCCGCCACCGCCGTCACCCGCTTGACGCACCACTCCACCGCGCTCAGATCGCGCCCCACCGGCGGGCTCCGACGCCAGGCGACCGCCGGATCGGGATCGGGCAGCGCGAGCACGGCGATCCGGCCCCGGCGCAGCGCGCCGGTGCCCCGGCGGATCAGCACCCGGTCGCCCGGCAGCAGCGCGGGCGACATGCTCCGGCCGACGACCGTGATCGCCACATAGCGCCGGCGCACCAGCCACGCGACCGCCCCCGCCCCCGCCGCCAGCGCGGCGGTCCCGGCCGCCGCCCACCGCCTTCTTCCCCGCGCCATCTCAGCCCACCCTGCCGTCGCGCAGTTCCACCGCGCGGTCGCAGCGGGCCACCACCCCGGGGTCGTGGGTGGCCATCACCACCGTGGTGCCGAACCTCTCCCGCAGCCCCAGCAGCACCTCCACGATCTCCTTCCCGGTGCCCGAGTCGAGATTGCCGGTCGGCTCGTCCGCCAGCAGCAGCGCCGGGCGGCTGATCAGCGCCCGGGCTATCGCCACCCGCTGCTGCTGCCCGCCGGACAGCTTCGAGGGCAGCGCGCCGGTCCGCTCCCCGAGCCCCACGCTCTCCAGCAGCTCACGGGCGCGCGCCCGCTTGTCGAAGTCCGTACGGTAGGGCAGCACCGGGGCCGTCACATTGTCCAGAGCGGTGAGCGTGGGCAGCAGATGGAAGCGCTGGAAGACGAAGCCGACCCCGCGCCGGTACTCCGCCAGGGCACGCCGCCCGAGCCCGGTGATCTCCCGGCCGTCGACCTCGATGGTCCCCGAGTCCGGCACATCCAGCGCCCCGACCAGGTGCAGCAGGGTGGACTTGCCCGAACCGGAGGGCCCGGTCAGCGCCACGATCTCGCCCCGGGCCGCCTCCATGTCCACCCGGTCGCAGGCGCGCAGCGGCGAACCGGAGTCCGCCCGATAGGTCTTGCACAGCTCTCTCACGGTCAGCACTGCCCCGCGTCCTCCGTGGTTCTCGTGGTCTTCGTGCTCTGCGCGGACCCGGTGTCCCGGTAGCCCGCCGCCTGGGTGGTGAAGAGCCCGGCGTAGACGCCGCCCTCCCGCATCAGCTCGGCGTGGGTGCCCGACTCGGTGATCCGTCCCCCGTCGAGCACCACGATCGCGTCGGCCCGCCGCACCGCGCCCAGCCGGTGCGAGATCAGCAGACTGGTCGCCCCCTCGCGGTAGGCGCGCAGCCGCTCGTGCGTCCTCTCCTCGGCCGCCGCGTCGAGGCCCGCGCTGGGCTCGTCGAGAATCAGCAGATCCCGGCCCTCGCGCATCATGGCGCGGGCCAGCGCGAGGCGCTGCCACTGGCCGCCGGAGAGCGTCATCCCGGTCGTCTCCGCGCCGTTCCCGCCCTCGTCCTCGTCGGCGAAGATCCGCGAGAGCAGGGTCCCGTACCCCCTGGGGAGCGCCGAGACCAGTTCGTGGGCGCCCGCGCGCTCGGCCGCCGCGACGATACGGGCGAGGTCCTCGCGGTGCTCCAGATCGCCCAGACCGATGTTGTCGGCCACGGAGAAGTCGTACTCGACATAGTCCTGGAACACCGCGCTGATCCGGTCCCGCAGCCGCGCCGGGTCCATGTCCCGCAGATCCACGCCGTCCCAGCGGACGGTGCCCCGGTCCGGGTCGTAGAGCCGGCACAACAGCTTGACCAGGGTGCTCTTGCCCGCGCCGTTGAGCCCCACCAGCGCGACCGAGGAGCCGGCGGGGATCGTCAGGGTGACCCCGCGCAGCACCCAGGGGCCGCCCTCGTCGTAGCGGAACCAGACGTCCTCGAAGGCGATCGCGGACCGCAGCGGCGCGGTGGGCGCGGGCGCGGCGGGCACCGGCAGATCGGGGCCTGCCGTGGTGACGTCGGTGAAGTGCCCGAGCAGCAGCAGCGAGTGGTACGCCCCGGTGCACTGGAGCAGCAGGGCGACGAGCGCGCCCTGCACCCCGGCGACGGAGGCGATGAAGGCCGAGACGTCCCCGACGGTGAACTCGCCCCGTACCGCCGCCATGATCATCCAGGCCAGTCCGCCCGCGGCGATCAGGGTGCCCAGGGCGGTCAGCGGGGTCTGCCGCAGCAGTGAGCGGCGGTCGAGCTGCTCCTCGGCGGCGTTGATCAGCGAGGTCTCCTCGTTCATCCGGCGCAGCAGGAAGCCGCCGAGCCCGAAGAGGCGGATCTCCTTGACCGCCGCCAGGTCCAGCAGCATCCGCTGGTAGAACAGCTGCCGCCGGTTGCGGGCGCTGAGCGAGAACATCACCCGGGCCCGCTCGCGGCTCAGCGCCACCTCCACCAGCAGGACGGGCAGCGCGGCGGCGACCGTGACCAGCGTCATGAGCGGCGAGACGGTGAAGAGGACCGCGATCAGCCCGGCCACGGTGAGCAGCTGCTGCACGATCGCGAAGAGCGAGGTGGTGATCCGCTCCGGCGCGCTGAAGGCCGCCTCCTGCGCCAGCCGCAGCCGGTCCAGGAAGGACGGCGTCTCGAACCTCGCCATCCCGGTGAACCCGTTGACCGTGCCGTACAGCCGGTCCTGGACCACCAGCAGAATGCCGCGCTGGAGCCGGGAGCGCGCGTACTCGGAGAGCGCCGGCAGCAGCGCGTACAGCGTGGTCAGCGCACCCAGCCCGGCCACCAGCGACATCGGCTCGGGCCCGGCCGCCGCCGAGCCGTGCTGGATCCGGTCCAGGAGCCACTTGGTCAGCAGGGCGATCCCGGCGGGCAGCAGCCCCTGGACGACGGCGAGCAGCGCGTACGACAGACAGCTGAGCGGGCCCGATCGCCAGGTCAGGGCCAGCGCTTCGGCGGTGCGGCCCAGGAGTTCCCGGGCGCCGCCCACCCGGCCCCGCCCGGCTGCGCTCACGCGCCGGCCAGGGCGGGGAGCGGGTGGGCGCCCGCCTCGGCGTGCGTGACCCGGCCGTCCGCGTCGACGATCACGGTGGTCGGCGTCGCGGAGACCGCGAACGCCCGGCTCAGCTCGCCGGGGAAGGGCTCGACCACGACGGTGGCGATGGCGGCCAGCGGCTCGATGAGCTCGCCCGCCTCCGCCTCCTCGCCGGTGATGACCACGATCGTCCGCTCCCGGGGGAGCCCGCCCGCCGCCGCGTACTCGGCGAGATGGGGGATGGCGGCCGGGCAGGCGGGACAGCCCGTCGACAGAAAGGCCAGCACGGCGGGCCCGCCGGCCAGCGCGGCCCGGGAGACGCTCCCGCCCGCCAGCGCGGCGGCGGTGAACTCGGGTATCCCGTCACCGGGGCGCGGGCCGCTCTCCGGCGGTCCGCCCCGCTGCTCCTCGATCCGGCGCAGCCGCCGGACGACGGCCGTGAGCAGCAGCAGATTCAGCAGGCCGATCGCTCCGACGAGCACCAGACCGGCGACCAGGAAGGCCATCTCTCACTCCATTGTCAGATCATCGGAACACGGTGGATGTGCGGGGAGGGGGTACGGGTCATGCGCGGGCCAGCTGCGGCGCGATCCGCCGCCGCAGCAGCGCGGCCACCGGGAGGGCGCAGCCCGCCACGGCGAGCAGGGTCCCGGCGGCCACGGCGGCGCCCGCCGCCGCGACGGCCGCCGTCGCCGCCCCGCCGGGCGCGAGCCAGACCGCGACCGCGGCGGCCGGGACGGCTCCGGTCAGCGAGCCGGCCAGCCCCAGCGCCGCGCCCTCGCTCAGCACCAGCCGGGCGATCGTCCGGTCCGTCCAGCCGGTGGCCCGCAGGGTGGCGAACTCGCCGGCCCGGTCGCGGATGTTCAGATGCATGACATCGCCGACGGCGACCGCGGCCAGCAGCGCCATCAGCGTCACGGCCGCGATGTCCGTGCCCCGCACCCGTACCGAGACCGCGTCGCCGAGCAGCGATCCGGCGAGCACCCCGTCGAAGGTCCCGAGGGCCGCGACCAGCAGCGTGACCGAGCCCGCCGCGATCGCCGACGCGGCGAGGCCGAGCAGGGCGCGGGCCCGGGAGCGGGCCGTGTTCACCAGCGCCAGCCGCCCGACCCCGCCCACCGGGCGGGCCCGCCGGCCGACCGCGACGGGCGGACGCAGCGCCTCCAGCGGGGCCGCCCGGGACGCCCGCCAGGCCGAGGGCACCCCGCCGAGCACCGCGACGGCGATCGCGCCGGGCACCGAGAGCAGGGCGTACGCGGTGCTCACGGCCGTGTCCAGCACCGCCGCCGCGGCCAGCGCGAGGCCCACCCCCAGCGCCCCGGCGAGGGCCCCGAGTACCAGCAGCTCCCCGAGCACGGCGGTGAACAGCTGCCCCCGGCTCCAGCCGACGGCACAGAGCAGCCCCAGCTCCGCGCGCCGGGCGCGCACGGACGCGGCGGTGGCGTTGCCGATGAACAGGCAGCACACGGTGAGCATCAGGACGAGCAGCACCACGCTCTTGCGGTCCACCGCCTCGGAGATCACGGCCACCACGTTCTTCTTGCTCCACCACTCCTGAAGCCGCAGCTCGGGACGGCCGAAGTGGCCGGCGGGCAGCTCCACCGCCCGGGCGGCGGGCGAGGAGCCGAGCACGATGTCCACCGCCAGGCCGGTGCGGCTCGCGAGGGCCTCGGCGGCGACCCGTACCCGCTCCCGGGAGACGGCGTCGGCCCCGGTGACGCCGGCGACCGAGACGCGCACGGCGGAGATCGGGGCCCGCGCCTGCCGGTCGCCGAGCAGCCCGGCCCGGCCGAGCCAGCCGACGGCGTCGAGGGTGGTGAGCATGAGCGGCGGCTGCTGGAGATAGCCGGTGGGAGAGCTGGCGGGCAGCAGCGGCTTCCCGCCGAGGCGCTCGCGGGAGGCCTGGTCCGCGCCGTGCAGTCCGGGGGCGGTGTACGCGCCCATCGGCACCCGGGCGGCGGCGTCGTACGCGGGCAGCCGCCCCGGGTCGAAGACGCCGGTGTTCCGGCCGTGCACGGCGGGCGGCGCGGCGGGGGCGGCCGGGCGCGGCAGCGGGCGGAACCAGCGGTCGCGCCCGTCGAGGGCCAGTTCGGCGGAGTGCGGCACGGCCCGGGGCCGCAGCGCGCCGTCGGGGGCCACCGTGTAGCGCACCGGCCCCGCGGCCACGAGTTCGCCGAGCGGGCTGACGGTGCCCGGCGCGCTGTCGCGCACGGTGTCGGTGGTGGACAGCTCGGCCCGGTGCAGGGGCGCGCCGCCGCCGCTCCTGCGGATCTCGGTCCGCAGGGTCAGGCCCGTCGGGGCCGCCCGGGCGCGCAGCAGGGGAAGCTCGGTGGAGTCCGCGTACCCCTCCTCGCCCTCGACCGTCACCGGCCTGCCGGGGGCGAGATACCGGCCCGAGGTCAGCGCCCGGTCCAGGCCGAACAGCTCGGCCTCGGCCGCCGGGTCGACTCCGGCGAGGACGTAGGAGGAGGGGAAGGAGAGGACGGCGACGGTCGGCGCGAGGTCGCGCCCGGTGCCGGGTCCCCGGTGCCGGCTGGTGACGCTCGTCCAGGAGAGACAGAGGACGGGCTCCTCCGAGGTGTGGAGGTTCTTCGCCGACGGGGCTTCGTGGCGGCCCCGGCAGACCTCTCTCTCCTCGCCCGACGGCAGCCGTTCCCGATAGCGGTTGGTGACCCGCCGGCTCCCGCCGTCCAGTGTCACCGTCGGACCCTCCTCGACGGTGATCGGGTTCGGGGTGAGGTAGACGCGCCGGCTGCTCTGCCGGACCGTCGAGAGCCCCCGGTCGTACGTCCAGTCGCGGGTGATCTCGAAGGTTCCCCGGGTTCCCTTCGGCAGGATCCGGGCGAGGTCGAGGGTGGCGCGTCCGACCGTCGGCGCGAAGCCCAGCACGGCGATCGGGGCGGCGACGCCGACGCCGGGGGTCTGCCGGATCCGGGCCAGCTGGGCGGTGGTGATGCCGCCGTGCACGTCCGACACGGCGTTGGGCCGCACCAGCTCCAGCCGGGCCTCCAGCGCTCCGGCGGAGCCCTGGGGGCGTACGAGGATGTCGTACGCGCCCCGGGTGCGGGACAGCTCGCCGCGCACGTCGAGCCGGGAGGACTCGGTGGTGGAGGAGAGCACCACGAAGGAGGAGACGGCCGTCAGCACCCCCAGCAGCAGGGCGAGCGATCGCGCCGGCCGCCCCGCCAGCTGTCGCCGGACGAAGAGAAACACCCGGTCCTCTTCCCCTTCTCCCGCCTCCGCGCGGGCTCTCGTGGTGGTCCGCCGGGGGTCCACCGGGTCCGCCGGGTCCGTCCGCCCGCCCGGAGCGGACGGACCCGGCGGCCGGGATCCGTCAGCAGGCTCCGACGGTGTGCCAGGGCTCGCAGTAGGGGCGCGGGCAGGCCGATCCATAGGCCTGGTAACAGCAGCGCTCCTGCTTGAGCCCGCCGCTGCATCTGCTCTCCTTGCGGACCGGGCAGGCCCCGCTGGTGCAGGTGAGCGCGTGGGCCTCGGTCTCCGGCACGAGCTTGTTCAGCAGGGCGTCGCCGATTTTCCTGAGAGCCTTCATGTGATCCCTTTCGCAGGTCCGGTTCCGGTGTCGCGCCGTTCCTCGGGGAACCGGACCCCCGCCCCGGGCGAAGGGCGGGATCCGGTGACAGGACCTCTCAGCAGAACGACCGGGTGAACTCCCATTCACCGCAGTAGGCGTTCATGCAGGCAGGGGGGCGGGCCATGTAGCAGCACCGCTCATGGAGCCGATTGACGATGCACTTGTACTCCTTGCGGGACGGGCACGCCGTACCGCAGGTCACCGCTCTGGCCTCGGCCTCGGGGACCAGCTTCCGCAGTAACGCGTCGCCGACTCGCCGCAGGGCGTTCATACGATCCCTTCCATCGGGGATGAAGCGGCTGAAGTGGATCACTCGTCCGAACCGGGCCGCAACGCTGCGTTCATAATTGTGATCCAGTTCACATTGACGCTTCGGCGGGTCCCTGCACCGGTGGCCCACCGCCCCCACGCCCCCCAGCAGTGGGGGTGGCAGAATCGCCCATGGCGGACGCCGTCCGCCGCCGGCCCCTGGTGGGCGACCCCATCACGTGATGGCCGGCCCCACGACACCAGGGACGACGCGACCCGTGCGAGCATCCGCCCCCAACAGCTCCGCCGCTTTGGACCACGCCCTGTGAGCACCTATCGCGACTTCGCCCACCGGGGCTCCGCCCGGGCCACCGTCCTGCGCACCGTCGGCACCCGCGAGCGGCGCTCGCACCTCACCGCGCCCCGCGTGCCCACCGTCGGGATCGACATCGGCGGCACGAAGGTGATGGCCGGCGTCGTCGACGCCGACGGCGTCATCCTGGAAAAGGTCCGCACCGAGACCCCGCACAAGTCCAAGAGCCCCAAAGTGGTCGAGGACACCATCTGCGAACTCGTCCTCGACCTCTCCGACCGCCACGACGTCCACGCGGTCGGCATCGGCGCGGCTGGCTGGGTCGACGCCGACCGCTCCACGGTCCTCTTCGCCCCCCATCTCGCCTGGCGCAACGAACCCCTGCGCGACGCGCTCTCCGCGCGGCTCGCCGTCCCCGTGCTCGTCGACAACGACGCCAACACCGCCGCCTGGGCGGAGTGGCGCTTCGGCGCCGGACGCGGCGAGGACCATCTGGTGATGATCACCCTCGGCACCGGCATCGGCGGCGCGATCCTGGAGGACGGCCGGGTCAAGCGGGGCAAGTTCGGGGTCGCCGGAGAGTTCGGCCATATGCAGGTGGTGCCCGGCGGACACCGCTGCCCCTGCGGCAACCGGGGCTGCTGGGAGCAGTACAGCTCCGGCAACGCCCTCGTCCGCGAAGCCCGTGAGCTGGCCGCCGCCGAGTCGCCGGTCGCCCACTCCCTCATCGACCGCGTCGGCGGAAACGTCTCGGACATCACCGGCCCGCTCATCACCGAGCTGGCCCGCGAGGGCGACGCGATGTGCGTCGAGCTCTTCCAGGACATCGGCCAGTGGCTCGGCGTCGGCATCGCCAACCTCGCCGCCGCCCTCGACCCCTCCTGCTTCGTCATCGGCGGCGGCGTCAGCGCCGCCGACGACCTCCTCATCGGCCCCGCGAGGGACGGCTTCCGCCGCCACCTCACCGGCCGCGGCTACCGGCCCGAGGCCCGCATCGTCAAGGCCCAGCTCGGCCCCGAGGCCGGCATGGTCGGCGCCGCCGACCTCGCCCGCCTCGTCGCCCGCCGCTTCCGCCGCGCCAACCGCCGCCGCCTCGAACGCCACGAACGGTACGAGCGCTACGCCCAGGTCCTCCGCAACTCCGCCTCCCCCCGAGGCACCACCCCGGAGAGCTAGGCCATGTCGGGATTCCGTCCGACCGCCGCACCCCGGCGCGCGCCCCGGGGCGGCGCGCCCCGGCGTACCCCCAGGTCCGGGCGGGTCCACCCCGCGGACTCCGGCGAAACCGTACACTTCGGTTCAGTCCGCCCTCCCCGGAACCGTCCAGGAAACCCCGCAGTCATGACCGTGCCCCGCCAGTCCGCCTCCCCGGACGAGACCTTCCGGCCCCCGGAGGGCCGCCGAAGGATGATCGTCCGCCGCTGGCTCACGGCGATCATCATCGTTCTCCTCGTCGGCATCCCGGCCGGCTATCTGGTGATCTCCGCCGAGCAGAGCCGCGAGAGCGGCCGGCACAAGGCGGCCGAGTCCTCCGCGAGCGGGCTGCGGGACAACTGGCCGTCCCAGATGAAGCGCCGGGTCTTCGAGATCCCGATCCCGATGAAATCGACCGACGTCGCCTACTTTGAAACCAGCAACTGGCAGACCAGCCGACTGTATGTCCAGTTCACCACCACCGCCGCCGGGCTCGACCGCTTCCTCGCGGACGTGGGCACCGGCCGCGACGAGCTGACCGAGGGCGAGATCGCCATCAGCCGGCGCCACGCCGAGACCGTCGGCTGGGACTTCGGGGGCGACTTCTCCTGGGCGAGCGTCAGCCAGAACAACCCGCACCCCCGCCCCAGCCAGGACATCACCGTCGACCGGACCGACCCCGACCGCCCCAGGGTGTTCGTCGTCTCCGCCGCCAACCCCTGAGCGGCCCCCTTCCTCTTCCCGCCGTCACGGGGCGAGGGTGCCACTCGGCCGGTTCTCCTCCGGCCGGCCGGTACGGAGAGGGCCGGTCGCCGGGCGCCGGAAGTTCTGGGCCACCAGAATCATCAGGGCGATACCGGCCGCCGCCGCGAACACCGCTGTCCGCAGGCCTTCGGTGACGGCATCCCTCAGCGCACCGCCCGCGTGGCCCGATGTGCCGGCATGGGACAGGGCGACGAGGACCGCGAGGCCGACGGCGCTGCCGATCTGCTCCCCAGTCGTCGCGACGCCGGAGGCGATGCCCTGGTCCTCCTCTCCGACACCGGTTGTGGCCGCGGCGTACATCGCCGTGTAGACAATGCCCTGGGCCAGGCTGAGTACGGCGAGCCCCGGCACGATCGCCACGAACGACGCGTCGGGCGCGAGCGCCAGGCCGAAGGCCACCGTGCCCCCGGCGCCGACGGTCAGGCTCAGGGTCAGCGTCTTCCGCATCCCGAGGTGTGTCACCAGGCGGCCTCCGAGCGCGGTGCCGACAAGGACCCCCACACAGGGCACTACGAAGGCGAACCCTGTCCGCAGCGCGCTGAAGCCGTGCACCTCCTGGAGATAGAGGGTGAGGAAGTAAGCGAGCACCCCGAAGGTTGCCATGAACATGAACGTGGTGACGGTGCCGGTGCTCAGATTCCGGTTGCGGAACAGCCGCAGCGGCATCAGCGGATCACGGCCGCGCGCCTGGAGCACGGCGAATCCGGCGAGCAGCACCAGGCCCGTTCCGCCACAGGCGAGGACCTCCGGCGCGGTCCAGCCGGCCTCCGGGCCCTGGGCGAGCGAGAACACGAACAGAGTGGACCCCGCGGTGGCCGTGACGGCGCCGACGAGGTCGAATCCCCCACTCGTCCGGCGGACTCGATCGGCCGGAATCAGCGGGAAGGCCAGCAGCATGCCCACGAGCGCCAAGGGCACATTCGCGTAGAAGACGGCCTCCCAGCCGAACATCTCGGTCAGTACGCCGCCCAGCAGCGAGCCCAGCACCATGCCGCAGCCCGCGGCTCCGGCCCACACGGACAGCGCCTTGTTGCGTTCGTGCCCTTCGGCGAAGGAGGTGGTGACCAGGGACAGTGTGGCCGGGGTGAGGAACGCGCCGCCGAGGCCCTGCCCGGCGCGCGCGGCGACCAGCACCTCGGGTGTGGTCGCCAGAGCGCCGAGCAGCGACGCGGCGAAGTACAGGAAGAGGCCGAGGACGAACATCCGGCGTCTGCCGAAGAGGTCCGACGCCCTCCCCCCGAGGAGCAGGAAGCCGCCGAAGGCGACCGTGTAGCCGCTCACCACCCACTGCAGAGTGCCGGCGGAGAACCCCACGTCCGCGGCGATGTCGGGCAGCGCCACGAAGACGATGTTGTAGTCGAGCCCGATGATGAGGTGGGCGAACGCCAACAGGGCGAGCAGGGAGCCATGTTGACGGCCCGTGGACGGACCGGGGACCGGTGGTGCGATGGACATGGCCGGGTGCCGCTCCTTGTGTGAGAACTGCGGATCTCTTCTGCGTGCGGGTACGGATCACCGGCGTACGGCCGGTCAGGGAAATCAATCCGCTCAGGCCGCGGGCCAGGAGAAGAAGCGGCGCATTCCATAGAGCAATGGCCTTACCCTCTCAAGGGATTGCTGTTCGACGCGGAACACCTCGCCGAAGACCACATGGTGATCGCCCATGGAAAGCGTGTGGCTGATGCGGCAGTCGGCGATGGAATGCGCATCGTTCACCAGATGCGGTCCGCCGAATTCCGGGCCGTACTCCCATTCCACTTTCTTGAATCGGCCCTGATCGCCGGACGCGAAAAGTTTCGCGGTCTCTCCCGCTCCGTCATGCAGCAGATTGACCGCGAAAGTGCATCGGCGCAGCAGGGATTTGAGGGTGTTGCTGTTCTTGTGCAGGCAGACCAGGAGGACGGGGGGCTCCAGGGACACGCTGCTCACCGAGGAGACGGTCAGGCCCGCGAGGCCCTCCTCGGCCTCTCCGGTGGTCACGATGGCGACGCCGGTCGGGAACGTCGTCATCAGAGAACGGAACTGGGAAGGCTCCACGTGCTGCGCGATCGTGGCGCTCGCGGGCGTGGTGACCGCGGGAATCGGGCTGAGGGGACTGTTCATCGCGTTTCGGAATTCTCTCGGCAGGCGGGTGGTGTGCAGAGCGGGGCGCCGGCGAGGCGATGTGCACGGGCCCGTCCGCGATGACGTACGGGACTCACCAGAGGAGCGTCTTCTGCGGGATGCTGCCGCCCAGCAACAGCTCGCCCGCGGACGTCAGATTCTGGTCGCCCGCATCCACATGACGGCACATCGTCGTGACATCCCGCAGCCATCGGTCCATGGGGGACCGCTTGCTGTAGATCGCGGCACCGCCGACGAGGGCGAACAGCCGGCTGACGATGGCGTGGGAGGAGTGGAACGCCTTGTAGCGGGCGAGAGCCGTGGCGATCCGCTCGTCGGCGGTGGGCCGCTGTCCGGCCGCGAGCCTCTTCCACTGCTCGTCGAGGCTGGCGAAGACGTAACTCCGGGCCGCGGAGAGATCCATCTCGCATTCGGCGATGGTCCGCGTGACCCGTTCGAGCCGCGCCCAGGGCGTACCGCTCGTGCGGTCGGTGCGGCTCTCGGCGAGTTCGCGGACATGGTCGAGCGCGGCCCGCGCCAGACCGAGTGGCACGCCCGGCATGGTGCGCAGGATGGCGTCGGGCGCCGCGTGCAGCAGCCCCTCGCGGCGCGGCGCGGAGAAGCTGAAGGAGTGCTCCTCGGGCACGAACAGATCCGAAGTCGAGTAGTCCCGACTGCCGCTCCCCGCGAGACCGGTGGTGTACCAGGAGTCATGGATCTCGAAGTCCTCGGGCCTGGCGATCATCACTCGCCACTGCACCGGGTCGCCGTCGGCGTCCGGCTCCGGTTCGCCGTCGCGGTACACCCGGCAGCCCGCCGTCAGCAGGTCGCAGTGTGTGATGCCGCTGCCGAAGACCCAGTCGCCGCTGATCCTGTAGCCGCCGGGCACGCGCTCGGCGCGACCCACCGGGTTCAGGAAACCTGCGGTGGCCGTGTCGAGATCCGGGAACAGCTCGCGGGCCACCGAATCCTCCAGATAGCCGGAGAAGATCCCGGAGTCGGCGCCGATCATCGCGCACCAGGCGGCGGACGCGTCACCGGTGGCGATGGCCTCGATGACCTCGGTCTGCTGCGCTGAGGTCAGCTCGGGCCCGCCCCATGCCGCGGGCATGGCCATACGGAACACGCCGGTGGAGCGCAGGAGCGCCACGACGTCGTCCGGCAGTTGCCGCTTCCGGTCGATGTCCTCGGACCTGCCGCGCAGGATCCCGGCGGCGGCACGGGCACGGGAGAGGATCTCGGCGGCGTCGATGCCGGCGGTGTCGTGCACGGCCGAGCCGCGTGGAAGTTTCATGGAGTTCGCTGTGCTCTCAGCGGTCGGGATAGCCATGCCGGCAGACGCTAGTCGGGGTCGATAGTGCATCACATCCACTCGACGGTGACATTTCCGATGCCACCCCGGTTGACTATTTCGAACCGCCAAGTTGCCCGGGGTATACACTTCTTCACCCCCGGGATACAAATTCATTGAGCCTGCGCGCAATGCGGTTACGATGCCGTCTGTGAATAAATATCCGCTCGAACCCACTGCCAGCGAAATGCACTCGATGGGAGAGGCCGCGCTCGCTCTCGTGGAGGAGTTTGTCAATGGGCTGCCAGAGGCTCCCGCCGTAGACCTCGATGGTGCCATGGAGTTAGCCAGAGAACTTCAGGAGAGGGCGCCCGAGGAAGGCAGTTCATTCACCGAACTGCTCGATATCGTGGCCGTTGCGTCAAGTAAAGTCATCAATAATTCGGGGCCTGGCTTCCTGGCGTACATACCCGGTGGCGGCCTCTTCACCTCGGCTCTCGCGGACCTCCTCGCGGCCGGCTTCAACCGCTATGTGAGTCTCGCCGGGAAGGCCCCCGTGATCGCGCAGATCGAGGCGACCGCGGTGCGCTGGCTGTGCGACATGTTCGACTACCCGGACGAAGCCCGAGGAGTGCTGACCTCGGGCGGTTCGATGGCCAACTTCTCGGCGGTCGTGACCGCACGCAAGGCGAAGCTGGGTGAGGACTTCTCCCTGGGGGTGCTCTACACCTCGCATCAGGCGCACGCCTCGTGCGCCACGGCCGGATATCTCGCCGGGTTCCCGAAGTCGCGGGTGCGCCTGGTGCCGACGGACGCTTTCCTGCGGATGGATGTGGACGCGCTGGCCGCGATGGTGACCGCCGATCGCGCGGCAGGCCTGCACCCGTTCATGGTCATGGCGTCGGCGGGCACCACCAACACCGGCTCCGTGGACCCGATCGGCGAGATCGGAGCGCTGACCCGGGCCGAGAACATGTGGCTGCACGTGGACGCGGCCTACGGCGGCCCGTTCAGGATGACGGCGTACGGCCGGGAACTGTTCGCGGGTATCGAGGAGGCCGAATCCATCACACTCGATCCGCACAAGGCGCTGTTCGTTCCCTACGGAACCGGCGCGTTGATCGTGCGTGACGGCGCCCGGCTGCGCGACGCGCACCATGTGGCCGCCGACTACCTCCAGGACATGGAGGGCCTGGAAGAGCAAATTCCGAGTTTCTCGGAGTACTCGATGGAGCTGTCCCGAAACTTCCGGGGGCTGCGTCTGTGGCTGCCGATCAAGCTGCACGGGATGGCGGCGTTCCGGGAGGCGCTGGAAGAGAAACGCGAACTGGCCTGCTATCTCTATGACGAGTTGCGCGCGACGCCGGGCTTTGAAGTGCCGCTGGAGCCGGATCTCACGGCGGTCGCGTTCCGCTACCTGCCGGAGGACGGGGACGCGGATCTTTTCAACCAGCGGCTGTTGCAGCGCATCAATGATTCCAAGCGGGTCTTCCTGTCGAGCACCAACCTCGACGGTCACTTCGTGATACGGGCCTGTGTGGTCTCGCACCGTACCCACCGCGATCGTGTCGAGGAGGCTTTGCGGATCATCAAGGGAGCGGCGCGCGAACTGGCCTCATGTGGCTGACGATGACCGCGGGCGCGCCTGAGAGCCACGGCGTCGAAATCCCGCCACGCGCACCCCTGTTGACCGCCGAGCGCTTCCGGGGGTGCCCGGCTGTGCGCCCCGCCCTCCGTCGGCACGCGGTTGTCGGCACGGGGCCGTCTTCCGTGATAGAAACTGGGTCATCCGTTCAGGTTTCTCGCTGTGCGCCGTGGAGGCCCTCATGCATCACTTCCCACTGCCCGACAGCAAGCACGAGGAGGTGACCGATGGCTAACCCCTACCGCGCGCTCTTCTCCGCGCCCGGCACCAAGAGGTTCTCCGCCGCTGGGCTGATGGCCCGGATTCCGCTTCCGATGACGCACATGGGCATCCTCACCATGCTGTCCGAGCTGACCGGCCAGTACGCGCTCGCGGGTGCTGTCGCCGGGACGTTCACCCTGTCCATGGCGCTGGTGGGCCCTCAGATCTCGCGCCTGGTGGACCGGTTGGGCCAAGGGCGTGTGCTGCTTCCCGCGACCGGCATCAGTGTCGCCGCCCTCGGCGGTCTGCTGCTGTGCGCGTACTATGGCGCGCCGTCCTGGACCCTGTTCCTGTTCGCGCTGCTCGCCGGTTTCATGCCGAGCATGGGGGCGATGGTCAGGGCCCGTTGGACCCATCTGTACCGCGGCTCCTCCCAGCTGAACACCGCGTACTCGCTGGAGGCGGTGGTCGACGAGCTGACGTACATCATCGGGCCCGCCATCGCGGTGATGCTGAGCACCACCCTGTTCCCCGAGGCGGGGCCGATGGTGGCGATGGTGCTGCTCGCCGCGGGCGTGCTGCTGTTCATTCCGCAGAAGCGGACCGAGCCGCCGGTGCAGCCGGCCGCCCGTTCCTCCGGGCGCTCGGTGATTCGTTCCCGATCGGTGCTGATGCTGGCCCTGATACTGATGTTCGGCGGAGCCATCGCCGGCACCATCGACACGATGGGCCTCGCCTTCGCTCAGGAACAAGGGCAGAAGGGGGCCGCGGGCATCGTCTTCACCGTGTACGCCATTGGGTCCGCCATCTCCGGACTCACCTTCGGCGCCGTGAAGTGGAACGTGCCGATGCCGCGCCTTCTGGTGATCGGCGTGGCCGGCACGGCGCTGACCGCGGTGCCGCTCCTCTTCGTGAACAGCATCGCGACGCTGTCGGTCGCCGTGTTCTTCGCGGGCGTGTTCTTCGCGCCCACCATGGTGACCATCATGGGCATCGTCGAGAAGGTCACCCCCGACGCCCAGCTCACCGAGGGAATGACCTGGATGATCGCGGGACTTCAGATCGGTATCGCGCTCGGCGCGGCGGCGTCCGGTCTGGTCGTCGACTCCTTCGGCATCGACGCGGGCTTCACCGTCGCCCTGGCCGTCGGGGCGATCGCGTTCCTGATCACCCTGCTGAGCTACCGCCACCTCACGTCCGAGACGGAACGCGTCGCCCGGCGAGAGGCCGCAGTGCAAGAGGAGGCCACCTCTGTGACCGGTGCTTGAGCCGCGGAGTGACGGCGCCCCCTCCCGCCCGGAGAGGGGGCGCCACCGGCCGGGTATCGTCACCGTGAGCACCATCGGACCGGGAGATCCACACTGAACGAGCCGATCACCGACGGCCGCCGGATCAAGGGCGAACGCCGTCGACGAGCACTGATCGAGGCCACCTTGCGCGTGATCGAACGTGACGGGGCGTCGGGCGTGAGCCATCGCACCGTCGCCCGCGAGGCCGAGCTGCCGGCCACCGCGAGCACGTACTACTTCGAAAGCATCGACGCCCTGCTGACCGCGGCGCTCACGTCCTGCATGAACGAGGACGCGGAGCGGATACGTGCGCTGATCGAGGCTCCCGACGACGGTACCGACAAACGGAGGGGACTCGCTCTCCTGATGGTCGAGATCCTGTCGACGCCGGGGCATCTGCTCGCGGAGTTCGAGCTGTGCCTGCTCGCCTCGCGCCGGCCCGATCTCCGCGGGCCGACCCGGCACTGGGCCGAGACGCTACGTGCCTTCGCCCGGCTGTTCACGGACGATCCGCTGCGGGTCGAGGTCTTCTCGAACGCGTACGACGGGCTGCTGCTGAAAGCCCTGATGGCCGACGAGCCCCCTTCGGCGGACGGATTCGAAGCCATGCTGCGACAGTTGCTTCCCGACGGCATCTGAGCCGGTCGGCGCTCCGGTGGTTATCGCGCGATGCCCGGGACGGGCGGGAATCCGGCTCATTCTGACACTCGAAATATTCTAAATGTCTCCAGATGGTCGCATTCGCTATCCTTCTCGATGCTTCCCGTGAACTCCATATTGACAAACAAGTTGGCTTGAAAGGGATATTAACTGATTCCAGAAATCCATTGAATATCCTTATGCACTGCTGCCGCCCCTAAGGGGGAGGTAGCATTGCGGCACGTTCAACGGCAACTGCACGCAGTCGAATCACAGGGGTGATGGCAATCGTGATCCGTGTCCTGGTGGCTGATGCACACGCCGCCGCCCGAGCCGGATTCTCCCTGCTGGTCGACACCGCCCCCGACATGGAAGTGGTGGGTGCGGCCGCCGACGGCGAGGCCGTCGTGGACCTGGCCCATCGGGAGAGGCCCGACGTGGTGCTGATGGACACGCATCTGCCCGGTCTGGACGGGCTGGAGGCGACCGCGCGCATCACCCAGAGCCGGAATCTGCGCGATGTGCACGTCCTGATCCTGACCATCCATGACGACGACGTCCACCTGTTCCGTTCGCTCGCCGCCGGCGCCAGCGGGTTCCTGCCCGTCGACACGGAGCCCGAGGACCTTTTGAAGGGCATCCGCGCGACGGCCGCCGGACAGTCCTGGCTCAACCCCCGGCACACCAGGCGTCTCATCGACACCCATGTCGCGCGGTTGCCGTCATTCGGCCTTCTCGACGCCGCGGCCAGCCCCGCCCTGGCCCTCGCCCTCGCGGAGCTGAGCAACCGCGAGCGCGAGGTTCTCGCCCTCGTCGGGCAGGGTCTGACCAATCGGGAGATAGCCGAGCGGCTGAGCCTGAGTCCACTGACGGCGAAGACGTATGTCAGCCGTCTCATGACCAAACTCGATGCCCGTGACCGGGTCCAGCTGGCCATCAATGCCATGGGATCGGATCTGGCCTCCCCCCACACGTGCCCGCCCCAGGTCCCTTGGCGCAAGGCGCGTCACCCCAAGGCCGGGTAGCCGGGGTCTGCCGGGAAGCGAGCCGCGGCCCGGCGGAGACCTTGTCGCGCTTTTCAGGGCCATCCGGGTTCGACCGGCCCGGTTTCGAAAAGGCCGATCGCCGATTTCGCCAGAGCGTTTTCACAGGTGTCACGACCCAAGCCGACCGGTGCCCCGATCTCCGCTCGGTCCAGGTGGCCTGAGAGTGTAAATGGCGTGTACAGCTACTCCGTATCCCCGACTACCCTGTTTTCCCCCGCATTTCATGGCCCCCGTGTGTGGCGGAGGGCGGAGACCGAACGGCAGAGCCGATCACGTGATCCTGCCGCGGGCTCCGACACGGGCCCGGGCGCGGGCGCGCCGCCCGGAGGCGCATCCTCGCAGCGCGGATGCGGAAGATCTTCGCCCTGCGGCGGACGCATGGGGAGGTCCCGCGAGTGTTCCGCCCCGCTCCCGTGAGCGACGGTGAGATATGGGAGCGTGAGCGGGTGAGTGAGACGACGACCAAGACCCTGCAATACCGCGTTGACGGGCCGGACGACGCGCCCGTCCTCATCCTCGGCCCCTCCCTCGGCACCACCTGGCACATGTGGGACCGGCAGATAGCGGACCTGTCCCGCGAGTGGCGGGTCTTCCGCTACGACCTGCCGGGCCACGGCGGCGCACCCGCCCACCCCGCCGCCGCCGTCGGCGACCTCACCGACAGACTTCTCGCCACCCTCGACGAACTGGGCATCCAGCGCTTCGGCTACGCGGGCTGCTCCATCGGGGGAGCGGTCGGCATCGATCTGGCGCTGCGCCACCCCCAGCGCGTCGCCTCCCTCGCGCTGGTCGCCGCCTCCCCCCGGTTCGGGACGGCGGACGAGTTCCGCAGGCGCGGGGTGGTGGTGCGCACCAACGGGCTCGACCCGATCGCCCGCAGCGCCCCCGAGAGCTGGTTCACCCAGGGCTTCGCCGCCGCCCAGCCCGCGATCGTGGAGTGGGCGGTGCAGATGGTCCGGACCACCGACCCCGGCTGCTACATAGCCGCCTGCGAGGCGCTCGCCGCCTTCGACGTCCGCGAGGACCTCGGCCGGGTCGGGGTGCCCACCCTCGTGCTGGTCGGCTCGGAGGACCGGGTCACCGGGCCCGCCGAGGCCCGCACCCTGGTCGCCGGGATAGCCGACGCCCGGCTCGCGCTGGTGCCCGGGGCCTCGCACCTCGCGCCCGTGGAGCAGCCGGCCGCCGTCACCGACCTGCTGGCCGGACACTTCGCCGGCGTCGCCCAGGACACGCACACCGCGATCCCCGCGCCGCCCTCGGCGATGCTCTCCGCACCCGTCGCCCCCATCGCGGAGATCGCCCCCGCGATGCCCCAGATGACCGCGTCGGGCCGCCCCGACCCGTACGAGCCGGGCATGAGGATCCGCCGCGAGATCCTCGGCGACGCCCATGTCGACCGGGTGAGCGCCGAGGCCGACGGCTTCACCGCCGACTTCCAGGAGCTGGCCACCCGCTACGCCTGGGGCGAGATCTGGGCCCGGGAGGGCCTGGACCGGCGCACCCGCAGCGTGGTCACGCTGACCGCCCTGGTCGCGGGCGGCCACCGGGAGGAGCTGGCCGTGCACACCAGGGCCGCCCTGCGCAACGGCCTCACCCCCGACGAGATCCGGGAGATCCTCCTCCACACGGCCGTGTACTGCGGGGTTCCGGCCGCCGCCGCGGCCTTCGCGGTGGCCCGCGAGGTCGTCCAGGAGGAGACCGCCCCCGGTCCGTAGCAGGATGGGCCCATGAGGCTCACCAAGAAGAGGCACTCCTGCGTCCGGCTGGAGAAGGACGGGGCGACCCTCGTCATCGACCCCGGCGGCTTCAGCGAGGAGGACGCCGCGGCCGGCGCCGACGCCGTGCTGATCACCCACGAGCATCCCGACCACTTCGACGAGGGCCGCGTCCGCGCGGCCCTCGCCGCCGGGGCCGAGGTGTGGACGCTCGGGAGCGTCGCCGAGCGGCTCTCCGCGGCGTTCCCGGGGCGGGTGCGGACCGTCGGCCACGGCGACGCCTTCACCGCGGCCGGCTTCGGCGTACAGGTCCACGGCGAACTCCACGCCGTGATCCACCCGGATCTCCCCAGGATCACCAACATCGGCTTCCTGGTGGACGGCTCGCTCTTCCACCCCGGCGACGCCCTCACCGTGCCGGACCACCCCGTCGACACGCTGCTGCTCCCCGTACAGGCCCCGTGGAGCAAGATCTCCGAGGTCGTCGACTATCTCCGGGAGGTCGCGCCGAGACGCGCCATCGACGTCCACGACGCGCTGATCACCGATCTCGCCCGGCCGATCTACGACACCCACCTCGGCAATCTCGGCGGCGCGGAGCACGGCCGGCTGACCCCGGGGGAGAGCGCCGATCTGTGACTGTCGTACCCCGGCGTTAGGCTTCCTCCCATGCGCATCGCCACCTGGAACGTCAACTCGATCACCGCCCGTCTGCCCCGGCTGCTGGCCTGGCTCCAGAGCAGCGGCACGGACGTCCTGTGCGTCCAGGAGACCAAGTGCACCGAGGCGCAGTTCCCCGCCGAGGCGCTGCGGGAGATCGGCTACGAGTCCGCCGTCCTCGCCGACGGCCGGTGGAACGGCGTCGCGCTGATCTCCAGGGTCGGCCTGGCCGACGTGGTCAAGGGCCTGCCCGGCGGCCCGGAGTACGACGGGGCGCGGGAGCCCAGGGCGATCTCCGCGACCTGCGGCCCGGTCCGCCTCTGGTCGGTCTATGTGCCCAACGGCCGGGAGATCACCCACGCTCACTACGGCTACAAGCTGGAGTGGCTCGGCGCGCTCAAGGACGCGGTCGCGGCCGACGCGGCGGGGGCGCGCCCCTTCGCCGTCCTCGGCGACTTCAACATCGCCCCCGCCGACGAGGACGTGTGGGACCGCGCCGCCTTCGAGGGCGCGACGCATGTGACCGAGCCCGAGCGGGCGGCGCTGACCGCGCTGCGCGGCACCGGCCTCACCGATGTGATGCCCCGCCCGCTGAAGTACGCCCACCCTTTCACCTACTGGGACTACCGCCAGCTGGCCTTCCCGAAGAACCGGGGCATGCGCATCGACCTCGTCTACGGCAATGAGCCCTTCGCCGCCGCCGTCAAGGACGGCTATGTCGACCGCGAGGAGCGCAAGGGCAAGGGTGCGTCCGACCACGCGCCGGTCGTGGTCGACCTCGACGTCTGACGGCCCGCGGGCCGGGAAGTCCCGGCGGGGCGGTGGCGCGCGCCTGTGGTGCGCGCGGGTGCCGGGGTGCGAGGGTGGGCGGTATGAACATCCCTTTCCTGGGCAACTGGCGCAGGAGGCACCCGGCCGCCCGGCCGTCCGGGGACCCCGCGGCCGAGGAGGACCCCGAGCGCGCGGCGGCCATCGCCGAACTGCTCTCGGAGTGCGAGCTGCTGAGGGTCCGGGCCGAGGGCCTCGGGCTCGCGCTCGACGACACCCCGGCCTCCCTGGCCGCCCTCGACCAGCTTCCGCCGCGCTGGCGCGAGGACCCCGAGGAGCTGCCCTGGGTGGGCAATGACGCGGGCCTCTATCTCGGCACCGTGATCGTCCGCACGGTGCCCGGAGCCCACTGGCACATCTGGCCGAGTGGTCACCCGGTCGTGAGACTCGCCTCCGGCCGGGAGATCGGCGTGGTGGAGGCCGGTCTCGACTGGGCGGTCAATGGAGCGCCCCAGTTGTCCCAGGTTTACGCGGAGGCCGCCGAAGTCTGAGCCGGCCCGGGGCGGGCCCCGTGCACCCCGGCCGGCCAAGCCGATAAATACGGCTTATGCCCTATTTATGCGTGTCGTGTGCGAAGTCCCTTATCGGGCTGGATAGTTTGCGCTGACCTCGACACAGCGATGAGTGGGTAGGGCAGCGTATGGCCGTCGTCGATCCGTTGATCGAGCTGCGGGACGTCAATAAGTTCTACGGACAGTTGCACGTACTCCAGGACATCAATCTCACCATCGGGCGCGGGGAGGTGGTGGTGGTCATCGGGCCGTCCGGCTCCGGGAAATCGACCCTCTGCCGGACCGTGAACCGGCTGGAGTCGATCGAGTCGGGCACGATCACCATCGACGGACAGCCCCTCCCGGAGGAGGGCAAAGGGCTCGCCGCGCTCCGCGCGGACGTCGGCATGGTCTTCCAGTCCTTCAATCTCTTCGCCCACAAGACCGTGCTCGCCAATGTCTCGCTCGCCCAGATCAAGGTCCGGCGCAGAAAGAAGGACGAGGCCGACCGGCGCTCCCGGGAGCTGCTGGAACGGGTGGGCCTCGCCTCCCAGGCGGACAAGTACCCCGCACAGCTCTCCGGCGGCCAGCAGCAGCGGGTGGCCATCGCCCGGGCGCTCGCCATGGACCCCAAGGTCATGCTCTTCGACGAGCCCACCTCGGCCCTCGACCCCGAGATGATCAACGAGGTGCTCGAAGTGATGCAGCAGCTCGCCCGGGACGGCATGACCATGGTCGTGGTCACCCACGAGATGGGCTTCGCCCGCTCCGCCGCCAACCGTGTGGTGTTCATGGCCGACGGCCGCTGCATCGAGGACCGCGCACCGGAGGACTTCTTCAACCATCCGGAGAGCGATCGCGCCAAGGACTTCCTCTCCAAGATCCTCAAGCACTGACGGGGGGTGCACGGCTGATGCCACGTACACGACGCGCCCTCGCGGCGCTGGCGCTCGCCCTCCTGGCGGTCACCGCGGCCTGCGGCAAGGAGGGCAGCCCGCCGGTCAAGGGCCCGCAGCCCGACCAGCTTCCGCAGTACCCGGTGAACACCGGCTTCCAGCTGGACGACTCGCCCACCTGGCGAAAGGCGAGCAAACGCGGCCACTTCGTCGTCGGGGCCAAGGAGGACCAGCCCTACCTCGGCGAGAAGGACCCCGCCACCGGCCTGTACTCCGGCTTCGACATCGAGATCGCCAAAATGGTCTCCGCCTCGCTCGGGCTCGACCCCGCGCGGATCGTCTTCCGGACCATCGCCTCGGCCAACCGCGAGACCGCCCTCCAGAACGGCCAGATCGACTACTACGTCGGCACCTACACCATCAACGACAACCGCAAGAAACTCGTCGGCTTCTCGGGCCCCTACTACCTCGCCGGCCAGTCCCTGCTGGTGCGGGCCGACGAGAAGGACATCAAGGGCCCCCAGGACCTCGCGGGCAAACGGGTCTGCTCCGCCGCCGGATCCACCCCGTACCAGCGCATCCAGCAGGACTACCCCCAGGCCGACCTCGTCGCGTACGACACCTACTCCGTCTGCGTCGACAACCTGCTGACCTATCAGGTCGACGCCGTCACCACCGACGACGCCATCCTCATCGGCTACGCGGCCAAGGCCCCCGACGAACTGAAGGTCGTCGGCAAGCCCTTCTCCGAGGAGCCCTACGGCATCGGCGTCCCGCGCGACGACAACGCCCTGCGCTTCGCCATCGACGACGCACTGGAGGCCGATGAGAAGAACGGCTACTGGAAGGAGGCGTACGACGCCACCCTCGGCCTCTCCGGGGTCCCGGCGCCGCAGCCGCCCCCGATCGACCGCTACCCGGCGAGCTGAGGAAAGAAGAGGACGGACATGGACGTACTGACCGACAACTTCTCCCTGTACGCCGAAGGCTTCCTCGGCACCGTCCAACTGACGGTCTACTCCTCGCTGCTCGCCCTCGTCCTCGGCTTTCTGATGGCCTCCTTCCGGGTCGCCCCCGTCGGCTCCCTGAGGGCCATCGGCACCGTCTGGGTGACCGTGCTCCGCAACACCCCGCTGACCCTGCTCTTCTTCGCCGTGCTGCTGGGGCTGCCGCGCTTCGGCCTGGTCCTGCCGTTCACGGTCTTCGCGGTCATCGCGCTGGGCTGCTACACCTCCGCCTTCATCTGCGAGGCGCTGCGCTCCGGCATCAACACCGTGCCCACGGGCCAGGGCGAGGCCGCCCGCAGCCTGGGCATGAGCTTCGGCCAGACGCTCAGCGGCGTGGTGCTGCCCCAGGCGTTCCGCACCGTCATCCCCCCGGTCGGCTCCACGCTCATCGCCCTCGCCAAGAACTCCGCGATCGCCGGGGCGTTCAGCGTCACCGAACTCCTCGGCACCTACAAGACCCTCAGCGAGCTGGGCTACAACATCATCTGGACCTTCGTCTGGATCGCCGTCGGCTATCTGATCATCACCCTCACCATCAGTGCGCTGTTCAACGTGCTGGAGAAGCGCTATGGAGTCGCCCGATGACCGATTCCACCGCCCTCTACGACATCCCGGGGCCCAGAACCCGCCGCCGCCACCGGCTCTACGGGATCATCTCGACCACCGCCATCGCGGCGCTGCTGGGCTGGATCGTGTACCTGCTCTTCGACACCGGGCAGTTCACCGCCGAGAAATGGACACCGTTCGAGTACAAGGGCATTCAGGAACTGCTGCTGCGCGGGCTCGGCAACACCCTCAAGGCCTTCGCGTACGCCGCCGTCCTCTCCCTGCTGCTCGGCGGGATCCTGGCCTGCGGCCGGCTCTCCGACCACCGGCCGGTGCGCTGGGTCGCGACCCTGCTGGTGGAGTTCTTCCGCGCCATGCCCGTACTGGTGATGATCTTCTTCATCTTCGTGGCGCTGAAGGTCCAGCCACTGCCCGCGCTGGTGGCCGGGCTGACGCTCTACAACGGCTCGGTGCTCGCCGAGGTCTTCCGCGCGGGCGTCAACTCCGTCGACCGGGGCCAGCGGGAGGCCGCGTACGCGCTGGGCCTGCGCAAGACCCAGGTCATGACCCATGTCCTGGGCCCGCAGGCACTGCGCGCCATGCTGCCCGCCATCATCAGCCAACTGGTGGTCGCGCTGAAGGACACCTCGCTCGGCTATCTGATCACCTACGAGGAATTCCTCCACGCGGGCAAGCTCATCGCCTCCAACCTCGACTACGATCTGCCGTTCATCCCCGTGGTGATGGTGATCGCGCCGATCTACATCGGGATGTGCATGCTGCTCTCCTGGTTCGCCAACTGGGTGGCCAGAAGGCAGCGGCGCAACCCGAAGACGAAGGCCGCGGACATCGCCCCGGCCGAACCAGGGACGCTGCTGACCCAAGGCCCCAGGACGCCCGGAAGGACGTAGGGGCCCGGACAGCAGTTCATGGGGCATGAACCGGCCTCCCCGGGAGGGGGCCACGGCGGCAGCCGGTGATCACTTCTCGCGCAGCGGGACCGACAGATACGACGGGTCGGACGCGGGCGAGGAGAAGGTCAGCTGCGCGCCGGCCGGATTGTGCTCGATGTAGAGCGGGTCGACAGTGTCGACGACCACGGCGAGACGGTGGCCGGCCGGAACGTCGTAGGCGGTGGAGAACAGCTCCAGGTCGACGGCGAACGGCTTGCCGGGCGTCTTGCCGTGGAAGGTGTACGGGGCATTGCTGACCAGCTTGCCGAGGCCGAGCGGGCCCACGTCGTAGAGATGGGCGACGAGGGTGCCGCTCTCCTTGGTGCTGGTGACCGTGGTGTGCAGTTCGACGGTGCCGCGGATCGGCCGCGCGGACCCGTACCGCTCCTCCTGCTCCCACACGGCCGCGAAGGCGCGGGGCAGCAGCGGGATCGAGGCCGTCGGGGGCAGCTTGGCGAACTGGTCCAGCGCGCCGGAGAGGAAGACGAGCCCGCCGTTGGCCCCCGAGTCGACGTTGGCGTGGATCCGCCGGCTCCCCGGCAGCGGGATCCGCTCCCGGTCCGGGCCGGCCGAGGGCCAGTCGGGATAGCTCTCGTACGCCCCCGAGGTGCGGGGCTTCAGCCGGACCGGACGCTCGCGGTCGACTCCGTTGTCGACGCCCCTCAGATGGTGGTCGAGCCAGCGGTGCGCGCTGGTCCAGGTGTCGTTGGGGAGTCCGAGCAACCCGGTCGCCTCGGCCGTGACATGGTCGCCGGGCCGCAGCTCCAGCCGCTTGGGGACGGTCAGGCGCTCATAGAAGTCGGCGTACTGATTGGGCGGGAAGAGCGAGTCGCCCCAGGCGTTGCCGAGCATCACGGCGGTGCCGTTGGCATTGATCCGGTCCACCTGGGCGGCGGGGGAGCGCAGCCTGCCCCACTTGATCATCTTCTCCTCCTCGGCCAGGTTCGAGCCGAGGAAGTCCTTGAGGATCTCGCGCAGTTCCGGTCCGGGCCGGCCGGTGGCCAGGCCCGCCGTGCCGAGCGCCAGCGCGGCCTGGGAGTGCTGGGTCCGGCCGCTGTAGATGGAGTCGATGAGATCGGCCCAGCCGCTCAGCGCCACCACCGCCTTCACGCGCGGGTCGTGGGCGGCCGTCAGCAGGCTGATGCCCGCGCCGTACGACACTCCGGCCATGCCCACCCGCTCCGGGTCGGCCGGGGTGTTGGCGAGCGCCCAGTCGATCACCCGGGAGGCGTCGGCGACATCCCGGGGCCCCGCGACCTCGATCTCCCCGCCCGACTGCCAGAAGCCGCGCGAGTTGTAGCTGACGACCACATAGCCGGCGGCGGCGAGCTTCTTCGCCTGGGCGAGATACTCGATCTGCGGCATCGCCCAGCTGGTGGGCAGGACGACGACGGGATGGAGCCGCCCGGAGTCCGCGGCGGCCGGGGTGACGACATTGGCCTTCAGCACGGTGCCGCCGTCGCCCGCGATGTCCGTGAACCGGACGTGGGGCGTCATGGCCGTGCCGGCCGGCAGCGGCCGGGCGGTCGCGTCGGGCGCGCCGGCCGCCGCCGGTCCGGCCAGCAGCGCGGCCATCGCGACACCGGTCACGGCGGTGCGCAGAGCCCTGCGCGACAGTCCCACGGATCCCATGGGCCACTCCTCACTTGTGTGCCACCCAGAAGTGACCCGACGGTAACCTCAAGGGCTTACCGTTGGTAACTCCCCGGTCGGTCACGCGCGGACAACGATTGCCGGGCAGTCACCGTCGCGCCCCGTGTCCGCTCAGCGGTGCGCGTCATCCCCGTGTCGACGTGCCCATGGCCGGAGTTGGGGAAACCCCGCCCGTCGCCGCCGCGGCCGGGCCCCCTTGTTCGCGACAGTCCTGACGCCGGGCGGCCGGTGACGTTACAGTGCGCGGACATCCGCTGATCCGGAGGTTTGGATGAGTCGCTCAGCCGCACGGAATCTGTCCGTTCTGGCCGTCGCCGTGGCCCTGGTCTCGTCGGTCGGCGCCGCCGCGCCGTTAACCGCCGCCCCCGCCCCACCGGTGAAGACGCCTGTCGCGGTCGGCCACGGCGGGGCGGTCGCGAGCGTCGACGCCGATGCCTCGGCGGTCGGGATCGAGGTCCTGCGGCGCGGCGGGAACGCCGTCGACGCGGCCGTGGCGACCGCCGCCGCGCTCGGCGTCACCGAGCCGTACTCGGCGGGGATCGGCGGCGGCGGGTACTTCGTCCACTACGACGCCCGCACCCGTTCCGTCCAGACCATCGACGGCCGGGAGACCGCGCCGCGCTCCGCCGACTCCGCCCTCTTCCTGGAGAACGGCCGGCCCATCCCGTTCGACGAGGGGCAGACCAGCGGACTGGGCGTCGGCGCCCCCGGCACCCCCGCGACCTGGGACGCCGCCCTGGAGGCCTGGGGCACCCGATCGCTGGGGCAGCTGCTGAAACCGGCCGAGCGGCTGGCGAAGAACGGATTCACCGTCGACTCCACCTTCCGCTCCCAGACCGCCGCCAACCAGGCCCGGTTCGCCGACTTCCCCGCCACCGCCGAACTCTTCCTGCCCGGCGGCGAACTGCCGAAGGTCGGCTCCGTCTTCAAGAACCCGGATCTGGCACGCACCTACCGCGAACTGGGCCGCGAGGGCGGCCGGGCCCTGTACCGGGGCGACATCGCCCGGGACATCGTCCGCACCGTCCGCACCCCGCCGGTCGGCGAGGGCGTCACCCGCAAGGTCCGGCCCGGCGATCTGACCACCCGTGACCTGCGGTCGTACGACACCGTCCGCCGGGCCCCCAGCAAACTCTCCTACCGGGGCCTGGACGTCTACGGCATGGCCCCCTCCTCCTCCGGCGGCACCAGCGTGGGCCAGGCGCTCAACATGCTGGAGCGCACCGATCTGTCGAAGGCCACCGACGCCGGGTATCTGCACCGCCTCATCGAGGCCAGCCGGATCGCCTTCGCGGACCGGGGCCGCTGGGTCGGCGACCCGGCCTTTGAATCCGTGCCGACCAGGGAACTCCTCTCCCAGCGCTTCGCCGACGCGCGCGGCTGCCTCATCAAGGACAACGCGGTGCTCACCAGCCCGCTCGCCCCCGGCGACCCCCGCTCGCCGGTGGCCTGCGGCAGCGCCGGACCGGCGGTTCCCACCGTGTACGAGGGGGAGAGCACCACCCATCTCACGGTCGCCGACAAATGGGGCAATGTCGTCGCCTACACCCTGACGATCGAGTCCACCGGCGGCAGCGGCATCACCGTGCCCGGCCGGGGCTTCCTGCTCAACAACGAGCTGACCGACTTCTCCTTCGCCCCGGCGAACCCGGCGGTCCACGACCCCAACCTCCCCGGCCCCGGCAAGCGCCCGCGCTCCTCCATGGCCCCGACGATCGTCCTCCGGGACGGCCGGCCGGTGCTCGCGGTGGGCTCCCCGGGCGGTGCCACGATCATCACCACCGTCCTCCAGTCCCTGACGGGCCGTCTGGACCGAGGCCTTCCGCTGGTGGAGGCGATCGCCGCGCCCCGCGCCAGCCAGCGCAACCAGACCACCACCGAGCTGGAGCCCGGACTCTGGAACAGCCCGCTCAGGGCCGAGCTGGAGGCCATCGGCCACGCCTTCCGGCAGAACCCGGAGATCGGCGCGGCGACCGGCGTCGAGCGACTGCCCGACGGCCGCTGGCTCGCCGCCGCCGAGAAGGTCCGCCGGGGCGGCGGCTCGGCGATGGTCGTCCACCCCGCCGGCCGGGGTTAGCCCGTACGGCCCCAGGGGTCTCGCGGCCCGTCCGGCGTCAACCGCCGGGCGGGCCGCCCGTTTTGCCGCCGGGCGCGGGCCCGGCCCCGGACGCCGGGGATCGGTTCCGGCCGGGAGCGGGTATGGACGCTTCTCCCCACCGAAAGGCGAGCCTCTCCATGCACTCTCGTACTCTCGCGCTCTCCGCGGCCCTCGGCGTGGCAGTCGTCCCCGGAGCGGCCCCGCCCGCCGGGGCCGACGGTGTCCAGCAGGTCCTGGTGCCGAGGGCGCACGGCGTACCGGGGTCGTACGGCGTACCGAGGGAGCACGGTGTACCGGGGTCGTACGGCGTGCGGGGGGACGCGGCCGGGGCGGCCGAACTGCTGGACAGGGTGAAGGAGTGCGCCCAGATCTCCCGGGGCGCGTACCGCGAGGACGCGAACGCCCCGGCGGACGTGCCGGTCTGCGAGAAGAAGGGCGCGGTCTTCTGGAAGGCCGACATGGACATCGACTGCGACGGGCAGCGCACCGAGCGGTGCAACGCCACGACCGATCCCCACTTCCTCCCGCAGACCGCCTACCGGCAGTCCGACGGGCGACCGCTGAACGCGGAGAAGCTGCCCTTCGTGGTGGTGCCGGGGGCCGGCGACCTCTGGAAGCCCTCCGCCTCGGGCGTCAGGGGCGGGGGAGTGGTCGCCGTCATCCACGAGGGCCGGGTCCGCTACGGAGTCGTCGGCGACACCGGGCCCACACGGATCATCGGCGAGGCGTCCTACGCCATGGCCCGGTCGCTCGGCGTCGACCCGGACCCCCGGACGGGCGGTGTCGACTCCGGGGTCACCTACATCCTCTTCAAGGACTCCCGGGTGGACCCGATCGAGGACCACGGCGCGGCGGTGACCCTCGGGGAGTCGCTGGCCAGGAAATTCCTCGCGGAGAACTGACACGGTCCGCCCGGGGCCGGGCCGGTCCCGGCGGCCGGGCCGGAGCGCGGCCGGGGCGGGGTCAGGCCGGGGTCAGGCCGGGGTCAGGCCGGGGTCAGAGCACGGTCAGCACGCGCGGCCCCTCGTCCGTGATCGCCACGGTGTGCTCGGAGTGGGAGGCGCGGCTGCCGTCGATCGTGCGCATGGTCCAGCCGTCCCGGGCCGTGTAGTGGTCGTCCGAGCCGCCGGCGATCACCATCGGCTCGATGGCCAGCACCATGCCCCGCCGCAGGGGCATGCCCCGGCCGGGCCGGCCCTCATTGGGCACGCCCGGGTCCTCGTGCATCTGCCGGCCCACGCCGTGGCCCCCGAAGCCGTCCGGTATGCCGACGCCGGCGCCGCGGCACACCCGGCCGATCGCATGGGCGATGTCGCCGATGCGATTGCCGACCACGGCGGCCGCGATGCCCGCGGCCAGGGCCTCCTCGCCGACCTCGATCAGCCGGCTGTCCTCGGGACGGGCCCGGCCGACCGTGAAGCTGACGGCGGCGTCGCCCGCCCAGCCGCCCAGGACCGCGCCGCAGTCGACGCTGACCAGATCGCCGTCGCGCAGCGGCCGGGCGTCCGGGATGCCGTGCACGATCGCGTCATTGACCGAGACGCACAGGACCGCGGGGAACGGCACCGGGGCCCACTCCGGGTGATAGCCGAGGAAGGGCGAGCGGGCCCCGGCCTCCCGCAGCACCTCGCGCGCCGCCCGGTCCAGCTCCAGCGGGCTGACGCCGACCGCCGCCGCCTCACGCGCCGCCGTCAGCGCCTGGGCCACCACTCGGCCGGACGCACGCATCGCCTCGATAGAGGCGTCTGTCTTGATCTCCACCATGCCAATTACTATACCGGTTCAGCCGTTATTCTCATACCGGTCCGACCGGCATTAGAATAACGGCATGGTGCGTACCCCCCTGACCCCGGAAGAGCGCGAACGCGGCGAGCGGCTCGGCCGCCTCCTGCGCACCGCGCGCGGCGAACGCAGCATGGTGGAGGTCGCGGCGGCGGCCGGACTCTCCGCCGAGACCCTGCGCAAGATCGAGACCGGCCGCGCCCCGACCCCCGCCTTCTTCACCGTCGCCGCCCTCGCCACCGCCCTCGAACTGTCCATGGACGACCTCATGGCCCGCTGCGCGCCCACGCCCGCGATCTGACCCGACCGGAGTGGGCGTTCGCTCTCCCCGCACCGGCCCGACCGCGTACCCTCGCACCGTGACCGCCGAGGGATTCGCCACCGCCAGGTACATCAGCCTGACCACCTTCCGCAAGGACGGGACGGGAGTCGCCACCCCCGTCTGGTTCGTCCAGGAGGGCGGCAAGCTCCATGTCTGGACCAACCGCGACTCCTGGAAGGTCAAGCGGCTGCGCAACGACCCCCGCGTCACCGTGACCGTGTGCGACGTGCGCGGCAGGATCGCCGACGGCGCGCCGAGCGCCCGGGGCACCGCCGAGCTGCTCGACGGCCTCGACGACACGCGCAAGCTGCTGATCCGCAAATACAGCTGGCAGTTCTGGCTGATCGACTGGCCGGCCACGCTCGTCCGCCGGGGAAAACGGCCCCAGATCGGCATCGCGGTGACTCTCTCCCCGAACGACGAGAACGGCTTGTAACAGCGCGTACCCACGGCCGACACACGGCCGGGGTTCGATGCCAGCGGATTCCCCGGACATCTCCGGACAGGAGCGGCGGCGATGGCGGTCAACCAACTCCCCTCGGAACGCGATGCCCTCGCACAGTACCTGCGAGGACTGACCGCGCTCCTCGACCAGGACACCGGCTGGTACGCCGTCTTCCGGCAGCGCGACCCCGAAGGGGTGCGGGAGTGCCTGGACGGCGTCGAAGTCCCCCCGTGGGACGTGGTCGAGGCCCTGCTGCACGACCTCGCGGCGGCCCGCGGCGCGGGGATCGCGGCCCGCGAGGAGCCCCGGGCGCGCCGGCTGCACACGGCCGCCGCCGCCGCGTACGACCGCCGCCCCGGCGGCCGGGAGGCCCTCGCCGAACGTGTGGAGCTGATGCGCCAGGAGCTGATCCGCTCCACGCTCCGCGCCGAGGAGCTGGTCCGCCGGCGGACCGCCGAACCGGCGGGACCGGCCGCCGCCCGGCTCGATCACGAACTGGAGTGGACCCGGGACGACCAGGCCAGGGCCACCGCCAGACTGGCCGAACTCCGCTCCCGGCTCACCTCCCTGACCACCGCGCCGCCACCGCGCCCGGGGGAGGCCGACAGCGCCCCCGGCGAGGGCTGGTTCGGCCCCGGCCGCGAACGGGAGAGCGCCGAGCCCGGAGCCCGCGCCCCCCGCCCGGCCGCCGCGACCCCCTCCGACCCCCGCGCGTACCGCCCCGACCTGCCCCACCCGCGCCCCTCGGGCCCGCCACCCGTCCCCGGCAGCCGCCCGGACCCGGCCAGGGCACCGGCCCCCGCCGCACCCGTCGAGGCCGGAGGCCGGGCCGCCCGGCGCGGCCTGCTGAGAGGCGCGCGGTTCGCGGGCGCGGCGCACTCCGGGGACACCCCCGACACCGCCGGCGGCGGGCCCCTCCCGCCGCCGCCCGCCGCCGCACCGCCCCCGCGCGGCGCGCGCCACGGCACCGCCGCCGCCGGAACCGCCGTACCGGACGAGGCCCCCGCCGGCCCCGGCCACGCCGCCGACACCGCGCGCGAGGTCGTGCGCACCCTCGCCCGGCTGCGCACCGCCGAGCGCGGCGGGGAGGCGCACGCCGTGCTCTGCGAGGCCGCGGTGCTCCCCGCCGCCTGGCTGCCGGTCCTCGCCGGGGAACTCCACCGCGCCGGGCTCGACGCCGACTGGACCACCCTGCTGTGGGAGGCCGCCTCCCAGCCCCTGCCCCGGGTCGCGGCCATCGCCGGCGCGCTCGCCGCCGAAGGACGCGAGGACGACGGCGAACGGCTCCTCCGACAGGGCGTCGCCCGTCCCGTCGAGGAGATCGCCCGAGCCGCCCTCGAACTGGCGGACCAGGGACGTCTCCCCGAGGCCCACGCCCTCCTCACCGCCTGCGTACAACTGCACCCCGCCGCCGAAGCGGCCCGGATCGCCGCCGACGACCCGCAGCGCCTCGTACCCCTGCTGCTCAAGGCGGCCCGCGCCCAGTCCCGCTCCCACGAACACCGACTCGTCCACGCACTGCGCGTCGCGGGCCATCTCGCCACCTGAATCCCGCCGTGCCCGCCGGCCGGGTGAATCGAGATCGACCGCGCCGGTTCACGGCGATGGCCTTGCCCCTGTGTGTGACGGGGCTTACGTTCTCCCTCTACGCACCGCGTCCACCCGCGTAGAGGCTCGCTGACGCCCGGCCGAAGGAGCAGCTCATGGCCCAAGTCGTACGCGCCGCCCTCGTCCAGGCGACCTGGACCGGCGACACCGAATCCATGATCGCCAAGCATGAGGCGCACGCTCGTGAGGCCGCCCGCCGGGGCGCCGGGATCATCGGATTCCAGGAGGTCTTCAACGCGCCCTACTTCTGCCAGGTCCAGGACCCCGAGCACTACCGCTGGGCCGAGGCCGTCCCGGACGGCCCCACCGTCCGCCGGATGCGCGAACTCGCCCGGGAGACGGGGATGGTGGTCGTGGCCCCGGTCTTCGAGATCGAGGCCCCGGGCCACTACTACAACACCGCCGCCGTGATCGACGCGGACGGCTCGTATCTCGGCAAGTACCGCAAGCACCACATTCCCCAGGTCAAGGGCTTCTGGGAGAAGTTCTACTTCAGGCCGGGAAACGCCGGCTGGCCCGTCTTCGACACCGCCGTCGGCAAGGTCGGCGTCTACATCTGCTACGACCGCCACTTCCCGGAGGGCTGGCGTCAGCTGGGCCTGGAGGGGGCCCAGCTGGTCTACAACCCGTCCGCCACCTCACGCGGCCTCTCCGCCCATCTCTGGCAGCTCGAACAGCCGGCCGCCGCCGTCGCCAACGAGTACTTCGTCGCCGCCATCAACCGCGTCGGCCGGGAGGAGTACGGCGACAACGACTTCTACGGCACCAGCTACTTCGTCGACCCCCGGGGCCGGTTCGTCGGCGACGTCGCGAGCGACGAGGACGAGGAGCTGCTCGTACGCGATCTGGACTTCGGCCTCATCGACGCCGTGCGGCAGCAGTGGGCGTTCTACCGGGACCGACGGCCCGACGCCTACCAGGGGCTGGTGCGCCCATGAGCCTCTTCGAGCGGCACCGGGCCGTCATCCCCGACTGGGTGGCGCTCTACTACCGCAGCCCCATCGAGATCACCCACGGCGAGGGCCGCCGGGTGTGGGACGCGGACGGCAACAGCTACCTCGACTTCTTCGGCGGCATCCTCACCACCATGACCGCCCACGCCCTCCCCGAGGTCACCAGGGCGGTCACCGAGCAGGCCGGCCGGATCCTGCACTCCTCCACGCTCTACCTCAACCGCCCGATGGTGGAACTCGCCGAACGGATCGCCGCCCTCTCCGGCATCCCCGACGCCCGGGTCTTCTTCACCACCTCCGGCACCGAGGCCAATGACACCGCCCTCCTCCTCGCCACCGCCCGCCGCCGCTCCCCCCAGGTGCTGGCGATGCGCAACAGCTACCACGGCCGTTCCTTCTCCGCCGTCGCCGTCACCGGCAACCGCGCCTGGTCGCCCACCGGCCTCTCCCCGCTCCAGACGCTGTACGTGCACGGCGGCGTCCGCACCCGGGGCCCCTTCGCCCGGCTCTCCGACGCCGAATTCATCGCGGCGTGCGCAGCCGACCTGGAGGATCTCCTCGGCCACACCCGCGAGGTCGCGGCGCTGATCGCCGAACCGATCCAGGGCGTGGGCGGGTTCACCTCACCGCCCGACGGCCTCTACGCCGCCTTCCGCGAAGTCCTGGACCGGCACGGCGTCCTGTGGATCTCCGACGAGGTGCAGACCGGCTGGGGGCGCACCGGCGACCACTTCTGGGGCTGGCAGGCCCACGCCGGAAACGGCCCGCCGGACATCCTCACCTTCGCCAAAGGCATCGGCAACGGCATGTCCGTCGGCGGTGTGGTCGCCCGTGCCGAGATCATGAACGGCCTCGACGCCAACTCCATCTCCACCTTCGGCGGCTCGCCCGTCACCATGGCCGCCGGCCTCGCCAACCTCTCCCATCTGCTGGAGAACGACCTCCAGGGCAATGCCCGCCGGGTCGGCGGACTGCTGATCGAGCGGCTGCGGGCGATCGGCGCGACCGTGCCCGCCGTACGGGAGATCCGCGGCCGGGGACTGATGATCGGCGTCGAGCTGGTCCGCCCCGGCACCGACGAGGCGCACCCCGAGGCCGCCGCGGCCGTCCTGGAAGCCGCCCGCGAGGGCGGCCTCCTCATCGGCAAGGGCGGCGGCCACGACACCAGCGTCCTGCGCATCGCGCCCCCGCTCAGCCTCACCGTCGCCGAGGCCGAGGAGGGCGCCGCGATCCTGGCCCGGGCGCTGCGCCAGGCCTGAGCCGCCCGCCGACGATCCCGTACCTCCGTCCGCACCCGTACCCCGTACCTCTGTACCCCCGTACCTTCGTACCTCCGTATCCGAGGGAGCGCACCGCCCATGAGCAGCATCCGCACCCTGGTCCGCGGTGGTCTGGTGATCACGGCGGCGGACGAGATCCACGCCGATGTGCTGATCGAGAACGGCAGGGTCGCCGCGCTCGCCGCACACGGCTCCGAGACGGCGAACGCCTGGACCGCCGAACACGTCGTCGACGCCTCGCGGAAGTATGTGATCCCCGGCGGGGTCGACGCCCACACCCATATGGAGATGCCCTTCGGCGGCACCTTCTCCTCCGACACCTTCGAGACCGGGACCAGGGCGGCGGCCTGGGGCGGCACCACGACCATCATCGATTTCGCCATTCAGCCCAAGGGGGGCACCCTCGGCGAGGGGCTCGAAGCGTGGCACGAGAAGGCGGACGGGAAGTGCTCGGTCGACTACGCGTTCCACATGATCATGTCCGATGTGAACGCGTCCTCGCTCAGGGAAATGGACCGACTGGTCTCGGGCGGAGTCAGCTCTTTCAAGCTGTTCACCGCGTATCCGGGGGTGTTCCTCTCCGACGACGGCCAGATCCTCCGGGCCATGCAGCGCGCCGGATCGAACGGCGGTCTGGTGATGACGCACGCGGAGAACGGCCTCGCCATCGATGTGCTGGTGGAGCAGGCGCTGGCCCGCGGTGAGACGGATCCCCGCCACCACGGCGAGGTCCGCAAGGCGCTGCTGGAGGCGGAGGCGACCCACCGGGTCGTCAGACTGAGCCAGGTCGCGGGCGCTCCTCTCTATGTGGTGCATGTGTCGGCACAGGAAGCGCTCGCCGAATTGACGCGGGCCCGGGACGAGGGGCTCCCCGTTTTCGGCGAGACCTGTCCGCAGTACCTGTTTCTGTCGACCGACAATCTCGCGGAACCCGGCTTCGAGGGCGCGAAGTACGTATGCAGCACTCCGGTGCGCCCGAAGGAGCACCAGGCGGCGCTGTGGCGCGGACTGAGGACCGACGACCTCCAGGTGGTCTCCACGGACCACTGCCCCTTCTGCTTCAAGGGCCAGAAGGAGATGGGTCTCGGCGACTTCTCCCGGATCCCCAACGGCATGCCGGGGGTGGAGAACCGTATGGATCTGCTCCACCAGGCCGTCGTGGACGGGCACATCGGACGCCGCCGCTGGATCGAGATCGCCTGCGCGTCGCCGGCCCGGATGTTCGGCCTGTATCCGCAGAAGGGGACGATCGCCCCGGGGTCCGACGCCGACATCGTCGTCTACGACCCCCACGCGGAGCAGATCATGTCCGCCGGCACGCACCATATGAATGTCGACTACTCCCCCTACGAGGGCAAGCGGGTGACCGGCCGGGTCGAGACGGTGCTCTCGCGCGGCGTCCCGGTGATCCGGGACCGGGAGTACGTGGGACACCCGGGCCACGGCGGCTATCTGCCGCGCGGACTCTGCCAGTACGCGGGCTGAGATCCCCGGCGGGGTTCACCCGGGCCGGCGGGCCGGGTCGGAGCGTGCGAGCAGGCGGCGCGCGGCGGCCAGGGCCTTCGACTCCTCGTGGGTCCCGGTCAGTACGCAGAGGGTGTAGACGATGCCCTCCATCCGGGGGTGGATCGAGGAACTCGTGTGGCGCACGCCGTGACTTCTCAGCGTGTCGTAGCGGTTCACCAGCTCGCGCACGACTCCGGGGTCGGCCTTCGGCGACATCGGCCCTCCTTCGCCCGGTTCGTCCCGGGGCTCTCCTCGATGGTGCCGTGCCGGACCGGGACCCGCCACCGTGGGCGTGCTCATTTCTTTCACTTCGAACCGCGAACGGTATTGCATCGGGGTGTGGGAACATTCGACGGGTGAACGTCTCGCCATGGCACAACTCTGCTAAATCGGGCCCGTAGGCCGCCCCGGCCGGCCGCATATCCTTTCTTTTCGAATCCATTTTCGCGATGTGAGTAAATTCCGCAAAATGGATTCTTTTATTTTATTCTCATTTTACTTATGGTCCGTCTCTTTCCTTCCTCCCTCTCCGTGAATATCGTGCCCTGGAAGATTTGACGTGGCAGCGACAAGAATTCTCCTGACGGGAGACCATCCGCAGCCGGGGGCCCCTGTGCCGCCCTGTGTGCGGGGTGTCGTGCTGCGCGGATCCGTGAAAGGAGACGGAAGTGCTGGAATCCAGAGGAAGAAATTGGTCCCCCAGGGCGGTCGTGTTCGACTGCGACGGGACCCTGATGGACAGCGAGAGGCACTGGGTGGATGCCCGCAGACAGGTCCTCGGTGAATACGGGGCCGTTCCGGACGGGGAGTTCTGGGAATTGTCGAAGGGAGTCCACTACACCGAGTGCGGGGACCTCATGGCGAAGGTGGCCGGACGCAAGGAATTGGCCGGGCGGATGACGGACCAGCTGCTGGACGCGTTCCGGACGCTGGCCTCCGGGGATCCGGTCGTCTGCCCCGGAGCGTCCACCGTGGTGGAGGCCGCGGCCGGGAGACTGCCGCTCGCGGTGGCCAGCAACTGCCCCGGCGACGTGGTGGAGGCGTGCCTGGGGTCGGCGGGGCTCCTCGGCCACTTCCGCGAGGTCGTGGTCCCGGTCGGCCGGATGAGGCCCAAACCCCACCCCGACGTGTACACCCACGCGGCGGACCTGCTGGGGGTGGATCCCGCCCGCTGCCTGGCCGTCGAGGACTCGCTGTGCGGGATCCGCTCCGCCGTGGACGCCGGGATGCCCGTCATCGGCGTCGGCGCGGACCCCTCCCCCGAGAGCGCCGCGCTCGCCGACGCCTGGGTCGAGTCCCTGGAGGACGAGGAACTGGCCGCCTGGATCGCGCGCTGGGGCGATCAGGACCACCCGCCCGGAGGCTGAGGCACACCCCCGTACACCCGTCCCCGGACCGCGGTGCCGTACGCCGTACGGCCCGCCCGGGGGCGGGAGTGCGCGGGGTTCAGCCGAGCACTCCGGCGTGGGTGATCCGGGCGGGGTCGGGCAGCCGGGCGGCCGGGCCCGGTTCGTGGACGCGTGCCAGCGCGATGAGGACGAGGGCGACCGCGACCGCACCGGGGTCGGGCCGGCCGGTGCCGTGGACTCCCGTGTAACTGGCCCTGCCGAGGCGGGCCGGAAGCGCGGCGGTGGCGAGCGCGCCGTCGATCGCGGCCTGCGCGGCGGCGGTCACCGCACGATGGCGGTCGTGTGGTGGCGCGGCCGTGAGGGACCGGGCCGCGGGGGCGAGGGCGTCGAGCAGGGTGCGGTCGCCCGGCACGGCACCGCCGACGGCGCTGATACGGGTGAGCGCCTGCTGAAGCGCGGCGGCGAGCTGCCGGACATCGGCCGGAGCGCGGTCGGCCACCGGTGCCATGGCGGTGAACAGAAGGCCGAACAGCGGGCCGCTGGAGCCGCCGACACGGTCACGGAAGGTCTCGGCGAGGGCGGCCGTGCCCGCGAGACGGCTCTCGCGGGCATGCCGCGCCGCCTCGGTGACACCGCCGCGGAAGTTGTCACCGAAATCGCCGTCCCCGGCCGCCTGGTCGAGCGCGGTGAGATCCGCGTGCGCCGCCAGGACCAAGCGGTGCAGCTCTCTCAGGAACGCGCCTTCGGCCCGGGGCGCGCCGGCGCGGGAAGCGCGGCGGGGGGCACCGTCCGACACCTGCGGGGGCGCGAGCGCCGCGCCGCCGCCGGCCGGGCCGGGGAGGCGCAGGGGTGTGTCCGTCGGCGACGTCCACAGCTCCAGCCACCCGGGGGCCGTACGGGTGAGCGTGATGCTGAACCCCGCCATGTCGAGAGCGGTGGCGTAGACCCCCGCGGCCAGGGAGCGCACCGGTGTCCCGCGCGCGGTCAGCTCCCGGTGGACCAGCGCGCCGATCGCTCTCAGTTCGAGCTCCCCGGTCCCTCCCAGCCCCGAGACCACCGCGATCACCCCGTCGTCCCGGGGCCGGGAGGGACCGCCGGGGAGGCCGTCCGGGAGAGCTGCCAGCAGTTCGTCGAGCATGCGGCCGACGGTGTCCTCGACGGGCCCGGCGGCGGCGACCGTACGGGCCGCCCGCTCGCCGTGGATCCCGACACCGTAGTCCAGCGCGCCCGGCGGCAGGGGGAACGCGGGCAGACCGAGGGAGGGGGAGGTGTGGGCGCGGGCGCAGACCGCGAGGCTCCGGGTGGCGGACGCCACCCGGGAACCCAGTTCGGCCAGGGCCGCCACGTCGGCACCCCGGTCGGCCATCGCCCCCAGCATCTTCTCCACGACCAGGACACCCGCCGTCCCGCGCCGCCCCGCCGCCGTGCCCGCGGTGGCGAGATCGTCGTCCACCACCACCTCGGCCACCTCGATCCCGGCGGCCCGGACCCGCTCCGCCGCCAGGGCGAAGTTGATCCGGTCCCCGGTGTAGTTCTTCACGATCAGCAGTACGGCGTCCCGCGCGCCGAGCGCGGCGGCGGCCCGGGCCCCCGCCTCCACCTGGGCGCCGGTCGGAGAGGTGAACACCGGGCCCGGCACCACGGCGTCCAGCCCCCCGCGCCCCAGCAGCCCGGCGTCGAGCGGCTCGTGCCCGGCGCCGCCCCCGGCCACCAGCGCCACCTTCCGCCCCGGGGAGGGGCGAGTCGCCAGCAGGTACAGCGGGTCCGGACAGACCCCGATCCCCGGATGAGACAGCGCCAGCCCCCGGCACCCCAGCAGGACCGCCTCATGATCGGGAAGGAAGAAGCTCATCGGGACCTCCAGAGGAGAGGGCCTCGGCACAGGAGCGCCCCCGCGGGCCGCCGTCCGGCCCGCGCGGCCGGGCCCGCGAAACCGTTCCGCCCGGGGACGCCCGGGTGACGCCGGGAGAACACTGGGGGAACATCGCGCGGAACCCCATTGTCGCCCCCGTCGCGCCGCCCGCAACGCGAGCGGCTCCCGGGCGTACACCCGTGTGCCGTCGGCACTGGCCGGGAGGCGCTCTTCCCAAAGCGCGGGAGGCGGACCAGGATTGCCCTCCGCGACTCGCGCCTCCCCGGCGTCGTCGTACCGGGCCCGGCACGGCCCGATGTGGAAGGATCTTTTCGAGGAGGCCGCACGGGGCCCGCGCCCCGCGCGGCAGCCGTCGGCACCCGAACGAAAGGCCGGCCATGGACTTCGGACTCGTTCTCCAGACGGACCCGCCGTCCTCCACCGTCGTCGAGCTGATGCGGCGCGCGGAGAACCAGGGCTTCCGCTACGGCTGGACCTTCGACTCGGCGGTGCTCTGGCAGGAGCCCTTCGTCGTGCACAGCCGGATCCTGGAGCACACCGAGGGCCTGATCGTCGGCCCCATGGTCACCAACCCGTCCACCAGGACCTGGGAGGTCACCGCCTCCACCTTCGCCACCCTCAATGAGATGTACGGCAATCGCACGGTCTGCGGCATCGGGCGCGGCGACTCGGCGATGCGCGTCGTGGGACGCCCGCCCAACACCCTCGCCACGCTCGGCGAGGCGATCGGCGTCATCCGCGATCTCGCCGAGGGCCGCGAGACGCTGGTGAACGGCCGCCCGCTGCGGCTGCCCTGGGTGCGGGACGGCAGGCTGCCGGTGTGGATGGCCGCGTACGGGCCCAGGGCGCTGGCCCTCGCCGGGCAGCAGGCCGACGGATTCATCCTCCAGCTCGCCGACCCCTATCTCGCCGAGTCGATGATCACCGCCGTGCGCACGGCCGCGTCCGACGCGGGCCGCGACCCCGCCGACGTCACCGTCTGCGTCGCCGCGCCCGCCTATGTCGGGGACGATCTCGCCCACGCCCGGGACCAGTGCCGCTGGTTCGGCGGCATGGTCGGCAACCATGTGGCCGACCTGGTCGCCCGCTACGGAGAACACTCCGAGCTGGTGCCCGAGGCGCTGACCTCGTACATCAAGTCCCGGCACGGATACGACTACAGCCACCACGGGCGCGCGGGCAACCCCTCGGCGGACTTCGTGCCGGACGAGATCGTCGACCGCTTCTGTCTGCTGGGCCCGGCCGAGGCCCACATCGAGAAACTCCGCGCCCTGCGCGCCCTCGGCGTCGACCAGTTCGCCGTCTACGCCATGCACGACGCCCGGGAGGAGGTCATCGACGCCTACGGGGAACGGATCATCCCGGTGGTCGGCGGCTGACACCGGGCCGCCGGCCGGTCCGGCGGCGGCCGGCGGCGCGGAAGCGCCGGCTCAGCGGTTCGAACTCGCCCCGCTCGCAGGGCTCACGGGAGCGCTCGGGGGTGCCTTCGGACGGCTCCAGCGGCGCATGACGGGCATTTCCACGGCGTGGTAGAGCACCCAGCTGATCAGGAGGGTGAGCGCGAACCAGCCGCCCGTGCGCACGATCCCCTCGAACACGCCCCACTGCCGCCTGCTCCCGAGGGCCACCGGCCCGTGGTACGCCACGACCAGGTGCACCATGTAGAAGGCGAAGGACAGCTCCCCGAGGCGCACCGCCTTTCTGCCGCTCAGCAAGGAGGGCCGGCCGGCCGCGTCGGCATGGGCCCCGCTGGCGACCACGAGGGCGAGCGGAATGACCGCGGGCGCCACCAGTCCGTACGAGCCCGGCAGCCAGACCGTCAGAAGATAGCCGGGCACCACCGAAAGCATCGCCACCGTACGGCTGATCGGAATCCACCGGCCGGTCATCACGATACGGGCCAGGAGAATTCCGATGACGAACTCGAAGAGCCGACTGGCCGGCAGGAAGTAGACGGACCAGAATTGCAGCCACCCGAATTTCGCGCCGCCCGCGGGTTCGTTGGGCAGCAGTGTCTCCGCCAGTACCGGGACGGCGAGCACGCACAGCATCATGATGCCGGCCCATTTCCACAGATTTCCCGGGCGGACCTTGTTCACGAGCAGCAGCAGGGCCGGGAAGAGCAGATAGAAAATCAATTCCACGGAGAGGGACCACGCCACTCCGTTCGTCCCGTAGAGGACCTCGTACTTCGGCACCCAGGCGTGGACGAGGAACAGGCCGGGGGCGAACTCGGTCAGGGACACCGCCCGGCCGGTCAGCAGGATCAGAAGGAGCCCGCCGATCCAGGTGACGAAGTGGGTCGGGTAGATCTTCGCCAGCCTGCGCCGCCAGAACAGCAGCGGCCGGTCGTCGGCGCGCGCCGACCAGGTGAGCACGAAGCCGCTGAGGATGAAGAAGAACGAGACCCCGACACTGGCCAGCATGCCGAAGTATTTGTCGATTTCCTTGTTCAGCTGCTGGTCGGTGAACATCCGGGCCAAAGACATGTGGGCGAGGAAGACCAGCAGTGCGGCGATGAATCTCATACCGGTGAGGGACGGCAGTGCCGCCGGGCGCGGAGAGGGGCTTTTCTCTGGCATGCGCTTTCCTCGCCTTTTCGGTATTCGCTTGGCCGGGAGCGGTGCAGCGGAAAATCCGACTGGGCCCGTGCGGGCATTTACCGAGGGGGACTGTACAGAGCTGTCTCCCTGTTCCGTCAATCAAAAGTCAACTGCCGGGTAACGGGTGGTAAACCTTCTGCTGCCGCCGACGCCGAAAGGGGATGGTCCCGAAAGCCCATGGCTTCGGGACCATCCCCTTGGCTGCACCGCCGAGCCCCTCGCCCGGGGTCAGGGCACGCGCGCGGTCCACTCCTCGTTCTGGAACTTGGTCCTGACCAGATCCAGGGCGCGCGCCATCTCCTCGTCGGTGACCTCGCCGTCCGTCAGGCCGTAACGCCCCCGGAAGGATTCGATCATGCGCTCGATGACGGCCTCCCGGGGCAGCCCGGTCTGCCGGCGCAGCGGATCGACGCGCTTCTTGGCGCTCTTGGTGCCCTTGTCGGAGAGCTTCTCCCGGCCGATGCGCAGGATGTCGAGCATCTTGTCGGCGTCGATGTCGTACGCCATGGTCACATGGTGCAGCACCGCGCCGGGGCCGCCGTCCGGGCCGACCACGCGCTTCTGGGCCGCGCCGGCGACCTTGCCCACATCGGTGGCGATGTCGTTGAGCGGCTGGTACCAGGCCTTGATGCCCATGTCGCCGAGCGCGCCGAGGACCCAGTCGTCGAGATACGCGTACGAGTCCGCGAAGGAGAGACCCGAGACGAGGGACTCGGGGACGGCGAGGGAGTACGTGATGGTGCTCTGCGGCTCCGCGAACATCGCGCCGCCGCCGGAGATCCGGCGGACCACCGTGGCCCCGTGGCGGGCCGCGCCCTCGGGGTCGACCTCGTTGCGGAGGGACTGGAAGCTGCCGATGATGACGGCCGGCGAGTCCCACTGCCAGACCCGGAGCGTCGGGGGCCGCCGGCCGGCCGCCACCTCGCCCGTGATGACCTCGTCGAGCGCCATGTGCAGGGCGGGCGACTGGGGGGCGTCATGGATGAGCTGCCAGTCGTAGTCGCGCCAGTCGGTGGCCTGGGCGAGCGCGCGGCGCACCGCGACGGCCACGCTCTCGGCGGTGAAACCGAAGAGGACCGCCGACTCGGGCAGCGCGGCGACGATGCGCGAGGTCAGACCCTCGGTGCCGGTGTCGGCGGGCGCGCCCTCCAGCGCCGCGTCGATCAGCAGGATGGCGTCGTCGGGCTCCAGGAAGAAGTCTCCGGCCACCCGGACGTTCTTCAGGAGGCCGTCCGCGACCTCCAGGTCGACGACCACCAGCTTGCCGCCGGGGACTTTGTACTCGCCGTGCATGGTTCCTCCGGGGCCGTGGGCGCTCAAGGGCCTCAAGTCGTTCCTGCCGACTCCAACGTAACCGGCCGCCGGAGTGTTCCTCCGGCGGGCCCCGGCCCGGCACCGCGATGTCACAGGGCCGTGCTTAGCTGGTCATATGATCGATGACTATCTGGCCGGGGACCTGTCCGCCGTCGAAGAGGCGATCCGCAAGGCTGCCGCCGCCGAGATCATGCCGCGGCACCGGCAGCTCGCCGCGCACGAGATCGTGCAGAAGAGCGGCCCGCACGATTTGGTGACCACGGCCGACCGTCTCGCCGAGGAGCACCTCACCGCCTCCCTGACCGCGCTGCTGCCCGGCTCGGTCGTGGTCGGCGAGGAGGCGGTCCACGCCGACCCGTCGGTCCTCGCCGCGCTCGGCGGCGACGCGCCCGTGTGGATCGTGGACCCGGTCGACGGGACCCGGCAGTTCGTCCGGGGCGAGGCCGGCTTCTGCACCCTGGTGGCCCTCGCGGTCCGCGGCGAGGTCCTGGCGTCCTGGACCTACGCGCCGGTGCTCGACTGGATGGCCACGGCCGTCAAGGGCCGGGGCGCCCGGCTGAACGGCGAGCGGCTGCTGCCGGGCCCGCCCGAGCCCGGCGCGGATCTGAGGGTGGCGATGTCCCACCCCGACTACACCACCGACGACCAGAAGCGCGCCCTGCTCGTCCTCGACACGCCGGGTGTGCGGGCGCGCCCCTGCGGTTCGGCCGGTCTCGAATATCTCGGAGTGGCCCGGGGCGATCAGGAGGGCGTCGCCTTCTCCTGGGAGAACGCCTGGGACCACGCGGCCGGACTGCTGCTGGTGACCGAGGCCGGGGGCGCGCATCTGACGCTCTCCGGCAAGGAGTTCCGCATAGCCGGGGGCAACGCCATGCCGTTCACCGCGGCCCGCACGCCCGAGACGGCCGAGCGGATCCGCGCGCTGCTGGCCTCCTCCGGCTGACCGGATCCGTTCCCGCGCAGGGGTACGGGGGCGGCGCGCGGCGCGTTCCGGCGCGCCCCTCGCCCGCCCCCCGGCACCCCGTGAGCGGCCGAAGTGCTCCTCCCGCGCCCCGCGTCGGAGCGCACCCGCCGCCGTGCCGCCGCCGCGCCGGAATATCCTGGGTCCTCCAGGCCGCCGGCCTACCGAAGGAGTCGTTGGAGTGAGGGCGATGCTCGACGCCGTCGTCGTGGGGGCGGGCCCCAACGGGCTGACGGCCGCAGTCGAACTGGCGCGCAGAGGCCGTACCGTCGAGGTCTTCGAGGCCAAGGAGACGGTCGGGGGCGGTGCGCGCACCGAGGAGCTGACTCTCCCCGGCTTCCGCCACGACCCGTGCTCCGCCGTGCATCCGCTCGGCATCGGCTCCCCGGCGTTCGCCGCGATGCCGCTCGACCGGTACGGACTCGAGTGGCTGCACCCCGAGCTGCCGATGGCGCACCCCTTCGACGACGGCACAGCCGCCGTCCTCTCCCGCTCGGTCGCCGAGACCGCTGCCTCCCTCGGGCCGCGCGACGCGGGCACCTACCGCCGGCTGCTCTCCCCCCATCTGGGCACGTGGGACGTGCTGGTCCGCGACTTCATGTCGCTGCCGCTGACCGCGCTGCCCCGGGACCCGGTGGGGCTGGCCCGGTTCGCCGCCGCCGGACTCCCCCCGTACAGCTGGCTGATGCGCCGCTTCCGGGACGACCGGGCCCGCGCCATGATGGCCGGGCTCGTGGCCCATGTGATCGCCCCGCTCAGTGGCATCGCGACCAGCGGCGTCGGACTGCTCTTCGCGCTCGCCGCGCACGAGAAGGGCTGGCCGCTGCCGCGCGGCGGCTCCCAGTCCATCGCGGACGCCCTCGCCCGCTATCTGGCCGACCTCGGCGGCACGGTCCACACCGGTTTCGAGGTCAAACGGCTGGATGATCTGCCCCCGGCGCGCGCCTATCTCTTCGACACCTCGCCGACCGCGCTCGCCCGGATCGCCGGGCTGGGCCGGAGCTATGAGAACTACCGCTACGGCGCGGCCGCGTTCAAAATCGACTACGCGCTGGACGGGCCGGTCCCCTGGACGGCCCAGGAGCCCCGCCGCGCGGGCACCGTCCAGATCGGCCCCTCCAGCCGGGAGATCGCCACCGCCCTCGGCCGGGCGACCGGGGGCTCGGCCCCCACCACCCCGTTCCTGATCACCGCCCAGCCCAGTCTGGTCGACCCCTCCCGGGCCCCCGAGGGCAAGCATGTCTTCTGGGCGTACGGCCATGTGCCCAACGGATGGGACGGCGATCTCACCGACGCGATCGAGCGGCAGATCGAGCGCTTCGCCCCCGGCTTCCGGGACCGGGTCCTCGCCCGGGCCACCGCCGGGCCCCCGCAGCTGGAGGCGCGCAACGCCAACTACGTCGGCGGCGACATCGCCTGCGGGGCCGCCGCCGGACTGCAGCTGCTGCTCCGCCCCACCGTCTCCCTCTTCCCCCACCGCACCCGGCACCCCTCCGTCTTCCTCTGCTCGGCGGCCTCCTGGCCCGGCCCCGGAGTGCACGGCATGTCGGGCCACAACGCCGCCAAGGCGGTCTGGCGGGCGCTGCGCGAGGCCGACGCGCGATGAGGCGGGCGAGCGGGCGAGCGGCGGGGGGCCGCCGGTGTCAGGACCAGGCCCCGGCCGCTCCCGCTCGGGCCGCGTAGTCCTCGAAGGACCGGGCCGGCCTGCCGAGCAGCTTCGGCACACCGTCCGCGGGCGCGGACGTGTGCCCCGCCCGGAACAGGGTGAACATCGAGTCCAGCATGGTCGCGAAGGCCTCCGGCACACCAGAGGCCCGCAGTTCGGCGACGTACGCGTCCGAGGTCAGCTCCTCGAAGACGACGGGGCGCCCGGCGGCCCGCGCCATGATCCCGACCGCCTCGCCGAAGGTGAGGGCGCGTGGTCCCGACAGTTCGTAGATCTGGCCGTGGTGCTCGTCGCCGGTCGCCGTGAGGAGTACGGCCGAGACCTCGGCGATGTCCGAGACATCCACGAACGGCTCGGGCACCGAACCGGCGGGCAGCGCCAGCCGGCCCGACCGCAGGAGCGGTCCCCACGGATCCTGGTCGAAGTTCTGGTTGAAGTTGTTGGGGCGGATCACCGTCCACTCCACCCCCGACTCGCGCACCGCCCGCTCCGCCTCGGCCATCCCCGTGCCGAAGTCGCTGGAGTGCTCGATGCCCCGGCCGGACAGCACCACGAAGCGCGTCACGCCGCCGGCGACGGCCTGACGCACCAGGGCGCCGACGGGCTCCGGGTCCTCCGGGGCCACCAGTTGGACGGTGTTCGCGCCGCCCAGCGCGGGGCCCCAGGTGTCCGGGAGGTCCCAGTCGAACGTCACTTCGCCGGAGCGGGAGGCGGCGCGCACCCGGTGGCCGGCGGTTCGCAGCAGTGGCACCAGCAGGCGTCCGGTCTTGCCGGTCGCCCCGAGCACCAGAATCTCATTCGTCACATGATCGGTCATACGGTCAGCCTGCCGTCGGCGACCGCCCCTGACCATGGCCGACGGTCCGCGCCCCATGTGTGTGCGTACGGTGGGCGCATGGATCCCTTGGACGACCTGTTACGGGGTGTGCGGGCGGACGGCGCGCTGTTCGACCGCTCCGTGCTCACCCCGCCGAAAACCCTCCGGCTGGGCGGGGGAGCGTCGCTGACGCTCTGTGTGCCGCTGCGCGGGGAGGTGAGCGTCCGGCGAGGCGGGGAACGGCGGACGCTGCGGCCGGGCGATGTGGCGGTGGTGCGCGGCCCGGAGCCGTTCGCCGCCTCCGCCGCGGCGGGGTCCGCCGGGGACACCACGCTGCTGGCCGGGGTCTACCGGGTGCGCTCGGCGGTGCCGAGCCGGCTGCTGCGGATGCTGCCGGGCTTTCTGCTGCTGCGCGAGGAGTACGACTGGACCGTGACCCGTGACCATCTGGAGGCCGCGGTGGCCGTCGCCGGTCCCGCGCACCAGGTGGTGCTGGACCGGCTGCTTGACTGGCTGCTGGTCTGCACCCTGCGGCAGTGGTTCGACCGGCCGGACGCGGACCCGCCGGCCTGGTACCGCGCGCTGGGCGACCCGGTGGTGGGCCCCGCGCTGAGGGCGATGCACGAGCGGCCCGGCCAGGCCTGGACCCTGGCCGCCCTCGCGGCCGAGGCCGGGGTCTCGCGCACCACGCTGGCCAAGCGCTTCCCCGAGGCGGTGGGGGAGTCGCCGATGAGCTATCTGACGGGATGGCGGATGGCGCTCGCCGCCGATCTGCTGGCCGAGTCGCGGGCGACGGTCGCCTCCGTGGCCCGCCGGGTCGGCTACGCGGACGCCTTTGGCTTCAGCGCCGCGTTCAAACGCACCAGGGGCGTCAGCCCCACCGCTTTCCGGGCCGACGCCAACGCCGCCGCCGATACCGAGGCCGATGCCGAGGCCGTCGAGGCCGTCCGCCCCGGGCCGACGGCGGCGATCGTGAGACGGCCGCCGTCGGACCCGAAGCGGGATTCGCTCAGCTCCAGGGGTTCGACGGCTGGTCGTTGATCGCCGTCCAGAACCGGGTGCCCAGCGGAACATCACCGTGGGCGTAGTAGCTCCAGCCGCCCGAGTACGCCAGATTGGGCCCGTACCGGCCGTCGTGGAACTCGGCCATCCGCCAGCCCGCGCCCAGGCTGTTCGCGCACACCTGGTCCGCGATGGCCCGGCTGGTCAGCCGGGTCCCGCGAATGGGGCTGGTCGCCGCGACCGTGCCGCGCGCCCAGCCCGCGTAGAAGTCGGGGGTGATGCCCGCGGGGACCGGGCTGCCGTCGATTCTCAGACACAGCAGCGGGAGCGAGGAGGTGGTGGCGGTGTCCCCCGTGTACGGGTTGCTCAGGGGGCCGCCGCCGACCCGGACCGTACCGCTCGGTCCGTCCCCGAGCAGGGTCCATGTCATCGCGGACGCGGCGGCCGGGGCGGGCGGGGCGGCGGCGGACACGGGGGACACGGCCGTCGCCAGGGCCGCCGCGACGGCGGCGACGAGAGCGAAACCTGATGTGATCCTGCGCAAGGGGGTCTCCTCACTCGCGTGACACACAGAATGTGCTTCACCGCTGGTGGATTCTTCACGTTCTCCACGGCTTCGCCATAGAAGAGAACCGGTCAGCATCCCCGCCCGCCCGACCGTCCCGGGCGCAGCACCAGCCCCACCCGAGCCGGCCCCGCCCCCGCCCCCGACGGCCCGGACCCTGCCGGGACCGCGTCCGGTCCGCGCCCGGTCCGCTCCCGCGCGCCGCCCCTCCGCCCCGCCGCCCGCCGGGAAGGGCGACCCCGGGCGTACCCGCCGCACCGAGGGCCCGGACCGCGGACGGCACCGGGACGGAGCACTCCGACCCCCGACCCCGACCACCGTTCCAGCAGCTCAGAGCCGTCGACGGCCGCTTCCGCCGCCCCTTCGTCCGGCTCGCGCGAGAGTCCCCGAGCGGCCCCGGCGGCGAAAGGCTGATGTCGTTTTCTCGCCAGCATCGCCCGATGCGATGCCCGATGCTTGACCTATGCACGCCGACACCGAGCGCTGTGTACGCGCCGTCCAGTCCAAGGACGCCCGATTCGACGGCTGGTTCTTCACCGCCGTACTGACCACGGGCATCTACTGCCGCCCCAGCTGCCCGGTCGTTCCCCCCAAACCCCAGAACATGACCTTCTACCCGAGCGCCGCCGCCTGCCAGCAGGCCGGCTTCCGGGCCTGCAAGCGCTGCCGCCCCGACACCAGCCCCGGATCGCCCGAGTGGAACGCCCGGGCGGACGCCGTGGCCCGCGCCATGCGGCTGATCGGCGACGGAGTCGTGGACCGCGAGGGCGTGCCGGGCCTCGCCGCCCGCCTCGGCTACTCCACCCGGCAGATCGAGCGCCAGCTCCGCGCCGAACTGGGCGCGGGCCCGCTCGCCCTGGCCCGCGCCCAGCGCGCGCAGACCGCGCGGCTGCTCATCGAGACCACCGCCCTCCCCATGGCGGAGATCGCCTTCGCCGCCGGCTTCTCCTCCGTGCGCACCTTCAACGACACCGTCCGCGAGGTCTTCGCGCTCTCCCCGGTGGAGCTGCGCGCCCGCGCCGCGCGCGGCGGCGTCCGGCCGTCGCCGACCCCCGGGGTGATCGCGCTGAGACTCCCGTACCGCGAGCCGCTCAACCCGAGCAATCTCTTCGGCCATCTCGCCGCCACCGGAGTCCCCGGCGTCGAGGAGTGGCGCGACGGCTCCTACCGGCGCACCCTGCGGCTGCCGTACGGACACGGCGTCGTCTCCCTCGCCCCGGCCACCGGGCACATCGCCTGCCGGCTCGCCCTCACCGACCCGCGCGACCTCACCATCGCGATCAGCCGGTGCCGCCGCCTCCTCGACCTGGACGCCGACCCCGTCGCCATCGACGACCGGCTCCGCGGCGACCCGCTCCTGCGCCCGCTGGTGGACGCCGCGCCCGGCCGCAGAGTGCCGCGCACCGTGGACGCGGCCGAGTTCGCCGTACGCGCGGTGCTCGGCCAGCAGGTCTCCACCGCCGCCGCCCGCACCCACGCGGCCCGGCTGGTCCGGGCCCACGGCGAACCGGTCGAGGACACCGAGGGCGGTCTCACCCATCTCTTCCCCTCCGCCGAGGCGCTCGCCGGGCTGGACCCCGACTCCCTCGCCCTGCCCCGCAGCCGCCGCACCACGCTCACCACCCTGGTGACGGCGCTCGCCGACGGGGCGCTGAAGCTCGGCACCGACAGCGACTGGGAGGAGTCCCGCGACCGGCTCGCCGCGCTGCCCGGCTTCGGACCCTGGACCGTCGAAGTGATCGCGATGCGCGCCCTCGGCGACCCCGACGCCTTCCTCCCCACCGACCTCGGCATCCGCCGCGCGGCGGCCGGCCTCGGACTCCCGGCCACCCCGGCCGCCCTCACCGCGCACGCGGCGGCCTGGCGGCCCTGGCGGGCCTACGCGGTCCAGTACCTCTGGGCCACCGACACCCACCCGATCAACCACCTCCCGGACTGAGGAAACACCACCATGATCAGGCAGCACACGGTCCTCGACAGCCCCTACGGCCCGCTCACCCTCGTGGCCACCGACGGGGTCCTCAGCGGGCTGTACATGACCGACCAGCGCCACCGCCCGGACGAGGAGACCTTCGGCGAGCGCGACAGCGCCCCCTTCGGCGAGACGGTCCGCCAGCTCGACGCGTACTTCGCCCGCGAGCTGACCGAGTTCGACCTCCCCCTGCGACTGGCGGGCACCCCCTTCCAGCGCGGCGTCTGGGAGCGGCTCCTCGCCATCCCCTACGGGGAGACCCGCACCTACGGAGAGCTGGCCGAGGAACTCGGCAACCCCAACGCCTCCCGCGCGGTGGGCCTGGCCAACGGCAAGAACCCCGTGTCGATCATCGTCCCCTGCCACCGGGTGATCGGCTCCACGGGCAGCCTGATCGGGTACGGGGGAGGCCTCACCCGCAAACAGCGCCTGCTCACCTTCGAATCCGGCGCCTCCGCCGAACCGGAGGACGCCCTCTTCTAAGACTGCGACCGGGGTACGGGGGAGTCAGCCCCGGTCCAGAGCCTTCGCCGCCCCCGAGCCCACCGGCCGCCCGTCCACCAGCTCCACCGGTCCCGCCCCGGCGGCCAGCGCATCCAGCGCCGCGTTGAGCCGGTCGCCGAAGCGCCCCGGGAGCAGCTCGTACAGCTCCTCACGGGCGACCAGCCGCCAGGACAGCAGCTCCTCCTCCTGGAGCCGGATCGCCCCCAGCCGCTCGTCGGTCAGCACCCCGCCGTCGTACAGATGGAGCGTGATCGGCGGCCTGAGGTCGCCGCGCGTCCAGTCCACCGCCAGCAGCGCCCCCGGCTCCACATCCAGCCCGATCTCCTCCAGCGTCTCCCGCCGGGCCGCCTCCCGGGGCGTCTCCCCGGCGTCCGACTCGACGGTCCCGCCGGGCAGCGTCCAGCCGTCCCGGTAGTTCGGCTCCACCAGCAGAATCCGACCGTCCCGGTCCCGCAGGACGGTCGAGGCACTCGCGAGGATCTTGGGCAGGGAGGCGATGTACGCCGTGTAGTCCATGGTCACACCGGCAGACTAGGCCCTGGCCGCCGTGCGGGTCCTCAGGACATCGCGGCCAGGCGGACCGTGCGCGCGGCGAGCTCGCTGATGCGCGCGCCGTCGAAGCCGAAGACCGCGCTGCGCACCCGGTCGTGGAGCGGATCGGTCCAGACGGCGGGGATGGCGCGCGCGCCGTACAGCACCCCCGCGACCGAGCCGGCGGTCGCGCCGTTGGAGTCGGTGTCCAGGCCGCCCCGGACGGTCAGGGCGATGGTGCGGGTGAAGTCGCCCGCGCCGTAGAGCAGCCCCGCGGTGATGACGGCGGCATTGGGCACGGTGTGGATCCAGTGGAGCGAGCCGGTGCGGGACTCCAGCTCGTCCAGCGTCCCCGACCAGTCCGTCCCCGACTCGTGCAGCGCCGTCGTGTGGCGGACGGTACGGGCGAGCCGGCCGCTCGCGGGGATGTGCTCCAGGGCGGTGTCGATCGCCTGCCGGGGGCCGTCGGCGGTGAACGCGGCGGCGATCAGCGCGGCCGCCCACATCGCGCCGTGGACGCCGCTGCCCTGGTGGGAGAGGACGGCGTCCCGGCGGGCCAGCAGGGCGGCGCGGTGCGGATCGCCGGGCGAGGTCCAGCCGAAGACATCGGCGCGGATCAGCGCGCCGATCCACTCCTGGTAGGGATTGTCGTACGTCGCGGTGCGCGGCGGCTTCAGCCCGTTCGCGAGATTGCGGTAGGCCGCCCGCTCGGCGGTGAACGTCTGGAGGTACGGCAGCCGCCGCAGCCACATCTCGCCCACCTGCTCGGTGGTGAAGGCGAAGCCGTGGGCCTCCAGCAGATGCAGCCCCAGGATCGCGTAGTCGACGTCGTCGTCGCGGCAGCTCCCGTTGATCCGGCCGCGTACGCACTGGGGCCACTCCGGGCGCAGCTCGAACTCGCCGGGCTGGGCGTCGGGCGGGGGAGCGGGCAGATAGTCGGTGAGCGGGAGCGCTCCCGTACGGCGCAGATAGCGGTCGATGCGCTCCCGTGTCCAGTACCCGCCGCGCTCCACGGGCTTGCCGAGCATGTTGCCCGCGACCCTGCCCTGCCAGCCGCCGAGGATCCGGTCGGTCAGCTCCGAGTGATGTAGACCCATGTCTCTGGTGTACCCCGGACGGAGCGCCCCTCCTCCGGGAACACGACGAGGGCCCGGACGCGACCGGCGTCCGGGCCCTCGAAGGGGTGAAACAAGGGGTGAGGCTCAGGGAAGCTGTGCCGCCCGTGCCTCACGGCGATTGTCACGGAACGTGTTCACGCGCCGTGCGGTGGCGAAGAGCGGGATCACCGCGCCCAGCACCACCTGGAGCGCACAGCCGGTCTGGAGCAGCAGCTGCCCGTTGGGGGCGTCGAACGCCCAGGCCGCCAGCAGGCCCATCGCGGAGACGATCCAGCCGAGCATCGCGACCGCGAGGATGCCCCGCGGCTTCGGGTACTCGACCCGGCTCACCATCAGCCATGCCGTGCCGATGATCGCCAGGAGAGTCGGTACGAAGGGCAGCTCCAGCAGCACGATCGAGACGATCGTGAGCGCGCCGAAGGGGCTCGGCATGCCCTGGAACATGCCGTCCTTCATCGTCACACAGGAGAATCTCGCGAGCCGCAGCACCACCGCCAGCAGCACCACGATGGCGGCCAGGGCCGACACCTGTTCCACCGCGTCCGCCGTGACCATGCCGTAGACGAGCACGAAGTACGCCGGCGCGAGGCCGAAGCTGATCAGATCGGAGAGATTGTCCAGCTCCGCGCCCATCGGCGAGCTGCGGAGCTTGCGCGCCACCAGCCCGTCGAAGAGGTCGAAGATCGCCGCGAGCAGCATCAGGATGACGGCGGTCGCGGCGCTGTGCCGCGCCATGCCGGACTCCTGGCTGCCCTCCAGATGCGGAATGAGGATTCCGGTGGTGGTGAAGTACACCGCCATGAATCCACAGGTCGCGTTGCCGAGGGTGAGCGTGTCCGCTATCGACAGCCGCAGAGAGAGAGGCATCTCCTCCGCTTCTTCCTCGGCCTCCGCGGTGGCCTCGGCGACCCAGCCCGCCTGTGTCTCAGGATCAATCACGGTCAATGCGAGTCACCCCCGCGGTCGTGGTCTGACCGACCTCGACCGCGACCTCGACACCTTCCGGCAGATAGATGTCGACGCGCGAACCGAAGCGGATCAGACCGATCCGATCCCCCTGCTCGACCTTCGTGCCCTGGGGCACGTACGGGACGATGCGCCGGGCGACGGCGCCCGCGATCTGCACCATCTCGATGTCACCGAGCTCGGTGTCGAAGTGCCAGACAACGCGCTCGTTGTTCTCGCTCTCCTTGTTGAACGCCGGCACGAAGCCGCCGGGGACGTGCTCGACCGATGTCACGGTGCCCGCCAGCGGGGCGCGGTTGACATGGACGTTCAGCGGGCTCATGAAGATCGCGACGCGGGTGCGCCCGTCCTTCCACGGCATGATGCTCTGCACCACTCCGTCGGCGGGCGAGATGACCCTTCCCTGGGTGATCTCGCGCTCGGGGTCGCGGAAGAACCACAGCATGCCCGCCGCGAGCGCGGTGGTGGGCACGGCGATGACCGCGGCCGCCCGGGAGCTGCGCGCCCGGGCCAGGCTGAGGGCGGCGGTGGCGACGGTCGGCAGGAGCCACGGCGATGCTCCGCGCGCGAGGCGGACACGGCCGCGAGGTGCAGAGGTTTGGCTGTGGGGCATGGATGACCTTCGTGGCGGACGATGCCGCACTGGTTGACGGGTACTGCGGCTTTCCGTCGATGCTATCGGGTGGGAGCCGCAACTGGGAAAGCCAGGAACCGAGTCGGCGGCCGGAAGCGAATGACGAGATGTGATCTTCTTCGCGGAGAAAGCACCCCAAACAAGACAATCAACCCTCGATTCGGTACTCCTCCAGCAAACGCCGGCCGATGATCATTTTCTGGATCTCGGCGGTACCTTCACCGATCAGCAGCATCGGGGCCTCCCGGTAGAGGCGCTCGATCTCGTACTCCTTGGAGAAGCCGTAGCCGCCGTGGATGCGGAAGGCGTCCTCGACGACTTCCTTGCAGTACTCGGAGGCGAGGTACTTCGCCATCCCTGCCTCCAGGTCGTTTCGTTCCCCGGAGTCCTTTTTGCGTGCAGCCTTCACCATCATCGCATGGGCGGCCTCGACCTTGGTGGCCATTTCGGCCAGCTTGAACTGAATGGCCTGGTGGTGGGCTATGGCGCGACCGAAAGTGTGGCGTTGCTGGGCATAGGAGACTCCCAGCTCGAAAGCACGCTGCGCGACGCCGCAGCCACGCGCGGCCACATTGACCCGGCCCACCTCGACGCCGTCCATCATTTGGTAAAAACCTCGGCCGGTGACCCCGCCGAGCACCCGATTCTCCGGAATGCGCACCCCGTCCATGATCATTTCGGTGGTGTCGACACCCTTGTAACCCATCTTGTCGATCTTCCCCGGGATGGTGAGCCCCGGACGGACCTCACCGAATCCCGGCTCCTTCTCGATCAGGAAGGTCGTCATCGACCGGTGGGGAGCCGTCCCCTCGGGGTGTCCTTCGTCACTTCGCACCAGAACGGCCACCAGATTCGAGGTTCCGCCGTTGGTGAGCCACATCTTCTGGCCGTGCAGCAGATGGCCGTCGCCGTCGCGCACCGCCCTGGATGTGATCGCGGACACGTCCGAGCCGAGTCCCGGCTCCGACATCGAGAACGCGCCCCGCACCTCGCCCAGCGCCATCCTCGGCAGAAAGGTCTCCCGCTGCTCCCGGGTGCCGTGCTGCTTGATCATGTACGCGACGATGAAATGGGTGTTGATGATGCCCGAGACGGACATCCATCCCCGGGCGATCTCCTCGACGCACAGGGCGTAGGTCAGCAGCGACTCGCCGAGCCCCCCGTACTCCTCCGGAATCATCAGCCCGAATACGCCGAGTTCCCTCAGCCCCTCCACTATCCGGGTCGGATACTCGTCCCGGTGCTCCAGCTCGGTCGCGACCGGAATGATCTCCTTGTCGACGAATTCCCGGACCGTGGCCAGGATCTCCCGCTGGACGTCGGTCAGCCCCTCGGTCTGGGCGAGTCGCGCCATCGTCACCCCTCCCTCTTCGCTTCCCCGGCCGAGGGGGTCCTCGGCTCCGGGCGGCCGGGCTGCTCGCCGCCGCGCTCCTCGACGTACGCCTCGGTCGGCACCATCACCTTGCGCCGGAAGACGCAGACCAGCGTCCCGTCCTGCTTGTGCCCCCGGGTCTCGACCGTCACGATCCCCCGGTCGGACCTGGACCGTGACGGGGTCTTGTCCAGCACGGTGCTCTCGCCGTAGACGGTGTCGCCGTGGAAGGTCGGTGCGAGGTGCCGCAGCGATTCGACCTCCAGATTGGCGATCGCCTTCCCGGAGACGTCGGGCACCGACATCCCCAGCAGCAGCGAGTACACATAGTTTCCGACCACGACGTTCCGCCCGAAGTCGGTGCTGGTCCCGGCGTAGTGGGCGTCGAGATGGAGCGGATGGTGGTTCATCGTCAGCAGACAGAAGAGATGGTCGTCGTACTCGGTGACCGTCTTCCCCGGCCAGTGCTTGTAGACGTCCCCGACGGCGAACTCCTCGTAGGTACGGCCGAACCGCATGGCGCTCACACCTCCGGGGCCGTGAAGGAGGAGGTGCGGACCATTCCGGCCGCGCGGCCCTTGCCCGAGACGACCAGCGCCATCTTCCGGCTCGCCTCGTCGATCATCTCGTCGCCGAGCATCGCCGAGCCCTTCCGTCCGCCCGCCTCCGAGGTGTGGTGGTCGTACGCGTCGAGAATCAGCTCGGCGTGGTCGAAGTCCTCCTGCGAGGGCGAGAACACCTCATTGGCGGCCTCCACCTGCCCCGGGTGCAGCACCCACTTGCCGTCGTAGCCCAGCGCGGCCGCCCGCCCGGCGACCTCCCGGAAGCCGTCGACATTCCTGATCTGGAGATAGGGGCCGTCGATCGCCTGGAGATCGTGCATCCGGGCGGCCATCAGAATCCGCATCAGGATGTAGTGGTAGGCGTCCGCCGGATAGCCGGGCGGCTGCTCGCCCACCACCAGCGACTTCATATTGATGGACGCCATGAAGTCGGCCGGGCCGAAGACGATCGTCTCCAGCCGGGGGGAGGCCCCGGCGATGGCGTCGACGTTCACCAGCCCCCGCGCGTTCTCGATCTGCGCCTCGATGCCGATGCGGCCCACCTCGAAGCCCATCGCCTTCTCGATCTGGGTCAGCAGCAGATCCAGCGCCACGATCTGCTGGGCGTCCTGGACCTTCGGCAGCATCACACAGTCCAGATTCTGGCCGGCCCCCTCCACCACCGTCACCACATCGCGGTAGGTCCACTCGGTGGTCCAGTCGTTGACCCGGACGACCCGGGTCTTGCCGGTCCAGTCGCCCTCGTTGAGGAACTTCACGATGGTGTGCCGGGCGTCCGGCTTGGCGAGCGGGGCGCAGGCGTCCTCCAGATCCAGGAAGACCTGGTCGGCGGCGAGCCCCTGGGCCTTCTCCAGGAAGCGGGGGTTGGAGCCGGGGACCGCCAGGCAGGAGCGGCGCGGGCGCGGACGGTTCACGGGCCGGGTCATACGGGGACCTCCAGAGGGTCGAGATGGTTGGCTTTCCGGATCTCGTCGACGATACGGCCGATGATCTCCGTGATGCCGAAGTCCTTCGGGGTGAAGACGGCGGCCACCCCGGCCGCCCGCAGCAGGTCCCCGTCCGCCGGGGGGATGATCCCGCCGACGATCACCGGAATGGGGGTGTCGCCGGTGCCGCCGGGGGCGGAGGGGTTCGCGCCCGCCGCGCGCAGCCGCTCCAGCACCTCGGGCACCAGCGCGGTGTGCGAGCCGGAGAGGATCGAGAGCCCCACACAGTGCACGTCCTCCGCGAGCGCGGCGGACACGATCTGCTCGGGAGTGAGCCGGATGCCCTGATAGACCACCTCGAACCCGGCGTCCCGGGCGCGCACCGCTATCTGCTCCGCGCCGTTGGAGTGCCCGTCGAGCCCCGGCTTGCCCACCAGCAGCCGCAGCCGCCCGCAGCCCAGTTCGGCGGCGGTCCTGGCGGCCGTCGACCGGACCCGGGCCAGCGGGGTGCCGGCCTCGGCGGCGACCGTGAGCGGAGCCCCCGAGACCCCGGTCGGGGCCCGGAACTCGCCGAACACCTCGCGCAGCGCCCAGGACCACTCCCCGGTGGTCACCCCGGCCCGCGCGCACTCCACGGTGGCGGCCATCAGATTCCCGGTGCCCTCCGCCGCCTTCCGCAGCGCGGTGAGCGCGCCGGCCGCCCGGACGCCGTCGCGCCGCTCCCGCCACTCGTGGAGCGCGGCCACCACCGTGGCCTCGTTCGCCGGGTCGACCGTCATGACCGCCGCGCCGAGGTCCGCCGTGAGCGGGCTCCGCTCGGTCGCCTCGAAGACATTGACGCCGACGATCTTCTCCTCGCCGCTCTCGATCCGGGCCCGCCGCTCGGCGTGCGAGGAGACCAGCCGCGACTTGAGATAGCCGGACTCCACGGCCGCCATCGCGCCGCCCATCGCGTCGATCCGCTCGATCTCCGCGAGGCACTCGGTCTCCAGCGAGGCCACCTTGGCCTCGACGACGTGGGAGCCCGCGAAGATGTCCTCGTACTCCAGCAGGTCCGACTCATGGGCCAGCACCTGCTGGATCCGCAGCGACCACTGCTGGTCCCAGGGGCGCGGCAGCCCCAGCGCCTCGTTCCAGGCAGGCAGTTGCACGGCGCGGGCGCGGGCGTCCTTGGAGAGGGTGACCGCCAGCATCTCCAGCACGATCCGCTGGACGTTGTTCTCCGGCTGCGCCTCCGTCAGCCCGAGGGAGTTGACCTGGACGCCGTAGCGGAAGCGGCGCTGCCGGGCGTCCTCGACCCCGTACCGCTCACGGGTGACACGGTCCCAGATCCGGGAGAACGCCCGCATCTTGCACATCTCCTCGATGAAGCGGACGCCGGCGTTCACGAAGAACGAGATCCGGCCGACCACCTCGCCCCGGCGTTCCTCCGGCACCTGGCCCGAGGCGAACACCGCGTCGAGCACGGCGATCGCGGTGGACATGGCGTACGAGATCTCCTGGACCGGGGTGGCCCCGGCCTCCTGGAGGTGGTAGCTGCAGATGTTGATCGGGTTCCAGCGGGGGATCCGGTCGACGGTGTAGGCGATCATGTCGGTGGTCAGCCGCAGGGAGGGGCCGGGCGGGAAGACATGCGTCCCGCGCGACAGATACTCCTTGACGATGTCGTTCTGGGTGGTGCCCTGGAGCGCGGCGGGGTCCGCGCCCTGCTCCTCGGCGACGACCTGGTAGAGCGCCAGCAGCCACATCGCGGTGGCGTTGATCGTCATCGAGGTGTTCATCCGGTCCAGCGGGATGTCCCGGAAGAGCCGCCGCATGTCGCCGAGATGGGCGACGGGGACGCCGACCCGGCCGACCTCGCCCCGGGCGAGGAGGTGATCGGGGTCGTACCCCGTCTGGGTGGGCAGGTCGAAGGCGACCGAGAGCCCGGTCTGCCCCTTGGCGAGATTGCGGCGGTACAGCTCGTTGGAGGCGTCGGCGGTCGAGTGGCCGGCATAGGTCCGCATCAGCCACGGCCGGTCCTTCTGGCGCTCTGTCATGGTCGGTGCGGCCCCTCAGGCGTCATGGTCGGCGCGGAAGAGATTGATGGAGTCGAGATGGCGCGCGCGGGTCTCGGGATCGCGGACCCCGAGGCCCTCGCGGGGGGCCAGCGCGAGCACGCCGACCTTGCCCTGGTGGACATTGCGGTGGACGTCGTACGCGGCCTGGCCGGTCCGCTCCAGCGGATAGACCCGGGAGAGGGTGGGGTGGATCTTCCCCTTGGCGACCAGCCGGTTGGCCTCCCAGGCCTCGCGGTAGTTGGCGAAGTGGGAGCCGATGATCCGCTTCAGTGACATCCAGAGATAGCGGTTGTCGTACTCATGGGTGTAGCCCGAGGTGGAGGCGCAGGTCACGACGGTGCCGCCCTTGCGGGTGACGTAGACGGACGCGCCGAAGGTCTCCCGGCCGGGGTGCTCGAAGACGATGTCCACGTCCTCCCCGCCGGTCAGCTCGCGGATGTGCTCGCCGAACCGCTTCCACTCGCGCGGGTCCTGGGTCCGCTCGTCCTTCCAGAACCGGTATCCCTCCGCGCCCCGGTCGATGACCGCCTCGGCCCCCATCGCCCGGCAGACCGACGCCTTGCGCTCGCTGGAGACGACACAGATCGGATTGGCCCCGCCGGCCAGCGCGAACTGGGTCGCGTAGGAGCCGAGTCCGCCGCTCGCACCCCAGATGAGCACATTGTCGCCCTGTTTCATCCCCGCGCCGTTGCGCGAGACGAGCTGGCGGTAGGCGGTGGAGTTCACCAGGCCGGGGGCCGCCGCCTCCTCCCAGCTCAGATGGTCCGGCTTGGGCATCAGCTGATTGGACTTGACCAGGGCGAGTTCGGCGAGCCCGCCGAAGTTGGTCTCGAAGCCCCAGATCCGCTGCTCGGGGTCGAGCATGGTGTCGTTGTGCCCGTCGGAGGATTCCAGCTCGACCGAGAGACAGTGGGCGACGACCTCGTCGCCGGGCCGCCAGGCGTTGACCCCGGGGCCGGTGCGCAGCACCACGCCCGCCAGGTCGGAGCCGATGACGTGGTACGGGAGATCGTGCCGCCGGGCCAGCTCGGAGAGCCTGCCGTAGCGCTCCAGGAAGCCGAAGGTGGGCAGCGGCTCGAAGATCGAGGTCCAGACCGAGTTGTAGTTGACGGAGCTGGCCATGACGGCCACCAGCGCCTCGCCGGGGCCGAGTTCGGGCACGGCGACGTCCTCGATGTGCAGGGACTCGCGCGGGTCCTTCTCCCGGCTCTCCAGCCCTTCGAACATCGCGGCCTCGTCCTTGTGGACGGTGACGGCGCGATAGGACTCGGGGACCGGCAGCGCGGCGAAGTCGGCGGCGGTGCTGTCCGCCGATTGGATCGCGTCCAGGATTTCCTTCACGGTGTTGCCTCCGGCGAAGCGCGTCGGGGCGCAGAGGGACGCCCCGTGCTGAGTGAGGGTCGGGCTTGCTGCTGTGGAGGTGTGCCGTCGGTTCGGCGGGTGACGCGGGTGAGCTGCGCCGGGTGGGCGCGGTGGGGAGCCTGTGACGCAGGCGTCCGGGCGCGTGGGCGCGATGGCCCCCGGGGACAGCCGGCGTACGAGAGTTCTCCGTGCCGGCCGCCCGGACGGTTTCAACGTATGGCACTGCGTGTCGACTGGCAAGGCACTGCGTGCCATTGCTTATCTCATATGGCATCCGAGCGGCACGCATGAGCGAGAACGGCCGCCCCCGGGGCTCACCGGGGACGGCCGTGACGGCTGGGTGCGTTCTTCGTGAGGCCTAGGTCGTAAGGGACGGCCTAGCTCCGGCGGTCCTTGAGCGCCCGCTCGATCGTGCGCATCACCTCGCCCAGCGGCGCGTCCGTACGGGCCACCGCCACCAGCACCTCGTCCGCGCCGTCCCCGCCGTTCACGGAGGCCCGCACCAGCGCCGGAGCGTCCGGCTCGCGGCTCTCGGCCTGCTCCGGCGGCCGGGGGCCGCCCGCGCCGATGCCGGTGCCGAAGGTGTCCCGGACGATCGCGAAGGCGTGGTCGAGCTGGGCCTCCACATCGCCCTCGCCGCCCGCCCGCAGCCAGCGGCGCAGCACATGGTTGTGCGCGGTGACCACGGCGGACGCGGCCACCTCCGCCAGCAGCGGATCGTCATTGCCGTCGTGGTGGTCGCGCTCGTCGAAATGGCCCAGCAGATAACGGGTGAACAGCCGCTCGTAACGCGCCACCGAGGCGATCTCCCGCTCCCGCAGCGTCGGCACCTCACGGGTCAGCCGGTAGCGCTCCACCGAGACCGAGGGGGAGGCCGCGTACATCCGCATGACCTCCTTGATGCCCCGGCACACGGTGTCCAGCGGGGGCTCGTGCGCCGGGGCCGCGTTGAGCACCGCCTCGGCGCGCACCAGCGTGTCGTCGTGGTCCGGGAAGATCGCCTCTTCCTTGGAGCGGAAGTGACGGAAGAAGGTACGCCGCGCGACCCCGGCGGTGGCCGCGATCTCGTCCACGGTCGTCGCCTCGTACCCCTTGGTCGCGAACAGCTCCATGGCCGCCGCCGCGAGTTCGCGGCGCATCTTGAGCCGCTGCGCGGCGGCACGGACGCCCGCGGCGCTCCCGGGGGCGCCGGCGGTGATCTTCGGGCGGATGGCCTTGGCGGGCTGCGGCATGACCTGAACGTACTGCATTCGCGCAGGAGAGCGCGCTCGCGGGTGGTCCGCGCCGGACCGGAAGCACCCCCTCCACAGGGGTGCTCCCGGTGTCTTCCGGTGCGCAGGGCGCCCCCTGCCGGAGCGGGCGGTCAGCGCCCGCCGTACGCGCGGAAGCCCCGGCCGGTCTTCCGGCCGAGACAGCCCGCCGCCACCAGCCGCTCCAGCAGCGGCGCGGGCGCGAGCCCAGGATCGCGGAACTCCCGGTGCAGCGCCCGCTCGATCGCCAGCGAGACATCGAGCCCGACGGCGTCGAGGAGTTCGAACGGCCCCATCGGATAGCCGCCGCCCAGCCGCATCGCCGTGTCCACGTCGTCGAGCGAGGCGTAGTGCTCGCCGACCATCCGGACCGCGCTGTTCAGATAGGGGAAGAGCAGCGCGTTGACGATGAAGCCGGCCCGGTCCCCGCACTCCACCGGATGCTTCTTCAGGGACGAGACCACCGAGCGCACGGTGTCGTGGACCTCGTCCCCGGTCAGCACCGTGCGGACGACCTCCACCAGCCGCATCGCCGGGGCCGGGTTGAAGAAGTGCATCCCGACGACGTCCTGTGGCCGCCCGGTGGCGCGGGCGCACGCCACCACCGGCAGCGAGGAGGTGGTGGTGGCGAGCACCGCGCCCCGCTTGCAGACCTTGTCCAGCGCGGCGAACAGCTCCCGCTTGACCGCCAGATCCTCCGCGACCGCCTCCAGCGCGAGATCCACCTCGAAGAAGGCGTCGAGCGAGCCCGCCGGAGTGATCCGGTCCAGCGTCAGCCGCCTCGCCTCCGCCGTCGTCCGCCCCTTGTCCACCGAGCGGGCGAGCGAGGCCGAGATCCGGTCCTTGGCGGCCCCGGCCTTCTCCGGGGAACGGGCCGCGATCACCACCTCGTACCCGGACGCGGCGAAGACCTCGGCGATGCCGCTCGCCATCGTCCCCGAACCGGCCACCCCCACGGACCGGACCTCACGGCCCGAACCCCCGCGCCGGGTGGGGCGCGGGGTGAGGGAGTCGCCGACCACGGCCGGGGCGCCGGCCGCCGCGTAGGAGTAGAAGCCGCGCCCCGCCTTGCGGCCGGTCAGACCCGCCTCGCTCAGCTGGCCCAGGATCGGGGCCGGTGCGTGCAGCCGGTCCCCGGACTCGGCGTGCATCGCCTCCAGCACGGTCCGCGCGGTGTCGATCCCGATCAGATCCAGCAGGGCGAGCGGCCCCATCGGCAGCCCGCAGCCCAGCCGCATCGCCGCGTCGATGTCCTCGCGGGAGGCGTACTTCGACTCGTACATCGCGGCGGCCCGGTTGAGATAGCCGAACAGCAGCCCGTCGGCGACGAACCCCGGCCGGTCGCCCACCGCCACCGGTTCCTTCCCCAGCTCGCGGGCGAGCGCGGTGACGGCGGCCACGGCGGCCGGATCGGTCAGCACCGAGGACGCCACCTCCACCAGCCGCATCACCGGGGCCGGGTTGAAGAAGTGCATCCCGAGCACCCGCTCCGGATGGGCCGAACCGGCGGCCAGCCGGGTCACGGACAGCGCGTTGGTCCCGGTGGCGATGATCGCGGAGGGCCGCACGACGGCGTCCAGCCCGGCCAGGACCCGCTGCTTGACCTCGTACGACTCGGGGACCGTCTCCACCACCAGATCGGCGGCCCGGGCGGTTCCCAGATCGCCGGAGGCACGGAACCGGGCGAGAGCGGCGCGCCGCTCCTCCCCGCTGATCCGCCCGCGCTCGACGGCGCGCGCGGTGGAGACCTCCAGCGAACGGACGGCCCGCCGGGCCGCCGACTCGCTGATGTCGACGCCGACGACCTCGCGCCCGGCGAGGGCGAGGACTTCGGCGACGCCCGTGCCCATGGTGCCGAGGCCGACGACGGCGATGGTGTGCAGAGGAGTTTCCATCGGGGGACTCCAGGGTGAGTGACGACTGAGAGGGGAAGGCCCGCACGGGGCGAGGGCCGGCGGGCCCTGTCCCGGGCCGCCGTGAGCGGTACGCGGCACGCGACCGACTCACGTGCCGAACAGTTCGCCGAACCGACCGCGCTCACGGCGGCTGCGTCACCAGGCCGCCGTGAGGAGGTACGAGAAATGCGGGGGTAACCCGCTCATGTGAGGTTAACCGGCGGGTAACGAGCGCGCCAGACCCGTGCGGGTGTGATCTGAATCGCCGCCCGCCCGGGCCCCGTTCGCCTCGTTACGCTGAAGGACATGAAGGATATGAAGGACATGGACGGCGAGTTACGGTCACTGGCCCGGCGGCTGCGGCAGGAGTCCGGGGGCTCCCCGGCGTACGAACGACTGCTGGCGACGGCGGACCGGGAGGAACTCGCCGACGCCCTCACCGCCCCCCTGTGCCCGCTCTGGGCCCGGGAGCTGGCCGCCTTCCGGCTCGGCCGCGCGGGCGACCGCCGGGCCTTCGAAGCCCTGGTCCTGCTGCTCAACCACCGCGACCCCCAGCGCTGCGGCTCCGCGGCCCACGCCCTGTTCGAACTGGCCGACCCCCGCACCGCCCGGGCCGCCGCCGCCCTCGCCACCAATGAACTGCGCGTCGCCTACGCCCTGGTGCCCGTCCGGCTGCTCACCCGGCTGCGCGCCCCCGAGTCCGCCCCCGCGCTGATCACCGTGCTGCGCCGCCGGCTCGTTCCGGGGGACCCGCACTGGCGGGTGGCGCTGGCGTGCGTGGAGGGGCTGGGGGCGCTCGGCGACGGCCGGGCCGAGGGTGTGCTCTCGGCGGCCCGCGACCACCCCCGGCTCACGGCGGCGGCGGAGGCGGCCCGCGCCCGGCTGGGCTGAGCGGGCCGCCGTTCCCCTCCTCGGGCCGGCTCAGTACAGCTTGGCCACCGAGGTGCGGGCCGTCTTCTGGAAGCCCTTCAGCTGCGACTTCTTGAGATCGCCCAGCTGCCCCCAGCTGACGACGGTGACCGTCCCGCCGTCACGGCCGACCGAGTACAGCGCGACATCGTCCGCTCCGGTCCTCGGGTCGGCGGTGTCGATGCTGTAGACGTGCGCGCCCTCCTCGACGGAGATCTTCCCCTCGTACTCGCCCTTCCCCTTGAGCCCCGGGTACTCCTTCCTGAGCTCCGCCAGACAGCCGTCCAGCGCCTTGCGGACCTTGGTCACCAGCGCCTTGGCCCTGGCCTCCGACGCGGCGACGGTGATCGTCTGCCTGGCCGAGGTGTCCATCTCGGTGTGGAAGGCGCGATGCCTGCTGGACGACTTCGGCAGGATCGTGCCGACACAGAAGTCCTCGGCCCTGCCCGGCTTCACCTTCTCCGCCGTCCACGGGGTGCGCGCGGTGGGCAGCTCCTTCGCCGCGAGGAACTTCGCCTTCGGCCCCGGGGTCGCGGCGGCCTCGGCCGGAGTGGCGGTCGCGGTGGAGAGCGGGGTCAGGATCAGCGCCGCGGTCGCGGCCGTCACGGCGGCGGTGTGGAATCGGTTCATGGTGGTGCTTCCCCCTGCTGGTTCGTTCTCTTCGATCGTGTTCCTGCGAACGCTCAACAGCTTCGGGAGTCCGCCCGGCCCGGGACAAGGGAAACGGCCGCGGGTGGCACGGTGGAACCATTCCACCCCCGCTGACGTGGGGTTGTTCGGGAGGGGTGGAACGCCGCCCCGGAACGGGCGGGGAGCTGGGGACGGTTGAGTACGAGGGAGTCCGACACCGAGGCGTTCGCGCGGAGGCTGAGCGGGATACGGGAGGCCTCCGGCCGCAGCTACGGCGCGCTGGCCCGCCGCGTCGGGATCGGCGCGTCGACGCTGCACCGCTACTGCTCGGGCCACTCGGTGCCCATGGAGTTCGCTCCCGTCGAACGCCTCGCCCGGCTCTGCGGCTGCCGGGGCGAGGACCTCATCGCCCTGCACCGTCTGTGGGTGCTCGCCGACGCCGAACGCGGTCGCCGCGCCCCGGCCGGACCGGCACCCGCGCCGGAACCGGCACCCGCACCCGCACCCGCACCCGCACGAGAACCGGAACCGGAACCCTCACGTGAACCCGCCACGCAGGCCCCGCCCGTCGTGGACGCCGCCGTCCCGGGGACGGCACGCCGGCGGCGGCGGTGGTACGGGGCTGCCGCCGTCGCGCTGGCCACCGCGCTGGCGGCCCTGTTCACGCTGCTCGCGTACGAGCCGCTGCCGCCCGACCCGGACCCCGAGGAGCGGCGGACCGCCGCCGGGAAGCCCGGCACCGCCGCCGTCCCGTCGGCGGACCCCGGCGGAGCGCCCCCGTTCACCGTGAAGACCGATGCGCACCGGTGGCGGTACGGCTGCGACCACACCTATCTCGTCGGCCGCGCCCCCGCCGCCGTGCCGCCCCCGCCCGCCGAGTCCGACGCCCGGCCGTGGGCCGGCGCCCTCGGCGCGGTGCACGGCGGCGAGACCCTCGTCCAGCTCACCGTGCAGGGCACGGCCGAGAAGGCCGTGGTGCTCCAGGCGCTGCGGGTCCGGGTGGTCGCCCGGCGGGCCCCGGTCCAGCGCAACGCCTACCGGATGTACATGGGCTGCGGCGGCTCCCTCACCCCCCGGATGTTCGAGGCCGATCTGGACCGGCCCCGTCCGATCGCCCGCCCGGTCGCGGGCAACGACTCCGGCACGGAGATCCCCGCCGTCTCCTTCCCCTACCGGGTCTCCGCGAAGGACCCGGAGATCCTGCTGGTCTCCGGGTCCGCGGCCCGCTGCGACTGCGACTGGTACCTGGAGCTGGAGTGGAGCAGCGGCGACCGCTCGGGCACCACCCGGATCGACGACGGCGGACGGCCCTTCCGCACCAGTGGGGCGGACGGGACCCTGCACGACTACGACAGCACCACCCGCCGCTGGGTCAGGGCCGCCCCGGAGAGCCCCTGACCCGGCCTCGGACCCGTCCTCAGACGCGGTCCTCCGGGACGATCGCGTACGCCTCGATCTCGACCAGCAGCTCCGGCAGGATCAGCGCGGAGACCTGGACCGCCGAGCTCGCGGGCAGCCGCTCGGGGTCGAAGACCTCGTCGCGCGCGGTCCGCACCGGGCCCAGATGGGCGATGTCCGTGACGAAGTACGTCAGCTTCACCACGTCCTCGAAGGTCGCCCCCGCGCTCTCCAGGCACCGCCGTATGTTCTCGAAGACGCGCCGCGCCTGGGCCCCGGGGTCGCCCACCCCCACCACGCGCCGCTCCTCGTCGAAGGCGCACTGCCCCGAGACGGCGACGAACCGGCCGGAGCCCCAGACGACATGGCTGTACCCGGTACCGGGGGCGAGGCCCTCGGGGGCCTGGACACGAGTGAGATGAGTGCTCATGGGCTCATGATCGCTCACATCGCGGGAGGCCCCGGATTTGGGCCCCCGCACCCGAGGTGGTTGGCTAAGCCGGGCCCACGCGGCACCCCTGAACACACCGAGTGCTGGAGGAACAGCTATGGCGCAGGTCGAGGCCACGACTGAACGGATCATCGCGGCGGACGCGGAGACCGTGATCGACACACTGGCCGACTACGCGAACACGCGCGCGTCGATCCTTCCCGGCCAGTTCAGCGAGTACGAGGTGCGCGAGGGCGGCGACGGCGAGGGCACCCTCGTCCACTGGAAGCTCCAGGCCACCAGCAAGCGGGTCCGCGACTGCCTGCTGGATGTCACCGAGCCCGTCGACGGCCAGCTGGTCGAGAAGGACCGCAACTCCTCCATGGTCACCACCTGGACCGTCACCCCGGCCGGTGAGGGCAGGTCCAAGGCGGTCGTCACCTCGGTCTGGAAGGGCGCGGGCGGCATCGGCGGCTTCTTCGAGCGGACCTTCGCCCCGAAGGGACTCGCCCGGATCTACGACGCGGTGCTCGCCAACCTCGCCGCCGAGATCGAGAAGTCGGCGGGCAAGGGCTCCTAGCCTCCGGGCAGGGGCACCCGGAGCGGAGGGCCATGGGTTGTGCGCGGGCGCACAACCCATTTCGCCGTTGCCCGGCGCGCGGACTCCGCAGGGCCGTACCGTGGTCGCCAGGCCGCGCATCTCCCCCGCCGCCTCCGGCGCGGGGGACCCCAGGCGGCGGGGAAGGAGCGTCCCACCCATGCACCGTGGTGTTCCGCCGAGAAGACCACAGCGGTACCCCGTGCCGGGCCGGATCCCCCTGGCCGTGGTCGTGGTGGACGGCGACGGTCTGGTGTCGCACTGGTCGACCGGCGCGCGCAGGCTGTTCGGGCCCGCCCGCGAGGAGGCGGTGGGCAGGCCCGCGCTCGATCTGCTGCCGGTCTGCGGAGCGCTGGCGGCGGACGGCGAGTACGCGGCGTACGACGGCGGCCCGGGCCTCGACGCGCCGCTGACCGGCCGTACCCCCTACGCGACGGCGGGCAGGGCCCGGCTCTCCGCGCCGGGGCGGGAGCGGATCGACGTCCTCTGGTGGGCGTACCCCATGGTCGGCCCCGGGCCCGAGCGGCTGATCGTGCTGGCGGCGGACGCCGCGCGGTTCACGGACACCGGCCCGAGCGACGACGGCCCGAGCGACGGCGACGGGAGCACCGGGGGCGAGGACGCCGGGAGCAGTGGCGGCGTACGGCGGATCGCGCCCGGGTTCGCGCTGCACACCGACTTCCCCGGCTCCGACGATCTCGCGGACGGACTGCCGGGGATCCTCCCCGGCATGAGCGTCCAGGAGGCCACCCGTACCGTCTCCCAGATCCTCGACCTCGGCTATCCGGTGGTGGAGCTGAGCCGCCACGAACGGGTCCCGGTCACCCCCGACTGGGGAGTCGCCCGGCGCACCGAGCGCGCCGAGCGCCGGCGCGCGGCCCGGGTGGCGGCGGCGTCCGGGGAGCCCGTCGACCCTGCGGATCTGGAGCGGGACCTGGAGTACACGGCGGTGCGCGAGCGCCTGGAGTTCCTGAACGAGGTGAGCGGGCGCATCGGCTCCTCGCTCGATCTCGCCCGGACGATCCAGGAGGTGAGCGCCGCCGTCGTGCCGCGCTTCACCGATGTCGCGGGCACCTATCTGCGGGAGCAGGTCGTCGCCGGCGAGAGCTTCCCCGACGGGCCGCCGGACGCCACCACCCTGTGGCACCGTGTCGCCGTCGAGCATGTGGACGAGCCGGGGCGCTGGGACGACGTGGTGCCGGTCGGCGAGTCCATGCCCTTCCCCGAGCACACGCCCTTCTTCCAGTGCATGACCACCGGTGATCCGGTGCTGGTGCCCCGGATCAGCGAGCGGATGGGCACCGCCATCGCCTCGCAGTTCGAGAAGCGCGACATCCGTCCCCTGATCAGCGGACGCTCGATGCTGGTGGTCCCGCTGAAGGCGCGCGACGTCGTCCTGGGCTTCATGATCCTGCTGCGCCACGGCGAGCGCGCCGTCTTCAACGACATGGACCGGGTCACCGGCGCGGAACTCGCGGCCCGCGCCGGGCTGGTGATCGACAACGCCCGGATGTACACGTATCAGGAGAATGTCGCCGAGACCCTCCAGGACTCGATGCTTCCGCAGATCACCCCGAAGACCGCCGCCTGCGACACGGCCACCCGCTATCTCCCCGGCACCCTGCTGGGCCGGGTCGGCGGCGACTGGTTCGACTCCGTCAAACTCCCCGGCTCCCGGGTGGCGCTGGTGGTCGGCGACGTCATGGGCCACGGCCTCAACGCGGCCGCGATGATGGGCCAGCTGCGGACCGCCGTGCAGACCATGGCCGCCCTCGACCTCCCGCCGGTCCAGCTGCTGCGCGGCCTGGACGATCTCGCCCAGCGGCTCGGCGAGAACTACCTCGCCACCTGTCTGTACGCCGTCTACGACCCCATCCGCCACGAGCTGGCGCTGGCCAACGCCGGTCATGTGCCGCCGGTCCTGGTCCGTGCCGCCGACGGCCGCAGTGAGCTGCTCCGGCTGCCGACCGGGGCCCCGATCGGCGTCGGAGGCGTCCCCTTCGAGGCCGTGACCGTGCCGGTGGCGCCCGGGGACCGGCTGGTGATGTTCACCGACGGGCTGGTGGAGGTGCGCGGCGAGGACATCGGGGTGGGCCTGGCGAAGCTCTGCGAGTCCGCCGCGCACCCGGCGGCCTCCATGGACGCCGCCTGCGACACCATCATCCGCGCGCTCAACACCCGGGGCGGGCGCAAGGACGACGTCGCGCTGCTGATGGCCCGGCTCAACGGCGTCCCCGGCGGATCGGTCGCCGCCTGGGAGCTGTCGCTCGCGCCGGACGAGGCGGCCAGGGCGCGCCGGCTCGCCCGTGGGCAGCTGCGCGCCTGGGGGCTCGACGCGCTGGCCGAGACGGTGGAACAGCTGGTGGGCGAGGTCGTCGCCAATGCCGTGCGCCATGCCAGGGGCCGCCGCGCCGAGCTGCGGATGGTGCTGACCGGCTCGCTCCAGTGCGAGGTCCGGGACGAGGACCCCACGCTCCCGGCCCTGCGCGCCGCCGCCTCCTCGGCCGAGGAGGGCCGAGGGCTCCGGGTGGTCGCCGCCCTGGCCCGGGAGTGGGGCGCGAGCCGTACGGCCGACGGCAAGACCGTCTGGTTCGAGGTGCCGCTGCCCTGAGGTCCCGACCCGTCCGGCGGACCGCGGTGACTGATCCGAAGAGAGGCTCAGGATCCGGTTGCCGAGTCAACTGTCCGGGGGTAAACCGCTCATGACGCTGTGTCATATCATAGGAGAGTTAGTCATGAGCGTGACAAAAAAATACGCCGCCGCCTGGGACGGTTTCTGGGGCGAGATCTCCGGCGCGCCCGGCGAGGTCATCTGGGACGCCGAGCCCGAGCTGACCGCCGGGCTCCATCTGGCGCTGTACGAACCCCATGTGGACCACCCCGGACTGCCCCTGGTCGATCTGGGCTGCGGCAACGGCACCCAGACCTGGTTTCTCGCCGACCGCTTCCCCCGGGTGGTGGGAGTCGATCTCTCGGCCGCCGCGATCGAGCTGGCCCGCGGCCAGGAGAGGCCCCGGCGGTACGGGGACGCCCTGTCGGGCCGCCCCGGATTCCGCCGGCTGGACGCGGTCGACGCCCCGATGGTGGCCGGGCTCCGGGAGGATCTCGGCGGCGACTGCAATGTCTATGTGCGCGGGGTGCTCCACCAGACCGATCCGCAGGACCGCCGGCCCCTCGCCGAGTCGGTGGCCGCGCTGGTCGGCACCCGGGGCCGGGCCTTCGTCGTCGAGCCGGCCGAGGCCGCCGGCCGGCGGCTCGCGGAACTGGCGAGCCGGCCCGCGGGGCCGCCGCCCAAGCTCCGGCCCGTGCTCCGGCACGGGATCGTCCCCGGCGCGGTCTCCGACGCCGACGTCCCCGGGTACTTCACCGCCGCCGGACTCACCGTGCTGGCCGCCGGGGAACTGCCCCTGACGACCACGGAGTACGAGCCCGACGGCTCCCGGGTCGAGCTGCCGTCGAAGTGGCTGGTGGTCGGCCGGGACGACTGACCCGCCGGTCGGCCGGAGGGGGACCGTCCGCACAGGACGGACCCCCCGGTGACGGCTGAACCGGGAGGGTTAGGGTGAATCATGAAGATCCTGATCAGCGCCGACATGGAAGGCGCGACCGGAGTCACCTGGCCGGCCGATGTGCTGCCCGGCCATCCGCAGTGGGAACGCTGCCGGGCCATGTTCACCTCGGACGTCAACGCGGCGGCGCTCGGCTTCTTCGACGGGGGCGCGGACGAGGTCCTCGTCAACGAGGCCCACTGGAGCATGCGCAATCTGCTGCTGGAGCGGCTCGACGAGCGGGTCCAGATGCTCACCGGCCGGCACAAGTCGCTCTCCATGGTGGAAGGCGTCCAGCACGGAGACGTCGACGGCATCGCCTTCGTCGGCTACCACACCGGCGCGGGAGCCGAGGGCGTCCTCGCCCACACCTATCTCGCCAACCAGCTCACCGGCGTCTGGCTCAACGGGGTCCGCGCCTCCGAGGGGCTGCTCAACGCCCATGTGGTCGCCGAGTACGGCGTCCCCGTCGTGCTCGTCACCGGCGACGACCTGACCTGCGTGGACGCCCGGGGATACGCCCCGGACTCCCGCAAGGTCGCCGTCAAGGACCATGTCTCCCGGTACGCGGCCGTCTGCCGCACCCCCACCCGTACCGCCGCCGACATCCGCGCGGCGGCCAAGGAGGCCGCCGCGCTCGCGGTCCGGCACGAGCCGGTGCGCGGCGGGCCGTTCGCGATGGAGCTGGAGTTCGACGCGGAGCATCTCGCGGCCGCCGCCACCGTCGTACCCGGGGTGACGCGCGGCGGCGGCGAGCGCCGGGCCGGCTACACCAGCGAGACCATGTACGAAGCCATTCGTACCTTCAAGGCGGTCACCACGATCGTCTCGGCAGCAGTGGAGGAGCAGTATGGCTGATGTGAGAACCCCCGCCGACGGAGCGAGCCCGGTCGACCGGCGCGCGCTGGACGAGGTGGTCGACTTCACCTCCGAGCTGATCCGCATCGACACCACCAACCGGGGCGGCGGCGACTGCCGGGAGCGGCCCGCCGCCGAGTACGCGGCCGAGCGCCTGGCCGCCGCCGGGCTCGAACCCGTGATGCTGGAGCGCACCCCCGGACGGACCAATGTGGTCGCCCGGATCGCCGGCACCGACCCCTCGGCCGACGCCCTGCTGCTCCACGGCCATCTCGACGTGGTGCCCGCCGAACCCGCCGACTGGAGCGTGCACCCCTTCTCCGGGGAGGTCCGCGACGGAGTCGTCTGGGGCCGGGGCGCGGTCGACATGAAGAACATGGACGCGATGATCCTCGCCGTGGTGCGGGCCTGGGCGCGCGCCGGCGTACGGCCGCGCCGGGACATCGTCATCGCCTTCACCGCCGACGAGGAGGCCAGCGCCGAGGACGGCTCCGGCTTCCTCGCCGATCAGCACCCCGGCCTCTTCGAGGGGTGCACCGAGGGCATCAGCGAGTCCGGGGCCTTCTCCTTCCACGCCGGCGGGGGCATGACGCTCTACCCCGTCGCCGCCGGGGAACGCGGCACCGGCTGGCTCAGGCTCACCGCCCGCGGAAAGGCGGGCCACGGCTCCAAGGTCAACCGGGCCAACGCGGTCAGCAGGCTCGCCGCCGCCGTCGCCCGCATCGGCGACCACCAGTGGCCGATCCGGCTCACCGCCACCACCCGCGCCGCCCTCGCCGAACTGGCCGCCCTGCACGGCATCGAGGTCGACGTCCACGCGGCGGACTTCGACGCCGACGCGCTCGTCGCCAAGCTCGGCCCGGCCGCCGCCCTGGTGGAGTCCACCCTGCGCAACAGCGCCAACCCGACGATGCTGGACGCCGGGTACAAGATCAATGTGATCCCCGGCCATGCCACGGCCCATGTCGACGGACGGATGGTGCCCGGCGGGGAGGACGAGTTCCACACCACCATGGACCTGCTCACCGGGCCCGATGTGGAGTGGGAGTTCCAGCACCGCGAGGTGCCGCTCCAGGCCCCCGTCGACTCGCCCACCTACGCCAAGCTGCGCGCCGCGATCGAGCACTTCGACCCGGCCGGGCATGTCGTGCCGTACTGCATGTCGGGCGGCACCGACGCCAAGCAGTTCTCCCGCCTCGGCATCACCGGCTACGGCTTCACCCCGCTGAAGCTGCCCGTCGGCTACGACTACGCCGCGATGTTCCACGGCGTGGACGAGCGGGTCCCGGTGGAGGCACTGCACTTCGGCGTCGAGGTGCTCGACCACTACCTCCGTTCGGCATGACGGTGACCCGGGCGACCCGGGCGATCCAAGGGAGCAAGGACATGGCCTCCACAGGCCCCTACGGCAGCTGGCCCTCGCCGATCGACGCGGCGCTCGCCGCCTCGCACGACGGCCGGCCCGAGTATCTCGGCACGGTCGGCGCGGAGGTCTGGTGGACCGCGCCCCGCCCCGCCGAGGGCGGCAGAAGGGCGCTGATCCGCCGCCGCGCCGACGGCACGGAGGAGTCCGTGCTCCCCGAGCCGTGGAACGCGCGCAGCCGGGTCATCGAGTACGGCGGACACCCCTGGGCGGCCGTGGCGCGCGACGGCGGCCCGCTCGTCGTCTTCGTCCACTTCCCCGACCAGCGGCTGTACGCGTACGAACCGGACGCGCCCGGCTCCGAGCCCCGCCCGCTCACGCCCCTGACGGCCGTCGGCGACGGGCTGCGCTGGGCCGATCTGCGGATCGAGGAGGACCGGGGCGAGGTGTGGGGCGTGCTGGAGGAGTTCACCGGCCCCGCGCCCACCGATGTGCGCCGGGTGATCGCCGCCGTCCCGCTGGACGGCTCGGCCGCCGACGACCGGGGAGCGGTACGGGAACTCTGCGGGGACCGGCACCGCTTCGTCACCGGCCCCCGGCTCTCCCCGGACGGCCGGCGCGCCGCCTGGATCGCCTGGGACCACCCCGCGATGCCCTGGGACACCACCACCGTGGTGCTCGCCGATGTCACCGAGGACGGGGAGTTCACCGGGGTCCGGTCCGCGCCCACGGGGACGGCGTCGATCTGCCAGGTCGACTGGGCCCCCGACGGCGGCCTTCTCTTCCTCACCGACGCCGACGGCTGGTGGCAGCCGCACCGGGCCGAACCCGGCGCGCTCTCCGCGGCCGGTGCGACGGCCGGACCCGCGCACGGCCCGGCCTTCAGCGCCCCGGTCCTCCCCGGCCGCGAGGAGGAGTTCGGCGGCCCGCTGTGGAAGATCGGCCTCCAGTGGTTCCACCCCCTGGAGAACGGTCTGATCGCCGTCATCCACGGCACCGGCACCACCGCGCTCGGCATCCTCGACCCGAAGACCGGAGAACTGGCCGACGCCGTCGGACCCTGGACGGAGTGGGCGCCCTCCCTCGCCGTCCAGGGCGACCGGGTGACCGGCGTCGCGGCGGGAGTGCGCGGCGGCTACGAGATCGTGGAGCTGGACACCCGTACCGGCCACACCCGGGTGATCGGCGCGGCGCACACCGATCCGGTGGACCCCGCCCACTACCCCGAACCCCGGATCCGTACCTTCACCGGGCCCGGCGGCCGGGAGATCCACGCCCATGTGTATCCGCCGCACCACCCCGGCTGGACCGCGCCCGAGGGCGAACTCCCGCCCTTCGTGATGTGGGCGCACGGCGGACCCACCAGCCGCTCCCCGCTCGTCCTCGATCTGGAGATCGCCTACTTCACCTCGCGCGGCATCGGTGTCGCCGAGGTCAACTACGGCGGATCCACCGGATACGGCCGGGCCTACCGCGAGCGGCTGCGCGAGGAGTGGGGCGTGGTGGACGTCGAGGACTGCGCCGCCGTCGCCCGGGGGCTCGCCGCCGAGGGGGCCGCCGACCCCGGCCGGATCGCCGTCCGGGGCGGCAGCGCCGGGGGCTGGACCACCGCCGCCTCGCTGGCCGGCACCGACGTCTACGCCTGCGGCACCATCCTCTACCCGGTCCTCGACCCGCTGGGCTGGGTGACCGACGGGACCCACGACTTCGAGTCGAGCTATCTGGAATCGCTGCTCGGCCCCCTCGCGGAGTTCCCCGACCGCTATCGCAGCCGCTCGCCGCTGGAGCGCGCCGACCGGATCACCGCGCCGTTCCTGCTGCTCCAGGGGCTCGACGATGTGATCTGCCCGCCCGCGCAGAGCGAACGCCTCCTCGCCCGGCTGGCCGGACGCGGAGTCCCGCACGCGTACCTCGCCTTCGAGGGCGAGAGCCACGGCTTCCGCCGGGCGGGCACCCTGATCCGCGCGCTGGAGACGGAACTCGGCCTCTACAACCGGACCTTCGGCCTCAACCGTACCGACGTCCCCGATCCGGAGCTGACCCCATGACCCTCACCGAGCTGACCCGGCCCCGCAGGCTCAGGTCCGGCGACCGGGTCGCCGTCGCCGCCACCAGCGGGCCGGTGCCCGACGAGCGCCTCGACGAGGGCCTGGACATCCTCCGCTCCTGGGGCCTGGAACCCGTCGTCATGCCCCATGTCCGGGGGCGGCACACCCGGTTCCGCTATCTCTCCTCGGACGACGCCGACCGCGCCCGCGATCTCACCGAGGCCTGGTGCGACCCCTCGGTCGCCGCCGTGATCTGCGCCCGGGGCGGCTACGGGGCCCAGCGGATGGCCGACCTCCTCGACTGGACGGCGATCCGGGCCGCGGGCCCCAAGGTCTTCGTCGGATACAGCGACGTCACCGTCCTCCACGAGGCGTTCGCGGCCCGGACGGGCCTCGCCACCCTGCACGGCCCGATGATCGGCGCGCTCACCTTCCTCAAGGACGAGACCACCCGGGAGTCGCTGCGGGCCACCCTCTTCGAGCCCGAGTCCGTCCGGGTCCTGGGGCTGCCGTCGGCGCGCGCCCTGGTCCCCGGCCGGGCCCGGGGCGTCACTCTCGGCGGCTGCGCCAGCATGCTCGCCGCCGAGCTGGGCACCCCGCACGCCAGGGTCTCGGCCCGGGGCGGGCTGCTGCTCCTGGAGGACGTGGGGGAGGAGGACTACCGGCTCGACCGCATCCTCACCCAGCTGCTCCGGAGCGGTCTGCTGGACGGCGTCACCGGCGTCGCGCTCGGCTCCTGGGCCGACTGCGGCCCGTACGAGCGGGTGCGCGAGGTGCTGCGGGACCGGCTCGGCGGGCTGGGGGTGCCGGTGGTGGAGGAGCTGGGCTTCGGCCACGGCGACGTCAATCTGACGATGCCGCTGGGCGTCCTTGCCGTACTCGACGCCGAGGCGGGCACCCTGACCCTGGACCGGCCGGCGCTGGACTGAGCCGGGAGAGGGGCGGCTCCCGCACACGGGAGCCGCCCCTCTCCCGTGGCCTAGCGCAGGGCCGCGTACCCCGGGCGGACGACCTCGTCGATCAGCCGGCGGCGCTCCGGCAGGGGCAGGAACGCGGACTCGACCGCCGCGACCGTCAGCTCCTCGAAGACCTCGGGGCCGTAGCCGAAGGCCTCCGCCATGTGCCCGAACTCCTGGCTCATCGTGGTGCCCGACACCAGCCGGTTGTCCGTGTTGAGGGTGACCCGGAAGCCCAGCCGGCGCAGCAGGTCGATCGGGTGCGTGGCGTAGTCCTTCGCCGCGCCCGTCTGGAGGTTGGAGGTCGGGCAGACCTCCAGGGCGATCCGGTTGTCGCGGACGTACTCCGCCAGCCGCCCGAGGGTCGCCGTGCCGTCGTCGTGGACGGTGATGTCGTCGGTGATCCGCACCCCGTGCCCGATCCGCTCCGCGCCGCAGACCTGCACGGCCTCGTGGATGGACTCCGCGCCGACGGCCTCGCCCGCGTGGATGGTGAAGTGGCAGTTGTGCTGCTTGAGGTGCTGGAAGGCGGGCAGATGACGGGCGGGCGGGTTGCCGATCTCGCCGCCCGCGATGTCGAAGCCCGCCACCCCGCGGTCGCGGTGGGCGACGGTGAGCCCGGCTATCTCCAGCGAGCGGTCGGTGTGGCGCATCCCGGTGAGCAGGGCGCGGACGGTGATCTTCTGGCCGCTGCGGCGCTCGCCCTCACGGAATCCGGCGTTCACCGCCTCGACGACCTCGTCCAGGGTCAGCCCGCGCTCCAGGTGCTGCTCGGGGGCGTACCGGATCTCGGCGTAGACGACGCCGTCGGCCGCCAGGTCCTCCGCGCACTCCGCCGCGATCCGCTCCAGCGCCTCGCGGGTCTGCATGACCGCGCAGGTGTGGGCGAAGGTCTCCAGATAGCGCTCCAGCGAGCCGGAGTCCGCGGCGTCCCGGAACCAGACCGCGAGCGCGGCGGGGTCCTCGGTGGGGAGCAGGCCGTAGCCGTACTCCCGGGCCAGTTCGATGATCGTTGCGGGGCGCAGTCCGCCGTCGAGGTGGTCGTGGAGTACGACCTTGGGCGCGCGGAGGATGTCAGACAAGTGCATGCCCCGGGAGTGTACGGCACCGGAGCGGCCGGTGCTGTACACGTCAGGCGCACCCAGGTAGCGCCGGTCAGTTCGACTGGAGCACCGGCAGGGCGGGCGCGCCCGTCGGCAGCATGTGCTTGGCGGCCAGCACGGGGGACTCCCCGACCCGCACCACCTGGGTGACCAGCACGGCGGGGGTGTCCGGCGCACGGCCCAGCTGCTCGCCGCGCCGCGCCCCCAGCAGGGTCGCGCTCACCGCGCTGTGCCCGCTCAGGGCGATCCCCCGGGAGGCCGGCGCGAGCACCGCGAGCATCGAACCGCCCGGCGCGGTCGGCGCGCGCAGCGCCTCGGCGAACGCCGGGTGCGCGCGCTCCAGCACCTCCTCGGGGGCCGACCACTCCTGGCTGAGCACCCCCGCCGAACCGTCCCCGGTCAGCACGGACTCCCAGAACCGCAGCTCCGAACCGGCCGGTGCCAGCAGATGCTGGGCGGTGAAGTCGGTCGGCTCCTCCACGGTGCGCAGCAGCGGGCGCACCCGCAGCCCGGCGCCCCCGGCCAGCAGCTCCTCCAGCGGACGCAGCAGCTCGTAGCCGCGCCTGGGCGGGCTGGCGTTGACGGTGCGGCCCACGCCCCGGCGCACCGAGAGCAGCCCGTCCTCCTGGAGCAGCAGCAGCGCCTCGCGCAGGGCGGGCCGGCCCACCCCCAGCTCGGCCGCGAGCCGGGGCTCCGACGGCAGGGTCGAGCCCGGCGGATAGACGCCCTCGTGGATGGCGTCCGCGATCCGCCCGTACAGGGCTACGACGGGTCTGCGCTGCGGCCGGCCGGCTGTCACTGGTTCCTCCTCGGCTCGCTGCTCCGGACTGGCGCCCGGCCCACATCAGCGACTCAGCTTGTCAGACAAGGCTTTCTCGGTGCGGACCCTACCCCGGGTCCTGGCGCTCACCCGTACGGCCCGCTCGCCCCGCCGTCCGGCCGGGCCGGGGCCCATTCTGGTGCCATGAGCGCCAAACAAGCACCGAGGACCGGGAAGAGCCGGGCGGCGGAGTGGTTCACCCCGTCGAGGATCGCGGTCACCGTCCTCGCGGTCCTGGCCATCGTCTTCATCTTCGAGAACACCCGGGAGGTCAAGATCCGGCTGCTGATCCCCGAGGTCACCATGCCGCTCTATCTGGCGCTGCTCGCCATGTTCGTCATCGGCGCGCTCTGCGGCGCGTACTTCTTCCGCCGCCGCGACCGCTGACGCCCCGCCGCCCGCCGTACCCGGGCGGCCCCCGCTAGCCTGGCCGGATGTCCGAGCCCGTCCCGCCCCGGCCCGCCGCAGGCGCGCCCCCCGTCGCCGCCGGCCCCCGTGTCACGCTCCGGCCCTTCACCGCCGACGACGCCGAGGAGTTCACGGCGGCGGCCCGCGCCGCCACCGCGCACCACCGCCCCTGGCTCTTCCCCCCGCTCACGGCCGCCGAGTACGCCCCCTACGCCGCCCGGCTCACCGAGGACCCGGCCCGATCCGGCTTCCTGGTCCATGAGCGCGCCTCCGGCCGCCTCGCCGGATTCATCAACATCAACAACATCGTGGCGGGCTCCTTCCGCTGCGGAGCCCTCGGCTACGGCGCGTTCGCCCATGCCGCCGGACGGGGCCTGATGAGCGAGGCGCTCGCCCTCGTCCTCCAACACGCCTTCGGCCCGATGGGACTGCACCGGCTGGAGGCCAACATCCAGCCGGGGAACACCGCCTCGATCGCCCTGGTGCGCCGGGCCGGCTTCCGGCTCGAAGGCTTCTCGCCCGACTTCCTCCTCATCGACGGGGCCTGGCGCGACCACGAACGCTGGGCGATCACCGCCGGGCCGCAGCAGGCCCCCGGCCCCGGCCCCGGACCCGGCGACGACTTTGCCGAAGTCTGACCCCCGGAAACCCTGTTCGGCACGGCGCTGACCCTGTTCCATGGTCACCGGGTCGCCCAACAGCGGTCGGCGGCCCTTTTCCAGAGTGAAGCGAGGTTGTCTTGGCCACGACCGTGCGGCGTACCGTACTGACCCTGCCCGCTGCCCCGGTGGGGCCCGCGAACCCGCTGCCCCCGCTCCGCCGGCTCGCCGACCCGCACCCCGTCGACGAGCGCACCAGGCGGGAGCTGCCGCGCGAGATGGTCCGGCAGATCGACTACGAGCCGCTGCGCACCCTGCTGCCCGTGCGGATCCTCGACGGCTACGGACGCGACCGCACCCCCACCGGCATCGACGCCCTGGTCATCGAGAACGACCAGCTGCGCGCCACCGTCCTGCCGGGCCTCGGCGGCCGGGTCCACTCCCTGCACCACAAGACCACGGGCCGGGAACTCCTCTACCGCAACCCCGTCCTCCAGCCCGCCGGCTTCGCCCTCAACGGCGCCTGGTACTCCGGCGGCATCGAGTGGAACATCGGCGCGACCGGCCACGGAGCGCTCTCCGTCGCCCCCCTCCACGCCGCCGTCGTCCCCGCCCCCGACGGCGGCGAGATGATCCGCCTCTGGGAGTGGGAGCGGCTGCGCGACCTGCCGTTCCAGATAGACCTCTGGCTCCCCGCCGACTCGGCCTTCCTCCATGTCGGCGTACGCGTCCGCAACCCGCACGAGCGGGCCGTACCGCTCTACTGGTGGTCCAACACCGCCGTCGAGGAGCACCCCTCCACCCGGATCCTCGCCCCCGCCGACGAGGCCTGGCACTTCGGCCACGAACGCACCCTGCGCCGCGTGCCCGTGCCGGACTACCGGGGCGAGGACCGCACCTACCCGCTGCGCTCCGAACACCCCGCCGACTACTTCTACGAGGTGCCCGCCCCGGCCCGCAAATGGATCGCCGCGCTCGGCGGCGACGGACACGGCCTCGTCCAGACCTCGACCGACACACTGCGCGGGCGCAAGCTCTTCCTCTGGGGCTCCGGGCGCGCGGGCCGGCGCTGGCAGCGCTGGCTGACCGAACCGGACACCGTCGGATACGCGGAGATACAGGCGGGCCTCGCCCGCACCCAGCTGGAGCGGGTGCGCCTGGAGGAGGGCGCCGAGCTGAGCTGGCTGGAGTGCTACGGGCCGCTGACCGGCGAGGCGGGCACCGTGCACGGCGCCAACTGGGCCGCCGCCGTCGCCGAGGTCGAGTCCCGGCTCGCCGCCGCGCTGCCGAGGGAGGCGGTGGAGGCCGCCCACCGCGACTGGCTCCCGCACGCGGACAGCGAGCCGGTGCGCACCCTCGCCGTCGGCTCCGGCTGGGGAGCCCTCGAAGTGCTGCGCTCCGGTATCAAGCTCCCCGGCACCCCCTTCGCCGAGTCCACCCTCGGCGAGGAACAGGCCCCCTGGCGCGAACTGCTGACCACCGGCGCCGTCCCCGAGCCCCGCAGGGTCGCCCCGCCCGGCCCCTCGCTCGTCTCCCCGCACTGGCGCGACATGCTGGAGACCGCCCCCGCCGACCCGCTGACCGAGTACCACCTCGGGGTCGCCCAGTGGCACGCCGGCGATCTCGCCCAGGCCGTCCGCAGCTGGGAGCGCGGCCTCGCGCTCGCCCCCTCGCGCTGGCCGCTGCTGCGCTGCCTCGCCGTCGCAGACGAGGAGAGCGGACACGAACAGCGCGCAGCCGACCGCTATCTGGAGGCCTTCGAGGACCTCCTCCAGGAGCGCCGCGACGACGGCGAGACCTGGACCGCCGCCACCGCCTCCCTCGGCCGCGAGGCCATCGAGAGCCTGCTGCGCGCGGGCCGCGCCGCCGACGCCCGCTCCGTCTGGGCCCGGCTCCGCCCCCCGGTCCAGCGGCGCGGCCGGTTCCGGCTGCTGCACGCCCGGCTGCTGCTCGCCGAGGGCCACCGGGCGGAGGCCCGCGCCGTCTTCGACGCGGGCTTCGAGGTGGCCGACCTCCACGAGGGCGCGGAGATCCTGGGCGAGGTCTGGTCGGCGGTCTCGGACGATCCGCTGCCCGAGGAGTACGACTACCGGATGCGGCCCGAGACCCCGTAGCCCCTCACTCAGCTCCCGGCGGTCACCTTGCGGTCGACGTACTCGAAGACCGAGCCGTCCGGGTGGACCGCGATCAGATTGCGGCCCGCCGGGGTCGGCACCGGGCCCGCGACGATCCGCGCGCCGACCTCGGCGAGTGTGGCGTGGGCCTGGTCCACGTCCTTCACCGCGATCGTCGCCGTCACCTTGCGCAGGATGTCCAGCTCCGCCGCCGGCCCGCTCATCAGCAGGAAGCAGCCGACCGCCGCGACCGACACCCCGCCGCGCTCGAAGCGCTGCGGGGTGGCTCCGGTGAGTCGTTCATAGACCGCCGCGGCCGCGTCCAGATCGTCGACGCAGATGCGCAGCGTGGTTCCGAGGATCTCCATGGGGCGACCCTAATTCGGTTCCCGCCCAGGTGGGGCGTTTTCGCGCGGGACGGTCAGGCGCGGCAGAGGAGTTCGCCGTGCGGGACCAGGAACCAGGCGTCCGGCCGGCTGCCCCACTCCCGCCAGCCCGCGGCGATCTCCGCCAGCCGCTCGGCGGTGGCGTGGCCGCCGTCGACGGCGAGGCGCGCGTACCCCGAGGTGGTCGTGCGGTCCGCCCACAGCCCGCTCCACCAGGCGCGCTCGTCCTCGGTCGCGTAGCACCAGGCGGAGCCGGTGGCGGTGATGTCGGTGAAGCCGGCGGACCGGGCCCAGGAGAGCAGTCTGCGCCCGGCGTCGGGCTCCCCGCCCGAGGCGCGGGCCACCCGGTGGTAGAGCCGGTTCCACTCGTCCAGCGCGGGGGACTCGGGGAACCAGGTGAACCCGCCGTAGTCGGAGTCCCGTACCGCGACGAGGCCGCCGGGGCGGCACACCCGCCGCATCTCGCGCAGCGCCCGGACGGGGTCGCCGAGGTGCTGGAGCACCTGATGGGCGTGGACCACGTCGAAGGAGTCGTCGGGGAAGTCCAGTTCATTGACGTCCGCGACGGCGAACTCGGTGTTGGCCAGCCCCCGCCCGGCCGCCTCGGCCCTGGCCCGCTCGACGATGCCGGGCTCCCGGTCGACCCCGGTGACCCGGCCCCCGGGGACCAGCGCGGCGAGATCGGCGGTGATGGTGCCGGGGCCGCAGCCGATGTCCAGGACCAGGGCCCCGGGCGTCAGCTCGCCGAGGAGGTACGCGGCGGAGTTGGCGGCGGTGCGCCACGTGTGGGAGCGGAGCACGGACTCATGGTGGCCATGGGTGTAGACGGCGGACTCAGAGGGCACGGCGGAGCCTTCCTTTCGCTGTGGCGACTGCCTCCATGATCCCGCAGATTCACATGGTGAGATGAAGTGTCTTGAATGATGGACGGTTGGTGAGTGCTCCGGAGCGGGCTCAGAGCAGCGTCTGCGGACGGTAGACCGTCAGCGCCCCCACCGCCTTGTCCACCGTCAGCCCGGCCGGCGCGTCGACCACCTCGCCGTCGTACGCCATCGGCGTACCGGGCTCCAGACCGGTGATCCGCACCCGGTGCAGCTGCTCCGCCGCGTGCACCGGCGAACGGCTCAACGGGCCCGCGAGCGCCGCCGCCAGCAGCCGCAGCCCCGGCCACCGGCCGCCGTGGACCACCCGTACATCCAGCAGCCCGTCCGCCAGATCCTGGCGGTGGCCCGGCGTCGGACCCACCCGCTGGTAGATCCCGTTTCCCGCGAACAGCAGCCACATCGGGCGGCGGCGGCCCTGGACGGAGGCCTCCAGCGGCCGGCCGTGGCGCAGCACCTTCGCCGCCGCGATCACCCCGGCGGGCCAGCCGCCGACGCGCGGGGACCACCGCTCGCGGATGTTCACCAGCTCCGGGTAGACGCCCAGGCTGAAGGTGTTCAGGAAGTACCCCGGACCCCCGGCACCGCCGTCCCCTTCATCGGAACCGTGGCCTTCGCCGCCGCCTTCGCCGGAACCGTCCCGGAGCGGCTCCGGGGTGAACCGCCCCAGGTCCACCCGTACCGCGTCACCGCTCTCCAGCGCCCGGCAGGTGTCCTGGAAGGTCTCGATCCCCAGGTCGTACGCGAAGTGGTTGAACGTCCCGCCGGGAAACACCGCCAGCGGCAGCCCCCGCGCCACGGCGACGGCCGCCGCGCCGTTGATCGTGCCGTCCCCGCCGATGATCCCCAGCGCCCGGCCGCGCTCCGCCGCCTTCGCCAGCGCGGGGCCCAGCTCACCCGGTCCGCACTCCACGATCTCGGCCAGCGGCAGCGCCTCGCGCACCCGCTCCGCCGAATCCGCCGACCCCGCGTCCTGGTTGACCACGATCACCAGCCCCTCGCCGCGCGGCAGCGCCGGCGCGTCGCCCTGGGCCCGGCCCGGCGGCGGCAGCTGGGACCTGGTCGGCACCAGCCCCCGTACCGCGAACGCCGCGCCCACCCCCAGCGCCGCGCCCACCAGCACATCGCTCGGATAGTGCGCCCCCGTGTACACCCGGGAGAACGCGACCGACGCCGCCACCGGGGCGACGACCGCGCCCCAGCCCTTCGACTCCAGGGCCACCCCGGTCGCGAACGCCGCCGCCGACGCGGCGTGCCCCGAGGGGAAGGAGGTGGTGAACGGCTGCCGCTTCAGCTGCCGTATCACCGGAACCGCGTCGATCAGCGGCCGGGCCCTGCGCACCGACCGCTTGCCCACCGTGTTGATCACGGCCGAGGCCAGCGCCAGCGACGCCATTCCGCGCACGGCCGCCCGCCGCGACCGCTTCCCGCCGCCCAGCACCGCGATCCCGGCCGCCGCGCCCAGCCAGAGCACCCCGTGGTCGGCGGCGTGGCTCAGCCGGGGCAGCACCGGCTCGGCCGCCGGCCACTCCCGTTCGGCCACGGCGTGGAAGACCTTCCGGTCCCACCGGCCGAGCGGGCCCGGGGTCTTCGGCCGCCGACGGGCGCCTTCGGTACTCATGCGCGGCTGTGACTCTTTGTACGACATGGGTCGCGAGTACCCCGTAATCGCCGCCGCCACGCGGACCGGCGTCCGTCCGACCGGGCGGGCCGCGCGTTCCGGCAACCCGCCACGGATCCCCGGGACAGGTCCTAAGCTCCCGTCCATGGCCGTCGTCCCGGGCAACAGCGCTTCCACGGCAGCCCCTTGGGGCCGTCCGCCCTCCTCCTGTCCCCGGTGACACCGGCGGGCCGCCACCCGCCCTCCCGTACGGCACCGCGATCCGCACCCTCCCCGCCCCTCGCCCAGGAGGCATCCGTGCCCTCTTCACCCGACCGCCGCGAACTCCTCGGACTGCTCGCCGCGACACCGCTGACCGCCGGGGCCCTGGCCGCGACCGCCACCGCCACGGCCGGAGCCGCCACCGCGGCCCCGGCCCGCACCGGGCCCGCCCCGGCTGCCGTCGCCGCCGCTGCCGCCGGGATCGTCAAGCCCGTCCCGCCCGAGCTGTTCACCCTGCGCGGCACCAACGCCGAGACCGTCTTCTCCGCCCTGCGCGACACCGGCCCGCTCACCCCCGCCGACCGCTTCTTCGTCCGCAACCACACCTCCACGCCCCGGATCGGCGAGAGCGACTGGAAGCTCACGGTGTGGGGGAGCGGACTGACCGGCCGCCGCCCGGTCGAGTTCGACTACGCCCGGCTGCGCTCCCTGCCCTCCGTCACCCGCACCGCCGTGATCGAGTGCGCCGGAAACGGCCGCAGCCTCTTCACCACCCAGCAGGGCGAGACCGTCAGCGGCACCTCCTGGACCCTCGGCGCGATCGGCGCGGCGCGCTGGCGCGGCGTACGGCTGAGAGACGTGCTGCATCAGGCCGGGCTCTCCTCGTCCGCCGTCGACGTCATGCCCAGCGGACTCGACGACGAATTCGTCACCGGAGGCGTCAACCTCGGCCGGGTGCGCCGCCCGCTGCCCGTCGCCAAGGCCCTCGACGATGTGATCCTCGCGTACGAGATGAACGGCGAACCCCTCCCGTACGACCACGGCTACCCGGTCCGGGTGGTCGTCCCGTCCTGGATCGGCATCGCGTCCGTCAAATGGCTCGGCGACATCGAGGTCAGCGACACCCCGCTCGCCTCACCGTGGAACACACAGTTCTACCGTCTCTTCGGGGCCGCCCACCCGCCCGGCGGCAGCGCGCCCCTCACCCGGCAGACGATCAAGAGCGCCTGGGAACTGCCCTTCGGCGCGACCCTGGCGGCGGGCGAGACCCACACCCTCACCGGCCGCGCCTGGTCGGCCGCCGCCCCCGTGGACGCCGTGGAGATCAGCACCGACGGCGGCCGGAGCTGGCGGCGGGCGCGCCCGCTCGACACCCCCTGCCGCGACGGCTGGGTCCGCTGGCGCGCCGACTGGCGGCCGGACCGCACCGGACCGGCCGAACTCCTCGCCCGCGCCACCGACCGGGCCGGGAACCGCCAGCCGGAGCGGACCGTCCACAACACCCAGGGGTACCTCTTCGACGCCGTCGTGCGTCACCCCGTCACCGTCGTCTGACGCGCCCGGGGGCCCCGCCGTTTGTATAAAGGGCTCATGGGCACCCGCCCACGACACCGACCGACCGACGGACGGCGAGGCCACGGCATGGCGCGCACGCCCCCCGAGCGGACACCTCACGAGCGGACCTCCTCAGCGCGGATGACGCCTCACGAAGGGCACGGCCCCGTCCGCTACGGCCCGCCCGCGCCCGAACCCGGGCTGCCCGTGCCGGACGGCCTCGCCGAGGTGCTCGCCGCCGCGTCCCGGCGCTGGGCCGGTGAGCCGCCCGGCGGCGGGCCCGCCCTGCGCGAGGCGGCGGCCGGCTACTGGCGGCGGCGCGGCCTCGCCGCCGGACCGGACGGCGTCGTCGCCGCGCCCGGCCCGCAGCCGCTGCTCTTCGCCCTCCTCGGCGCGTACGGCGGGGCGGGCGTGCACGGCCGGGGCGATGTGCTGCTGCCCCGGCCCAGCCCCGCCTGGTGGACACCGCAGGCCCGGCTGCTCGGCCGGCCCGCCTACCGGGTCCCGACGCCCGCCGAGTGCGGGGGAGTGCCCGACCCGTACGCCCTCCTGGAGACCGTCCGCCGGGTCCGCGCCGAGGGCGGCGCGCCCGCCCTGCTGCTGCTCTCCGTCGCCGACGACCCCACCGCCACCGTCCCGCCGCCCGAGATCCTCCGCGAGGCGTGCGAGGCCGCCGTCGGCGAGGGGCTGCACATCATCAGCGACGAGACCTGGCGCGACACCCTCCACCGGCCCGGCGACACCACCCTGATCAGCCCCGCCGAGATGTGCCCCGACGACGTCACCGTCATCGCCGACCTCGCCGGGGCGCTGCTCCCCTCCGCCTGGCCCGCCGCCGTGGCCCGCTTCCCGCCGACCGCCGCGGGGGCCGCCCTGCGCGCCGGGACCCTCGACCTGCTCACCGCGCTCGGCGCGAACGTCGCCGAACCCGTCGCCGCCGTCGCCGCCCACGCGCTCGCCGAACCCGCGCCCGTCACCGCCCACCGCGAGCGCGCGGTCGCCCTCCACGCCCGGGTGGGGGCCGCCGCCCACCGCGCCGTCCTCGCCTCCGGCGCGCTCGCCCGCCCGCCCGCGGCCGGCCGCCACCTCTACGCGGACCTCGGCCCGCTCCGCCGGGGCCTCGCCGCCCGGGGCGTCGGCGACTCCATGGAGCTGGAGGAGTATCTGACCCGCCGTCTCGGGACCCCCGTCCCCGGCGGCCACCGCTTCGGCGACGAACTCGGCGCGCTCCGGGTACGGCTCTCCACCGCCCCCCTCCTCGGCGCGACCGCCGCGCTGCGCGCCGAGGCCCTCGCCTCCCCGGACCCCCTCGGACTGCCCCAGGTCGCCGACGCCCTGACGCTGCTGGCCACCGCCCTCGGGGAACTGCGCTGACGCGGCCGAACACCCCGCCGCCCCCCCGTACGGGGGACCCTCAGGCGTGCCTGCCCGGCGGGTCCGGGTCCGGGCGCGGGCGGCGCAGTCTGCGCCACACCGGCGGGGTGGCACTGATCAGCACGGTCAGGGCCACCGCCACGGCCACGCCCTTCCACGCCTGGTCGAAGAGGGCGCCGCCCAGGATGCCGATGAGCTGATACGTCACCGCCCAGGCCAGACAGGCCAGCAGATCGCCCCGGACGAAGGTCCGCAGGGGCATCCGGGCGAGCAGACACGCCAGCATCACCGGGATCCGCCCCGCCGGGATCAGCCGGGAGAGCACCAGGACCGCGATCCCGTGCTCGGCCAGCTTCAGCTGGGCCTGCTCCAGCCGCTCCGGCGCGGCGTGGCCGCGCAGCCGCTCCAGCCAGCGGGAGCCGTTCCTGGAGCTGACCCCGCGCCGCCCGAGCCAGTACAGCGTCACATCGCCGAGCAGCGCCGCCGACGAGGCGGTCAGGAAGATGAGGAGCAGCGCCAGGGGCGAGGCCTGGTGGAAGGCCACCACCGCCGCCGAACTGACCAGCGCCCCCGTCGGCACCACCGGCACCAGCGCCCCGAGGGCGACCAGCAGAAAGAGCGACGGATAGCCCACGGCCTGCTGGGTGGACTCCGGGGGCAGCGCCCCGATCACCTCCGACACCCGCTCCCACCCCTGTGACGGCAGGGAGCTCACCGCGCCGCCTCCGGCCGGAACCGCTCCCCGTGGCCCAGCCGGCGCACCGCCACCAGCGGCGCGAGCCGGGCCGCGTGCCGGACGAACTCGTCGCCCGGCGCGTGGAACTCGTGCGGGCGCACCCCGTCGAGACCGATCGGCCAGTAGGTGCCGTAGTGCACCGGAACGGCCCAGTCGGGCCGGAGCGCGGCGAGCGCCTGCGCCGCGCGGCCCGCGTCCAGATGACCGTGGCCCAGATAGGGGCCCCAGCCGCCGACCGGCAGCAGCGCCACATCCACCTCGCCGACCTCCTCCGCCATCGCGTCGAAGAGCCCGGTGTCCCCGGCGAAGTAGGTACGGGCCTCCCCGGCGATCACATAGCCCAGCGCGGGAGAGCGGCGCGGACCCACCGGCAGCCGCCGCCCGTCGTGCAGCGCGGGCACCGCCCGTACCGTCAGCGGCCCCACCCGGAACTCGTCCCCCGGGGACACCTCGCGCACCCGCAGGCCCAGCCGGGTCAGCCCCGGCACCGCCCGCGCCGCGCCACGCGGCACCACCAGCGGGGTGCCCGGGGCCAGCCGGGCCAGCGAGGGCAGATGCAGATGGTCCGAGTGCAGATGCGACACCAGCACCGCGTCGGCGACCGCGGCCTCGGGCGGCGGCAGCTCCCCGCGCCGTCTGCGCAGATGCGCCAGCCGCCGCGCGAACAGCGGATCGGTCAGCACCCGGGTCCCGGAGTCCTCGACCGTGCAGGTGGCATGACCCCACCAGGTGACCTCCACCGGCACGTGGCCCTCCTTCTTCCGCCTTCTGCCCGACCGCTCCCGTACAACCGCTCCCGTACGAGCCTAGGGCCTCTGCCCGGGGAGCCGATCGGGAGTAGGGTCTGCGGCGAACGACGAGAGCAGGGTGACCCACCATGAACGGCTTACGCGTGGCGACCATCGCCAGCCTGACCCCCCTCGAAGAGCTGGACCGGGAACCCTTCCTGGTCGACACCCGCCGCCAGCAGGCGATGTGCGCGCGATGGGCGGCCGAGCGGGGCCACACCGTCACCAGGGAGCTGCTCTTCTACGGGCTGAGCCCGGGGCACCGGGGACTGTGGGCCGATGTCGACGACGGGCAGGTGGACCTCTTCCTCGTCCCCACGGAACGGGTGCTGGCCCGGGCGCTGGTCTCGGTCCCGGACTTTCTCGCGGAGTGCGAGCGGCGCGGCGTCCCGGTGGAGACCGCCGGACGGGAGGAGCCGGTGTACGACGCGGCCATGAAGGCGGACGTCCACCGCAGGCTCTCCATGCCGACGGCGGGCTACGACGGCTGCTGAGCCCCCCGCCCGGGGAGCCGCTCCGGGAGACCCGCGCCACGCGCCCGCACCCGGGAGCCCCCGGGCCCCGCACGCCCCCGCACCCGCCCCCCGTGCTCCGGCCCGGATGGCGGAACCTTGCCGTCCGGTCTGCTCGCGTCCGCCGCTGTGCCAGGCTGGACGCCTGATCCGGGATGAGGTGGCGGCGTGACCGAGGGGCGATGGCGCAGGGCGAGCGGCACCCTGCTGCGGGTGGCCGTGGTGTGGGCGGTCTCCACCCTGACGATGCTGGCGCTCGCCGCCGCGCTCCCCGACTTCCGGCTCCAGTCCCCGGGCGGGGACAGCGTCACCCGCACCGCGCTGACCGCCGCCTGGGGCGCGGGAGCCTTCGGTCTGCTGACCGCGCTGGTGTGGCCGCTGGTGGTGCGCGCCCTGCTGCTCGTGCCCGCCCTCGTCCTCGGCCTGCTGGTCTTCTTCCTCAACGGCTCACTGCTGCTGATCGCCCTGCGGCTGATCCCCGACGGCCGGGGCGACGCGGCCCCCGAGACCGCCGTCGTCGTCGCCGCCGTGATGTCCGCCGTTGCCTCGGCCACCTCCACCGCTCTCGCCGTGCGCGACGACAACGCCTACCGCCGCCGGCTCTCCCGGCTCGCCACCCGCCGCCGTCGCCGCTCCGGCCAGGGCGACACCCCCGGCCCCTGCCCGCCCGGCCTGCTCTTCCTCCAGCTCGACGGCGTCGGCCACGAGGTACTCCTGCGCGCCGCCAAGGACGGCCTGATGCCCACCGTCGCCGACTGGCTCGCCGGCACCCACCGGCTCACCCCCTGGCGCACCGACTGGTCCAGCCAGACCGGCGCCAGCCAGCTGGGCATCCTCCACGGCTCCAACCACGACGTCCCCGCCTTCCGCTGGTACGAGAAGGACCGCGGCCGGCTCATGGTCAGCAACCGCCCCGCCTCCGCCGTGGAGCTCCAGCGCCGCGCCGTCGCCCGCACCGGCGACGGCGGACTCCTCACCCACGACGGGGCCAGCCGGGGCAACCTCTTCAGCGGCGGGGCCGACCAGGTCGCCCTCGTCCTGTCCGTGTCCACCCGGCGCGGTCGCGCCAACCGCTCCCGGGCCGGATACTTCGCCTACTTCTCCGACCCCGCCAACGCGGTGCGCACCGCGCTCTCCTTCACCGCCGAAGTCGCCCGCGAGCTGCGCCAGTCCGTCCGCGCCCGGCTCCGCGGCGACCGGCCGCGCGTCTCCCGGGGCGGGCTCTACCCCTTCATCCGGGCCTTCGCCACCGTGGTCTCGCGCGATGTGGTGGTCGCCGCCGTCATCGGCGACATGCTGGGCGGACGTACCGCCGTCTACGCCGACCTCGTCGCCTACGACGAGGTCGCCCACCACTCGGGGCCGCACAGCGGGGACGCGGCACAGGTCCTCACCTCCCTGGACCGCTCGCTGGCACTGATCGCCAAGGCCGCCGAGCACGCGCCCCGCGACTACCGGATCGTCCTCCTCTCCGACCACGGACAGAGCCCGGGGGAGACCTTCCAGGGCGCGTACGGGCTCAGCCTCAAAGACCTGGTACGCGCCGGCTGCGGACTGCCGGTGTCACGGCGCGCCGAGCGCTCCCGCTGCGGCGCGGAGGCCCGCGACGCCGCGGGGGACGCCCTGCGCAGCGCGCTGCACCGGCGGCTGGAGGAGGGCGAACCGCCGCCGGAGACCGGCCGGGGCACGGGCTCCGACCCGATCGTGCTCGCCTCCGGCAATCTCGGGCTGATCTCCTTCCCCGACGTCCCCGGACGGCTCAGCGGGGAGGAGATCGAGGCGCGCCACCCCGGGCTCCTCGGCACCCTCGCCAACCACCCCGGCATCGGTTTCCTGCTGGTCCGCAGCGAGCGGCACGGCTCCGTGGTGCTCGGCGGCGGGACCGAGACGCCCCTCGCCGAGCTGGCCGACGGCCGGGGACCGCTCGCGGGCTTCGGCGAGGGCGCGGCCGACGCCGTACGCCGCACCGACTCCTTCCCCCATGTCGCCGACATCATGGTCAACTCGATGTACGACCCGGAGACCGGCCGGGTGCACGCCTTCGAGGAGCAGATCGGCTCCCACGGCGGCCTCGGCGGAGAGCAGTCACGGCCCTTCCTGCTCTCGCCCGCCGAACTCTCCGCCCCCGTCGCCCCCGGCGCGGAACTCGTCGGCGCGGAGGCCGTCCACCGGGTGCTGCGGCACTGGCTCCACGAGTGCACGGGCCCCCGGAGCCCCGTCGGCGAGCCCGCGCACCGCCCGGTCGCGCCCCAGGACGACGGCGTCGAGGCGATCTGAGGCCCGGAGCACCCGGCGCACCCGGAACACCCGGCCGGCACGCGAGCCGCGCGGCCCCGAACGCCCCGGCACCTCCGTGCCGCCCGTGCCCGGCATTACCCGGCGGGTAATCGACCGGCCCCCGCCCTCTCCAGCACTCTGGTCCCACCGGAACCCGGGCGGCGCACACCGTCCGGGCTCCGGCTCCCCGACCCGTAGCTGTCCCTCCCTGGAGGCTGATCCGCCATGACCGCCACCCTGCTCACCGGCCTCGCCCGCACCACCGAGCCGCAGACCGTGCTGCGCCGCTTCCTTGCTCTCGACGCCGTCGTGACCGGGGGCAACGGGCTGATCTATCTGGCCGCCGCCGGGCCCGTCGGACGGCTCATCGGCGTCGACTCCGTCTTCCTCACCGCGCTCGGCGCGGTCCTCGTCGGGTACGGGGCGGCCGTCGGCCTCCTCGCCGCCCGCAAGCGGCCCGCCGCGCTCGCGGTGAAGGCGGTCATCGACATCAATCTGGTGTACGCCATCCTCAGCGTCGCCGCACTGGCGCTCTGGCTCGACCCGACCACCGCGGGCGTCGTCTGGATCCCGCTCCAGGCGCTGACGGTCGCGGGCTTCGCGGTCCTCCAGTTCCTGGCCCTGGCGGCCCGGGCCAGGAACACCCCCTAGAACTCCAGGGACCGCAGATAGTCGACGGTCGCCGGATCGGCCGGGAGGAAGGTCTCGATGGCCAGCTCGGCGACCGTCACATCCATCGGCGTGTTGAACGTCGAGATGGACGACACGAAGGACAGCGTCCGCCCGTCGTGCTCGACCACCATGGGCAGCGCGAAATAGGGGTACGGGGTGAAGTCCGTCAGCTCCGCCCCGCCGGGGCTCTCCGCCAGGGGGTAGGCGATGACCTCCTGATACAGCTCGCGCAGGGCCTCGGAGCGGGCCAGCGCGATCTGGCGCTCCATCTGGTGCAGCAGATGGCCGCGCCACTCCCGGAGGTTGCGGATGCGCGAGGCCAGCCCCTCGGGGTGGAGCGTGATCCGCATCGCGTTCAGCGGCGGGGCCAGCAGCTGGGCGGGCAGCCCCTCCAGCAGCATCATGATGCCCCGGTTGGCCGCGATCACGTTGTACAGCCCGTCCACGACCAGCGCCGGATAGGGCTCGTACCCCGTCAGCAGCCGGTCCATCCCCTCCCGCAGCGCCGCCATCGACGGATCGTCGATGGCGGTCTCCGCGTACCGGGGCGCGTAACCCGCCGCGAGGAGGAGGGAGTTGCGCTCCCTGACGGGCACGTCGAGATGTTCGGCCAGCCGCAGGACCATGTCCTCGCTCGGACGGGAGCGGCCGGTCTCGACAAAGCTGATGTGGCGTGCCGACGAGTCGGCGCGCAGGGCCAGATCCAGCTGGCTCACCTGCCGGCGCTGCCGCCAGCCGCGCAGCAGGGGGCCGATACCGGTACCGGGTGCAACAGTCGTCATGCGATGACCGTATTACGGCCCCGCGTTATCACGGCGTGGCCGCCCCCGGCCCCGGTCGCGGTCGCCGGGCTCACTCCTGGGTGTCCCGGGCCCCGGGCAGCAGGGCCGCCAGCGCCGCGTCGATGCCCAGCGCCCGCGACTCCAGGTCGGCGGGGACCGCCGTGTACGAGTGGAGCAGGAAGTGCCGCAGCCTGCCGGTGGCGAACCGCAGCAGCGCCACCCCCTGCGGCGACCGCAGTTCGACCGTCGTACGGGTGCGTCCGCACGGCCGGATCCGTACATCGCCCCGGCCGGAGGGGGCGCGCAGCCCCGAGTCCAGCAGATCGCGGGCGAAGACCCAGGTGACGCTGGAGCCGTGGAGGGAGGCGGCGGCCGGGAAGGTCATCCGGACCGCGAGCGGGTCATCGGCGGTGTAGGCCAGGCGGACCGTCATGGAGGCGATGGGCGGGGTGCCGTTGACGAGATGGGCCGGGATCGACTGCTCGACAGTGCGTAACACGAGTCGCTCCTCTGCTGCGGGTTCAACTCCTCGTACTCAAGACGTGCTTGAGGGCCGAGGCGCAGCACAGGAATCGCCATCAAGTATTGTGAGGTGCGTCACAGTGGGCCGGGTGTCCGGCCGGCCTCGGAAGCTCCGCGGCGCGTCATCGCGTACCGGCCTTCGCGCCGTTCGGCGAGTGCAGGGGGCCGGGATCGGAATCGGCACCGGGGCCGGGGGTTTTGGCGGCCGGACCCGGCCGTACGGCGGCGACGACCGGCGACTCCAGGGCCCGGGAGAGCCGTACCAGCCGGTCGCGCCCGGGGCCGAGCGCGGCCGTGAGCGCCAGCGCGCCCGCCTGGGCGTGTTCGTCGTCGGCGGGCGGGCGTCCGAGGCCGCGGGCGGTCGCGGCGGCCACCACCATCGCCGCGACGCCCACCGTGTGGGCCGGTCGCCCCCGTGCGCCGCCGGTGAGGGCGGCGGCGTGGGCCCGCCGCCGCACCCGGTCGTCCAGATACGGCTGGAGTCTGAGCAGCTCGTCGTGGATCACCGTCTCCCGGACCGTCAGCCGCAGCCCGGCCGGGGCCCACCAGGGGATCCGGGGCAGCGGCGCGTGCGCTCCCGGCGTCGCGCGCAGACACCGCGACAGCGTGCCCAGCCGGGTGTAGGTCTGCCAGCTCCGCCGGAGCCCGGTGAACCGGGCCCCCAGCAGCGGCAGCAGAAAGCCGGCGGCGATGACCAGCCCGGCGGCGCCGGCGACCGGCGGGGCCACCGAGGTGCTGAGCACATCGCCGTCGCGGCCGGTCCACCGCAGCACGACGGCGGTCAGCTTGCAGAGGCCGAAGGCGAGATTGAGCCCGAGACCGACGACCAGCACGATCAGACCCAGCCGCAGCCAGTGCGCCACCGCCCGTGCCCAGCGCAGACACATCATCGTGGTCACGGCGGCGGAGGAGATGTGCGCGACCAGATAGGTCACGATCATCTCCCGGACGAACGGGGTGTTCGCGTAGTACGTGTCGAGGTCCCGCAGCCGCTCCACCGGGGCCTCGCCCAGTGCGAAGAGGACGGGCAGCGCGACGGCGGCCGTTCCGTAGACGGCGATCCAGCGCCGGGAGTCGCGCCGGACCCGCCCGCCCGGCCCCCCGCGCCAGTTGACGATGAGCACCAGACAGGCGCAGCTGAAGGCACACATGACGCAGTAGACCAGCGGGGCCGAGACATTGGGGATTCCCGTGATCTCATTGACCGCGGCGACGGTGGGCGGCGCGGCGAGGAAGAAGCAGACCGCCCCGGTGAGGAGAAGGAAGAGGACCGAGCGGACCAGCGGGTCGCGGGGATCGCGCCGGAAGGCGGGCAGTTTGGCGGCGAAGGCGATCCCGAGGGCGATGGCCGGAATGTAGTAGTGGCTGTTGCGCATGGATGATCAGACCTGGCGGTGTCCGAGGGAGTCCTGAATGCGCTGGGCGACCGGGCTGCGCGGCGTCGCGGCGGGCTTTCGCTCCAGCCATCTGCGCAGATGGGCCCCCAGTTCCAGACCAAAAGTCTCCGCCTCGGTCTCCTGGGCCTGCCGGAAGTCGGTGCGCGCGGCCAGCTGCTGCACGGCGCTCTTCAGCTCGTCGACGGCCGGTTCGCCGGGTTTGCCGGGCTCCCCGGTCACCAGCCGCGCGGCGGCGGCCGGACCGGCGGGGCCGGAGCGCGCGGCGGCCGTCGCGCCCCCGCCGTGGTGCCCGGTGTGCCCGGCGACCATGTGCCAGACCTCGTGCCCGAAGATGATCAGCTGGTGGACGGGGTGGGTGTTCGCCTGGACGCAGATCACGTCACGGTCCGTCATGTCGAGGTAGAGCCCGCTCGCGGTCCCCGGGGGGAAGTCGACGAACCGCAGGAGCACCGGCCGGCCCCGATGCTCGCCGAGCCGTGCGCACAGGGCGGCGAACACCTCGTCGGGACCGGCGGGGTCGGCCTGGTCAAGAGCCCGCGCGAGTTCGTCACGGAGCTGGCGCATGGCGCTCCTGGTGCCCACTGCACTCTCCCCGGTCGGTCGGCGGCTCAGCCTGGCACCACACCGTACAGAGGGTTGGGTTCGCGGTCTCGGGCCCCTGGCGAGGTTGCGAGTTTTCCGGACAGGCTGAGGGCGTGTCAGCCATGCGCGGGTACTCGGCGAGGGGGCCGGCGGACCGGAGAGTGCGCCGGTTGGGACTGTAATGAGCATGTCGATCAGCTCCGGTGGCGCGGCCCCGGCCCGGACCCGGCCCGTACGGTGCCTCACCTCACCTTTGGCGGGATTCTGACGGGTGCGCACCACCGGGGGAACCGGACGGCCGGTCGGGACGTCGCACCCCGGTGCGCCACCGCCCCGGCGGGCTCCCCGCCAGGGCCTTCGGCCGGCCCCGCACCGCCCGCGGCCGAGCCCTCGGCCGGGTCAGACGTCCGAGAGCGCCGCCCGTCTGCTCGCCTCGTGGACCAGGGGCGAGCTGCGCAGCGCGAGCGACATCCGTACAAGATCGTCCGCGCGGGTGGACGGCTGGACGCATCTGCCGTCCCCGGCCAGCACCGTCCGCCCGGGGTCCGCCTCGTACGCCAGACCCGCCGCCGCGATCATCGCGGCGTCCGCCAGGATCTCGGCCTCCTCGGGCGAGTGCCCCAGCGCCAGCGCGCGGGCGTGGACCTCGTCGCGCACCGTCCCGTCGAAGTACGGGCGCAGACTGATGATCCCGTCGTGGATCGCCGCCTCCCGCCGGATCAGCCGCAGCTCCAGAGAGGCCCAGGGGCCTATCGTCACCCCCGGCGCACCGCCGCCCGCCGCCCCCGTCAGCCTGCTGGCCAGCGGGCCCAGCCTGCGATAGCGCACCGCCGCCCGCCAGCCGATGCCGAGCCGCTGGGTCACCAGCGGAAGCACGAACCCGCCGCCGATCAGCGGCGCGGCCAGCGAGGCCAGCGGCGGGGCCGCCTGGGTGCTCAGCCAGTCCCAGTCCCGCCCCGTCCAGCGGGCCGCGACCGCGACCAGCTTGGTGCCGTCGAACCCCAGATTGAGCAGATAGCCGATGAAGATCAGCACCAGACCGGCGCGCAGCTCCCCGGTCACCCGCCGGGACCAGTGCCAGCACAGCGCGGCCGTCACCACCACCGCCGCCGTGTGCGCCAGCAGATAGAGAACGATCATCTCGCGGATGAACGGGGTCCTCGCGTAGTGGGTGTCGAAGTCGCGCAGCCGCTCCTCGGGGGCCTCCCCGGCCAGGAACAGCAGAATCAGCGCGATGATCACCGCGCCGTAGGAGACGACACAGATCCGCGAGGTCCGCCGGGTGCTCTCGGTGGTCCCGCCCCGCCAGATGACGATCAGCACGAGACAGGCCCCGCTGAAGGCCGTCAGCACGCTGTAGACCACGGGGGCGGCGATATTGGCCACGCCCGTGACCCGGTTGATCGCCGCGATGGTGGGCACCGCGGCGAGCAGAAAGACCAACGATGCCATCAGCAGCAGCCCGCACACGGCCCCCAGCAGGATGTCCTGCCGATTGCGGCACAGCGCGGGCAGCTTCAGCAGAAACGCCCCGAAGAGCAGCCCCGCCGGAATGATCATGCCCATCTCTCCCATGGCCGGCCGCCCTCAGCGGACCCGGCAGGGAAGCGGATCGGCGAGCGCCCCCCGGCGTCCCAGCGAGGTCCGGATCCGGTCCGCGACCCCGTGCGGGGGAGCACAGGCGGGGGAGGGGTCCTCCTCCAGCAGTGGCCGCAGCTCGGTGCCGAGCAGCAGCCCGAACAGCTCGGCCGCGCGCTCCTCCGAGCCCGCGAAACCGGAGCGCGCCGCCGCGTCCGCGATGACCTCGCGCAGCGCCGCGCCGTCCGGCACCGCCGCCTCCGACGGGACCAGGGCCCGGGCCGCCGCCGCCGCGCCGTCGGCGTGCCCGCCACGATGCCCGGCGTGCATGTGCCAGATCTCGTGCCCCGCGATCACCAACTGGTGCTGCGGCGGCACCCGCTCCTCCACGACGATCAGATCGTGGTCGCCCCGGTCGGCCCAGAGCCCGCTCACCGTCTCCGGCGGGAAGTGGACGAAGACGATACGGACCTCACGCCGCCGCAGCGCGCTCAGCACCCCGGCGAGCGCCGTGAAGACCAGAAAGGGCTCGGCGGGAACGCGGAGCCGAAGACTTCTCGCCAAATGCGCGCACAGCCGACGCATCTCCCTGCTTCTGCGGCACACAGCACCCCACCCCGTCCGACCCGTCCCCGGCGCGAACCCGCCGGAGCCCGCACTTCCGCCACCACCCCCGGTGCGCGCGCACCCGGGCCGTCCCCCGAAACCCCGTCCGCCCACCGCCCACCGTGCCCGGCGGCCCGGGAGGAACCCGCCCGGGCGGAGGCGTCACTTCGAAGACCCTCCCCCTCGGGGAGTCCCAGCGCAACCGTACTTCGTACCCGCGCGTCCCGTGCACGACGGTCTCCCAAGTCGTCGTCCGCGGGCCGCCCCCAGGCCGTGTCCTCGAAGTCCCGTCCGCCGGTCGTGCCTTCCCACCAGCGGGCGGACGACGCTACTTCGAAGACACTCCCCAGGCCACCCTCAGGCTCCGGCGGCGTCAGAACCTGAGGGGGTGCGTATGCCGCCATCCCCCTACGGAACGGCGAAGCGCGCGCACCACCGCGGACCGCTCGCGGGTGCGGCGGACGTCCGGCCGACGCACCATGGCCCCATGACCCCCGACACCCCACCCGGCGAGAGCCCCGCCCTGGCCGGGCTCGCCGAGGTGTCCCGGGACGTGGCCGCCGACTCCGCGCGCTCCCGGAAGACCGCGCTGCTCGCCGCCCTCTTCGCCGCCACCCGCCCCGAACAGGTCGCGCTCGTCATCTCCTACCTCTCCGGACGCCTCCCCCAGGGCCGCGTCGGCGTCGGACCCGGCCTCCTCAAGAACCTGCCGCCGCCCGCCGAGGCCGCCACCCTCACCGTCGGCGACGCCGACGACGCGATCACCGCGCTCACCCGGCTCAACGGCCCCGGCTCCCGCGCCGCGCGCGAACGGGTCCTGCACGGGCTGATGGCCGCCGCCACCGCCGCCGAACAGCGCTTCCTCACCCGGCTGCTGCTCGGCGAGGTACGCCAGGGAGCCCTGGACGCCATCGCCCTCGACGCGGTGGCCGAGGCCGCCCACACCCCCGCCGGCGCGGTCCGCAGAGCCGTCATGCTGGAGGGCTCCCTGCCCCGCGTCGCCACCGCACTCCTCACCGAAGGCCCCGCCGCCCTCGACCGCTTCCGGCTCACGGTCGGCACCCCCGTACTGCCCATGCTCGCCCACACCGCGCCCACCGTCACCGAAGCCGTGCGCACCCTCGCCGCCCCCTGCGCCGTCGAGGAGAAACTCGACGGCATCCGCGTCCAGGTGCACCGCGACGGCGACCTCGTCCGAGTCTTCACCCGCTCCCTCGACGACATCACCGACCGGCTCCCCGACATCACCGAAGCCGCCCGGGGCATCGCCTCCGACCGCTTCGTCCTGGACGGCGAGGTCATCGCGCTCGACCGCGCCGGACGCCCCGTCCCCTTCCAGGAGATCGCCTCCCGCGTCGGCTCCCGCACCGACGTCGAGGCCGCCCGCGCCGCGCTCCCCCTGACCCCCGTCTTCTTCGACGTCCTCGCCGCCGACGGCGACGACACCCTCGACCTGCCCGCCGGACAGCGGCACACCGTCCTCGCCCGGCTCGTCCCCGAACCCCTGCGCGTACGCCGCGCCCTCGTCACCGACCCCGGCGACCCCCACGCCCTCGCCGCCGCCGAGGAGTTCATGGCCGCAGCCCTGCGCCGGGGCCACGAGGGCGTCCTCGTCAAAGCGCTCGACGCGCCCTACGCCGCCGGCCGCCGGGGCCGCGCCTGGCTCAAGGTCAAACCCGTCCACACCCTCGACCTCGTCGTCCTCGCCGCCGAATGGGGACACGGCCGCCGCACCGGCCTGCTCTCCAACCTCCACCTCGGCGCGCGCGACGGCGACGGCTTCGTCATGCTCGGCAAGACCTTCAAAGGACTGACCGACGCCATGCTGACCCGGCAGACGGAACTGCTCGGCGCACTCGCCGTCGACGACGACGGCTTCACCGTACGGGTCCGCCCCGAACTGGTCGTGGAGATCGCCTACGACGGTCTCCAGCGCTCCCCGCGCTATCCCGCCGGGATCACCCTGCGCTTCGCCCGGGTGGTGCGCCACCGCCCCGACAAGCCCGCCCGGCAGGCCGACACCATCCAGCGGATCCTCGGACAGTCCCCGCCGCCGCCCGCCCCCTGAACCACCCCGGACAGCACCCCCCGTTGCCGAAACCGCAACAGATCTCGCCTCCCGCGCCCCCGGTCGCCCACCATGACCGCATGAGCCGCCACCATCACCACCACGACCACGACCACGACCACGACCACGCCGCCACCCAGCCGGACTGGGACGCCATGGGCCCGCTCCTGGAGAGCAAGGCCGAGGTCGAGAGCCCCCTCTACCGCCAGGCCGCCGCATGGCTCGGCGAACTGACCCCGCCCGCCGGCGTCTGCCGTGTCCTCGACGTCGGCAGCGGCCCCGGAGTCCTCACCACCCTGCTCGCCGAGGCCTTCCCCGAGGCCGAGACGGTCGCCGTCGACCCCACCCCCCAACTGCTGGAGCGCGCCAGGGCCCGCGCCGAGCGGGCCGGCTTCGCCGACCGCTTCCAGGCGCTGCGCGCACAGCTCCCCGGCGACCTCTCCGGACTGGGCAGCGCGGATCTCGTCTGGGCGGGCAACATGGTCCACCACGTCGGCGACCAGCGCACCGCCCTCGCCGACCTCGGCGCGCTGCTGCGCCCCGGCGGGGTGCTCGCCGTGGTCGAGGGCGGTCTGCCCACCCGCAGGCTCCCCCGCGACCTCGGCTTCGGACGCCCCGGTCTGGAGGCACGGGTGGACGCCGCCCACTCCGAGTGGTTCGCCGCGATGCGGGCCGATCTGCCGGGCGTGAAGGACGTGGTCGAGGACTGGCCCGCACTGCTCGCCGCCGCCGGCCTCACCCCGAGCGGCTCCCGCACCTTCCTCCTCGACATTCCCGCGCCCGCGCCCGCGCCGGTCCGGGAACAGCATGTCGCCTTCTTCGAGCGGCTCCGGGAGGCCCCCGGGGGAGTGCTCGCGGACGAGGACCTCGCCGTGATCGACCGGCTGCTCGACCCGGACGACCCCGAGGGGCTGCTGAACCGCTCCGACACCTTCCTGCTCACCGCGCACACCGTCCACACCGCCCGCCGCTGACCCCCAGGTCACCCGGCTCTCAGTCGCAGGGCTCCAGCCGCCACTGCTGGGCGGGGGAGTCGGTGTCCTCCCACTGCCGCACCCGGGCCCCTTCCTCCGTGCTGCCGTCGGCGACCTCCAGCAGGAGGCCGCTGACGAAGCTGACCACGGAGAAGGTGCCGGGCGCGTCGACATGGCCCTCGATGATCCACTCCTGCGCGCCGAAGTTGTTCGGCCGCCACTGCTGGATCCGCGCGCCGTTCTCGGTGGACGCCCCGGTGACGTCGAGGCGCTTGCCGCTGGCCGCGTTGACGAAGTGGTAGAGCCCGCTGCCGTTCGGCACGGGTTCGATCCGCCACCGCTGGGCGTCCGTGCCGCTCTCCCGGCCCTGCTGGACGACGGCTCCGCTGCCCCGGGCCCCGGCGTACACCTCCAGAAGCAGCCCGCTGCCCACATTGCGCACCAGATGCCGGCCCGGCCGGAATGCCCCGCTCAAAATCCCCGTACTCCTCGCTCGGTCCCGTGAACCCGTCTGAACTCGTCGCCGCATGATCGTACGAGAGGTCCGGGCCGGGCGTTCGCGCCCGGTCAGCGCCGGACGTGGACGGTGAAGGGGGCGGAGGCCAGGCCGCCGCCGATGATCCGCAGGGTGTTGCGGCCCTGGAGGCCGAGGCGGACCCGCATCCGGTAGGTCGACTCCTGGGTGATGCTCATGGCGGCGGGCAGGGTCACCCACCGTCTGCCCTGCCGCTGCTGGAGCGCCACCCGGGTGCCGGGCCGCAGATCGTCGGCGCTTCCGTGCACCCGGAACTGCTCCCAGGCACGCACCCCGCTCGCGGTGGCCCGGGCGGTGAGGGCCTCTCCGCCGCCCCCGCCGGTCCCCGGCCGGGCCGCCGGCGGCCTCGCCGGGCCCGGGGCGGCCGGGTCGACGACGGCCATGGCCATGCCCACGGTCCCCACCAGCAGGGCGGCGGCGCTGAGGGCGGTGACGGTGGTCCGGGTGCGGCGCTCCATGGGACTGCCTCCAGCGAGTGGGGAACCTGGAGCGCCAAGTTAGGCATACCGTACGTAAATATGATGAGACGCGCGCATGGGGGTGACAGGAATGCCACGCCCGGCCGTACCCGCCCGTCGCGACACGCGGCGAGCGGGCACGGAGGCCCTCGGGCGCGGAGCTGTCGGGCGTGTGTGCGCCGCCCGGCTCAGACGACGTCGAAGGTCGCCGGGTCCGGCCCCAGCCGCTTGCCCTCGTCCAGCGCGGTCAGCGCGGCCAGATCGTCGGCGTCCAGCTCCCATCCGAAGACGTCCAGGTTCTCGCGGATGCGGGAGGGCGTCACCGACTTGGGAATCACCACATTGCCGAGTTGGAGATGCCAGCGCAGCACCACCTGCGCCGGGGTCCGCCCGTGCTTCCGGGCGACCGCGATGACCGTCGGCACCTCCAGCAGCCCCTTCCCCTGGCCCAGCGGCGACCAGGCCTCGGTCGCGATGCCGTGCTCCGCGTGGAAGGCGCGCACCGCGGGCTGCTGGAGCTGGGGATGGAGTTCGATCTGATTGACCGCGGGGACCACCGAGGTCTCGGCGAGCAGCCGCTCCAGATGCTCCGGCAGGAAGTTCGACACACCGATGGCCCTGGCCCGGCCGTCCGAGAGGATCTTCTCCAGCGCCCGGTAGGTGTCGACGTAGGAGTCCTTCGACGGCAGCGGCCAGTGGATCAGATACAGATCGACCCGGTCGAGGCCCAGCCTGCCGAGGGAATCGTCGAAGGCCCGCAGTGTCGTGTCGTACCCCTGGGAGTCGTTCCACACCTTGGTGGTGACGAAGAGATCCTCGCGCGGCAGCCCGGATTCGGCGATCGCCCGGCCGGTGCCGGCCTCGTTCCCGTAGACGGCCGCGGTGTCGATGCTGCGGTAGCCCGCTTCCAGGGCCGTGCCGACCACCCGCGCGGCCTCGTCGTCGGGCACCTGCCACACGCCGAAGCCCAGCTGCGGCATCGCCGCACCGTTGTTGAGGGTGATGGAGGGAACCTTGCTCACGAGAGGCGGTCCTTACGTCGTCGGTCAGTCCGTCGGTCAGTCCGTCGGTCAGTCCGTCGGTCAGTCCGTCGGTCAGTCCGTCGGTCAGTCCGTCGGTCAGTCATCCCATGGTCAACGATCAGCGCCGAACGGGCATTCCCGGCCACCGGATCCGGCCGCTCCCGAAGAGCAGCCGGACGCCGGGCCGGGCTCCCGCTCCACTGTCAGCCTGACCTCGAACGACGTACCGCCGGACGCGTCCGGGGCACCCGGCGCCGGAGTCAGCCCGAAGGTCACGTCCATGCCGGAGATCCGCCATCCGTCGGCGTCCGGGGTGCTCGCCAGCGACCGCCGCGCGCTCTCGGACGCCTGCATGATGGCCTCCTCCACCCCCGCCGCCCGCGCCCCGCCGCTCCGGGCGACCCCCTCGCCGTCGCTGCTGACGGTCTCGACCCTGACCACGGTCATCGTGCGAATTCCCCCTCAAGGAGCGGACGTACGGCGGCGCTGATCCGCTGCCACCCTAGGGCCTGTCCGCCCGGTGGTACGAGAGTTCCGCGGTTCCGCCGGACGGGTGCGGCCGGGCCCCTGACGCATACCCCTCAGTGGTACAGCGCGTCGACCTCCGCCGCGTACACCTCCTCGATCGCCCGCCGTCTCAGCTTCAGCGAGGGGGTGAGCAGACCCTCCTCCTCGCTGAAGGGGAACGCCAGAATCCTGAACGTACGGATCGACTCGGCCTGCGAGACCAGGGTGTTGGCCGCCACCACCGCCCGGCGGATCTCCGCCTCCAGGCTCGCGTCCCGCACCAGCTCGGCGGGGGGCAGCGGCGGACGGTGCCGCACCGACAGCCAGTGCGCCACGGCCTCCTGGTCGAGGGTGATCAGCGCCGCCACGAACGGCCGGTCGTCGCCGACCACGAGGCACTGGGAGATCAGGGGATGGGAACGCACCCGGGCCTCCAGGGCCAGCGGCGAGAGGCTCTTGCCGCTGGAGGTCACCAGGATCTCCTTCTTCCGCCCGGTGATGGTCAGATAGCCGTCCTCGTCCAGCGAGCCCAGATCCCCGGTCGCCAGCCAGCCGTCGCGCAGCACCGCCCCGGTGGCCCCCGGGTCGCCCAGGTACCCGGAGAAGACATGACCGCCGTGCAGCCACACCTCGCCGTCCTCGGCCACATGCACCGTCGTGCCCGGGATGGGCCGGCCCACCGTGCCGAACCGGGGGCGCTCCGGCGGATTGGCCGTCGCCGCCGCCGTCGACTCGGTGAGCCCGTACCCCTCGAAGACGGTCACCCCCGCCCCCTCGAAGAACAGCCCCAGCCGCCGGTCCATCCCCGACCCGCCGGACATCGCGTACCGCACCCGGCCGCCCAGCGACTCGCGCAGCTTCGCGTACACCGCCTTGTCGAAGAACTGATGCCGCACCCTGAGCGCCGCCGACGGCCCGGGGCCCAGCCCGAACGCCCGGTGCTCCCTGGCCTCCGCGTGCCGCACCGCCACCTCGACCGCCCGGTCGAAGGGGCCCGCCCGCCCCTCGGTCTCGGCCCGGCGGCGGGCCGCGTCGAAGATCCGCTCGAAGATGTAGGGAACGCCGAGGAAGAACGTCGGCCGGAACGCCGCCATGTCCGGCAGCAGCACATTCGCCCGCAGCACCGGCTGATGGCCGAATTTGACCCGGCTCCGCACCGCCGCCACCTCCACCATCCGGCCGAAGACATGCGCCAGCGGCAGAAAGAGCAGGGTGGCGGGCTCGTCCCCGGGCCGGGCGCGGAACACCGAGGCCCAGCGCCCGGCGACGGTGTCGGTCTCGAACATCAGATTGGCGTGGGTGATCACACAGCCCCTGGGGCGGCCGGTGGTCCCCGAGGTGTAGATCACGGTGGCCGTCGAGTCCGGGGTGACCGCCCGCCGGTGCCGGTGGACGATCTCGTCGTCGAGGTGCGCGCCCGACGCGACGAGCTGGGCGACCGCGCCCGCGTCCAGCTGCCACAGCCGCTTCAGCAGCGGCAGCCGGCCGATCACCGAGCCGACGGTCATGGCGTGGTCCTCGTGCTCCACGACACAGGCGGAGACCCCGGCGTCGTACAGCGTCCAGAAGACCTGCTCGGCCGAGGCCGTCGGATAGACGGGGACCGACTGCGCGCCGACCGTCCAGATCGCGAAGTCGAACAGCGTCCACTCGTACCGCGTCCGGCACATCAGCGCGACCCGGTCCCCGAACCGGACCCCGCTCGCGAGCAGCCCCCGGGCCAGCGCGAGCACCTCGTCCCGGAACTGCGCGGAGCTCATGTCGCGCCAGTGGCCCGCCGAGTCCTTGCGCCCCAGCGCGACCCGGTCCGGGTCCCGCTCCGCGTGTTCGAAGACCGCGTCGGCCAGTCCGCCGACCAGGGGCGCGGCGTCCAGGGGAGGGACGGTGAACTCGCGCAAGGGCCTGCTCCTCGTGGTGCTCAGCTCAGCGCCGCGACGCTATCCCACCCCGGTGCGCGGGCCCGGGCGCCGCCCGTACGCCGGGGACCGGGGCGTCCGGGGGCGTCATCACAGGTCAGGCACGGGACTGTGGTCCCGGGGCGAGGGGGGCGGCGGAGTTCTGACGACGGATCAGACAAGTCGGGACGAAATCTCCACGGAATCGCCACTCTGCGCTCACCGTCGCTTTACCTTCCCCCGGGGATTTGGTCCGGACCTTTCCGGAAAACCCTGATACCGCCACCGTCCCGCCTCCCCGGCTCCTCCGGATCGGCGGCGCATCAGATACGGACACTTGTGCGAGGCGCTCTGTGCTCGGGCCGCCGGGACTGAGACGATCATCCGGTGACCTCGTATGCGATAAGCCCCCTCCGCGCCCGCCCCTGCACCCTCGTCGTCTGCCGGGGCTGCTGCTGCGGCAGCGCTGCCAAGCACCCCGGCACCGACCACGAGGGCCAGCTGGTCCGGCTGCGCGAGGCCGCCGCCGCCTCCGGGGGGCGCATCGAGATCCGTACGAGCGAGTGCCTCGGCCCCTGCGGACAGGCCAATGTGATCGTCGTCCAGCCCTCCACCGAGGGCCGCCGCCGCGGCGCCCGCGCCACCTGGATCGGCTGGGCGCTCGACGACGACGCCCTCGGCGAGGTCGTCGCCTGGGCGGAGGCCGGCGGCCCCGGGCTCGCCGAACCGCCCGCCGCGCTCACCCTCCAGACCATCCCGGCCCCGACCCCCGCCAAGACCAAGGCCAAGACAGGAACCAAGGCCGGCGCCAAGGGCAGGGGCAGACGCCGCTGAGGCGTGACCGGCGGTTCGGACCCTCAGGCCCTGCCGCCGTCGCCGCCGTCCAGGACCACCCGCTCCTCACCCGCGTACACATTCATCTGCGTCCCCCGCAGAAAACCGATCAGCGTCAGACCGCTCTCCGCCGCCAGATCCACCGCCAGCGACGACGGCGCGGACACCGCCGCCAGCACCGGCACCCCCGCCATCACCGCCTTCTGCGCCAGCTCGAACGACGCCCGCCCGGAGACCAGCAGAATCGCCCGCGACAGCGGCAGCCCACCGCCGCGCAGCGCCCGCCCGACCAGCTTGTCGACGGCGTTGTGCCGGCCCACGTCCTCCTGCACGTCCAGCAGCTCCCCCTCTTCGGAGAAGAGCCCGGCCGCGTGCAGCCCCCCGGTCCGCTCGAAGACCCGCTGCGCCGCCCGCAGCCGGTCCGGCAGCGCCGACAGCAGCGCCGGCGCGATCCGCAGCGGGGGAGCGTCGGCGATCGCGAAACGCGCGGTGGTGCGCACCGCGTCGAGGCTCGCCTTGCCGCACAGCCCGCACGACGAGGTGGTGTACACATGGCGCTCCAGACCGATGTCCGGCACCGCCACCCCGGGCGCGAGCGTCACATTCACCACGTTGTAGGTGTTCACCCCCTCCGCGGTCGCCCCCGCGCAGTACGCGATCGTCCGTATGTCGTCCGCCGCCGCGACCACGCCCTCGCTCACCAGGAAACCGGCCGCCAGCGCGAAATCGTCGCCCGGGGTGCGCATGGTGATCGCGAGCGCTTTGCCGTTCAGCCGGATCTCCAGCGGCTCCTCCGCCACCAGGGTGTCGGGGCGCGACGAGACCACCCCGTCGCGGACGCGGATGGTGCGGCGGCGCTCGGTGAGCCGTCCCATGATGATCAGTCCCGATTCTTCGCTGAGGTTCTTCGCCGTGGTCTTCGCCGAGGTGCTTTCGACCGCCCCATTCTCACCGACGGCGGCCCCCCGGGGCCGGGGCGGGCACGGCACGGGTACCGTCACCCTTCGGGAAGCTCCAAATTCATGGGCCCCAATCCTGTGGGATCACCTGCCGTCGTACCGGTTGGTAGCAGCGAAGACTGGGGCATTCCACTGCCCGCACGGAGGGGATCCGACATGACCGGTTCACGTATCACCGCCCTCGGGCACTACCAGCCCGCCGGCGTGCTCACCAATGAGCACCTCGCCGGCCTGGTCGACACCAGCGACGAGTGGATCCGCAGCAGGGTGGGCATCGAGACCCGCCACCGCGCCGCGGACGACGAGCCGGTCGACGAGCTGGCCGCGCACGCCGCGGCCAAGGCGCTCGCCTCCGCCGGACTCGGCCCCCAGGACATCGGCATGGTCCTGGTCGCCACCTCCACCGCGATCGACCGCTCCCCGAACACGGCGGCGCGCGTCGCCGCCCGGCTGGGCATGGAGTCCCCGGCGGTGATGGACGTGAACGTCGTCTGCGCCGGATTCACCCACGCCCTCGCCACCGCCGACCACACGGTCCGCGCCGGCGCCGCCGAGCGGGTCCTGGTCATCGGCGCGGACAAGATGACCGCCGTGACCGACTGGACCGACCGCACCACCTGCGTCCTGGTCGGCGACGGCGCGGGCGCGGCCGTGGTCGAGGCCGTGCCGGACGGCGAACGGCCCGGCATCGGCCCGGTGCTGTGGGGCTCGGTCCCCTCGATGGGCCACGCCGTACGGATCGAGGGCACCCCGCCCGTCTTCGCCCAGGAGGGCCAGGCCGTCTACCGCTGGGCCACCACCCAGCTGCCGCCCATCGCCCGCAAGGTCTGCGAACGCGGCGGCGTACGCCCCGACGAGCTGGCCGCCGTCGTCCTGCACCAGGCGAATCTCCGGATCATCGAACCGGTGGCACAGAAGATCGGCGCGGTGAACGCGATCATCGCCCGCGACGTCGTCGAGTCCGGCAACACCTCGGCCGCCTCCATCCCGCTGGCGCTCGCCAAGCTCGCCGAACGCGGCGAGATCTCCTCCGGCGACCCGGTCCTCCTCTTCGGCTTCGGCGGCAACCTCTCCTACGCGGGCCAGATCATCCGCTGCCCGTGAGCCGTCCGCCGTCCACCCCGTCCCCAGAGGCACACTGGCAGGCATGACGGCTGTGACGAGTGCGGGACTCCTGCTGTTCCGCGGCCGGGGCACACACCTCCAGGTGCTCATCGGCCACATGGGCGGCCCCTTCTGGCAGGACCGCGACGAGGGAGCCTGGTCCGCGCCGAAGGGGCAGTACACCCCCGACGAGGAACCGCGCGCGGCGGCCCGCCGCGAGTTCCAGGAAGAACTGGGACTCCCCCCGCCCGACGGGCCCTGGCTCCCCCTCGGAGAGTCACGACAGCCCGGCGGCAAGATCGTCACCCTCTGGGCGCTCGCCGGCGACCTCGACACCGACCTGGTGGTACCCGGCACCTTCACCATGGAATGGCCCCCGCACTCCGGCCGCACCCGGGAATTCCCCGAGATCGACCGGGCCCAGTGGTGCGGCCTCGACGAGGCCCGCCGCAAGCTGGTGAAGGGACAGCACATCTTCCTCGACCGGCTGGCCGCCCTCCCCGAGACCGCACCCCACTGACCGCCCAGCCCTTTGTCCCGGGTGTGGAAGAAGTCGCACCAGAACTCCGCGCAAGTTCTTCCCACCCGGTGAAAGCGCTGCTACGTTCCCCTCGAAGCCGCAGCACCGACAGCCGCATCGGGTTCCCCGCGCCGAAGCCCGGGGGATGGGAGGGGCAGTTGAGACGGATGACCGCTCGACCCGCGAACGCGCACCAGGCCAGGCTGCTCCGGCTGCTGCGCGACCAGGGACCCAACTCCCGCGCCCAGCTCGGCGATCTGATCGACCTCTCCCGGTCCAAACTCGCCGTCGAGGTCGACCGGCTCCTCGACACCGGTCTCGTCGTCGCCGACGGCCTCGCCGCCTCACGCGGCGGCCGCCGCTCCCACAACATCCGGCTCGCCCCCGGACTGCGCCTCCTCGGCGTCGACATAGGGGCCACCTCCATAGACGTCGCCGTCACCAACGCGGAACTGGAAGTACTCGGCCACCTCAACCACCCCATGGACGTCCGCGAAGGCCCCGTCGCGGTCTTCGAACAAGCCCTCTCCATGGCCGCCAAACTCAAAGCCACCGGACTCGCCGAAGGATTCGACGGCGCGGGCATAGGAGTCCCCGGACCGGTCCGCTTCCCCGAAGGCGTCCCGGTCGCCCCGCCGATCATGCCCGGCTGGGACGGCTTCCCCGTACGCGAGGCCCTCAGCCAGGACCTCGGCTGCCCCGTCATGGTCGACAACGACGTGAACCTCATGGCGATGGGGGAGCAGCACGCCGGCGTCGCCCGCTCCGTCGCCGACTACCTCTGCGTCAAAATAGGCACCGGCATAGGCTGCGGCATCGTCGTCGGCGGAGAGGTCTACCGGGGTACGACGGGCAGCGCCGGCGACATCGGCCACATCCAGGTCGACCCCGGCGGACGCCCCTGCGCCTGCGGCAACCGGGGCTGCCTGGAAGCCCACTTCAGCGGGGCCGCGCTCGCCCGCGACGCCGAGGACGCCGCCCGCTCCGGCCGCTCCCCGGAACTCGCCGAACGCCTCGCCGCCACCGGAACACTCACCGCCGTCGACGTCGCCGCCGCGGCCGCCGCCGGCGACACCACCTCGCTCCGGCTCATACGCGAGGGCGGCAACCGCGTCGGCCAGGTCATCGCCGGCCTCGTCAGCTTCTTCAACCCCGGCCTGGTGGTGATAGGCGGCGGCGTCACCGGCGTCGGACACACCCTCCTCGCCAGCATACGAACCCAGGTCTACCGCCAGTCCCTCCCCCTCGCGACCGGCAACCTCCCCATCGTCCTCGGCGAACTCGGCCCCCTCGCCGGCGTCACCGGCGCCGCCCGCCTCATCACCGACCACCTCTTCTCCCCCGCCTGACCGGTCAACCCCAGCCCCGGCGAACCCTGGGGGTCCGTCAATTCCAGCCCGTCGGAGGGTCCCTCCCAGGCGAAGCCCTGGGGGAGATTGAGGACGGACCTCGCACTCGGAGAACCCGCACCATCAGGCTCCCGCCCCCGCCCCCCGGAGGCACCCATGCCCCCACCCACCCCCCTCCTCACCATGTCCGCCATCACCAAATCCTTCCCCGGCGTCCGCGCCCTCGACGGCGTCGACCTCGAAGTCCGCACGGGCGAGGTCCACTGCCTCCTCGGACAGAACGGCGCCGGCAAATCCACCCTCATCAAAGTCCTCGCCGGAGCCCACCGCCCCGACAGCGGCACCATCACCTGGCACGGCGAACGGATCGCCCTCACCTCGCCCATCGCCGCCATGCGCCTCGGCATCGCCACCATCTACCAGGAACTCGACCTCGTCGAAGGGCTCTCCGCCGCCGACAACATCCACCTCGGCCACGAACCCACCACCGCCGGATTCCTCGTACGCCGCAAAGACGCCCGCGCCGCGACCACCCGCCTCCTGGCCCGCCTCGGCCACCCCGAGATCGACCCGGCGCGCCTCGTCGGCGAACTCCCCGCCGCCCAGCGGCAGATCGTCTCCATGGCCCGCGCCCTCTCCCACGACGTACGCCTCATCGTCATGGACGAACCCTCCGCCGCCCTCGACCCCGACGAAGTCGACAACCTCTTCCGCATCGTCGGCGACCTCACCGCCGAAGGCGTCGCCGTCATCCACATCTCCCACCGCCTCGAAGAGATCCGCCGCATCGGCGACCGCGTCACCGTCCTCAAGGACGGCCGCGCCGTGGCCGGCGGACTCCCCGCCAAGACCACCCCCACCCGCGACATCGTCGCCCTGATGACCGGCCGCGACACCGAGTACGCCTTCCCGCGACGCCCCCCTCCGACCGGCGCCGGCCCCCCGCCGCCGCCCGTCCTCCGCGTCGAAGGACTCGCCCGAGCCGGCGAATTCACCGCCCTCGACCTCGAACTCCGCCCCGGCGAGATCGTCGGCATCGCCGGACTCGTCGGCTCCGGACGCTCCGAGATCCTGGAGACGATCTACGGAGCCCGCCGCCCCACCGCCGGACGCGTCCTCGTCGACGGCACCCCGCTGCGCCCCGGCAGCGTACGCTCCGCCGTACGCGCCGGAATCGGACTCGCCCCCGAGGAACGCAAGGCCCAGGGGCTGCTGCTCATCGAGACCGTCACCCGCAATGTCTCCCTCGCCGCACTGCCCCGCCTCTCCCGCGCCGGCTGGGTCGACCGCGCCGCCGAACGCGCCGCCGCAGAGCGCGCCACCAGGGAGATCTCCCTGCGCCCCGACAACCCCGACGCCCCGGTCCGCACCCTGTCCGGCGGCAACCAGCAGAAGGCCGTACTCGCCCGCTGGCTGCTGCGCGGCTGCAAGGCACTGCTGCTGGACGAACCCACCCGCGGTGTCGACGTCGGAGCGCGCGCCGAGCTGTACGCGGTGATCCGCGCGCTGGCCGACGAGGGCCTCGCCGTACTCCTGGTCTCCAGCGAGGTGCCCGAGGTGCTCGGCCTCGCCGACCGGGTCCTCGTCCTGCGCGAGGGGACCGTCGTGCACACCGCCGACGCCCGCGACCTGGACGAGCACCGCGTACTCGATCTCGTGATGGAAGGGAGCCCGGCGGCATGACGCAGCCGGCCACACCGGCCCGGCGGGACGACCCCGCCGGCCCCCCGAAGACACCGCAGCCCCGGCGCGGCGACCCCCGCCCCGCGCCGGTGGCGCGCGCCGACATCCGCACCCTCTCGCTCCTCGGCGTACTCGCCGCCCTGATCGTCGTCGGCGGCCTCACCCGCCCCGAGGAGTTCCTCGCCACCAGCAACCTTCAGCTCGTCCTCACCCAGGCGTCCGTCATCGGCGTCGTCACCGTCGGCATGACCTTCGTCATCACCAGCGGCGGCATCGATCTGTCGGTCGGCGCGATCGTGGCGCTCTCCTCGGTGTGGGCGACCACCGTCGCCACCCAGGAGTACGGATTCACCGGCATCCTCTTCACCGCCGTCGCCGTGGGCGTCGGCTGCGGACTGGTCAACGGAGTGCTGATCGCCTACGGGGGCATGGTGCCGTTCATCGCGACCATCGCGATGCTCGCCTCCGCCCGGGGACTCGCCCTTCAGATCACCGACGGCAAGACCCAGATCGTCACCGTGGACTCCGTGCTCGACCTCGGCGTCAAGGACGCCAACATCCTCGGCGTCCCGCCGCTGGTCCTCGTCTTCGCGGTCGTCGTCGCCCTCGGCCTGCTGCTGCTCAACCGCACCACCTTCGGCCGCCGCACCCTCGCCGTCGGCGGCAACCCGGAAGCCGCCCGGCTCGCCGGCATCGACGTCCGCCGCCAGCGCCTGTACCTCTATCTGCTCTCCGGACTCTGCTGCGGCATCGCCGCCTTCATGCTGATCGTGCTCTCCGGCTCCGGCCAGAACACCAACGGCAACCTCTACGAGCTGGACGCCATCGCCGCGGCCATCATCGGCGGCACCCTGCTCAGCGGCGGCCGGGGCACCATCACCGGCTCCCTCCTCGGCGTCCTGATCTTCACCACGATCACCAACATCTTCGCCCTCAACAACCTGGAGAGCGCCGTCCAGCAGATCGCCAAGGGCGCGATCATCGTCGCCGCCGTCCTGGTCCAGCACCGCACCCTGCGCGAGGGCCGCACCTGACCCGGCCCACCGCCCCGTCCGCACGAACCCACCCCCTGGAAACCCCTCCGAAGGGCCGGTCCCGCCATGCCACAGAGCCCCGTACCCAGCCGCAGAGGCATCCTCCTCGGCACCGCCGCCGTCTCGGCGGGCGCCGTCCTCACCGCCTGTACCAGCAATGAACCCGCCGGGAAGAAGCCCGCGAACAGCCCCGCGAACGACCCCGCGCCCGCCGCGGACGACCGGCCGGGCAAAGCCGTCACCATCGGCTTCGCCGGACCCCAGGCCGACCACGGCTGGCTCAACGCCATCAACGACAACGCCCGCGCCCGCGCGAAGAAATACTCCGACGTCACCCTGGAGATCACCGAGGGCTCCAACGACACCGCCGCCCAGATCGGTCAGATCCAGACACTGATCAACAAAAAGGTCGACGTCCTCGTCATCCTCCCCGCCGACGGCAAAGCCCTCACCCAGGTCGGCCTCCAGGCCATGAGAGCCGGCATCCCCGTCATCAACCTCGACCGCGTCTTCGCCTCCCCCCAGGCCTACCGCTGCTGGATCGGCGGCGACAACTACGGCATGGGCCTCAACGCCGGCCGCTACATCGGCGAACACCTCAAGAACAAGACCGGCGCCAAAGTCATCGAACTCGCCGGAGTCGACAGCCTCGAACTCACCAGACAGCGCACCAAAGGCTTCGACGACGCCCTCAAGAACTACCCCAACATCACCAAAGTCGCCCGCCAGGCCGCCGACTTCACCGTCGAGTCCGGACAGGCGAAGACCGCCCAGCTCCTCCAGGCCCAGAGCGACTTCGACGCCTTCTGGAACCACGACGACGACCAGGGAGTCGGCGCACTGCGCGCCATCGCCCAAGCCGGCCGCGACGGCTTCCTGATGGTCGGCGGCGCCGGCGCGAAATCCGCCATGGACGCCATCAAGGCCGACGACAGCGTCCTCAAGGCCACCGTGCTCTACCCGCCGACGATGTCCGCCTCCGCCATCGACATCGCCCGCGCCGTCGCCCAGGGCAAAGGCGTCGGCGGCCTGGCCGAACTGGAGATCCCCGCCACCATCACCCTCTACTCCGCCGTCGTCACCAAGGACAACGTCGACCAGTACCTCCCCACCGGCTTCAGCTGACCGGACCGACCGGACCGGACCGGACCGACCGGCGACCGCGCCACCACCGCGCAGACCCACGAGGAGGAACCCCTACAGATGGACCGTACGGAACAGAGCGACAGCGAGGCCGGGCCACCGCCGGCACTCGGCGTCGGCATGGTCGGACACGCGTTCATGGGAGCCGCCCACTCACAGGGCTGGCGCACCGCCGCCCGCGTCTTCGACCTGCCCCTGCGGCCCGTGCTCGCCGCGATCGCGGGCCGCGACCGCACCGCCGTCCACGCCGCCGCCGCCCGGCACGGCTGGGCCGCAGCCGAGACCGACTGGCGCGCCCTCGTCGCCCGCGACGATGTCCAGCTCGTCGACATCTGCGCCCCCGGCGACCTCCACGCCGAGATCGCCGTCGCCGCCCTCGAAGCCGGCAAACACGTCCTGTGCGAGAAACCCCTCGCCAACACCGTCGCCGAAGCCGAAACCATGTCCGCCGCCGCCGACCGCGCCCGGACCCGCGGCCAAGTCGCCATGACCGGCTTCAACTACCGCCGGGTCCCCGCCGTCGCCCACGCCCGCCGGCTCATCGCCGAAGGCCGCCTCGGCACCCTGCGCCACCTCCGCTTCAGCTACCTCCAGGACTGGCTGGTCGACCCCGCCGCCCCCCTCACCTGGCGACTGCTGCGACAACACGCGGGCTCCGGCGCGCTCGGAGACCTCGGGGCCCACATCGTCGACCTCGCCCAGCACCTCTCCGGCGAACTCCTCACCGGAGTGAGCGCACTCACCGAGACCTTCGTCCGCGAACGCCCCCTGCCCCACGACTCCACCGCCGCCGGGGGATACGGAACCGTCACCGTCGACGACGCGGCCCTCTTCAACGGACGGCTCGCCTCCGGCGCACTCGCCTCCTTCGAAGCCACCCGCATGGCAACAGGCCGAAAGAACGCCCTCCGCTTCGAGATCAACGGCGAACGCGGCTCACTCGCCTTCGACCTGGAACGCCTCAACGAACTCTCCTTCCACGACCACACCGAACCCGCCGCCTCCGCCGGCTTCCGCCGCATCCTCGTCACCGAACCCGACCACCCCTACCTACGGGCCTGGTGGCCGCCCGGCCACGCCCTCGGCTACGAACACACCTTCACCCACCAGGCCCGCGACCTGATCGAAGCCATCGCCCACGGCACCCGGCCCGAACCCTCCTTCGCCGACGGACTCCAGGTCCAGCGCGTCCTCGCCGCCGTCGAGGAGAGCGCCCGGAAGAACTCCGTCCACACCCCCGTACCCACACAATCCGCACCCGCGCAGCCCGTGCCCGCAGAGCCCGTGCCCGCAGAGCCCACACCCGTACAGCCCGTGCCCGTACAGCCGTGAACCGGAACGAGGGAGGCCGAGCACCATGCCACGACCCTTCACACTCTTCACCGGCCAATGGGCCGACCTGCCCCTGGAAGAGGTGTGCCGACTCGCCCGCGACTTCGGCTACGACGGCCTCGAACTCGCCTGCTGGGGAGACCACTTCGAAGTCGACCGCGCACTCGCCGACCCCGCCTACCTCCCCGGCCGGCACGCCCTCCTGGAGAAGTACGGACTGAACTGCTGGGCCGTCTCCAACCACCTCGTCGGCCAGGCCGTCTGCGACAACCCCATCGACGAACGCCACCGCGGCATCCTGCCCGCCAGGATCTGGGGCGACGGCGAACCCGAAGGCGTACGCCGACGAGCCGCCGCCGAACTCCGGGACACCGCACGCGCCGCCGCCGCCTTCGGCGTCGACACCGTCATCGGATTCACCGGCTCCGCCATCTGGCACCTCGTCGCCATGTTCCCGCCCGTACCCCCCACCATGATCGACCGAGGCTACGAGGACTTCGCCGAACGCTGGCACCCCATCCTCGACACCTTCGACGCCGAAGGAGTCCGCTTCGCCCACGAGGTCCACCCCGGCGAGATCGCCTACGACTACTGGACCACCCGGCGCGCCCTCACCGCCCTCGGCGACCGCCCCGCCTTCGGCCTCAACTTCGACCCCAGCCACTTCGTCTGGCAGGACATCGACCCCGTCGGCTTCCTCTACGACTTCCGCGACCGCATCTACCACGTCGACTGCAAAGAAGCCCGCAGACGACTCGACGGACGCAACGGCCGGCTCGGCTCCCACCTCCCCTGGGGAGACCCCCGGCGCGGCTGGGACTTCGTCTCCGCAGGACACGGCGACGTCCCCTGGGAAGACGTATTCCGGATGCTGCGCTCCATCGACTACCAAGGGCCCGTCTCCGTGGAATGGGAGGACGCCGGAATGGACCGGCTCACCGGCGCGCCCCAGGCACTCGCCCATCTGCGGCAGTTCGACTTCGACCCCCCGGCCGCAGCCTTCGACGCCGCCTTCGGCTCCGGCGACTGACACCCCGGCACCCCTCACCACAGGCCCTCACCACAGGCCTCACCGCAGGTCCGGACCGGACGGCCGGCCCCGCCGCCGGACGCTCCGCCACGCCCCGCCCCGGCTTTGTCCTGTCGCGGGAGAAAGGCCGACTTAGGCACCACGCAAGGGCTATCCGATCCGTACCTACGCGTCTACCGTCCCAGATGTGTACAGCACCTAGGTCGTGCCCGGTGTGACGGCGCACTCCGGTTCCACGGCAGCCCGCCCGCCCGACCGGTCCATTCCGGAGGATCACGTGCACGCGAACCCGCACAGGAACCCCCCAGCCCGAAGGACACGACCACGACCACGGCCGCAGTACCGGCCACTGCCACGAGCGCGCCGGACCCTCGCACTCGTCACCGGCCTCCTGCTCGCCGCCTCCACCCTCGCCCTCGGCGCGCCCCAGGCCGCCGCCGACCCCGCCCCGGACCCGGCAGCCGAACAATTCCAGCAGGTCACCCTGGCCAAGGGCGCGGCCGAGACCGGCGAGCCCATATCGCTGGCCGTCCTCCCCGACCGCAGCGTGCTGCACACCTCCCGCAACGGCGAACTGCGGCTCACCGACAGCGCGGGCACCACCCGCCTCGCCGGCACCGTCCCCGTCTACACCCACGACGAAGAAGGCCTCCAGGGCATCGGCCTCGACCCCGGGTTCAGCCAGAACCGCTTCATCTACCTGTACTACGCGCCACCCCTGGCCACCCCGGCAGGCGACGCCCCCACCACCGGCACCGCCGCCGACTTCGCCCGCTTCGACGGCGTCAACCGGCTCTCCCGCTTCGTCCTCAAGCCCGACGGCACCCTCGACAACGCCAGCGAGAAGAAGATCCTCGACGTCCCCGCGACCCGGGGCATCTGCTGTCACGTCGGCGGGGACATCGACTTCGACGCACAGGGCAACCTCTATCTGTCGACCGGCGACGACTCCAACCCCTTCGCCTCCGACGGATACACCCCCATCGACGAACGGCCCGGCCGCAACCCCGCCTACGACGCCCGCCGCACCTCCGCCAACACCGACGACCTGCGCGGCAAAATACTCCGCATCAAGGTCGCCGCCGACGGCTCCTACACCGTCCCCACCGGCAACCTCTTCGCGCCCGGCACCGCCAGGACCCGCCCCGAGATCTACGCGATGGGCTTCCGCAACCCCTTCCGCTTCAGCGTCGACCAGAAGACCGGCCACCTCTACGTCGGCGACTACGGCCCCGACGCCGCCGCCGCCGACCCGGCACGCGGCCCGGCCGGAAAAGTCGGCTTCGTACGCGTCACCGGCCCCGGGAACTTCGGCTGGCCCCTCTGCAACGTCGCCGGCGAGCCCTACGTCGACTACGACTTCGCCACCAAGACCCCCGGAGCCGCCTTCAACTGCGCGGCCCCCAAGAACGACTCCCCCCACAACACCGGACTCGTCGATCTGCCCGCCGCGCAGAAAGCGTGGATCGTCTACGACGGCGGCTCACTGCCCGCCTTCGGCAGCGGCTCCGAATCCCCCATGGGCGGACCCGTCTACCGCTACGACCCCGCCAACCCCTCCCTGGTCAAATTCCCCGAGGCCTACGACGGCGACTACTTCGCCGGAGAATTCGGCCGCCGCTGGATCAAACGCATCGAACAGGGCCCCGACGGCGCCGTCAGCACCATCAACGCCTTCCCCTGGACCGGCACCCAGGTCATGGACATGGCCTTCGGCCCCGACGGCGCGCTCTATGTACTCGACTACGGCACCGCCTGGTTCGGCGGCGACCACAACTCCGCGCTCTACCGCATCGAGAACGCCACCGGCGGACGCTCGCCCGTCGCCGAGGCCACCGCGAACAGAACCTCCGGAAAAGCACCGCTGAGCGTGGCCCTCTCCTCCGCCGGCACCACCGACGCCGACGGCGACACCCTCACCCACCACTGGGACTTCGGCGACGGCACCACCTCCACCGAAGCCAACCCCACCCACGTCTACCGCACCAACGGCACCTACACCGCCACCCTCACCGCCAAAGACCCCAGCGGCCGCACCGGCTCCGCCGGCGTCCGCGTCGTCGTCGGCAACACCGCCCCCAAAGTCACCCTGCAACTCCCCGAAGACGGATCCCTCTTCAGCTTCGGCGACGAGATCCCCTTCAAGGTCAAGGCCACCGACGCAGAGGACGGCACCGTCGACTGCGCCAAAATCAAAGTCAGCTACATCCTCGGCCACGACAGCCACGGCCACCCCATCACCTCCGCCAACGGATGCACCGGCACCATCAAAACCTCGTCCGACGGCGGACACGACCCCAACGCCAACATCTTCGGCGTCTTCGACGCCGAATACACCGACGGCGGAGGCGGCGGCCAGGCCCCCCTCACCACCCACGACCAGGTACAGCTCCAGCCCCGCCACCGCCAGGCCGAGCACTACACCGGATCGGCCGGCGTCCGCACCTACAACAAAGCCACCGCCAACGGCGGCAAAACCGTCGGCGACATCCACAACGACGACTGGATCTCCTTCAAGCCCTACAACCTGACCGGATCCACCAAACTCACCGCCCGGATCTCCTCCAACGGAGCCGGCGGCTTCCTCGAAGTCCGCACCGGATCCCCCGGCGGCACCATCCTCGGATCCAGCGCCGTCCCCGTCACCGGCGGCTGGGAGACCTTCCAGGACATCGACATCGCCCTGAGATCCGTCCCCAAGAAGACCACCGAACTCTTCCTCGTCTTCAAGGGCGGCAGCGGAGCCCTCTACGACCTCGACGACTTCATCCTCTCCAACAGCCCCCGCGACCGGACCGCCAAACGCGTCCTCGTCTTCTCCAAAACCGCCGGCTACCGCCACGACTCCATCCCCACCGGCATCACCGCACTCAAAGAACTCGGCAGAACCAGCAACATCACCGTCGACTCCACCGAGACCGCAGGCCAGTTCACCACCAGCAACCTCGCCCGCTACGACGCCGTCGTCTTCCTCTCCACCACCGGAAACGTCCTCAACGCCGCCCAGCAACAAGCCTTCGAGAACTACATCACCACCGGCGGCGCCTACCTCGGCGTCCACGCCGCCGCCGACACCGAGTACGACTGGCCCTTCTACGGCGAACTCGTCGGCGCGTACTTCAGCTCCCACCCCCGGATCCAGCCCGCCACCGTCCGCGTCGAAGACCACAGCCACCCCGCCACCCAGCACCTCGGCCAGGAATGGCAGCGCACCGACGAGTGGTACAACTACGCCGCCAACCCCCGCGACCGCACCCGAGTCCTCGCCACCCTCGACGAAACCACCTACGAGGGCGGCACCATGAACGGCGACCACCCCATCGCCTGGTGCCAGACCTACCAGGGCGGCCGCTCCTTCTACACCGGCGGCGGACACACCAAGACCTCCTACGCCGAACCCGACTTCCGCCAACACCTCCTCGGCGCACTGCGCTACGCCTCCGGACAGGTCACGGCCGACTGCCGGCCCAAGACCGGCGAACGCCCCCTCTTCAACGGCAAGACCCTCAACGGCTGGAAGCAGGCCGGCCCCGGGAAATTCACCGTCGCCAACGCCGAACTGCGCACCGAGGACGGCATGGGAATGCTCTGGTACCAGGCCAGAGAACTCCACGCCTACACCCTCGAACTGGACTGGAAGATCACCGGCGACTCCAACTCCGGAGTCTTCATCGGCTTCCCCGCCTCCGACGACCCCTGGTCCGCCGTCAACCACGGCTACGAGATCCAGATCGACGCCACCGACACACCCGACCGCACCACCGGCTCCGTCTACGGCTTCAAATCCGCCGACCTCAGAGCCCGCGACCGGGTACTGCGACCCCCTGGCCAGTGGAACACCTACGAGATCAAGGTCCGAGGCGAGAACGTCCAGGTCTTCCTGAACGGCTCCAAGATCAACAGCTTCACCAACACCGACCCCGAACGCAGCCTCACCGACGGACACATCGGCCTCCAGAACCACGGACCGGACGACCAGGTCTCCTTCCGCGACATCACCCTCAAGGAACTCCCCGGCTGACCCACCCCACCGACCGCGGCGGGCGGGGAGACGCCGTACCCCCGCCCGCCGCCCCACCCCTTCGGAAACACCGGCCAGAAAGGCGAGCGGTACGTGCCGAACGAGAGAACGCACACCGGAGTCTGGCTCATCGGAGCACGCGGCTCCGTCGCCACCACCACCATCGCCGGATGCGCGGCACTCACCGCCGGACTGCACCCGCCCACCGGCCTCCTCACCGAAACCCCACCCTTCGCCGACGCCCGCCTCCCCGCCCTCGACTCCCTCGTCTTCGGCGGCCACGACACCACCGACTGCCCCCTGCCCAAACGCGCCGAAGCCCTCACCGCCGCCGGCGCACTGCCCCACGGACTCACCACCGCCATCCACACCGAACTCACCGCGGCCGACCGGGCCATCCGCCCCGGCGGCCCCCAACCCGGCGACACCCGCACCGACGAACAACTCATCCGGCGATTCACCGCCGACATCACCGACTTCCGCGAACACCACGCCCTCACCCGCGTCGTCGTCATCAACCTCGCCTCCACCGAACCAGCGCCCCCACCCGGCACCACCCGCCTCACCCCCAGCTCCCTCTACGCCGCCGCAGCCCTCCGCACCGGCTCCCCCTACATCAACTTCACCCCCTCCACCGGACTCCGCACCCCCGCCCTCGCCGACACCGCCACAGCACCCGGCGCACCACCCCACGCGGGCCGCGACGGCAAAACCGGACAGACCCTGCTCCGCTCCGTACTCGCCCCCATGCTCACGCAGCGCGCCCTCACCGTCCGCGCCTGGTCCGGCACCAACCTGCTCGGCGGCGGAGACGGCGCCGCCCTCGCCGACCCGGCCGCCGCGGCCGCCAAGAACAAGGGCAAGGAACGCGTCCTCACCGACACCCTCGGCCACACCCCCGAGGGGGACGTCCACATCGACGAGGTCCCCGCCCTCGGCGAATGGAAGACCGCCTGGGACCACATCGCCTTCGACGGCTTCCTCGGCTCCCGCACGATCCTCCAGACCATCTGGCAGGGCTGCGACTCCGCGCTCGCCGCCCCCCTCGTCCTCGACCTCGCCCGGCTGGCCGCCCGCGCCCACGAAGCCGGACTCACCGGCCCCCTGCCCCAGCTCGGCTTCTACTTCAAGGACCCCGACGGCGGCCCCGCCTCCCTCCACGAACAGTTCACCGAACTCCTCGCCCTCGCCCGACGCCTGGGGGAGACCCGATGACCCTCCTCGGCCGCATCGCCCGCCCCCGCCCCCCGGCCACCCGCCTCCGCACCGCACTCCGCCGCCTCACCACCCCCGGCCCCCGGCACCCACCCGCGCCCGCCCACTCCCCGGCCGCCGCCGCACCCGACCCGGACCGGCGCACCCCACGAGACCGGGCGCGAGCCTGGGCCGAACTCCTCCGCGTCTCCGCACTCGCCACCGTCCCCGGCGACACCCTCACCGGCGCGGCCACCCTCGGCATCCGCCCGAACCGAGGCACCGCACTCGCGCTCGGAGCCTCCCTCTGCCTCTACGAGGCGGGCATGGCCCTCAACGACTGGGCCGACCGCGAGGAAGACACCAGAGACCGCCCCCACCGGCCCATCCCCTCAGGACGCGTCACCCCCACCGCCGCCCTCACCGCGGCCACCGTCCTCACCACCACAGGCCTCACCCTCGCCGCCCGAGCCGGCCGCCCCGCACTGACCGTCGCCACCACCCTCGCCGCCACCGTCTGGGCCTACGACCTCCACCTCAAACACACCCCCGCCGGCCCCGCGGCGATGGGCGCGGCAAGAGCACTCGACCTCCTCCTCGGAGCCACCGCCACCGCCACGCCCACCACGCGCCCGCACCGGAAGCCGCCGCCCGCGGCCGCCCTCCGCACCGCGCTGCCCGCCGCCCTCACCCTCGCCGCCCACACCTGCTCCGTCACCGCCGTCTCACGACACGAAGCACACGGCGGCTCCACCACCGCCCCCCTCACCGCCCTCGCCGCCGCCCTCACCCTCGCCGCCCTCACCGCCACCGGCCCCCCCTCACCCCCCGGACGACTCCTGCGCACCACCCTCGCCACCCACTACGCACAGACCGCCGCCACCCCCTACCTCCACGCCGCACTCAACCCCTCCCCGCGCCTCACCCAGCACGCCGTCGGCAGCGGCATCCGCGCCCTCATCCCCCTCCAATCCGCCCTCGCCGCCCACCACCACAGCCCCACCGGCACCCTCACCGCCCTCACCCTCATGACCCTCGCCCCCCTCGCCCGCGGACTCGCCCGGAGGATCACCCCCACATGAGGCCCGCCCCCACCCACCCGCACCCCCTCCGCTACGGCTACGGCACCAACGGGCTCACCGACCTACGCCTCGACGACGCCCTCGCCCTCCTCGCCGACCTCGGCTACGACGGCGTCGGACTCACCCTCGACCACATGCACCTCGACCCCCTCGCCCCCGACCTCCCCGCCCGCACCCGGCACACCGCCACCCGGCTCGGCGAACTCGGCCTCCACGTCACCATCGAAACCGGAGCCCGCTACATCCTGGACCCCCGCCACAAACACGGCCCCTCCCTCCTCGACCCCGACCTCGACGCCCGCGCCACCCGCACCAACCTCCTCATCACCGCCCTCCGCATCGCCACCGACCTCGGAGCACACGCCGTCCACTGCTTCAGCGGCACCACCCCCCACCACACCGACCCCGCCACCGCCTGGAAACGCCTGGCGGAATCCCTCACCCCAGCACTCCACGCCGCACACACCGCCGGAATCCCCCTCGCCATCGAACCCGAACCCGGCCACCTCCTCGCCACCCTCGACGACTTCCACCATCTGCGCGGACTCCTCGGCGACCCCGAACCCCTCGGACTCACCCTCGACATCGGCCACTGCCAATGCCTCGAAGACCAGCCCCCCGCCGACTGCGTCCGCACCGCAGCCCCCTGGCTCCGCCACGTCCAGATCGAGGACATGCGCCGAGGCATCCACGAACACCTCCCCCTCGGCGACGGCGACATCGACTTCCCACCCGTACTCCACGCCCTCACCGACATCGGCTACCAGGGCCTCACCGTCGTAGAACTGCCCCGCCACTCCCACGCGGGCCCCGAACTCGCCCGCACCTCCCTCGACTTCCTCCGGACCCAGGAAGCGACCGCGTGCTGACCCCCCGCACCGAACTCGACACCCGCCTCGACGCCACCGCCCGCACCTGGCTCGACCACGCCCTCACCGAAGCCACCACCCGCCAACCCGCCTGGGAGACCCGATTCGCCACCGCCGGCCGCCACTGCGGCCGACACAACGCCGACCCCGTACGCGCCCTCCTCCTCACCGCGGCCAGACCCGACCCACCCACCCTCACCCGCCTCTACCACCACGGCAGCGCCGCCGAACGCCGAGCCCTGCTCCTCGCCCTCCCTCACCTGGACAGCCTCACCCCGCCCACCGCCGCACTCCCACTCGTCGAAGACGCCCTGCGCACCCACGACACCCGACTCATCGCCGCAGCCCTCGGCCCCTACGCCGCCCAACACCTCGACGCCCACTCCTGGCGGCACGCGATCCTCAAATGCCTCTTCACCGGCGTCCCCCTCGACACCGTCGCCGACCTGGAACGCCGAGCCCGAGGCGACCGCGAACTCGCCCGCATGCTCACCGACTACACCGCCGAACGCACCGCCGCAGGCCGCACCACACCCCCCGACCTGACCCGCGTACAGACCCTCACCGGCGAGCCGCCCAAGGAGACCTGATGCGCATCTTCGACCCGCACATCCACATGACCTCCCGCACCACGGACGACTACCGGGCGATGCACACGGCAGGCATCCGCGCCCTCGTCGAACCCGCCTTCTGGCTGGGCCAGCCCCGCACCTCACCCGCCAGCTTCCACGACTACTTCGACGCACTCCTCGGCTGGGAACCCTTCCGCGCCGCCCAATACGGCATCGCCCACCACTGCGCCATCGCCCTCAACCCCAAAGAGGCCAACGACCCCCGCTGCACACCCGTACTCGAAGAACTGCCCCGCTACCTCGTCAAAGACTCCGTCGTCGCCGTCGGCGAAATCGGCTACGACTCCATGACCCCCGCCGAGGACACCGCACTCGCCGCCCAACTCCAGCTCGCCGCCGAACACGGCCTGCCCGCCCTCGTACACACCCCGCACCGCGACAAGCTCGCCGGACTCCACCGCACCCTCGACGTCATCCGGGAATCAGACCTCCCCCCGGAGCGAGTCCTCCTCGACCACCTCAATGAAACAACCGTAGAACACGCCACTGACAGCGGCTGCTGGCTCGGCTTCTCCATCTACCCCGACACCAAGATGGACGAAGACCGCATGGTCACCCTCCTCCGAACCCACGGAACCGAGAGAATCCTCGTCAACTCGGCCGCCGACTGGGGCAAGAGCGACCCCCTCGCCACCCGCAAAGTCGGCGACGCCATGCTCACCGCCGGATTCACCGACGACGACGTCGACCAAGTCCTCTGGCGCAACCCCGTCACCTTCTACGGACTCAGCGGACGCCTCCAGCTCGACACCACCCCACCCCCACCCCTCCACCAGGGAAACTCCATCCTCCGCGGCGGGGAATGAGAGGCCACCCCCATGCGCTTCCGCCACCCCGACGGCACCACCGTCCACCTCGCCTACAGCACCAACGTCCACCCCGCCGAAACCCTCGACGGAGTCCTCGCCCAACTCCGCGACCACTGCGAACCCGTACGCAGACGACTCGGCCGCGACCGACTCGGCATCGGCCTCTGGCTCGCCAAAGCCGCCGCCGGCACCCTGATCGCCGACCCCTCCGCACAACGCGCACTACGCGCCGAACTCGACCGCCGAGGACTCGAAGTCGTCACCCTCAACGGCTTCCCCTACGAAGGATTCGGCACAGGCCACGTCAAACACCGCGTCTACCGACCCGACTGGACCGAACCCGAACGCCTCTCCCACACCACCGACCTCGCCCGACTACTCGCCGCACTCCTGCCCGACGACATCACCGAAGGCACCATCTCCACCCTCCCGCTCGCCTGGCGCACCCACTTCGACACCGCGGCCGCCACCACCGCCCGAACAGCCCTCACCACCCTCGCCCAACGACTGGACGCCCTGGCGGAACTCACCGGAAAATCCATCCGCGTCGGACTCGAACCCGAACCAGGCTGCGCCGTCGAAACCACCGCCGACGCCATCGAACCCCTCACCGCGATCGGATCCCCCCGAATCGGCGTCTGCGTCGACACCTGCCACCTCGCCACCTCCTTCGAAGACCCCGCCACCGCACTCACCCGACTCACCAACGCCGGCATCACCATCCCCAAAGCACAGCTGTCCGCCGCCCTCCACGCCGAAGAACCCCACCTCCCCGACGTACGCACCGCCCTCGCCGCCTTCGCCGAACCCCGCTTCCTCCACCAGACCCGCACCCGCACCGCCGCCGGCCTGCGCGGAACCGACGACCTCCACGAAGCCCTCAACCAGGAAGCCCTGCCCGACGGCGCACCCTGGCGCGCCCACTTCCACGTCCCCCTCCACGCCCCGCCCGCCCCACCCCTCACCTCCACCCTCCCCGTCCTCCAGGACACCCTGACCCGGCTCGTCGGCCAAGCCGCACCACTGGTCCGCCACCTCGAAGTCGAGACCTACACCTGGCAGGCCCTCCCCACCGCGCTGCGCCCCCGCAACCGCGCCCAGCTCGCGGACGGCATCGCCGCGGAACTCGCCCTCGCCCGAGACCTCCTGACCGGCCTCGGACTCAAGGAGCTCCCATGACCACCCCCGGGGGCCTCCCCCCTCCCCCCTCCCCACCCACCCC